>CAYNVS010000016.1:0-63774 GCA_964400725.1 uncultured Myxococcales bacterium
GCGTCAGCGGCCGGGACCGCGCGTATTTTTCCCGGACGCGACAAAAGCCGCCGCCGCCGAAACCGAAAAGGAGAAAACGAATGCAAACAGCCAAACGCGAAACCGCAAACGGAAAAGAACCGACCCCAGCGGGAAAAAGTCGTCCGTCATAAAATGAGCCTGCTAGAAGTCGCAGAACCGCTGGGAAACGTTACAAAAGCGTTCAAAATGAAAGGCGTTTCCCGCTCCCAGTTCTACGAATACAAACGCCGCTTCCAAACCCGCGGCCTCGAAGGGTTGCGAGACCTGCCGCCGATTCATACAGCGTTTGCAAAAATTTTTGTCGGTTATTTAGGTCTGGGCTGCGTTGATAAGAGCGGCGCGAGCGCGGTTTATTAGTTTGAAGACATTGATAAATTCCGCATCCGCTTCATTTATCAGCGCCCCGCGGCGATTAAAATTTCAACCAATATTTTTGACAAGCGCTTTAAGCAAAAAAAATCCCCTTTCCGAGTTGGAAAAGGGGATTCATGCCTTTATTTAGCCGCGTTATTTCTTGCCGCCGAACCAATTTCTCGTTCCGTGGCAGCCGACGTTTGAACAACTGTTGTTCGAGGCGTTGTACGTTCCGCTTGTCAACTTCACGTCCTTCTCGCCGTTAATGTGCTTCGTTTTGTCCGATATGTTTCCGTTCGCATCGGCCGTTAAGCTGTGGCAGCGGTTGCACTTATAGCCGGAGTGCGCCTCGTGCGCCCCGTTGCGCGAGGCGAGCGGATGGCACGAATCGCACGTCGCCGCGGAAGCGGCCGTCCATACGACGTTAAGCGTTCCGCCCGCAAGGCCGTTGCCGTGGCAGTAAACCGAAGAGCAAGACGCGGAAGAAACGTCGTAAACGCCGCCCGCAGCAACGCCTCCGAAGGCTACCTGCGCATGCTGCGACCCCTTTGTAATATGCCCGCTCGTAAAAACGTCCGTCGGTTTGGCGTGGCACAGCGAGCAGTCGTAGGCGTCGTGCATTGCCGTCGTCGTTACGTGTTTCGTATGCTTTCCGACCTTCTGGTCGGTTTCTTCCGACTCGTCGCGCGCGCCGAAAGGAGGCGCTCCGGTGGAATTGTCTTTGCCGCCGTGGCAAAAAACACAGTTGGTTCGCCATCCCGCGCCGCCCGTATGGCAGGAGTCGCACGAGACTTTGCTCGCCCCGCCGCCGAGGTTCGCGCCGTGGCATACCTTGCAGTTGTCCGGGTCGCCGAAGAACGCCCAGCCGTGCGTTTTGGGCGCGTTCCAGCCGTCCGCGTGATACTTGTCCGCGTTCCAGTCGCGCGTATCGACGTGGCAGCCCGTCGCGTTGGAGCAAGTCTTGCCCGTCGCGTCCCACGTTCCGTCCGCCATTTTAACTTCAACGGCTCCGTTGACGTGTTTGGCGAGCCCCGTTATTTTTCCGTCGGAGCCCGCGGTGTCGGCGTGGCAGTCGGCGCAAACCTTGCCGAGAAGCAGATGGAATTCGTGCGCCCCCGACATTTCCGACGGGTCGGTCGCGTCCTTGTGGCAGGATGCGCAGGTCGAGGCGGAAGCGTCGGTCCACGACGCGCCGCCGGTCGCGCCGGGTTTGCCGTTTCCGTGGCAGTAAACCGAAGAGCACTTTGCGTCCGCGTCGGAGTACGCCGCTCCGGCGCCCGCAACGCCGCTCATTTTAACCTGCGCGTGCCGCGAGTTTGCGGTTATGTGCCCGGCCGAGAAAATATCCGTCGGTTTGTCGTGGCACTGCGAGCAGTCGTACGCTTCGTGCGTCGCCGTTTTGTTCGCGTGCTTAAAGTGAGCTCCGACCTTCTGGTTTGCCGAGTCGGCCTCGTTGCGAACGCCGAAAGGAGGCGCGCCGGTCGAGTCGTCTTTTCCGCCGTGGCAGAAAGTACAGTTGTTTCGCCATCCCGCGCCGCCCGTATGACAGGAGTCGCAGCCGATTTGACTCGTTCCGCCGTCGAGGTTCGCGCCGTGGCACGCCGCGCATTTGCTCGCGTCTTCGTGGAACTTCCAGCCGTGCTGGGCCGGAGAGCTCCACCCTTCGGGATGGTAGCCCGGCGCAAGCCAGCCGCGAGTATCGGCGTGGCAGACCGTACTGGAACAAGTCTTAGCATCGGCGTCGAATTGTCCGCCGCCGGTCATATTAATGTCTTTGGCGCCGTTCACGTGCAGCGTTTTGTCGATAATTTTTCCGTCAGCGTCAACCGCGGCCGAGTGGCACGACGCGCACTTGGCTCCTCGTCCGATGTGCGTCGCGTGGCGGCCCGACAATGTTTGGGCGCTCGCCGCGTCTCCGTGGCAGGAATTGCACGCAGCCGCCGCCTGCGAAGTCCATAATACGTCTCCGCTTACGGAGCGGCCGTCGCCGTGGCAATAAACCGAGCTGCAGGTCGCCGAGTCGTTTTTATAAACAGCGTTCGCGCCCGAAACGCCGTGGAACGCGACTTCTCCCTTTCCGCTGATGTGTTCGGCGTCGTCTATCGTCGCGGGCTTGACGTGGCAGGCCTCGCAGGCTATCGCCGAATGGGATTCGGATTCGTTTACGTGCTTGCCGTGCGCGCCGACCTTTTTGTTTGTCGAGTCGGTTTCGCCGCGCGCGCCGTATGGCGGGGCTCCGGTCTGGTCGTCTTTTCCGCCGTGGCAGAACGTACAGTTGTTTCGCCATCCCGCGCCGCCCGTATGGCACTTATCGCACGAAACTTTGCTTGAGCCGCCGGTCAAGTCGGCTCCGTGGCACGTTTTGCATGCGCTCCCCGGAGTTATGAAATCGTGCCCGTGTTTTTCTTTCGCCGCGTAACCGTCCTCGTGAATTTTCCCTTCCCATTTCATATCGCCCGAATGGCAGACCGTTGAGGAGCATGTCTTTGACGCGGCGTCCCAGCTTCCTTCCGCGAATTTCACCTCCTTCGCGCCGTTAATGTGCTTCGTCTTATCTGTAAACGCGTTATTCGAGTCGATTTCGCCGTTGTGGCATTTGTCGCACGTTACTCCGCCTTCTATATGAGATTTATGCCGCGCCGAAAGTTTGTCGGCTCCGTCTTTGTCGCCGTGGCAAGACCCGCACGTCGTACCGGTTTCGCTTGTCCATGCGACGGCGGCTCCCGGCGTTCTTCCGTTGCCGTGGCAGTAGGTAGAATTGCACTTCGCGTCGTCGGCGTCGTATGCCGCGGAGCTTCCCGCCAACTGCGAAAATTTAATTTCCGCTTTGCCGTTTATGTGGCCGGCGTCTTTGTAGGTCATCGGCGTCCGATGACAGTTCGAGCAGTCGAACGCGGAGTGGAAGGCTCCTTCCGTTACGTGTTTGCCGTGCGCGCCGACCGCTTTATCGGTCTTGGCCGTCTGTCCGCGCGCGCCCTTAGGCGGGGCTCCGGTCTGGTTGTCCGTTCCGCCGTGGCAGAAAGTACAGTCGGCCCGCCATGACGCTCCGCCGTGGCATGCGTCGCACGAAACGCCCGCGCTGCCGCCGTCGAGTTCCGCTCCGTGGCAGACCGCGCACGAGCTTGTAGAATCGAAGAAAGCGTAACCGTGCTGGTTTGGGCTTGAGAAGCCGTCCGGATGGTATCCTCCTCCCTCTGCGTCTCCCTTCAAACCGGATTCATACATGTTGCCGTTGGCGCAGCCAAACGAGGCCGCCGAGAGAGCGGCAAGAGCGCAGCCAATCAATGCCCCGCGGAATTTTTTAAAATTGAAGCGCTTCATTTTCGCCTCCGAAACGATTTTTATTTGTGGCAAGCCTTGCAATCGGTTTCGAGTTTGTGATGACAGACCTTGCAGTTAGACCCTTCGACTCTGCCGCCGTGCGAGTTCTTCCACGCGCCGGTATGGCTCATAGGCTTGGAATTTTGGTGGCAGCGGATGCAGTAATTTTCTGTGTGGCAGGTTTTGCAGGACGAGTCGGCGTCCATCTGCGCTTTAAGCCCGTGGCCGCGCAGCCGCCAAAATCCGGTGTGATTAAGCGGCTTCTCCTTGGTATGACACGCCTTGCACGAATCGGCTTTATGACAGAGGCGGCAATCTTTTCCGTGCTCCGGAATTACCTGCATTTTAGCCGTAAGGCCGTGCTTGAATTTGAACGCTCCGTTGTGATATTCGGGCTTGAAGTTCTTTTTGCCGTGGCATCCTTCGCACGTCGCCGCGACTTGATTTTCGGCGTGGCACTTGTCGCAGTCGCCCGTCTTGGGCGTTTTCATTTCGTTTTTAGCGACGTCGCCGTGGCAATCCTTGCAATCCATGTCCTTGTGCGCCTTATGCGGGAACGCGACCTTCAATTTGTTAGCATGCGAGGCGTCTTTGTATTTGCCGGCGTCGTGGCAGTCGGCGCATTTGGGCATACCGGCCTCGGCGGCCTCTTTCGCCGTCTTGTGGCAGTCGTTGCAGCTAGTTCCCTGATCGATGTGGAATTTGTGGTCGAACGCGTCCGACTTGGCGTCGCCGCCTCTCGCCGCCGCCGCAATAGCAGAAAGCGCTATCGCCGCAAGGATGACCGCTTTGAAAATGTTTTCAGTCTTCTTCATTGCGTTCCTCCTTAAAACTGCTGTCCAACGACCGCGGTAATGCGGTGCTCGTATGCGTCGTAGGCGTTTAGCTCGTATTTAAGCGAGGCGTACAGCCACGACAAAAAATTGTATTTTCCGGAAACGAAGAAAGTATAAACGTCGTTCTTTTCGTTTTGGTCGAGATAATAGTCGTATTTATATAAGCTGTAATAGCCGCCGACGGCCGCCTTGAACGAGTCTTTTTCGGCGTAGGAAACTTCTCCGCCGCCGGTAAAGGTTACGTTGTCCGTATCTTCGTTGCGCTGAAATATATCGCCGTGCAGATTAAGCTCCAGCCCTTCGAGCAAAAGGTTGCGGAAAGTCAGGCCGAGATATTCGTGGTGGAAAGAATGGTTGAACTGCGAATCGCTCTCGCCGTTTCCTAATAAGCGCAGCGAAGTTCCAAGCGAGAGAAAAATCTTGTCTGAGTATAAGCCTTTAAACAAATCCAGCGAAAAGTTTTGATGAGGCTTTATCGGCCCCATCAGCGCCGCGAAGGGAGAAATCGCGCTTGGCGTTTCGGTAATTTCGATGAACTGATAAAAATACGAAGCGTAAACGTCGAGCGTCCAATCGGGGTTTTGGTAGGCGGCGTTGGCTTTGACGTAACGGGCCTTTTTGTCCAGCGTCGCCATGGAAAGAGATATAAGAGCCGCGTCGAAGAGCGGCTGGCTGACCGTTACTCCCGCCTGATGATAGAAGGAGGCGCTTCCTTTGTTAATATCCCATGTAGGAATAGCGCTGGCCGCGTCGGTAGAAACCGTTGAGTAGCCGTATTCTCCGGGTTTGTCTTTCAACGCTTGGTATTCCGCGGAGATTTTCATTTTCCATGGCAGCTTGACGCAGAAGCCTCCGCCCAGCTGCAGAGCGTCGAGGTAGTCGGCGTCGTCGTAAAACCGAACCGGTATTCCGCCGTAAGCGAAAACGGTTAGAGCCTTTTTATCTAAAAAGGATAAAGATATGTTTGCCCCGTCTATGTGCGCCGAAAACTGACGCGAAACGTACTGCCGCCCCAGCCTCAGAAAGTCGAGAACGGAAAGGTCGTTTATCTCGGCGGCAAGCTGGTATAAATAAGGGTAAACGCGCTCGCCGAACGAGTCGAATACCCCGCTAGTCCGGTCTCCGTCGTTTTTTCCGGCTGTTCCGTCGAGGTCTTCAATCAGTTCGCCGTAGAAAAACAGCCTGAAATGCCCCCATGATTTTTCTTTAAGGTCAAATTCCGCGCTTTGGCGAAGTTTGTGGTCTTTCGAGGCTTCGGCTCCGTCTTTTAAATTCTTGTCGTCTCCGTTGTAGCTCGTAATTCGTCCGTCGTAAATCAGCTCGAAACGGTCGGTGAATTCGATGGCCGAACCCTCTTCAGTTTTGACGGGGGAGCTTTTTAAGTCGGTTTCAGCGTCCGGTTTGGCGTCGGGCGGTTTGTCCGACGCTATGGAAACCGCGCAGGGCAGACCCGCCGCGGCTAAAATTAAAATTAATAAACGCAAACGCTCCGCGATCTTTTCATAGATACGCATCAAAGTCTCCTTTGGCAAATTTCCGCCTTTCGGCGTCAGCGCGTTTGAATGATTTTTTACAATAAACCGGATGTTAAAGAACCTTTATCGTCGTATATATTATGGAATAATATCTTTTTTAAATTTAATTGTCAAAATTCTTCCGATGTTATAGAATTAAAAACGTTAATTAAGTTTTGAATACGCAAAAAACCGGTTTAAACCGCAAAACCGCCGCGAATTTCAGAGGTTGTGATATGCGAACCCGAAAACTTTTGACGCCGCCATGGAACGCTTTAACGGCGCTCTTGCTGCCGCTGATTTTCTTCGCTTGCGGACCAGTCAACTCGACGTCCGCGATATACTACAAGGCCGAACAGGCTCTTGAAAAAGCCAAATGGGAAGGAGTCGATAAAGACGACTTCCAAGCCTTCTATGAAAATTGGTGCAAGCGTCCGCAGCCGAATATTCACCCCGAAACTCAGCAAAACATCTGCAACGTCCGTCTTACCTGCCCGATGCAGCAATACCGCGACAATTACTACTGCAAAAAGGCCGCGGACATATATCTGGACAAGAGCTGCGAAGTCATAGACACGGGACGAGTTTATTGCTATCACTACTTCAAGGCGCGCAGCTATCTTATTAAAGCCAAAGAGATTGAAGGATACGCGCAGTTTGAACAAGCGGCCGAATACGCGCAGAAGGCGTCCAAGAAGGCTCAAGACGCGATCGACTCGACGAACGACGAAAAGTCCAAACAGACGGTCGACGAGAGCAAAGGAAGCAAAAGCAAAAAATACAAGTCTTCCTCCGAAGACGATATATTGAAGGGAGACGGCAAATGAGAAAATACGTTTCCATTTCATTAAAGGCCGCGCTTGCTTTTGCTTTAATTGCCGCTATTTTCTTCTGCGGCTCCTGCTCCATCCGCGAGAAATTCGAGAAAAAGACGAAGGAATCTCAGAGCGTTCTTAATAAAGCCAAGAAGGCGCAGGAAGACTCGCGCAAATACTCCGACATTATCAAGGGGCCGCACAAAGGAATGAAGTGCGGTTACAAGTATTTTGCGCTGGCCGAAAACGAAAAGGAATTTTCCGAATACGAATTCTCGCAGGGAAATTATTCGGCGGCAAACAAGCACGCCGACTTGGCGGAGGAATACTCCAAAGAAGCGTACGCAAAAGCTAACGCATGGGAGGACCCGTATCTTTACTGTAATCCGCCAGACCGCGACCACGACGGCATACTCGATATGGAAGACATTTGCCCGGACGATCCGGGTTACGGTTCTCCCGACGGATGCCCCAACCCCGACAAAGACAAAGACGCGGTTTGCGATCCGTGGGTAACGGAAAATAAGCAAAACGAAAAATACAAAGGCAAGTGCGACGGACTCGATAAGTGCCCCGACGAGCCGGGATTCGGAAGCGAAGACGGCTGCCCCAACGCGGACTTCGATAAAGACGCGGTTTGCGATCCGTGGGTTGCCGAAAACAATCAGTCGGAAAAGTATAAGAGCCTTTGCAAAGGATCCGATAAATGCCCGAAAGATCCGGGATTCGGCTCTCCGGACGGCTGCCCCAACCCCGACAAAGACAAGGATCAAATATGCGATCCGTGGGTTAAGGAGAACAAACAGGACGAAAAATACAAAGCCATTTGCCGCGGCTTTGATAAATGCCCCGACGATCCGGGTTACGGCAGCGAAGACGGATGTCCGATACCCGACCAAGACGGCGACGGCGTGTGCGATCCGTGGGTTGCGACAAACGGCCTCTCAAAGAAATACATAACGGTCTGCCGCGGAAACGATTTGTGCCCCACCATTTCGGGCAACGGCAGCGAAGACGGATGTCCGCATCAAATTAACGTTAAGAAATACGACACCATAGTAATTACCGAAAACCGAATCGAGCTTAAACAGAAAATATTCTTCGAGACGAACAAGGCCGTTATTATGCAAAAATCTTTCCACCTTCTCGAAGAGGTTGCCGACGCGCTTCTTAACAACCCGGCGATGAAGCTGCGCATAGAGGGGCACACCGACAGCCGCGGCTCCGACCAGTTAAATAAAAAGCTGTCGCAGGCGCGCGCCGATTCGGTTAAGAAACACCTTATCGAAAAGGGTAAAATCGACGAGTCGCGCCTAATCGCCATTGGTTTCGGCCCCGAAAAACCGATAGCGTCCAACAAAACGGCGGCCGGACGCGAAAAGAACCGCCGCGTGGAGTTCCACATTCTCCACGAGGACGACGCCCCGGCAAAAGACCAAAAGCCGGAAATGAAGCAGGAAGAACCGAAAGGGGTTAAGATGAACAACAAAACGGAAGTAAAGCCCGATAACAAAATCAACGACGATTTATGGAAGAAGAAAAAGTAAAAGCAACGCGAGACAATCGTTAAACAAAAAAAGGCGACCGTAAGGCCGCCTTTTTATTTGGAATTATAGAGTCTTTCGAAAACTTTTTCTTGCCTTCGCTCTCGCCCGTCCTCCCGGACTTCGCAGCCTATTGTCTATCCTCTATATGTCGGGTAGCGAGGCGTAGAGCCGATGCGCAATTCGTCCGGACTGAATTCCGGTATCATTTCTTTCAAAGTGGCTAAATGCTCCGCGCGAGGATCGGGCGATTTTATTTCCGCCAATTTCTCTAAATAGTAAGTAATGCGGTCGTAATCGTAGCCGGGGAATTTGCCGATAAATATTTTAGGATGCCTCGTCTTCTCCATCTTTTCGTTGTCCATGTTCAATTCTTCAAACAGCTTTTCGCCGGGACGCATGCCGGTTATCTCGATGTCAATGTCTTCGTAAGGACGAAGGCCGGAAAGAGTTATCAAATCTTTCGCCAAATCGAGAATTTTTACCGGTTTGCCCATATCCAGCACGAATATTTCCCCTTTATTGCCTATCGTGGCGGCCTGCATAACCAGCAGACAGGCTTCCGGTATGGTCATAAAGTAACGAACCATGTCGGGGTGCGTTACGTAAAGCGGCCCGCCTTTGGCGAGCTGCTCCTTGAAAATCGGAATGACGCTGCCGGCGCTGCCAAGCACGTTGCCGAACCTTACCGCAATGTATTTGCAATTGGACTTTGAGCTTAACGCCTGTACGTAAAGCTCCGCCGCCCGCTTTGTGGCGCCCATTACCGACGTAGGATTGACCGCCTTGTCCGTCGAAATGAAAACCATCGCTTCCGCGCCGTATTTATCGCAGGCGTCGGCGACTTTCTTGGTTCCGAAAATGTTGTTCTTGACCGCCTCTCCGGGGTTCCATTCCATCATAGGAACATGCTTGTGCGCCGCGGCGTGGAAGACTATCTGCGGACGCGAAGAATCGAAAATGTCGTTCACGCGCCTGCTGTCGCAAACGTCAACTATAGTCGGGATTACCTCGGTGTAGCCGTTCTGATTTTGCAAAATTTCCCTGTGAATATTAAACAGAGCGTTCTCCGCCTGCTCCATTAAAATAAGAGTCTTGGGGCGGTAGTTGTAAATTTGACGGCAAAGCTCGCTGCCGATTGAGCCGCCCGCTCCAGTTACGGCGACTTTCTTGTCTTTGATAAACGCTTCAAGAGCTTCTTTATCCAGCTGCACCGACTCTCGTCCGAGCAAATCCTCGATGCTGACTTCGCGCAGCTGCGAAAAGTTCAGTTTGCCGCCGATGATTTCATATAAAGGCGGAATTATTATTGTTTTTACTCCGCTTGCCTCGCATACCTGCTTTATTTTACGAATCGTGGCGCCGCTTGCGTTGGCGATAGTTATTATCGCCTTTTTTACGTCGTATTTGTCGGCAATTTTGCCGATCTCGCTAGTGTTTCCGAGAACTTTCAAGCCGTGAACGAATCCGTCCCGCTTCATTGGGTCGTCGTCGATGAAGCCTATGGCGTTATACGGAATGTTGTTGTTGGCGATTTCTCTGGCGACGATAACGCCCGCCTGTCCGGCGCCGATAAGCATTACGCGCTCGCGCTTTTTATCGCTTGTGGTCGAAATCCTACGCTCCATTATCATTCTTCTGATAGCGCGCGCTCCGGCGGTGCCGAAAAAGAGGAGTATCGAGTCTATTACGATAATCGAAATCGGTATGCTGACGTATTCGTGAACCCGCAGGAAGCGTAAAATAAATAGCGGTATCGTTTGAACGAGGCTGGCGACGAAAAACAGCTTTATCTCGTTCATGCCGACGTAACGCCAAATGATTGAATAAATGCCGAATATCGCGAAAACGATAAATTGAAAAATAACTACGTATGGAAGCTGGAAAAAAAGATGTTTCTCGTGCTGCAAATCGGGGTAGCCGTTAAAGCGCAGCAAATAAGCGGCGAAAAAAGCCGCGGCCATCAGAGCTATATCTATTAAATACTGCACCGATCTGGCGATAAATTTATTCATTTTACACCTGAACCGCCTGCGAATTTATCCGTTCGTTTTTTCGGTTACTTCTCGGCCTTCGCCGCGGCGGCCTTTGCCATTTCAATTAGAGCGTAATCCGCCTGTTTTTTCTGTAAAACCTCAACGCACGCCTTAATAACGTCAACTGTTGAGAGATTGAACGCGGTCATAAGCTCGTCCGGCTCGCCCGACTCGCCGAAGGAGTCGCGCACTCCTACCGATTCCATCCATACGGGGAAATTGCGGGATAAAATCTCCGCCACGGCTCCGCCCAAACCGCCGTTTATCTGATGCTCCTCGGCCGTAACTACCGCTCCGGTCTCTTTGGCGGCCTTTATAATTGTTTCCTCGTCCATAGGTTTTATGGAGTAATTATTTATAACGGCTGCGTCAACGCCCTGCTTTTCGAGATGCCACGCAGCTTCCAAACAGTGATAAACAAGGTGGCCGGTTCCGATGATCGCCAAATCTTTGCCGCGCCGGAAAACCTGAGCTTCTCCTGCTTTTACCGGCAAATCCTTGGGCGTCATGTTGGGCACGGCTTCTCTGCCGAAACGCAAATAAACTGGGCCGTCGAGGCGGCCTGCAAGCATTGTGCAGGCAAAAGACTGATTTGCGTCGCACGGAGAGAAAAAAGTCATGTTGGGAATGGCTCGTATTATGGCGAATTCCTCCAGCGCTTGATGAGTCGCTCCGTCGGGACCGACCGAAATGCCTCCATGCGCTCCGCCGATTTTAACGTTGCACGGAGTATAGGCGATGGTAGTCCTGATTTGGTCTAGACAGCGGCACGAGGCGAATACGCCGTAGGTGCTCATAAACGGAATCTTACCCGCCAGCGACAGACCTGCGGCGACGCCGGCCATGTTTTGCTCCGCTATACCAATGGAGAAAAATCTTTCGGGAAAAGCCTCTTTGAAAAAAGAGGTAAGAACCGAGCCCGTAATGTCGGCTCCAAGCGCGACGACGTTAGGGTTTTCTTTCCCAAGCTCTACCAACGCCTCACCGAACCCTTTGCGCGTCGGTTTTTTTTCAACTTTCGACGGATCGAATTCAAACAGCCAATTGCTACCGTTCATAGTTTGCTCCTTATCGTTGTTCTTCGGAACTAAAAGTCCGTCAATACGTCGTATTTAGCGCAGAGCGTCTCGTAATCTTTGGGGAATTTGGCTTTAAGCTCCTCGAACTGCGCAAGCAGCTCGTCCGTCGCTTTTTGACCTTGTTCCGCGTTAGGCGCCTTGCCGTGCCATCCGGCGTTGTCTTCCATAAACGAAACGCCCTTTCCTTTGACGGTCTCGGCGATAATCGCGCAGGGCTGCCCGGCGGCGACCTTGGCTTCGTCAATCGCATTCAGAACGCTTTGCATGTCGTTTCCGGCGCAGGTTATCGCCCGCCAGCCGAACGCTTTGATTTTTTCGTCGAGCGGATCGATGTCCATTACGTCCTTGACCTTGCCGTCGATTTGCAGGCGGTTTTTATCAATAAAAGCGGTCAGGTTGTCGAGTTTGTAATGCCCGGCCGACATGAACGCCTCCCAAACGGAGCCTTCTTGAACCTCTCCGTCGCCCATAAGAACGTAAACGCGCTGAGGCGTCTTATCAAGGTATTTAAACGATATTCCCAGCCCGACTCCGACCGACAAACCCTGCCCCAGAGAGCCGCTTGACACCTCGATGCCCGGCAGACCGGAGCATTTGCCGGGGTGCCCCTGAAGGCGCGTTCCCAGCTTGCGAAGGGTTTTCATTTCGTCAATCGGGTAATACCCGCTGCGCGCCAGAACGGCGTAAAGCACGGGCGCGACGTGCCCCTTGGATAAAATAAAACGGTCTCTTGCCGGATTGTCGGGGCGGGATGGGTCGTGATTCATTTCGTTGAAGTACAACGCGGTCATAATTTCAGTCGCGCTAAGCGACCCGCCCGGATGGCCGGAACCGGCGTAAGTCAGCATTTTTATTATATCTCTTCGTATTCTGTTTGCGGTAAGCGTCAGTTCGTTGAGAGCCAGTTTTTCCATTTGCCTTCTCCTTGAAGCGAATGATTTTTTCTCTTTGAGATATTATTTAAGAATATACTACTCAACAATTTTTTCCGCAACCATTTTTAAAGGCAAAGAGTCGGCAAACGGCCTGACTCGTCTCGCTTTGTATAAAAAAACCGCCGAGGCCGCGGAGAAACGCGAAGTTTTTTTAATTAATTTCGTTATCATCCTTTTTTAACCCGCCGAGCGCATGCGAAAATCAGCGAAAAACAAGAGGAAAAGCGGCAAGCGCTGTTTGAGCGATGAGCGGATAAGCGAAATCGCGAGTTTGCGCGGACGCCCTATTGTTAGAGCGGCGTCGATGCAGTCGGCGGATTTGAGTTCAGCGCTTTGGCGGGCGCCCTTTCTTGCTCGCTTTCTTTGGGCGCGCGAAGAAAGCGAAAAAGCGGCGGTCGGGCGACTAACGCCCCCTTTTTAGCATTGAACGAAAGCGGGGATGAGTCAGTCAAACGGACGGTCAATTTATGTTTTTTTTGACGTATATATCATTAATGTTAATATGCCTGCGTTGAGCAAAATAAAAAACAAATACCGTTGCGATTTGACGAAAGGCGTAAAAATGAGCGACAGGCAGAAAGCGCGCGAACTATACGAAAAAGCGACGTCAATGAAAAACGCCGACCCCGCCGGAGCTTACGCGGTAATGCTGCAGGCCGCCGAGGCGGACGAGGAATTCGCAGACGCGGCGAAGGAACTGGGGCCGATGGCTTTTTCGCTGGGCAAACCGATTGAGGCGAGGCGTCATCTAGCCGCGTCGCTGCCGCTTTACGACGCCGACGACGAGGCGCAGTCGCTCGCGCTGGCGGAAGTTTATTTCCTTCTAGGAACCGTTTGCGAAAATTTGGGCGACGGCGGAGCCGCGCTTGAGAATTACTCCCGCTCGTACGATTTGAACTCAGGCCGAAGAGGCCTTTTGGAAGCCCTTGCGCGCTGCGCAAAACGCGAAGGAGCATGGGAGAAGACGCTTAAATACAACCAAATTATTTTGGCCAGACTGCGGGAAACGAAAACGCCCGACGAACTCGCGGAGCTGTTTGCCGGCATAGGCGAGGCTTACGGCAAGCTGGGAAACGACGACAAGGCGGTTTCTTCAATCGAAAAGGCTCTCGAAATAAACCCTAAGTCGGTTGCGGCGCTGACCGCCGCCGCCGAATACTACGAGGGAGCGCAAAATTGGCAGAAGGCCATAAAATACCGCGTCATGCTAAGCTCGGCGCTGCCCAAAGCCGAAAGCGCGAAACAGTGGATTATTATAGGCGAGATTTACCGCGGCAAGATGAAGCGGACGAACGACGCATACGAAGCGTACAAGCACGCGCTATCCATTCACGCCGACGACCCTGAACTGTTGAAGAAAACCGCCGAAACGGTCGTCGAGCTCGGCAAATACGCCAACGCAATTTTCGTTTATAAAAAGTTGCTGGCGACGGCCGAAAATTTAGCGCAGAAGAGGGAATACTCGCTTAAAATAGCGGAAGTTTACTCTGAACTATCCAACGACCCGGCGGGCGCGATGCCTTATTTCAATTCGGCGCTCGACATCTCGCCGGACGACGAGGAGGTTTTTAAAAAAGCGGAAAAGGCTCTGTCGGAAAAAGGATTGCACGAGGAGCTCGACGTTTTTTACCGCGGCCATTTGGCGAGGTTTAAAGAGGATTCTTCGGCGAAAAAGCGCGCCGAACTGCTTAAAAAGCTGGCCAAACTGCTGGACGAAAAGCTCGGAAAAGCGGGCGAGGCGGCCAAGGCCAGAGAGCTCGCGGCCGGACTTGAAAGAAAAGACGACGGCGGCGGAACGCGGTATGCGGCGATCGCCGAAAACGTTTTCAACGCGTCGGCGCATCAGGCCTTGTTCGACGAGCGGCTAGAGGCCGGCGACATCGACGGAGCTTTCCGCGCCGCTTGCGTTTTAAACTATTTAAAGGCGGGAGACGCGCAGGCAAAAGAATTTTACCAGCGTCATTCGCAGAGCCGGAGAACCGAGCCCAAAGACAACCTCGACCGCAAAGAGTATTACAGCTTCGTAATGCCGCCGGAGTGCCAAAACTTCGCCGGCCAGATATTCTCGATTCTCTACCATCACGTCCCGTCGCTTGCGACTCGCGACAGAAGCGGCTGCGGAGCCAACAAACGCAATAAAATCGAACTGACCGACGGCTTGTCGATTTGCAACCTCTTCAACCAAACTATAGGAATGGCCGCGGCGCCGGAGCCCGAAGTTTACGCTTCATCTTCGCTCGCGCACAGAGCCGAGACCGCGCCCGTATATCCGCCGACGGTGTTGATACCCGAAGACATGTTCGCCCGGCAAAGCGAAGCCGACGCCCTGTTTCACATAGGCCGCGCAGTCGCTTTGGCGCGCCCCGATTTCGTCTTCGCGCTGATGTACGGAGCGAAAGAGCTTGCGGAAATACTCCACGCCGCGATTTCGCTCTTCAACGAGTCCTTCCGCTCTTCCGCCGACGCGGACGCGGCGGATAGGATAAAACGTCAAATCGCCAAAGAGACGCCCGATAAACGCAAGCCGGAGCTTGAGCGGTTTGTGGGCGAATATTTGGCCGCGCAAACTCCCTTCAACGCCGCCGCTTGGATAAAAGGCGTCGAGAAGACGGCCAACAGAACGGGGCTGCTCGCGTGCAACAGCCTTTCGACGGCGCTTAAATGGGCTGAAACATACGAAACCGACAAGCCGGTCGCTACGACGGAATCGGTCAACGCGGCGAAAAGAGACTTGATGCTGTTCTGGCTTTCGGAAGGCTGCGGCCTGCTCCGCAAAACCAAGCTGGGGTTTGAGGCGCGGTAATGATTGCGCGCCTGGGCTTTTTTACGTTAGTCGTCGCGTTCGCGTCCCTCTTTGCCTCCTGCGGGAACTCCGACGACGACTGCGGCGAAAACAGGCGTTATTATAACGGCCGCTGCGTCTGCGACGCCGGTTATTACGAGGAAAACGGAAAATGTCTTCCTTACGCCGAAGCCGACGGAGACGAAGAGGAACCGGAGTTCGACGCGGAAAAGCGCGCCGAGGAAGAACTTGAAGCCGAGCCGGAGCCTGAATTCGACGCCGAACTTGAGGAGGAAGGAGAGCCGACGCAGTGGACGGACGGCGCCTTATTTTTCGATTCTACGACGCGCCTTATTTGGCAGCGAACGCCGCCGCCGGATTACATGACGTATTCCGACGCCGACTTGTACTGCGAAAAGCTGGAGCTTCAAAACGTCTCAGATTGGCGCGTCCCAAGCATATCGGAGCTGATAACGCTTATAAACGGCTGCGACGCGTGCAGTAATTTAACCGAGCCCGTCTCGTGCAACGGATGCAAGAAAAACATGGGGCCTGCGCTTGGGTGCTATTTCCCGCCGGGGCTCGAACCGGTCGCAAAAGACGATTGCGGCTACTCATGGTCTTCCACCGACGGCAATTACCGCGCCGACAAATGGGAAGTTTACTTCGGCGCAGGCGCCGTTTACGCGACCGGAATTGGAAACGTATGCTCGGTCAGATGCGCCGCCGACTGGCGATAAGAGCGACGGAGGGCGGACGACCGCTCTTCTAAATATACGCCGCCGCTCTCGGCGCGCAGCCTTGCGAAAAGCGGCGCGATATTAACTTTAAAAATTATCGTTTTTATTCAAGGATTTAAATCAAATAAAATCGTTCCTTCGGCCGCGCGTCGCCCTAATAAAACGTTCGCGGCAGCCTCGAACATTACCGGCAGACTCCCTTGCAGCGCTATTACCGCGGCGGCTCTATCTTTGCTTTGAATCGCGTCAAAGGCGACTCCTTGCGCGATGTGAACGACAGGCAGTCCGCTTGTATTTAAAACCGCATCCAGCATGCTTTGCTGCTCAGCCCCGTAATACGAGTTAAATGTAGCGGCAACCAATACGTCGGCCTCGCCCGATTTTTCGTCAACCCAGTTTGCCGCGGTCTGCTCCGTCAATCCGACAATAAAATTTTGATGCTTTGTCGAAGGCTCCAACCGTTTTAAAACCTCGCAGAAGCTCTCGCCTATAACCCACGACCATCCTGTCGAAGGGTCCGGCAGCAGTTTATCCGGTCCGACGCAAATTATTCTTTTGCCCGCTAAAGGTAAAATTCCGTCGTTCTTTATCAGCGAGACGGCCTTTAAGGCGTGATTAAGAGACATTGCTGCGTCTTGAGCCAAACCGATTTTTCCTGAAAGCTCCTCTATGTCGTCAATATCGGGATAAATCGGCTTATCGAGCAAGCAGTATTTCTGTTTGCTGCGAATTATCCGCTTGGTTGACGCCTCGAAGTCCGACTCTTTAATGTCGCCGCTTTCCAGCCCCGCTTCTATTCTCGCGAAAAGATTGTCCAGACGGGTTTCTTCCATCGCGACGTAGAGAAGCATGTCGGCTCCCGCCTTTAAAGCCTCGTATCCCTGCTCCTGATCGCTTTCAAGTCCCAGCCGCGCGCCGTACATATTCAGGTCGTCCGTTACAATTAGTCCGTTAAAACCAAGTTCGCCGCGCAGAAAATCAACCATAATCTTCTTTGAAGTTATCGCCGGCCTCGCATCGTCCAAGGCTGTAAACTGGGCCGGAATAATCATCACGGCGTCCGCTCCGGCTGCGATTGCCGCGCGGAACGGTTTTAGAAGTTTTGCTTCCAACTCGCTTTTTGAAGATTTGTTAATAGAATACTCGCGATGAGTATTGACCGCAAGCATCCCATCGCCCGGAAAATGTTTAACGGTTGGGATTACAAGATTGCTTTGATAACCTGAAAAAGCCGCAAGACCGAGCTTAGCGTTCAAATCCGTATCGGGTCCGAACGTCCGCGTATTCAAGTTGCCGTTCCCGCGATTGTAATGAGTGTCCAACAGCGGCCCGAAATTCATGTTCAAGCCCAGAGCTTTCGCTTCTCTTCCCATCATGTCGAATTGATAAAACGCTATCCATTCGTCTTTAGTCGCGCCAATCGCCGCTTGGCCTATGCCGTCAGTTCCGCCGGTCATTTTGTTCACCGAAGTATATACGCCCCCTTCCTGGTCGCTGGATATCCAAAGAGGAAGCCCGTCGGCTTCGATTGAGACCGTCTGCGCGTCGCGTAAAAACAGCGCGCTTGTCTGCGGGTCGCCGACGGCAATGCCGGTAATTCCGCTTACCATTACTCCGCCGAGAAAATAATTCCTAATTTTTCGCTCGCCGACCGAATCAATCTTCTTGCCGCTGCGTTCGATTTTGGCAATAACATGCTGTCCGATTTTTTGGCGAAGAGAGAGTTTCTCGTAAATTGAGTTTATTTTTTCTTCGTTTATTTCGCAGTAATTATACTTAATCTTCGACGGATCAAACCCGCCGCCGTTTTCGTCTTCCCGCGAGCAGGCCGCAAAAATGGCGGCGCAAGCTAAAAGCGGTATAACGCTCTTAAAAATGAAAAATAATAATTTCATAATAACTTCGTTTTGTTGTTTGCGCCTGTTCGACTGTTTGAATAATCGCTCATGGATTGCTCTTTAATAAGAGTTCCTCAAACGCCTTCCATCCGCAAGGGCCGGACAATAGTCCCAATCCGGTTTTCGCTTCGTACTTCTTCAATCGACCGGACGCGTCGTTGACGACAGACTGGGGCTCAAGCATGTAACCTATGGAATCGTCCGCCAAGCCGACGATAAAACGAAAAGGCCCCTTCAGAACTTGCCGGGCCATTAAGGAATATTCCGGAGACGGTTCGCCCGGAAACGCCGCAAATTCGGCGTCTCCAAGCCTATGAAGCGACAGCGGGATTTCCGCTACAATCATTTTGTCGTTATCGCTTAATACGGTTCTCTTGGGCATATTGAACATGGCGTAAGTATCGACGATGTAAGATTCTTTCGCTTCGCAGGAATAAAGCGCGGAATCGTGGAAGATTTCAAATCGCTGCGAAGGCTTGAATTGAAGCGATTCGCCGCTTGCCGCATCCGCGATTATTTTGCCTGCCTTCATGGCGTCTTCCCACATTGTTTCCGGCGGGGAGAAAGTGTACGCTCCGTGAACTGCGGCTATAAATCCCTGCAAAAACATCGCCGGCGCATTTGTTTTTGCCTTCATCGTTTCGCGGTATCCCCATACAAAGTCGGCGGAGGCCAACGTATTGCTTTGAGGAACGACGGTTGTATGCTTCGCAAAATTGGCGATGGTAAGAATCGTTTTATTTTCTTTGGAGCGCGCCTGCAGGACGGAAAGAGCGTTGTCCAGCGCCGGAGAACAATTTTCATCTCTGGCCGTAACGCCGTTTAGCAAAGTCTCCGCAAAATATAATTCAGCCTCCGCGACGGCGCCAGCCGCTTCCAACGAAACGTCGGTCAAAGATTTGCGCATAAATTCAAGCAAATCTTTATCCACTCCCTCTCCTATGTCTTGATAAAGACCGCCTAAATCGGTTGACGAATGGCTGTGGCTGCTTGAAATCAGAATTTGTTCGGGAGTCAAAGCGATTTTTGAAGCCAAATTCTCGGCTATTGATTTTTTAACTTCCCGTATTCCCGCGCCCCAGTCGCCGAACTCCCAAAAATACATTTGAGCGTCAAGAGAGATGATAAGAAACGCTTCTTTGGCGTCGTTTGTAAACAAGGCGGCTTGCGCCATTAAAGGATCGTGAACGCCCGTAGAGCGCCGATGTTGTCCCGGCACGCCGTAACCGCCGAGAATGGTTCCCGTCGGCGGAGTAACGTCTTTTTCGGCGTAACCCAGAAAAAACCGCTTTGGCGCGCCCGCTTTATCGGAACTTCCGCAGGAAATGAAAAGCAAAGCTATGGAGAGCAACGTCAACGCGAGCGATGAATTACGACTTCCGGCGAGCATTTGGGAAAATCCTTTCAAGTTGAATCGCTAAAAACGATTGTCGCGGTTTAATGAGCCGTCGCGGCGATTACTTCGTCCTTTACTTTTTTATCCGCGGCGAAAACAAACAAATGAATAGGCTGGGAGTTGTTTACGCCGATGTCTTTCAGCAGCAATTTTCGCCCGTTAAGCGCTGCCGGATAAGGCAGATCGAGCGTTTTGCCGTCGGCGATTTCAAACGCGTCGGCAATTGTAAAATCATCGGGAACGGTCAATTCTACCGATATTTTCCTCTCGCTTATTATCCATCGCGGAGGCTCTTCGTCGGCGCCCAGCTGGTAACGAATGCAAAGGGCGTCGGTTGGCTCCGCGTCGCTAGCTAACGATATTACGGGTATTATTAATGCCCTGCGAGACCTTATTAGCTCGACGATTGATTTGTCGTCCGAGACGGCCATACCGGTAGGGTCTCCTTCGCGCAAAAAATTCCTTACGCCGCGAAACATCCAATTGGCCTTCGACATCGCGGCCCACGTTTCGGGATATTCGGCCGCAAGCTCGGAGTTGAACATAAACCACATCAACCCTTTGCCGCCCGCCGCCGCCACGCTTAACGCCTGAACCAATATTTCCTGCGCGGCCGCCTGCGTCGCCCAGCCTCCCAAGCCTTGAGAATAAAGCCAAGTCGGCAGCGGCATATGATTGTTGCGCGCGTTCCTTAAATAATCGTACGGGGCTCTCAGCGGCGGATGATGCCCCATGTCGGTAACGTGCGGAGCGCACGCCGCGGCGTATATATCTATCCCCTGAACGTCGGCCATTCCGGCGAAAGTTCCGATGCGTTTATTGGTCATGGCTCCGTTGTAAGTAAACAGCCGCGGGTAATGTTTCCAAACCGCTCTGGTTTTGGCCGCCTTTTTTGCCGCGTTAGGATACCCGTTTTCGTCGTAGATGTTCCAATCCGACTCGTCGCCGGTTAAAAAGCCTAAAATAGAATTCGTATTTGGGAAGGCGTTTTCAGGCGGATTGTCGAACGGGAAATCGTCGCCCAAAAGAAGAAACAAATCTCCGCGCGCCGGCAGCGTTTCAAAAAACATTTTATCGCGGTCGTAACCGCATTTTTGGTAGGAATTCCAATAGATATATAGAGTATCTACGCCGCCGTTCAGAGCCGTATTAAGCGCCTCGTCGTTTACGCCGGGAAGCGCGCACTCCTTGCTTGGCGGCCACGCCTCGATTGGAAAAAACGGCCTGATGACGCGACCGGCCGCGACCGACGGAGAAACGTCGGCGAACTCTACGACGACGGTCCACGGCGAGCCGAGTTCCGCCGGTTTGCAAAGCGGAACAGTCCACATCGCCGCTTCTCCGGCCTTAATGTCGTTTGAGGGAAGACAGGCGATTTCCGCGGCAAGAACGTCTATGCCGTTTACTATTAACCGCTTAACTCGACGAGTTTGAGAATCGTCGTTTTTAACGTGAATAAGTAAGGCGCTCAGCCGCTCGTCGGCAGTTACGTATGTAATCGGAACCTTATTCGCCGCGACGTCGAACTGCGCGTCAACCGCGGCTCCGTTTTCGGTTTGAACCGTTATTCCGCCGCTTTTAGCCTTATCCCAATCCGAGCTTCGCGAATGGAACGCTGCCCAAACCGGCTTTCCCGCCTCCGCCGTTTGAGGCCAATAGTGATGCCATTCAATCTTCTTTTGTTTTAAAAGAGTCTCGACTTCTTCGCCGTTAATTAAAACGTTTGTTATTTTTCCCGTCGTTTTGGCGATTGCCGCAATATGAAACCGCCCGCCGTCCAACGGCTCTTCGGTCGGCTCCTGATAAACGGACGTAGGAAAGAAATAATCTTTTCTGTAATAGGCAAAAACCGCGTCAACCGGCTCCGCCTCGACGCACGCGTCCGCCTTTGGCGAACAGGACGCGACCGCGTTAATCGGAAGAAAATCGGACGCGGTTTTTATTCCGGCTTCTTCTTCTTCCTTTTGCTCCAAATCGTAGTCGGCGTTTATTTTTTTTGATTCGCTTGAGCAGGCCGGAAGCAATATCGCCGCGAATAAAAAAAGCGCAGAAGTTTTGCTTAACCGGTTTAAAAGAGTTTGCGGCATTGAATTATCTCCATCAAGAAAGCGATGTCGGCGGCGTCGATATTACGCTCCTTCGGGCTTATCAGGTTTATTCCGTCCGTTTTTTTTATGTTTCGCGCTTTGCTTGAGCCCGCCGGCCTGACTTGCAAAATTTGCCGCTCTCTCTTTGTAAGAATCCCTCAGCCAATCCAGCAGGCTGAAGGTGAACAACCCGACCGTCTTAAGGCTTCTTGCGCAGTTTTCCTCGTACCATTGGTGCATCGTAGCGCGCACCGACAAAAAGACCGTTCCGGCAATGATTTTAGACTCCGTTTCGTCGAAGCGTCCGCGCATTAATACTTCCGCTATTGCCCGCTCGTACTCTTTATCGAGCTCCATATCCCGCATGCTTAAAACGGAAGAGGCCGAAATAAAGCGGGATTCTCTTAAATAATCCTCTTTATTATTCTCGTATACGTCCGCCATTTCAAGAAAGGCCAAACGAATTCCTTCGATTGGATTTTCCGGCTTATGATGTTTCTCAAGCAGTTTTTTAAAACGCTCAAGACGCTCTTCGTGAAAGGTAAAAACCAAATCCATTTTACTCGGAAAATACCTTGTGCACGTGCGGATTGAAACCCCGGATTTGCGCGCAATCTGCGCGAAAGTGGTCTGCTCAAAGCCTTGTTTTTCAAAAAGCCGCATGGCCGCATCAACAATAACTTCTCTCTTGGCCTTCTTTTTATCCTCGCGGACGCTCATTTTAATATTCCTCTCGATAATTATAAAGCCCGGTTCGATTACCGCAGGCAGTTGTCGGGCGTTAAAAGTCTGCATAACGTCTTGACGTTAGGCTCAAGACCGTAGTTGCGGTAAGCCTTGAATTTTTGCTTCAGCGTTTCCATGTCGTCCTTGTACGGGTCTGGGCGGTTGAACGTCCCGTTGATTTTTCCTCGCAATCCCCACGCCGTAGTAAGGTTATAGATTTTTGTAATCAACGGATCGTCAAGCCGCTTGTACGTCCAAAGCGACCACGAGTAGCCTTTTTCGCTCATCCAAGATACCATAAGTCCGGCGCTCTGATAAGCCCAGTCTTCGTCGAATTTCGTCGAAAACGAGCCGATGTAGTACGGAACGTTCTGCTTTGCCTGCGCCTCGGAGAAAACCTTGGAGTAGAAATTATTTATCAACCACTCGTACGATTCGTAATCGCGCGCCGTCCATTCAAACATGTGCGTTGAATATACGACTCCGCTCCAATTGTATTTGGACGGTTCCGGCAAAGTTTTCATACCCATAAATCCGTCGTGTATCACGCACAGATGGTCGTCGCCTTTCGCTCGTATCGCCTTTACGAGCCTGTCGTACATTTTGTCTCGAGCTTCGACATCTGGAGCTCCGTAAGGTTCGGCAAGAAGACTGTAGGCGGCTACGCTGTTTCTCTTGATAAATCTGTCGGAGAGCGTTTCCCACATCTGCACGGTCAAATCCTGCATAAGCGGGTCGTTGTATAAGCCGCTTTCTCCCGCGTACGTATTCTGTCCGCCCGGCGCTTCCTGAATGTCGATGACGGCGTACACGCCGTATTTTTCGCACCAGTCGAGAAGACGATCGAGCTCCTTGAGCGCCGATTCGTTCCAATTTAACGCTTGCGGTTTATTCGAGTCCGGCCCCGTTACAAGCGAGCGGTAACCGATTGGGACGCGGACTACGTTAAAACCTTGCTTCGCCAGCCATTCAATATCCCGCTCGGCAATCCATTCGGAACGAAAAGCCGCGAGCAGTTCGTCTCTGCCGTCGGGGCCGAAACGTTTCTCCAGCAGCGCGCGCAAACCGGCGTCCGTATCGTCGCACAGCGGGTCCGGCAGAGACTCTACCGCCTGAAGGAAAGGCGCCGCTTTAGTTTCTCCGACAGTTTCGATATACCGCTGTTTAAAGCCTTTATGATACGCGTTCTTATCGTCCGTCCAACCCTCGTACCACTCCTTTCCGTTTGCCGGACAAACGCGCACGACCGCCGGGTCTTTGCCGTAGCTTAAGCCGATTTCGCGCATTACGGACAGAACCGAGGCTTCCGTTTCGCTCCCCATAGATACCGCAAGCTCGTAAACCTGCCCGGCCGTAGTATGGCCTACAAGGGTAATCCACGTTTCGTGGAACATCCACCCGCCGAGGTTTACTCCTTTTAAAAGAACTTCCTGATTTTCTGCGTTTAAAATTTTCGTTCCGTCCGAATGAAGACGACTCATCGGCTTCGTCTCCTTGCCGTCGGAAGACGAGCATCCGGCAATAGCTAATGCGGCGGCTGCGGCGAACAAGTTTAAAATCGTTTTTTTATTCATAGCATAATCCTTTAAAAGTCATTTGGAATTAATTTCGTCCAGCAATCCGTTGAGGCCTTTCAAGAAAAACGAGGCGGTATCCGGCCCGGCGCCGTGCGATTGATCGAAATATGTTTTCGGGTCGTACGTCATTTTAGGGAACAAGTAACCTATGGACGCTCCGCAAAGACCGATAACGAATCTGTCTTTGGTAATTAAATGGTCTTTAATTGCCGGTTCGGGCGCGGCGTCGGGATAAGGTCCTTTGTAATCGGGCGGCTGAACGATTCCGCCGATAAGCAGTTCCGGCGTCAACTCGCCGGGAATCGAAAAAATAGTCGTCAGATTTCCGAGTCTTAAAGCGGCGACGGGAACGTCGATGCAGGCCAAATCGTTGCACGGCGGCTCTTCCGTATCGTAGAGGTAATCGAGATATCCTTCTGCGACGTTTCCTTTTACGGCCAGCCAAAGCTCGAAATTTTGAAGCGGAGCCTGAACGTATTTGAAGCCAAACGCCGGTTTCAAATCTTCTTCCTTGGCCGGCTTGGCGGAAGACAACGCCTCGATTACCGCGTCCGCGTACGCTTCTCCGATTACTTGACACCTTTTGCCTTCAAAACCGATTTCGGTCGCATCGACGGGCGTCTGCATAAGCCCTTGATCCGCGCTGAAGTAAAGCGCCATGCCGCCAATCGTTTTCTCAATTTTTTCCCTCATAAAATGCGGAAAGTCCGAGCTAATCAAAGTATTGTCGCCCCACGCCGCCTCCGGGTGATTAGAAATAGTCGCCAGCGTCGCTATGGCGGCTTTGGTTTCTTTGTCCGTAAACTTCATTATTCCGATGTACGGGTCGATAATTTTAGGAGGAACGATGTCTCTAACCAAGTTCGGACGCTCATTGTTTGCGATAGTCAGCTCGGCTGGCTTGAGAGACTGAGCGGCTTCAATTATGGCCTGCGCGCCGCGCTCGACTATAAGCCTGAGATAATTTTCGTCCCACGCGGGAACCAAGCTGGGGCCTGAAACGCCCTGCGTGTCCGGTCCTTGGTGCGTGTGCGTGCTCGCTATAAAGCAATGCGACGGATTGAGCGTTATCGACGGCGCGAGAGCCTGAGCGGCGGCGGCCTTCATATCCTCTATGCGCTTCATGCTCAATCCGACGGTATCGACCGCGGCAAAGACGAACAATTCGCCGTCGAAACTGAACGCTGCGGCGCGAACCCACAGCGGATCGTGAACTCCGGTCGGCTGACGCTCGGAAAAGCCTCCGACCCAGAGCGTATCAAGTTTGCCGTCGCCGTTCTTATCCTCGAAAGGCTCGCCCTCGTCCCAGACGTTGTTGCCGTTTGAGTCGGTATAAGGCTCGAACGACGGAGTTATATCTTTTTTCGCCGCGCCGGCCTTTAGCCGAGAAACCGCGGGTTCGCTCTTATCCGACGAGCCTCCGCAGCCCGAAATTAACACGGCCGCCATAAGCCCTAAAAGCGATATTCTCTCTTTTAAAGAAAAATTCATTGCATCCTCTCGTTAAATCTTCAAGACGAACGCGCCCTGAGTAAAATAAATTTTTTCCGCGGCGGAGCGATTTTCTAAAATATTAACTTTTGCGGAGCCGGCCTGCCCCGGAATGAGAATTCCGCCGTGCAGCGAAAAGTTCACGATTCCGTCATACAAGGAAGCGTTTAAAACAAGCTCGTTTTCGTTTCCGGCGAAGCGGGAACCGTTTGCGTTGTTTGGATTTAAGACAAAAAGTCCGGCGAAAACCGCGCCCGCTTTAAACCAGTCGGTCAATTGGCAGTAAACTCCCAAATCGACCGCGGCCAACCCGGCGTTCATCGAGTAGAAATTGCGTTCCCAGACGCCCATTTTAAGGTCGAGATTGTCTCCCATCGCCCTTATTTCATTCTCGGAAAGCAAAATGCTGTCTCCGGCGCGTTTGCCCGACCACAAATAACCGAAATCGTCGTTGCCGGCGTAATCGTCGTCGCCCGAAAGCGCCAAAAACGCCAAATTAGCCGAGAAAATCCCAAACTTTATTCCGCCTTTCGCCGCTCCTCCAAAGGCCAGAAGTTTGGAATCCGACCCGTCCGCGCTCATTTTATTTGCCTTTCCGAACTGCGCCGATAAAGCGGCGAACCCGAAGAAATTTTCGTTTTCGTATCCTGCGGCGACTTCGGCGGCTCCTATATGGCGCGACCGGTCGATTACCGAAGCGTCGTATAAGTAGTAAACGCCGGCGTCCAATTTGAGTTTCGATTCCATGGTCAAAGACCATTCGAGACTCGAAAGAATGGAATCGTTGGCAAAACTATTTTTCGTAAATTCCCAACCTTGAAACGTCTGATCCGGCATTTGGCCGACGGTTAAAGTAATTGTTCCCGCGCTTTTAGCGTCGTAACCAAAGCGTCCCGCTCCTATCCAGTGGTTCACGAACAGGCCGGATGCTCCCTGATAATGCTGAAAGCCCGCCTTTGCAAAGAAGCCGCCCGCTTTAACTTCGCCCCATATCTCGCGCTGCTTGAACGAAAGTTCCGTCCCGTCTTTGCTCCCAATCGCGTTATCGGGAGTGTTGCGAGCCCACAAATCAAGGCCGATTTCCGCTTCGTAGTAAACTTTAACCGGCTGCGCGAGCTTTAAAGCCAGCGCCGGCTTTAAAAAAGTTCCGAAAAAACCTACGGATTGCCCATACTTGTTATATTCGGGCTCGGAGCGGTCGAAGTCGGAGTCGTTGCGATAAACAAATAAGTTTACCATTTCAAGGTTGAATTGAAACGCTTTTTGCGGCGTTTTCCCGCTTTGTTCGTCCGTCGTTGCGGATGCGGTAAGCTGCGAGTCGTTGGTTTGGGCGGAATCTTCCGCGGCTGCGACGGAAACCGAAACTAGCGCAATCGCGGCAATAATGAACGATATAATACTTATGTTTTTCATGGCGGCCTCCTATCGCTTCAAGCCTTGAAGAGCGCGATTTCCTTTAAAGAAATAATTCCAGCCGGCGTATTCTCTTCCCTTTTGGGGAGGCCGTACGGTAACTTCATGCTCCCACGACGGGTCGTCTTTTGTCGGGAAATAATAAAGAGTTTGGAGCGAATCGTTGTACTGCGCCCATCCGTCCGACAGCCAAACGTAGAACCCGTCCGGATACTGCGCTTTTGGAATATAAATGGCCGTCGGGGCGTCAACCTCTTTGGAGCCCATTTTTAAATAAAACTCGCGCCATGGGTCGGGCTTACCCTTGTCGGGGTCGTAATAATGGAAGTCCGAATAAAAATGCGTCGCCAAAGGTTTTCCGCTCATCGCCATCGGATACGGCCGCGACCACGCAAGTTCGGAGCGAAGCGGATAATTGTCCGCCGCCGGGCCTACGATTGAGAAGTCTTCGTAGTTCCATTGGTCGCCTTTTTCATATGTGTTGTCTATCGTAAGGTTCCAAAGGATGCGCGACAGGAAAAGATTTTCGTAAGCCTCGTAGTAATTATCCAATATTTCGGAAGAAATTCGGTAACCGGACGCTTTGGACGCCTCGATTCCGTTGTAATTGAAGTAAGTTCCGAATTCTCCGAAAACGACGGGAACGTCTCCGAAAGTCGTCTTGGGCGCTTCGAGGCCCGACTTAATGTCCGGGGTGAAATCCGCCAGTATCCACTCTTCGACTTCAAAATCGCGCGGCGGCGAATTGAGTCCGAAGTAAGGATAGATGTCCGGGTAATAATGCGGCGTTATTACCAGCTGCTTTATTCCTTCGGGTTTCCACATATTTACGTCGCTGACGCCCAAGTCAAGTCCTCCGCCCGATTCAAGCCATATTATAGCGTTCGGATCGACGTCTTGCACCGCCATTCCGACTCTGGCGTACAAATCGACCAGCAGCGGGGCAAACCCTAAAGTCATGTCCAACGCGCCCATCATATCTATGTTGTCGGCTTGGTAGTCTTCGCGGAACTTCTTTTTCGCGTCCGCGATATAAGCGTCCAGGTCCGCTTTATGGTCGAGTAGAAACTGCGCTTTGCCGGCGTCGTCGAGGTCTTTGGCTTTGCGGTCGCATTTGTATTTATTATTTTCAATATTATATAGGCTGTCGGGGCACGCGATATACAAATCGTTAAAGTAACTTTGGTCGGGGAAAATCGGAATAATGTTAAGAATTATCAGCAGGCGCAGAATTTTTTCGCCCATTTCTTGACCGATGAGTTCGGTAAGCAGGTTTTGAACGGGGCCGATTTGAAAATCGGATTTGAAGAAAAGCGCCGCCGCCGCCAAAACGACGTACGCGCCGGGGGGCTCGTTTACCAAATCGTATCCGATTATATTGTCGTATTTTCTGGCGAGTTTCGCAACTTCAACCCACGAACCGGCGTAGCCGCTAGACGCTGCGGCCTTTTGCTTTTCGCATGCGAACGAGCCGTCCAACCCTTTTGCGCATACGACTCTTCCGTCGAAGTCCTTTCCGTATTTTACAAGATGCGGCTTGTCGATGACGCAGCGAAATTTCTCCGCTGGAACGGGTTCCGGAGCGTTCTCGTCAATGTAGGCGTCGGTCTCGTGGTCGTTGTTTATCGCGCTTTTTGCGTCCACCGAGCACGAAAAGTTCAGGCCGGGTTTGGAAGCGCTTTGGCAGCTCGCCTGCGCGCCGCCGTTAATCGTTTGACACGAGAAATCGTCGTCCTTTACGTATTGCACCCAGCCTTGCATATATTTTTTAAGGTCAATCTTCTTTCCCTGTTTATCGGTCGCGTTTGGAAACACTTTGTCGCCGTGATAAAAGCCTGCGTAACATCTGCCGATGTCGTAGGATAAGATTGTGTTGGTGTACCAATCCGTCAAAGGGTAAACGTCGTTTGAGTTTTTAACGTCGAACGGAATAACTCCCAAACCCTGCGGCCCCATCTTTACGTTGAGCGAGCCTAAAAACGACATGAACGCGTTCGGTTTGCAGGCTCCGCCGCTTCCGTCCGCCCATGTAACCGGAGCCGCCGGCTCTCCTCCGCCTGTAAACATTTCTATCGCCGATTTAATCTGATCGAATTGATAATCGTCGCCGAACGCCGAAAGCAGCTTGAACATTCCCCACTGCGGCGAGTCGATATTCTTTTCCGGAACGCACGACTCTACCGCCCAACGAGGAGCGCCGTCGCCGCCTATGCGGCCGGTGTAAATTAATTCGTCGTCGTCTCCTATCGTCGGAAACAACGACGCGATCATCGCCTCAATCGAGCCTTTTTCTCCGAGACAAGGGTCGGTTTGACGCGTGATATTGGTGTAAAAAAGGCGGCTGAAAAGATTTTCATGGAAATTCAGCAGAACATAAACATTGTTCTTATGAGCGCTCGCTAAAATTCCGTCGAGATATTTCAAATATTCTTGGTCGTACACCCCGCGCCCGTCGTGCTCAATGGCTTCCCAGTTAATAACGAGCCGAATCGAGTTGAAGCCGATGTCGCGGATTTTTTTAAACCATTCGTCCGCCTTTTCAAGCGGGAACGGCCTTCCGACAAAAGAAACCGTCTGATTATGTTTTCCGGTTGCGGGGTCGATAGGCCCGCGCGGGTCTTCGTCGATGCCGGGCGTTGAAGGCGCTTTATTGGTTCCGCTTACGTTTATTCCGTTTAACAAGACGTAACGTCCGTATTCGTCCTTAAAATGATGGCGATCGACAGAGAGCCTCGTTAGTTTCGGGTCCGGGTCTTTTCTGTCTCCCGAACATTGCGCCGAAATTATCGACGCGGCCAAAACGAATAACATTGCCGAGTATTTATTCATCTGCATTCTCCGGTTGTTCATAATGTTTACGCGCCTAAACGGCGCCAAGCGTTTTAATCGAATAACTTGAATGCCTCTTTAGTCAGGTTTTCCGCCCGCGCCCGCGTCATGCCGGTTTTATGATAAACGCCGTAAGGCAGCTGCTTTTCTTCTTCCAAAAAGGCGGGCAGGCGCATTAATGCATCCGTTAAAGTCTCCGGCTCAAGTTGGAGCCTTTTAGGCGAACATTCGACTTTGAAGCGGGCGATGCGCTCCATTATTTCGTCGGCGGAACGCCCGGAGGCAAGCGTCGCCAGTATTATTCCCAAACAAACAAGTTCGCCGTGAATGTAAGGCTTGCGAGTCAACGACTCCAGACAATACGCGAAATAGTGCTCCGATCCCTCTTCCGGCCTGCTGTTTCCCCAAAGCTCGCAAAGGCGGACCTCTTCGACGTAAAGTTCGGCGATGCTCCTCAAGCCCTTCTCGGAGCAGGCGGCTATTTCGTCCGCGGCGTCGTATAGACGTTTTAAAAGCGACTCTGATTTTGAGCAAATATCGTAATCGAAAGCCTCGCCTTTATCGTCCCGCGCCGTCCGCCAGTCTTCCAACGCGGTATAAATCGACAAAACGTCGCCGACTCCCGCGCGATTTAAAAACGCGGGAGCTTTCTCTATTAACGCAAAATCGACCAGCAGCCTGTCCGGCTCGACCGAGCCGACGTACCTCACGCGGTAATCGCGGCGCACCGCTACGGCTCTGCAAAAAGCCGCGTCAACGCTCAACGCCGAAGGAATCAAAATCAGCCGAGCCCCGCGCATGGCCGAATACAGTTTGGCCGCGTCGCAGGCGGTTCCTCCGCCTAAGCCAAATACGACGGACGCATTCGGAAGAGCTGCGAGCTGACTTTCGATGTCGGATTGCTCCATCGAGGAAGGAACCGCAAACGCTGCGGGCGGGACGGGAAAAAGACTTTGCGCCAATTCCCACGCTTCCGGCGCGCCGATTACGACCGCGTCGTTAAAATAATCCGTCGGAAGTTTTTTTATAAGGTTTCGACCGTATTCGGGTCTTGGAAAAATATCGGCGGTCATTTTTTTTGCTCCTTGCGCGGCTGCGAGATTGTTAAAAAACGGTATTGCGCCGCTTCGCGTTCCTAATCGGCGCAATGAATCGGCAAAACCAACCTTGAACGACTATAAAGCGCTCTTAATTTTCTTGTCAATTAAAATGACACTCATTGTCATGTTAATTGACAGGCTTTTAACATACTCCGTTTTTTCTGGGAGCAATCGAATTGCCGCGCAACGCCGGTTAAGCCGTCAACCGTTTCAAAAAATCCCCGATCGAGCAAAAATCTACGGTTATGAAATTCGGCGGGCGTCAGGTTTCGTTTGAGAACCGATAAATGCAATAATCAAATAAAAACGGCGGACTTAACATCCGCCGTTTGCATATAAACCAAAATTTATTTTACCGCGCAAGCTGCGTACAGCCGGAGTTGCCGCCCGCCTGTATCGGGTAGCCCCAATGACCGTTTTCCCGCTTCCAAGTGAAATCCCAAGTGTTCGTCCCCGCCAGCGACCAGTCGCGCTTGCATTGGTAAATCTCAATGTTGTTGCGGTAGAAATGGAATATCGCGTCCTCAAAGTCAAGGTCGCAGCTTAAACCGCCAAGGAACGTCCCCTGTCGCAGCAGGCGGATTAAATAATCGCCGTCCTTGTTATCTTTCTCCCAAATGAATTCGATGCTCATTAGGTCGTTTGTTCCTCCGCCTCCCTTCGGCGGGCCGGAATGCGACGGCCCCCAGCTGCAAGTCGGCATGTCCCCTTCGTCGCACGGATCGGAGCTGACCGAAGGCGGGGGCGTAACGGTTAAATGGAAGCACGACCAGCGTATCTGATCGACGATTATCTTCATATTGTCGCCCGGCGCGACCGTTACCTTGCGGCACGACGCCTGACTCCACGCCGCGTCGTTGTCTTTCACCCGCAGGCAAATCGTCCAATCGCCCAGAATATTTACGTTTACCGTGCGGCTGCTGCCGCTTCCTTGCAGCGCGTTATACCCCGGCGGCGCGCTGGCGATTGAAAAGTCCCATTCGACAAGCGCGCCGTCAACGTCGCCGCTTCCTTGATCGTCAAGCAATACTTGCGTGTTGAGCAGCGCGAAAATGTCGTTGGCGGCGCCGTTGGCGCGCAATACCGCCGTCGGCGGAGTGTTGACTTTAACCTTGAAGCTCGCCTTGTCCGATTCGAGTCCGCGGTTATCCTTGACAATCAAAGAAAAGAGCCATTCGCCGGAAACGTTCGCTAAAACCGTGCAGACGTTTTGATTGCAGGAAAGCTCGTTATGGCCTGCGGGCGCGGCTTCAATCTGGTAGTTCCATTCGGCGATCGTATCTCCGGCGTCCGGGTCTTTGGAGCCGGTGTCTTTAAGCGTGAGCATCGTGTTTATCGCCACGGTAATCGGGTCGCGGATGTAATTGTTTACGACAAGAGCGGCGACCGGCTTGTGGTTCGTCGTCCCTTCGGCGTTCAAAAGAACGCTGTACGAGCTCCTGTCCAAATCGCCCGGCCGGAAGAGATCGTAATCGTTGTGGACGATTAAAAGCTCGCCGGTAACCGGCCCGCTGGTAAGAGGCGAGTAAACCGCCTTAAACGTAAAAGATTCGTTCATTGCCAGATTGAGCGGGAACGCCGTCGGCGCGCCTTCCAGCGAGAAATAGGGCGAAGTTCCGCCCGAAAGTTTGACGTCGAAAATCGTCAAATCGCCGCTGCCGATGTTTTTAACTATTACGTCCTGTTTGTCGCTCGTTCCTATGTCGATGCGGTTGAAATCGACTTTCGCGTCGGGAGTAATAAATATGCGCGGGTCGCTCGAACTCGCCTTGAGTATGACCGCTATCGACTTGTCGGAGTCTGTGTTTTCCGCGTCGCTGTAAATTTTTGCTTTGGCCTGCCATGCTGCGCCGACGCCCGGAGGCGCGAAAGTAAACTCGATTTGCTTGCTGAAACCGGGGTTGACTGGAATGTAGTAATCGGGGCTGTCAACAAAGCCGAACGCGCCGGACGAGTCGAGTATCTCGATTTTGGTTATATTCAGCGCCGCGGTTCCCTCGGAGACGATGTTGAGAAACTGTCTGCCGACGCTGGAGACCTGAACGCTGCCAAAGTTAATCTCTTCGGGCGTATATTTTATTTTGCTCGTCGCCGCGGAGCCGTGAAGCGGAACCTGAAAGTTCGGCGCGTCGCCGTCGGAAACGATTATCATCCGGTTGAACTGTTCGCCGACGACCGTCGGGGTAAAGATTGCGATAATAAGCGTACTTTCCTCCGGCGCAAGGCTCCAAGAGGTTACGCCGCCGAGATCGAGAGCAAAGTCGCCGACGGCCTGACGAAGCGTAATGCTTGAAATGTTAAGCTGGTCGTTGCCGGAGTTTGTAATTTGAACCTGAACCCGCTTGAACTCCCCTACCCTGACGTTGCCGAATTCGACGGGGCTTGGAACGACCGACATATCCGACACCACCGCTTTGGCCTTCATCGAAAGCGAAAGACCGGGCGCGGGGAATTTTTTATCGTTTGAAATGATGTAAATCGTTTCGTTGCGCTGGCCTTCGTAGGTCGGCGAGAACGTTATATTAAGCGTAAGAACCTGCCCCGGATTGAGAAATACCGGAGCCGTCGGCGTGGGGGCTGCGGACGGCTGAATAACGAAATCGTTGCCGACCAGCCCGCCGCTGCTCGCAAGAACTATTGAGTCGATGCGTAAAGCCTGATTGCAGCCGTCGCCGCAATCGTTTGTAATTTTAACCGTTTCCATCGAGCTGCCGCTCACCGGCACGTCGCCGAACTCTATAGACGTTTTGTCAACCGCAATCGTCGCTTCGCCCTTATACTTGGGAACGAGCGGAACCCTGACGAGCGGATTGTCCGAGTCGTCGCTGGCGATTAAAAGCATTTCCCCTTCGTCTTTTTCCGCGTCGTTCGGCTCGTAGGCAACCTCTACGACAAAGCCTTCGCCCGGCTGCAGCGTCCTTCTTACGGCCCGCCCGTCCTGCGTGCGGAAGGTAAAGTCGATGAGCGTCGGGTCGTGCAGGAAGGAAATCTCGTTGACCTGCAAAGCGTTCGCCGCGGTCGAAGCGTTGCGAATGGTAACTTCGCGAATTGATCTGCCTCCGTAGAAAACGCTGCCAAAATCGACCGAGTTGGGGAAAACTTCAATTTTTTTACCGTCGGTGTCGTCCGGCTTGACTTCTTCATCCGACTCTATTTCGTTGATTTCGCCTTCATCGGAAACCTCTTCGATTTCCTCCGCCGCGGGCTCTTCGTCCTTTTCCGTTTGATCTGCGGACTCAAGCTCTTCCGCCGTCTCTTTGTCGCCGTCCGACGCTTGAACGCACTCGTTTGTCAGCGTTTTGCAGGTATAGCCTTCGGGGCAGTCTTTATCGGCGAAACATGTCTGCAGGTCTCCGTCGGAGTTCGTCTTTTTCGCGTCGGTCGAACCGCATCCGCCTAAAAGAGCCATAAAAACGAACGCCGCGCACGATAAAAGCGTCAAACCCGATTTCAGCGATTTTCTATCGAACATACGCGCCTCCTTGCGTTTCAAACGCTAATGATAAAATCTTTTTCAGTATAATATGAAAAAGCAAATTTTCAAAATGTTTTTAAGCGGTTCGGTAATTTTAAGCGGCTGGATGCGACGGCGTTTTTCGGCGCGTTAAGCTCCTTTCGTTTAGAGCGGCAAATTATCTTCAACGCCGTTTATCATTTTGATATTCAGCAGTTATATCATCTGATTGCATTGCGGCGAAAGCGCGCCGCATCCCCGCGTTACGACTTGACTTTTAAGAGATAATAAGTTAAGCTATTTTTATTGCTTCAAGGATTTACATTGAAATTAGTCGAACAAATTTTATAAGGAGAAAAAAATGTCGAACTTAAAATTAAACCTCTTGCCGCTAATCGCCGCCGCGGCAGCCGCCGCGTTTTTCGCAATGGGCTGCGCTTCGTCCGAAACGGAAGTCATTCCTTTAGGCGACATGGACGCCGAACAAGAAGAAGCCGCGGAGCAGGAAATTCCCGCCGAACAGGAAGAAGAGCCCCCCGTCTGCTGCACAGGCGCCGAAATAACTAACAACGTAACGGTCGTCAACCTGCTGGAACTCGCCGACGCGCCGACTAAAATCGACTTTGCGGGCGACGGCAAAACTTACAACAGCTTCGGCTCCGACGATACGAACCGCGCAATCGTAAACGCTCTCTTCAAAGATAAAATCAATACTAAGAAGGAATGGAAGCTGTCGCTTAAATTCGTCGGCCTTACCAAGCTGCCGGGCGCGTACGAATCGACGACGATTACGTTGGAAGGGCTGTGGAACGACACAGACCGCAAGGTTGCGTTCGAGAACGTTAAACTAGAGGCCGACAAAGACGGCAAAGTTACTTTGACTTTCGCGAAAGATCCGTATTCGTTCAGCTTCCTTTCCTCGAAAGACAACCAGACTCATTCGTTCGATTTGCGCTACCTTACCATGTCGGGAACGATTGAAGCGGCGAACGGCGGAATTAAAATCGTAAGCGGTTTGGCCGGAACGATAATTCCCTGCGCCTACCTTGACGGCGACGTGAACGCCTACCTTAACGACGGCGATTTGGCGAAGATAATCGGCGAAGGAAAAGTCCCGATGGACACGTTAAAAGAGCTGGTCGATTTCGACCTTAACAACGACAAGAACATTGATAAGACCACGGTTGAAAACAACCCCGACGGCATCAGCGCGGTATTTAATGTAGAGGCCGCGCCCGCTGAATAACGCAAATGCAAATTTGAAAAAAAGAACGGCAGGTTAATCCTGCCGTTTTTATTCCGATTGAATTTCCTTGCGCCGAGAGCAAACGCGAAAGCGTTTGTATCGAGCGGTTTTGCTTGATAAAAGACAAAACTTTCGAGAACCGCTATAAGATTAGAATTTCACCTTCGGAGCGGCCTTTTCTTCTTCCGCAACCTTAAAGTACTGCGCCTCTTTTACGCCCGTCATGCTCGCCCACCATTTGCCGGGGATTCCGCGAATGTACGTGTTTAGCGCCCTTACCGCCTCGTTATACCGCCCGCGCTCCACAGCGATGCGGTTTTCCGTCCCTTCAAGCGAGTCCTGCAGTTTGAGGAAAGACTGGTTCGCTTTAAGGTCGGGGTAGGTTTCCTTCAATACCAGCAGGCGCGAAAGCAGCCCTTCAAGCTGAGTTGCGGCTTGAACCTTAGCGTCGCGGTTCGGCGCGTTGAAGTAAGTCGTGCGGACTTCCGCAAGCTGAGTTAAAAGCTCTTTCTCATGCTGGGCGTACCCCTTGACGGTTTCGACGAGGTTGGGGATGAGGTCGTAACGGCGTTTGAGCTGATTCTCAACCTGAGCCCACTGCGAATTGACCGCCTCTTCCAGCGCAATAGACGTGTTATAGCCGCAGCCGCCGAAAGACGCCATGGCGAAAAGCAGAATCGCCAACTTAAAACTCTTCTTAAACATTATCGTTTCTCCTTTTTTAAAAAAATTGCAGAAAGCGTATTTTATCCGCCGTAAATCACCAGCTTCCGCCCGCGCCGCCGCCGCCGAAGGAGCCTCCTCCGCCTCCCCCGAAGCCGCCGAACCCGCCGCCGCTTCTTCCTCCTCCGCCGCCGAACCCGCCTATAAACGGCCCGCCGCCCCGCCAGCCGCCGCGTCCGCCTCTTCCGCCGCGTATTCCGGAACCCGCCGAAGCGAATATTGAAAATAAAATAATTCCTAATACGACGACGAGCAGCCCCCAGTCGTCGAAACCGCCGCCGCCGCGGGAATGCCTTCGGTTCGACTTCGGCATTCCGGTAATGGTTACGTTTTTATCCTTTGCGATAATCTCGGTTATGGCGATAACTACGTCGGCGATTCCTTTGCTTGAGTTCCCTTTTCTCATTTGAGGAACCAGCAGTTCGCGGGCTAACTGCCCCGTCAAGCCGTCGGGCAGCAGCCCCTCAAGTCCGTAACCGACCTCGATGCGGTATTTGCGGTCGGCTTTTGCGAGCAGAAAGACTAAACCGTCGTCCTTTCCTTTGCGGCCGATTTTCCACTTTTCCGCAATGGCCAGCGCGAACGACTCCTTCGTCTCCGAGCCGAGCGTATCCACCGTAACGACGACGAACTGCGCGCCCGTCTTCTGTTCGAGCTCCTGCAAATAGCCGTTGAGAGTCTGGCGGGTCTGCGCGTCAATCATTCCCGCGTTGTCCGTTACGTAATACGCGGGTTTGGACGGCCATCCGTCAACGGGGCCGGCTGCGGCTTCAAGCTCTGAAAGAGTCGTCAACGCAATCGCGGCGGCGGCAAAAAGCCAAACAAGCCTCTTATTGCAATAATTACGTTGCATTACAGAGCGTCCACCTTTGCGATTACCGTCTTCAGCCCGTCCGACCACGCGTCGAATATAGCGCGAACGTCGGACGTCTTCGGTTTCTTTCCTTCTTTTCGCAGGCTCCAAACTTCGACGAACGACGACAGAGCCGCGCCGGTCGCCTTGGCGCACAGCCTCGCCGCCTCGGTGTTTCCGCAGTTTGGGTTTTCTCCAAAAATGTACGCCGCGGCGCGGAAGAGATGGAAATATCCCTCGACGGATTCGGCGAACCATTCGGCCATCCACGACGAGTCGCCGGCGCTGCGCAAATAGGCGCGCTGCAACTGAATAAGGCGCAGGCGAAGCTCGCGTTCCGTTTTGACGCGCAGCTCCGTCGGAGAGATTTTTATTTTCGCCAAATAATCTTCGCCGAACAACAACCGCGAGCTTGAGGTAAGCTCGAAGAATTCCAACGGAAAAGAATCCTTCGCCCGCTCCATGTGCTCGGTCGCGAGCATAAGCGGGGCGACCAAACCTTTTTTGCCGAACTTTTTTCCAAGCGGAGCTATCGTCTCAATCAATTCCGCGTCGATTTCGTCGAAAACCAGCAGCGTAGTTACTTCCGGACTCTTCGGGTTAAACTCTCCCCGCGCGCTTCCGCCTATAAGATACGCCGCTTTCGGCTCGATTCCCTTTTCCGCCAGAGCCTCGAAGAAAGGACGCGCAACGCTTTGTATTTCGCCCTTAACCAAATCCCAAGAGGTTTGCAAGCTCATTTTTCCTCCGTTCCGATTAACGATAACAAACGCGCTTAACGATAAGCCGCGGCGCGTAAAAAGCAACGCCGAAGCCGTTTTTAGTTTCCTCCCGAAGACGCGCGGCAGCTCGTTCCGCCGATTATTCGGAACTCGATTATTTTGCCCGAACTCCCTTGGTAGTTCGACTTGCCGCCGACGATCACACCGCCGTCGCAGTACGGCCTGAACGCGGCGTCGTTCAAGTTGGTGGAGCTGTCGGCGTTGTAGGGCGCGCCGCCGAAGTTGGCGATTGAAACGTCGGCGAAGTCGCAGTTCGAGAAAGGCGACGGGCAGGAATACTTGTCGTGGCGGTATTCTATTATCGTTCCGCGCAGCGGGCTGCCGCCCGCCTGCCCCACGATAAGAGCGCGCTGGCCTAGCTGCTGAAACTTAACCGCCCATATTCCCATCGTAGAAAATCCGGGCGGGTTGGAATTCAATAAACCCGATTGAAAGCGGTGAACCCTTCTGCCCGACCAGCCGATAATTAGCGCGTAATCGCCGTTCAAATGAGAGTCAACCCGGCTCATGTTGCCCAAATTGTTATTGCCGGGGTTGTTCCGCCACTCCCCCCGCTCCTCCGACCCAAGTGTAATACCAAACGTCCGCGCCGTTCTCGCCGCAGACGATTAGAATTCCCTTCCTGCCGAATTCGTTGTCCGCAAACGCCATGTCGTTGCAGCCCGTTCCGGTCGCCGTCGCCGCGAAGACGTCGCCAAGCGCCTCGTTTTCCGGATCAAACTCGTAAAGGTAAACAATCGGGTTATTGGTCGTTCCGCCCTTGGCCATAACGACGGGCAGGCCGCCCAGCGGCGGGTATTCAACGGCTCTGAACTCGTAAGGCTTCGAGGCTATCGCGGTTTTGGTTATGACTTTCGCCGTATTATCTCCGCCCGCGTAAGCCCTGAAGGCCGCGTCGTCGAGCTTGAAAACAAGCCCTTCGTATGCGTTGTTATAATAACGGCTTCCTACGATTAAAGCGCAACGCCCCATCGGATCGAAGGCGAGATCGTTAAGATAAAGCGTTCCCGACGCCGAACCGGACAAATCGAACCTGTAATCCTTGCCGGCGTTCCAATCGTAAACATGAACGACGTTGTAGGTTTCCAGCGCCGCGAAATAATCGCCCGACGGGTGGAACTCTACGCGTTCGACTTCTTTCAATCCGCCGATTTCAAGCAGCGTATATTCGTAAACCCCTTTTTGCGGAGTTTCGGGAATTTCGGCGTCGTACTCTGCCGGCTCTTCGTCTTCGGACTCAAGCTCGTCAGGCTCCGGCTCCTCGTCGCTCTCGACCGCGGTCTCCTCTTCTTCCTGCGGTTCCTCGGCCTCTTCGGCGTCATCGTCGGCAACGTCGATATATTCCATTTTATCCGCTTCGTCTTCCGCCGGATGATCGGTTTCGCCGGTTTCTTCTTCAACCGCGGCCTCTTCGCCGTCCGAGTCGTTAATATCTATTTCGGCGTCTATTAAATCGCTTTCATAATCAATCAGCGTTTCGTCCGCGTATTCGTCGGCGGTTTCCTCCGCAAAATCCAGCTCGGTTTCAATTTCGAAAATTTCTTCGGCTTCAAGCCCGGCCTCTTCGCCGAAGTCGGCTTCCGGCTCCTTATCGATCTCCGAAACGTCCTTATCGAGGTCGGGGCCGTCGTAATGGTTCATGTCTTGACATGTTCCGTACATGCACATATACGGCCTGTTGCAGGTGTCGTTGGGGTAGCAGCCGCACCCCTTGGTCCCTTTTGCGCACGCCGAACCGGCGTCGGAACAACCGGCGCAGACCGCCGCTGCGGCGAAAATTAAAAAGCATAAAGCGAAAATATTCCGCATATGAGCGCTCCGTTGAAAATTTCAATCTTAGAATTACCGAACCCTGCGTAAAAGTCAAAATTTACGAGCGCGCCAATCGTAAGGACGAATGCCGCATCCAGCGGAAAAGACTTTCGAGAAACGCTATACTCCCGCTTCGCCGGGCAAAAAAAATCCCTCGTTCGTTTCCGAAGAGGGATTTTCCTGCATTTTTTTAATTACTGCGCCGATTCCGCCTCCGACTCTTCGTCGCCGTCTAAGCCGCCTTCCGTCCCGCTTTCGTAATCTACGCCCTGACATTTTACGTCCAGCGTATATTTATCCAGCGTTCCGGCGTACATCATGGAGACGTCGTTTATCTCCAGCCGCCATACCCCTCCGGCCTTTCTTCCGGCGGCGTCGGAAATAGTAAATACCGTCGTCGTAGTCGTCGGGTTGGAAACCTGATTAAGTATCGTCTTCTTCATTCCGTCCGGCAGGGTAATCGAAACCTTGAGGTCGGCGGGGCTCTGGTGGGTAATAGTAATCGTAACGGTTACGGTTCCCTCTATTTTATTGGGAGCCGGGCAATAAACGACGTGGTCGAATGTATTGAGGAAGTTGTCGATTATATTCGCGGGCAGCGCCGTTCCGGGCGTGCAGACGCCGCTTAGACATTTATCCGACACAGTGTCGGGGTTGTCGTCCTCGCAGGGAGTGCTGTTAAATTTGTCGGCTAAAACGCAGTGCGGTTCCGTGTTTTGGCATACTCCCATTCTGCACTTTTCATCTAAATAACTGCAGTCTATCGGGTCGGCGACGAACTCGCAAAAGCCCGACGCGACGCATTGCCTTACGCCGTCGCAAACCAGCCCGGCGTCGCACGGCTTGCCAACGATAGCCTCGTTGGAACACGCCCCCGTAAGCGGGTCGCAGGCGTCGGAGGTGCAGTCGTTGTTGTCGCTGCAATTCTTTTTGCTGTGCTTGCAAGGGTCTTCTCCCTGCGCGACGCTTTCGTCGCAGTAATCTATCGTGCACATGTCTTGGTCGTCGCAATCCTTCTGATCGAATCCCGGCAGGCAGTAGCCGTTTGCGCAATAATCGTTTAAGGTGCACGGATTGCCGTACTGGCACGGAGTTCCAAAGGCGGCGGCGTCCAGCTGGCACTCGCCCACCTCCGGGTCGCATTTGCCGTAAGCGCACGGCGGATGATCGAAGTGTTTGCAGTCGAGCGCCGAGCCGCTTACGCACTCGCCGCTACGGGCGTCGCAAAAATCCGCAATCGTGCACTTATTGCCGTCGCTGCAAGTGTTGGAGCCGCCGAAAACGAAAATGAAATCTCCGTCTTCCGAGTCGCATTTTACCTCGGAAACGCAGCTCCATTGCGCCTTGGGATAGGCGGCCTTCAAGTCGGCTTCGGTCGCGGTCTTCTGCGGGCCGACGCAATTGCCGTCCATGTTGCATTGCGCCGTCGCCTCAATCACGCATTTATTCGTCGGTCTGCACGAGACGCCGACCTGCTTCTTTTGATGCTTGCATCCCTCGGCCGGATCGCACGAGTCGTTCGTGCAGTCGTTGCCGTCGTCGCAGTTTACCGGCGTTCCGACGCATTGATGATTTGCGTCGCACGTTTTAGCTTCAAAGCATTTATCGCCGCTTTGGCAGGCGTCTCCAATCTGTCTGTAGGAAGGCTTGCAAAGGCCGTCGCTCTCGTCGCAGTAGCCTGTCTGGCACGGGCCGTCAATCGAGGCGCAGCTCTTTATTTCGCCCGCGCACTTGCCTATGTAGCATTTTGCTTCGGGAACGCACTTATTGCCGCTGTCGCACGCTTTTCCTTCGTTTGCGCCGAAGTTAAATACGCATCCGCCTTTTGAGACGTCGCACTTAATATCGTTTTCGGTCAGGCATTGCTTGTCGATGTAAGACGGTATTTCGAGAGAGCAGTCGCGCTGCGTAGTTTTTTTGCACGCGCCGGCGTCGCATTTGGCTTCAATGAAACATACGTCAACGTCCGAGCATATCTCGCCGTTCATAGCTTCCGCGTCGAAGACGCATCCTTTCAGCGGGTCGCACGAATCCTTCGTGCATTCGTTTTTGTCTTTGCATTCTATCGCGTCTTTATAGCCGCTTCCGTCGCTTTTGCACTGGCGCATGAACGAGCCTTCGCACTTTACGCTGAGCGGCTCGCAGACCAGCTCGATTTCCTCGAATTCTGGCAGGTCGATTTCGTCGTATTCGATAGGCTCGGCATCTTCTTTTTCCTCAAGCTCGTCGGCGAACTCCGGCTCGGCTTCTTCCGCATCCGCGGCTTCGTCCTCCTCGTCCTGCGAAAGCTCCAGTTCGTCCAGTTCGTCCTCTTCCTCGTCGTCGCCGTCGGTTCCCGGCTTGTCGGGTATTTTCACGTTCGATAAAAGGGCGTCGCAAGTCAAAGACGAGGCGTCCCTTGCCGGGAATTTATAGCCGGCGGTATCCGTTAAATTCAGCCCATCGGCGCGGCATTTATCGACCATATACGCGTAAAACGACTTCTGCTTGTCGTCCGACAAATTTTTATTCAATTTGTCGCACGAGTCGTAATGCTTGGCGCCGGTGCCGTCGAACTGCGGCTGGCAGCAAGCTCCGATAAACTTAACCGCGTCCTCGCATACGCCTTCGCCCGATACGATTTCGCCCAGTATGTTCTTTCCTTGACACCCAGCTGCGGCAATGGCGGCGGCGGCGAGGATTAACGCGAAAAATGGAGTTCTCATTCATTACCTCCGAATAGCCGTGCCCGGCTTAAAAATCGACGTTCACGCCGACGCCCGCGCCGTTGGGAGCGATGAGAGGCGTTACGGCAACCTTTTGCTCTGACGCCGGCAGATATTCTATAATCATCATAGCAAGGCCGCCTACAATGCAGGCTCCGCCTACGCCGAAAGCGACTTGTCCGAACATCTTGTACCGGTCGGCGCTGGTTTTTAAATCCGAGCTTTTGCTTGGAAAATCTTTTTTGTAGCCGTCCGATAAGTCTTGGTAGTGCAGCCCGCCAACGGTAAGCATAAGGCCGCCCGCGGCAAAGAAAGCTCCGGTCCACAGCAGCCGTTGCCCCCACTGACCGAGAGCGCCTTCCTTCACGGCCGACTTGGCGGTCGTCGTGGGAACTTCTTCCGTTTTGACCTCTTGTTTTTTAGCGGTCTGAGTTTTGCCGCCTTTTTTCGGAATGACGACCTTTTTAATCGGCTTGAGGTCGCCCGGCTTGACGAGCTTTATTTCCTCGCCGGCCTGCGCGTCTTTTTTAACGATAGGCTTCAAGTCGCCGGGTTTTATCAGCTTAATTTCCTCGTTCTGCGCCCCGCCGCCGGTAGAGACTGCGGTTCCGGTTCCCGTTCCGGCGTTAGTTCCGCCGCCGGTCGCGCCCGCGTCGGTTTGGACGTTTCCTGTCTGCTGGGTCTGCTTGTCGCCCGTCGCGGGGGGAACAATCGCTCCGCCAGTCGTTCCGGCGTCCGTCTTTTGCGCAACCGTCGGAGTCGTCTTCTTGGTGAGTTGTATCTCTACGTCAACCGGCCTGTCGCCCGGCATTTCAAACTCCGCCTCGATTGTTTCGTAGTTTTCCAAAACTATTTTAATGGTATGAGCGCCCGGATCCATTTTTATGGCCGCAGGCGTCTTTCCAAGGCTCTTATCCTTCTCGAACACTTCGGCTCCCGCCGGGTCCGTCGTTAAATGCAGCCTGTAAGGCGGCTTGAAAAGCTCGTCGGAGAACTGCGTAAAGCCCTGAGTCAGAGTCTTCGCGCTGCACCCCTCGCAAACCGAGGAGAACCGCCGTATAAGAACTTCGTGCTTAGAGTCCGCGAACCATAAATCGACCTCTATTCCTTCTTTCTTTTCGTTAAGCGTTACCGCCGCGAGCAGGTCGGAGCCCAGCTTTTTACCGGCGGTTATTACGAATTCCTTCTCCGGATTTTGAAAGAACGTAATGTTTTCTTTTTTCATCAAACGCTTAACGTCGTTTTTGCCGATAAGAACGAACCCTTCCTTCCCCTTGAAATGGTCGATTAGAATAGTTTCAATCGCGGCGCGGTTGGCTTCCTTAATTCCCGCGCCCTGCTTTTCAACGACCACCGCGACCTTCAGTTCGTCCTCGGCGCGCGCCTCCGGCGCCGCGAGTAAGGCGATAGACGCCGCGCATACGACCGCGTAAAATTTGACGGCGTTAAAATTAAATCCAAACATTTTATTCCTCCGCGCCGTAATTATTAGATACTGCCTTTAAGGCCGAAAGATACCTGCACCGGAATAATGTATCCGCTGCCGGAAAGGTCTTTGCCTCCGAAGAGGAAAACGGGCGAGAAGGAAAGTTCAAGCCCGAAATTTTTTATAAAAAAATAAGCCGCGCTCAAATCCGTTTCCATGCCGTACTCGAACGGATCGGGAACGAACGAGGGGCCGATTCTGAAGGCGAAGACAAAGTCGCTCGCCTCGTAAAACAAGGAAAGCCGAGGAGTTATAAACGCGGTCAACCCCGATTCGACGGTTCCGGCCAGACGCGCGCCCAAGCCGAGATAGCTTGTCAGGCCGTAATCGAACGACATATCAAGGAAGGTCGGATGTCTGCCGTTGAGCTTGGAATCGTCCGAGACTTCGCCGTCAACCGAACCGGCCAAATAACCCGTTCCTACTCCGAGATAAAAGTGCGTCCTGCCGTCGATATGGCCGTCCTTCTTGTCGGCGGCCTGGGCCGGCGCCGTCGTCAGGAACGCCGCCGCGGCGGCAATCGCCGCAATCATAAACTTTTTCTTCATTCTTCAACTCCTGCGCATTGCCAAAATAAATTCGTAATTTTCATTTTAGCATTTAATCGGTCTTCTATACAAATTCAATTTTAAATTTTACAAATATATTTTCCCAAAGGCCGCGCCCCTTTCCGCCTTCGCAATAAACGGTTTGAGTTCCGCCTCCCGCTTATTCCGCGTTCGAGAAAACCTTGCCGGTTCCAATCGTGGGCGCGTCGCAAACTTCAAAGTCAAGCGAGTTTTCGCCGACGTTAAGATTTGAAGCCGGTCGGCAGAGGCTTTTTCCGGTCGGAGGCTCCGGCGCCGCGCTGGCAAGCGGGCAGGAAGCAAGCTCCTTCCCTTCGCTCTGGGCTCTTTTCATCGAAAATTTGCACTGCGCCGCGGAATAGTCCGAATCGTTGAACTCGCCTATGCCGATGGAATCGAAAACGGTCGTCATTCCTACGACGAAGAAATCGGCGCGGTCAAGCGGCCTGATTAAAAGAATATTCGCGGGGAAGCCGGACTTAAAGAAAGTCGATAAACTTTTAGACGCGAAATTCGAGAAATACGCGCTTTTTTCGGTTATCGTAAAAAATCCGTTTGCAGGGATTCTTACGCCGGGCGGCAGCTGAATGAAGCCTCTCGCCTTCGTTCTGTCGTACTGGCCGTCGCGCCTTACTTCCAAAATGGCGTAGCCGCCTATCACCGCGTCGGGAATTCCGTAAATTTCTATAAAGGGCGGGACGCCGTCGTCGCCGAGAAAAATCTCGCTGAAGCCGGCAAAAGCGATTTCCGGCGCGTTATTAATATAAACGCTCGCAAACGAGCGCGCGTCCGTTCCTACCGCTCGGACGTTTATCGGCAGCGTTTTTGCGAGAAAATCGGGAAGGTCGTATGCGCTGTTCCATAATATTTCAACCGCCCGGCCGGTCGGTTTGGGGTAATAAACTTTGTTTGAAAAAGTATGCGCGATCCGCCAGTCGGAGCCCTTTGCGTAAGGGTCGCGGAAATAAGGCGAAAGCTCGAACCCGCGGTCTTCGTCGCCGTAAAAAAGGCATGAAATATTTACGAGCCCCCGGACTATCCCGGACGGGTTGAAGCACGTCAGCGAAAGCGGAACGCTTTTATTCGCGGACGCCTTGAACGAAACCTGCGAGCCGAAACCAAGCGCGTCGAAGGCTTTGACCGCAAACGTCGCCTCGCTCGAAATCCCCGCCGCCGCGAGGTCTTCGACCGCAAGCGAGAAAGCGAACTCCGCGTCCGGCGTTACGACTAGAGATTTGCGGCGCGCCGAATTTTCGTCTTTGAAATCAATCTCGGTTTCCGCCCCGCCTTTAAGCGCGTAAAAGGCTTTAATCTCAATCTGAGCGTCGTCCGAGTCGTAAACCGCCGCGCGTATTTTATCAGAACCCGATAAAACGGACGGCGGAGCCTGAACAAACTCTATTTTGGGCGGTTCGTTGCCCGAATCGACCGTAAACGATTGCGTTGCGGCGAAGCCGCCCGAAGAAGTTTTAACCCGCAGAGCCGCTTCCGTCTCTGCCGCCGGCAAATCTGCCGCGGCGTTCCAATAAAACGAATGCTGCACGCCTTCCGGACTAGAGGCAAGTCCTTGAGTTCCGTAGCCGAACGGAGCGGGAGAGCACGGTTTGTAATCGTCGTTTCCTTTTTTATATTCGATTTCAACGTCGGTCGAGGCGCCGTTCTCCGAGACTAGAACGAAGCGTATCGCAACGGGTGGCCTTGTTTTGCCGGAAGGCGCGAGGACGCTTTTTATTTTAACGTCGTTTTGACGATCCGCCTCGCCGCACGAAAGAAGAACGAGCGAAGCCAGCGCGGTCCCCGCGACCGCCATAAACGCCGCCGTTCTTCCGATTGAAGCCTTGTTTACCAAGTTTCCGCCTTCTTTTCCAGCGCGCTTTTAATTTTGGCGTAAAATCCGCCGAAGCCGCCGTTGGACATTCCTAAAACGACGTCGCCGGGCTTGCAAAGCGCCGAAATTTCCGCGGCGATTTCGTCCGCGTCCGCGCATGCGGCTGACTTCCCGCCAGCGCCGTTGATTTTATCGGCCAGCCTTTGCGCGTCCATTCTGTCGCCTTCGGGTATTTTCCACATATCTTCGGGAGAAGATATAAATACGGCGTCGGCCAAACAAAGCGCCTCCGCGAATTTGTCCTCGTAAATTTTCCGTCTGCTGGTGTTCGAGCGCGGATCGAAGGCGGCGATTATGCGCCTGCCCGGAAAGCGGCGCCTTACCGAAAGTATCGTCTCTTCCGCAGCCGTGGGGTGATGCGCGAAGTCGTCGATTACATCGACGCCCGCAACGGACGCGACGATTTCCTGACGCCGTTTGACCCCTTTGAAAGTTTCGAGGGCGGCGAGCGCGTCGCCTATTTTTACGCCCGCCTTGGACGCCGTCAACGCGGCGGCAAGCGCGTTCTCTACGTTGTGCAGCCCGAAAAGAGGCATCGCGGCTTCGCGCTCGGTTCCGTCCGCCTCGACCGCCTTAAACCGCGTCATGCAGCCGTCCTCTCGAACGTCGAACGCTGCGAGCGCAGGGCTTGCGCCGTCCGCGGCGCGCTCTTTTACGCCGTAAAACAAAACTTCTCCGGCGCACAATTCGGCAAGCGGAAAGAGCTCCGTCCTGTCGGCGCAAAGGATTAGCGAGCCTTCTTTGCCAAGCGATCGGGCGAGCTGCTCGAATTGAATTTTATAAGCCGCAAACGAGGGATAAATGTCGGCGTGGTCGAACTCCATCGAGGTTACGACCGCCGCGTTCGGCCTGTAAACGAGCATTTTAGGCCGCTTGTCGAACAGCGCCGTGTCGTATTCGTCCCCTTCGATTACGAAAGGCGAGCCGCTTTTGCCCAGCGCGCCGTTGAGGTTGAAATTAAGCGGTATTCCGCCGATGAAGAAGCCGGGAGAAACTCCGCATGCCTCAAGCATGTGCGCCGCCATCGAGGCCGTAGTCGTCTTGCCGTGCGTGCCGCAGACCGCAAGCCTCCGCCTGCCGCTCATAAACAGCCTGTAAAGCGCGTCCGCCATCGAGACGAACGGAGTCGTCGTCCGAGCCAGCGCGGCGAACTCAGGGTTCGCAAGCCTGATCGCGTTGCCGACTATAACTAGGTCGGGCTTGCTTTCTTCGAGGTTGGCGGCGGAGTAGCCGGAATAAATTTTTACGCCGGATTCGGCCAGCAAAACGCTCATCGGCGGGTACGCGCGGTCGTCCGAGCCGGAGACTTCGTATCCGGCCTCTTTGAGCATCAGCGCCGCCGCGGCCATGCCGCTTCCGCAGACGCCTATCATGTAAACTTTTTTCAAATTGTCGGGGATGGGCGAAGCCATCGGTTCCTCTCGTTTTATTTCTTTCTGGGTTTAAAAAACTTTTTAATTTCCGAAAATCCGCCCGGCTGCCCGGCGAAGATAGGCTCGTCCGAATCCCACGTCTCAAGCATGCTTTCAAGGTCGAACGGCCTGCCCGACTCGTAGAAAATTTCGTATCCGAGCCGCCTTAAAATGGGGTCGCACGCGGCAACGTCCCATATGTGAAAGCGGTTCAGCTGCGAAAACTCCACCGCCCCCTTGGCGAGCAGACAAAGGTGTATCGCGCCGCTGCCCAGCGACCTTATCTTTCCGGGGAAGGAGCTTTCGTAGATTTGTAAAAACTTGCCGTCGCAGGCGGCGTAAGTTTTGGACGTAACCGCTTTGAACTCCGCGGCTGGCGCAAGCGGTTTGCCGTTAAGCGTGGGAACGCTCGAATCGCACTGCGCGAAGTACATCTCGTCGAGCATCGGCGCGTAAACCGCTCCGCCCGTCGCCTTGCCGTATTCAATCGCCGCGGCGCATACGCACCAAGTAGGAACGCCGCGCGCGTAGCTCGCGGTTCCGTCTATCGGGTCGAGCGCGAAGGCCAGCGGTATTTTCGTCAAATCTACTCCCGCGCGCCTCGAATGCTCTTCCTCTTCGCCGACTATGACGCATCCGTCGTATTCCTTGCGCAGCGCATCGACGATAACGCGCTGGGTTTCGACGTCGGCCTGCGTAACTATGCTGCCGTCGTCCTTACGCCAAGCCTTGAACGAGGCCGATTTAAAATAATTGACGGCGGTTTGCGCCGCCGTCAATACAATACTTTCTACCGGTTTGATGTCCGTCATTGAATTTACTTTTTAAACGGCGAAAACTGCATTTTTTTGTCGAGCGCTTCCTGCTCGTTCTTTTCTTCCTGCAGTTTATCTTTGTCGGGCTTTAGGTCGTCTTTCGCGCCGGGCTTAACCTCTTCCTTCGGTTTATCCTTCGCTTCTTCCTTCGCCTTCTTTTCAAGCTCGTCGCAGATTGCGGAAAGCCGGGGGAAGCCGTCGCGCGTCGATTTCCCTTCCGAGGGGCTCGCCTTTACGAGTTCGCCCAGATAGGGGCAGGCGTCTTTCAGGTTGTCCTGCGCGATGTAAGCCTTTATCATCAGCTTGAGAATGTCGGGAGATTTGTCCAGACCGCGCTCGATGAACCGCTTGTCTTTCATAATTCCTTTGATGCGCGCAATCGTCCCTTGCGGCTTGTCGTCGCGGTAATAAAACTTGGCGACGTACATCTCGCGTTCCAGCAGCCTTTTGCCGCACCACTTGAGCTTTACGCGCGCGCTCTTAACCAGCTCCTCGTACAGCTTCTGGTCTTCGTTTTGGCAGAAGCCTTTGTCGTCGAAGTTAATCGCGTCCGATTCGTCCGCGTCTTCTTCGGCCTTGCCGGAAGGGTCGTCAAGCGCCTTCATTATTATTAGGAATTTGCGGAACCCGTCGTAAGCCTCTTCTATAAGCCGCTGGTCGCGCTCCTCGGCGGGAGGCATGAACCACCAATTTTCCGGCGCCTGCATGAGCGAGCTCATGGCCGCCATATAAACGGAATACGGCGCGCACGGATGCGACGGGTGCTCCTTGTTGTAGCGAAGGTAGGCGTCGGACGCCTCAATGAACGAGTCGTTGAGGAAGGCGATGTCCGCCATGCGCAGCTCCGCCAGCGCGGCGTACTTGCTCATCGTGTATTTTGTTACGACTATGTTGAAGTAAAAACGCGCGTCTTCCAGCGATCTGTCTTCAAACTCCTGCATTCCTTTTGAGAAATTGAGAGCGCTCGCCTTCTGGTAGTCTTCGTGTTTGATTTCGCGGGCTAGGCCGCACCCCGCCGCCAGCGCCGCGAGAGCGCACAGCAGAGCGAAGGCCGACGCCTGATGCGTAAAAGTTTTCATAATGCCGCTTGCCGTTAAAAAGGCCGACTAAGTGCCGGCGGAGAAATCGTCGGCGTATTTAATCTGCTCTTCGGTCAGCTTGTCGATGCTGCGCCCCTGCGTGGTCAGCTTGAGCATAGCGACGTCTTGATCCTGTTCGGTGGAAATGTCGTAAACTTTTTTCTCCAGCTTTCCTTGATTCTGCGCAAGGTAAACCATGGAAAGGAACTGGTTGGCGAAGCTCATGTCCATGACCTCGGACGGATGTCCTTCCGCGGCGGCCAGATTGACCAAACGCCCTTTGGCCAGCAGGTAAATGCGCCTGCCGTCCGGCATCTTGTATTCTTCGTTGTTCGGACGGATTTCGCGCTTGCCCGCGGCGATAGACTCCAGCTCTTCGATGTTGATTTCAACGTCGTAATGGCCGGTGTTGCAGACTATCGCGCCGTCCTTCATCGTCTCGAAGTGCCGTTTGCGGATGACGTCCTTCATGCCGGTGGCGGTGATAAAGACGTCGCCGATTTTGGCCGCTTCGTCCATCGGCATTACTTCGATGCCTTCCAGCGTAGCCTTGAGCGCGGGAATCGGATCGACTTCCGTCGCTATTACGCGGCAGCCCATTCCCTTGGCGCGCATAGCCACGCCGCGCCCGCAGTGGCCGTAACCGGCGACTACGAACACTTTGCCGGCCAGAAGAACGCTCGTGGCGCGCAGAATGCCGTCGATGGACGACTGACCGGTGCCGTAAACGTTGTCGAAATCCCACTTCGTAACCGCGTCGTTGACCGCCACGACCGGGAACATAAGTTTGCCCGCCTTCGCCATGGCGCGGAGTCTGTGAACGCCCGTGGTCGTCTCTTCGGTGGCGCCCAGCAGCGTGGACGCGAACTCTTTGTGTTTGCTCTGAACCGTAAAAATAAGGTCGGCGCCGTCGTCTAAAATTAGAGTCGGCTTAAACTCGACGACTTTATCCAGCGCCCAGTAGTAGTCCTCGCGGGACATGCCGTACCACGCGTAAACCGGTATGCCGAGCGCGACCATCGCCGCGGCCACGTCGTCGGAGGTGGAAAGCGGATTGCAGCCCGACCAGCAGACTTCGGCTCCGGCGGCGACGAGCGTCTTGACCAGTATCGCGGTCTCTTTGGTTACGTGCAGGCTGCCCGATATGCGCATGCCCTTAAGCGGCTTTGTTTCCGAGTATTTATTGCGAAGAGCCGTCAGAACCGGCATTCTGGCCTCGGCCCATTCGAGTTTTAAAATTCCTTGCTCGGCCAGCTTAGGGTTTGCGATTTTGTAGTCCATCTTTTTCTCCGTTTGTTAATATAAGTAAATGCCGCAACAAATAAAAAAACCCGCCCTGGCCGTCTGGGGACTTTGATTAAGCCCCATACCACACAGGTAGGACCCAATGCGCCGCTTTAGGCTTCCCAAATTAATGGGCTTGCTCACCACGGCCTAACCAGATCCAAGGCTCGACAAGTGTAGGGCAAAAACACTTGAACCCATAACGCGCCGGGCAGGCTTTAAAGTATAATATCTGTAGAAGAGCGGCGCGTCAAGCCAAAACCGCGTTTTAAACCAATCTCGGCGCCTGCGGGGCGAACCGTCGACTTTAAATTCAGCCGCGATTTTGCGGTATTGTAAAAATCGAATAAATTTATTACAATAGCGTTGATGTATAAAAAAATAAGCGAATCGGTTTTCATGGTCGGCGGGCTTAACTTAAGCGCCCCCGACGACTGCCAAGTTTATTTAATCGACCTCGGCAGGCTCGTTTTAATCGACTCCGGCTGCGGCGAATTCAAGCTGATTGAAGAAAACATAGCTTCGGCGGGCTACTCGGCTGGCGACCTTGACGCATTAATACTGACGCACTGCCACGTCGATCACATAGGCGGCGCGGCGGCGGCGCAAAGGGCGAGCGGCTGTAAAATCGCGGCGCACGCGTTGGACGCGGAAGCTATTGAAACCGGCGACCCCGTAAGAACGGCCTCAAGCTGGTACGGCGTAAAACTCCCCAAATTAAAGGTAGATTTATTATTGACCGGCGGCGTCCGGCTTGAATTCGAGGACGGCGAGCTGGAAGTCGTTCACATACCGGGGCATACGCCGGGGTCTATCGCTTTGCTGCTTCGGCAAAACGGCCAAAAAATTCTATTCGGACAAGACTTGCACGGCCCCTTTCACGCGGACTTCGGCAGCGACATAAACGCGTGGGCTAAAAGCATGGAGCGGCTTTTAGCGTTGGAAGCGGACGTGCTTTGCGAGGGACATTACGGAATTTACAAACCGGCGCATCGCGTCCGCGCCTACATAGAGCGGCAGCTAGAAGACAACGGCTTTTAACCCGCGAAATTTTTACGGCTATTCTTCCGCCGTTTCCTCGTCTCCGTCGGCGGGGGGATGATAATCTTCCCCGGCCTCGACGATTTTACCGTATTCCTTGGCGGTCAGCGTTATGAAATCAATAACATTGCCGTCTTTATCCACCGCGTTCAACTTAAGCGTTTCGCAGCCGGCCTCGATTTGAACGTGATGATGAGCCGCCTTAGCCACGCTTACCGCAGGCCAGTCCCAGCCGCACCACTCGTCCAGCCCGCCGCCGCCGCCGCCCGTAACGACCTGAATTACTCCTCCGTCAACCTGCCCGCGCTGATAGCCGTGGGCGTGTCCGCTTAAATATAAATGAAATTTGTGCCGGTTCAACAGCGGATACATCCACTCGCGCACAGTCGCAAGGCCGTCGTAATGACGCGAGCCGTCCTCGTTGTAGCATCCGCCCCAGCCTTCCGAATATCCGGGCTCGTGAGCCGCGGCGATGCGCCACGTCGCGGTCTGCGCCTCCTCGCTCGCAAGCCGCTCCTTAATAAACGCGGACAGCGTCGATTCCGCGTCGTCGAACGAGGCGAATATTTGGTTTGTATTGTAAACGAGCATGAACACGTTGCCGAAGCGGACGCTGTAAGTGCTCTCGTACATATCTTTGCCGTTTACCTTGGGGTAATCGACGTAATCGTAGTAACCGGCGTTCTCTTTCTCGTGGTTGCCGATGACGAGAAAAAATGGAACTTGATGGGCGAGCGGACGAACCGCGTCGTGAAACTCGGTTTTAAAGGCGTTTTCCGCCTTCGGGTCTTGCACCGCGTCGCCTACGTGAAGGACGAAGTACGGCTCGAACGCCGCCATCTGAGCGATAATCGGGGCTAAAATTTCCGGATGTCCCTGACTGTCGCCGACGGCCGCAAAGCGTATGGACGCCTCGTCCGCCGGAGCGGAATAAAAGCTGTGAACCGCCGATTCGGCCGCTCCGCTTACCGCTTTATACGAGTAGCGCGTCCCCGGCTCAAGCCCTGTAAGTTTTACCGCGTGAATAAGCCCCTCCCCGCCGGTCTGCGGAGTTTCGCGGTCGAGCGCGTCCCCTTTGCCCCAAACCAATTTGCCGTCGGCTTCGGCCAGCGTCCGCCACATTACGACCGAGCTTGTCGAGTTTGTGTACGAAATATACGGCCCGACGTCGAACGTTTCGTCCTTGGTCATTGAGGCCGGGCGCCCTTCGAGCGGTTTGCAGAGCGGCGCGGCGTCCGTTTCGGTTTCCGCCGTCTCGGTCTCGCCGCCGGCGTCGTCGGCGTCGTAATCCGAGTTGTTTTGTGAGCTTCCGCTTGAGCACGAAAGAACGAAACACGTTGATATAACAACAAATAACGCCAAGATGATGCGGTTCATGCGTCTCCTCAATCGGTTTATTAGGTTATGAAAGAATCTAAATCGAGCTCTTTAATAAATAAAATATTATTTCACCGGCCTTAAATATTTGCAAGCCGTAAATACGCTATTTCTCCGCCGGACGCGCGCGCCGCCGTCTTTATTATCGTGCGGCTTTCTATATATATAATAAGAAATTGCCTTTTCAATCAATACTTCTTATAATTGTTAATCGGAGGTTAGAACTTTATGGCGCGTTATATCTGCTGCGTCGATAACAGGGAGAAGATTTTTTCGGCGATGAATAAAATACTTTCTCCGTTCGGAGTTCTCGCCGAGCGGGTGGAAGACTACGCGAAAGCGGCTACGCTGTTGCGCCAGCGCACGTTCGACATTATTATTATTAACATGAATATCGGCGTGCTGGCGGCGGAAGAAATATTAAGGCAGATTTCGTCCGTTTCGTCGCCGCCTATATACCTTATAGCGCCGCGGCCTCAGCTTGCGAAACACGCCGAAGCCTTAAAAGCTCAGTACCGCAGAATAGCGGTCGTTCTCAACCGTCCGGTTACTCCTCAAACGCTTCTGAGCGCCGTGCTGCCGCCTTTGGGCGCGCAAATTCCAGACCTGACCGGAACAAACCTGCTTGAGCCGACCTTTGAGGACGCGGCGAACGGAATTCTTCCGTCGTCCGCGCTTTACGAGGCCGTGGCCGGAATTTACCAGCGCGAAAAGACCGGAATACTAAGCGCGTTCTGCGACGGCGTAACGGCTTCCGTCGGCTTCCGAAAAGGAAATTTCGTCTTCGTCAACTTCGACAATATGTCCGGCTCCGAGTTAAAAGATTATTTAATCGAAAACAAAATTATGCCTCAAGAGCTCGTCGAAGAGCTTTACGAAATAGCGGACGAGGAAGGCTCTGACTTGGAAACAGTTCTAAAAAAAATGGACGCGCTGGACGAAAACGCGCTTACGCCCATTAAAGCCGCGCTCGGCGTAAAAAAAATGATCGCGCTCATGGGCGCGCAAAAAGGGGAGTACCGCTTTTTCGCCAAGGAATTTGAATACGGCGAAGATTACGGCGAGTTCGCAACGGCGCCTTCGCTGCTGCGCAAATTTCTTCTTGAAACGCCGGCCTATGAGGAAATCGTCGAGCGGAGATTGTCCGGCAAAGCCGGCTGTCCGGTAGTCGGCAACATCTTCAGAGACCCGGCGCGGGAAGAAATAATAACCACAAAAGACGAGGAAATGATTTTCGCTCTTATCGACGATCAATCGACGCTTGAAACGATAGCCAAGCAATGCGGCCCCGCCGCGGCCTACGCAAGGCGTTACATATATTTCCTCAACCTCGTCGGAGCGGTTTATTTCATAGAAGACCCGGCGAAGCAGAAACTCGCCGGAATGGCGAGAGGCGCCTCAATGCCGGGCGAGGGGCGCTCCATCCGCGAAAAGTCGAGCTTTTCCCGCACGTACGAATCTCCGACCGGAGAATACAAATATTCAAAAGACGCTCCCGCGTCTTTGCGCCAAACCATTGCGCAAAACGCGGAGCCTAAACCGGCGCAGCCCGCGCCCGGCGCGGAAGAGCTTAAATCAGACCGCCCCGCCGCCGCGAGAAACGCCTTCGACGCGCCCGAAGTCCGTTCGTCGAGAGAGCAAAGTTCTCCGCGCCAGTCCAGAACGCCGACTTCCGCCTCTTCCGAAAAAACGCGGCAGTCAACCGAGGCCTCTAACGCGCCGCCGCGCTTTCCCGCGCTGAACAAGCCCGTAACCAGAACCGTGGCGGGCCAAACGGTCGTAAACCTTCAGTCCAACGAAAAGCGGCCTTCGGTGCTGGTTTACCCGAAAGGAAGCGAGGAATTCAGGCCGATTATAGAAAGCAAAGACCCCGGCATAGCGCTGGGGCTCGTTCCGCCTATTACGCGCTACAGGCTGGAAAAGGCGGTCGCCGACCGGATAGTACAGCTGCAAAAGCTGGCGTCGCTCTCCATCGACTTGTACGAGCACGCCTACCGCAAGCTCATGGCGGCCTATCAAACGTATTACCAAAAGCACGTAAGGCCCAACGACTTTTCGTCCAAACCGCAGGACAAACAAGCACAGAAAACCCGCGAATTGGCGGCGGAGCACTTCAGGAACGGCTTGATACTGCTCGATCAGCGCTTTTTTGAAAAGGCCGAAGGAGAGTTCTCCAAGGCCGCCATCCTCGACCCCGTCGTCGCGGAATACTCGGCGTTCAGGGCTTGGGCTTTATACAACGCGCCCGCCAAAGACCCGCAAGAGATGAAAAAGAAAGTCGTAAACCTCATGGGCGAGGCCATTTACAAAGACGCCGCCTGCGCCAGCGCCCATTATTTGCTCGCGATGTTCTGCATGGAGGAAAAACTTTACGACAAGTGCGAAAAGGAGCTGATGATTACCCTTCAGCTTGAGCCGTCGCACATGGAGGCCGAGCGGCTGCTCAACAACATACGCCTCATGCGGCGCAAGCTCCGCGCAAACAAGCTCGACTAGCTCGTTAAAAAACGAAAGCCGCGCCTATCTTTCCGTAATATCCCGCGTAAAATTCGCCGTCGAAGACGTAAAGCGAAACGTCCGCGCCCGCCGTTAAAGCGATTGAATTTTCATAAACAAAAAGTCTGTAGTCGGCGCCGAGGCCGAAGGCCGCTCCGTAAATAGTCGTCCTGTAATAATCGGGGACGCGGACGAACATCCACGCGCAGCCGCATTTAACGTAAGCGGCAAGCTGAGGAATAAACCGGTAATCGAACAGACCGCCGGCCTGACCGTAGCTCGTCGTGCGCCCCGCGACGGGCCGCTGCATAGAGCCGCCGTAAATCCCCGCGCCGAAGCCGTCGTCGAATTCGTAAACGGCGCCCGCCTCGAAACCGATAAACGCCGCGCTCGCGCCCCGCGTGGAAATTCCGCCCGCCGCAAAAGACGGATTGAGCGATAGCTCGCCCGCGCCCGCGCCTGCGCAAAAGGCGAGATGCGCCGCGGCCAGCGCCCCGACGAGCGCCGCTTTGAAATTAATGCGGAAGACGGATGCGGTCAATTCGCCGGCCTCTATGCGCCGAGCCTTTTTACGAAGCGCGCGAGCCTCGCAATCCCTTCCTCGACGCGCCGCTCGTCGCTGCACAGAGCTATGCGGTAATACCCTTCGCCGCCCGCGCCGAAGCCCGCGCCCGGCGTTACGACGACGGCTTCTTCGGCCAGCAGCCTGCGGCAGAATTCCATGGAGCCGGAGCCGGACGGCGTTTTAGCCCAAAGGTAAAGCGCGGCATGGCCGTCGAAGAAGTCTATTCCGGCCTCGGTCAGAGCCTTTGCGGCGGCGGCGCGCCTGCGGCCGTATTCCTCGCGGATGCGCGCAAGCTCGTCCTCGGCGTTTTGCAAAGCGCGGACGGCGCCGAGCTGAACCGCGTCGAACGCTCCGCTGTCTATTTGGTCTTTCACGCGGGCGAGCGGCCTTATGAGCTCCGCGTTTCCAACCGCGAAGCCGAGCCTCCAGCCGGCGGCGCTGAACGTTTTGCTGAAGGAATGAATTTCTATCGCGCGCTCGCGCGCGCCTTCGGCTTCAAACACGCTCGCGGGCTTTTCGTCCGAAAAGTACATTTCGGCGTACGCGGCGTCCTGAACTATAAGCAGGTCGTATTCGCGCGCGAAGGCGACGAGCTCGCGGTAGAAGGCGGGCGAGGCGGACGCGCCCGTAGGGTTGTTGGGGTAATTGGTCAGAATTACCTTCGCCCTCTTCGCGTCCTCCGAGGGAATCGTCGAGAAATCGGGCAGGAAGCCGCGCTCCGGCAGAAGCGGAAAGCGGACGGTCCGCGCGCCCGCAAACATCGCCGAGGTGAGATACATCGGGAAGCAGGGATCGGGGACGAGCTCGACGTCGCCGGGATCGAGGTAGGCCATTTGCAGATGCGCGAGCCCCTCTTTGCTGCCGATTAGAATTATAGTTTCGTCTTCGGGGTCGAAGCGGACGCCGAAACGGCGGAGGAAATAATCGCTCGTCGCCTCGCGCAGCCGCTTGTGGCCGACGTACGCCGGATATTTGTGGTTTTCTTTGTCGTCGAGAGCGGCCTTCATCGCCTCAATCGCGCTTCGCGGCGGCTCGACGTCCGGATCGCCCACCGACAGCGCGATAACGTCGGCTCCGCGCTCAAGCGCCTCGCGCTTGGCCTTGTCCAGCTCGGCGAATATGTAGGGCGGCAGGTTTTTAACTCTTGCTGACGGTTCGATTTTCATAATTTCCTCGCGTTGAAAATAAGTCGTTAAACGCGCAGGATTATATAGAATGCGCGCCGCCGCCGCAAGAGAAAGCGCGGAATTAATTTGCGTTGCGGCGTTTTACTTTATCGGCGTTTCGCCCAAAGCCCGCTTTATTTCCAGCTCAAGCAGCTTCGCGTCTATCGGCTTGGCCAAGTACGCGCCCGCGCCCAGCCCCATGGCCTTTTCGCGCCAGTATTCCGCGTCCCGCGCCGTCGTTACGATTACCGGAATATGCGCCGTAGAGTCGAGCGTTTTAACCTTCTCTAGAACGGTAATTCCGTCGCCGCCCGGCAGGCCTAAGTCGAGCAGTATTACGTCCGGCTTCTCCCGCACAACCTTCTGCATGGCTATTACCGCGTCGCTTGCGAGCGTCGGCGCGTAGCCGAGCGATTTTACGCGCATGCTCATCGCCAGCTGGGTATCCTTGTCGTCTTCCACAATTAATATTTTCGGCTTCGGGTTCATGTCAATCCTTTCGTAAAGCGTTAAGACTAACTAATTCGCCGCGCCCGCATCCTGCGCCGCCTTGGGCAGCGAGAAGTAAAACGCGCTCCCCTTCCCTTCCTCGCTCTCGACCCAGATGCGGCCTTTGTGCCGGTTTATTATCTCTTTGCTGATATACAAGCCGAGGCCGAGCCCTTTGCGGGAGTCGTCGGCCGGGCCCTGGGCTTGATACAAGCGTTGAAAGAGTTTTTTCTGCTCTTCTTTGGCTATTCCGGGACCGTCGTCAACGACGCACACTACGGCCGCGTCCGCCTCCCCTTCGGCTCCGCGCCGCGCCCGCACAATTACGCCGCCGCCTTCGGGAGTAAATTTAACCGCGTTGCCAATTAAATTAATTACGACCTGCCGTATGCGCGAGGCGTCGAAGTTCGCCTGAATGCCTTTTTCGATTTCGAGCGAGAGGGAAACGCCCTTCTCTTCGGCCAGCGGCCTCATCGCGCGCGCCGCCTCTTCCAGCGTTTCGTCCAGCGCGCCCGTTTTAAGCGCGAACGCCAGCTTCCCCGACTCGGCTCTGGCGGCGTCCAGCAGGTCGTTAATAATCGAGTTGAGCGACGCCGCGTTGCGCATAGCCCCGTCGAGGCACTCCTTCTGCTCGTCGTTAAGCGGCCCCGTAACTTCGTCGCGCACCAGCGAAACGAATCCGTGAAGGGCGGACAGCGGCGTTTTGAGCTCGTGCGAAACGTGCGACAAAACTCTGTCCTTGGTTTCGAGCTTCTCCTTCGCCGCGCGGTCGAGCGCCTCGTACGCCTCGGCCAGCTCTTCGTTTTTAGCCCGCAGGCCGTCGAGAGACGACTTGATTTTATTGGCCGCCAAAGCCGCCGCGAGGAAAAAGGCGAACTTTACCAGCGCGTTCCAATACGCAATAAAAGCGTAATCGTAGTAATGCGGCGACAGGACGGAGTCGTCGAGAAACCACGACGCCGCCGAAAGGCTCGCAATCAGCAGCCCCGCGTTAAGCCCCGACGCCCACGACGCGGCGACGACCGGAACGAGGTAGAAAATGGCGAAGTTGAACTGAACGCCGGTTATCAAATCGACGTACCACACGCCCGCCGTGGCCGCTACGCACACGCCGGTTATCAGGTTTTTTTTATCGGACTGCGAAAGTTTAAATTTCATGCGCCTGCGCCCGTTTTGAGTAAAAAGCCGCCTCGCCGAACCTTACCATTATTTTAAGCGCCTTGCGGCGTTTGTAAACTTTTGTCCGCGCGTCCGGCGCGAAATTCGCCGGAATTTCTAAATTATTCCGCGGAGGGCGCGGAGAGACGCGGAGTTTTTTTAACCGCGGAACCGCGGACAAGCAAGGGTTTTTATGCAAACCGGAGGCCGGTCAGGGAACGTGTCGAAGCGTCTCAACAGCTTCCAATATTGCCGTCATTTTAGCAATTTCTTTATCAATCTGAGATTTGCCGCCCGCGGATTTCTCTTTTGCCAACGCCAGCCCTTGTTCCGCCGACGTTAATACTTCCTGCAATCGTTTTCTTATTTGGCGTTCAAACTGACGGCGGCTTTCGATAATCCGCAGATTGATGTCTCCCGCCGCTCTTGAAGCGTTTGCGTACAGCAGCCAGCGCAGGTAAGAGACCGCTTTATCAAGAATGGAACGACGAGCTCTGCGGGGCGTCTGAAACATTTGCAGAATTAACGCGAAGGGAGAAGAACCGGCATGCGTCATAAAGTAATGAAAATAAAACTCGCTGCGGGCGCGGAAGGCCGTTTCCTCGGACATCTCCGGCGGCAGAGAGCCGGAAGGAAACAAGCCCGACTCGGCCAACTGAGCTAAAAAGGCGTTAGAATGAACGACAAAGCGAGCCGTTGCGTCCAAATACATCTTCTCCGACTTGGTCTTCATTTCCTCAAGCCAAGGCCGCACATAGCTTTCCGCAATCACGCGGGCTTCCTCCATCATGCGTTCGCGCAGAATCGAACGGTTTAGGTTCTTTTCGTTTTCAAAAGCCGCCTTTAAGCGCTCTTCGGCTTTCATTTCCGCGTTTTGATAAAAAACTTCTCCTTCGCGGTCTAAAACCCGCTTGATGCGATCCTGTTCGGCCTGAAAAAGATAACCCAATTCAATCATCGCTTGTTCCGCTTCCGCCGCGCAGCGTCTAAGCCGTTCCATTCGACGCTCGGATTCCTCTATCGGACGCTTAAGCGAGGCGATAAGTTCGCTTATATGAGCGTTAAGCCGCGCGGACAATCTTTCGACGCCCCGGCGCTCCGCCGTACTCAGAACCTCGGCTCCGGCGCTCTTAGCGAGATCGGAAAGCGCCGATTCAAATTTATCCCATTCAAGGGACGCCCGTCCCGTGGAAAGACGATGCAAAGCGCTGACTTTAAAGATTGGAAATCCTTCCTTTTTCAACCGCCGCCGCAGGATGCGGGCCGCGAAATCGACCGCCTCGTCGCAGTCTTGTTCCGACAAGCGGTCGGCCTTGTTAAGAACAAACAATAGACGCGGAGCTGTCGCCGCGATATTCTCGACTATGGCCAGTTCGTCCCCGGATAAAGGCGGGTCCGCTCCGATAACCGCCAGCGCGGCGTCGATATGCGGAATAAACGCGCGCGTCGCGTTGGCGTTTCCTTCAAAAACGGAGCCGATTCCCGGCGTGTCCGCAAGGCACATCCCGGCGGCTAGAAGCGCGGAAGGGTAAAATATTTCCACCGCTTCTATATTTTTGATATTTTCCGGGTTCTGTTCCTCCGTAACGAATGCGGGCAGATTATTCAGCGCGATATTTTCCCACGCCGCGCCCGCGCGTTTGATTCGAGCCGATTTTTCCAGTCCGTAACGGATAACCGTAACGACGGCGGTTACCGGAGTTACGCCGGCGGGCAGAACCGCCTCGCCTAACAGGGCGTTTATGAGCGTGGATTTCCCGCGCTTGAACCGTCCCACGCAGGCGACGTAAAAGCGTCCTTCCGCCAGACGCGATCGAAGCGCGAGCGCCTCTTCCGCGACGTCCTGCAGACCGGCTTCCCTCGCCAGACCGGCTATTTTTTCCAGCGGTTCGTTGTCGTTGATTGTAAGGATTGCTTGCGCATTCATTGAATTCTCCTGCCTAAATTAATTCATATGCAGGAGTCATCAGCCGTTCGATTGGCGGTCGTATGGGGGACTCCATCCCCAATGCAGTTTATTTATATTCGGAACGACCTTTTTTGTCGATTCTATCAAACCGGCGAATATTCCGATATTGCGCGTAACCGCGCAAGCGCGGATGATTGTCCGCGAAAACGCTCTATGCAACGCTAAAAATACACCTATAATACTTTTTGCTTGACACAACGCCTTGCGTAAGTTACCTTTAGGTTATGTTGTGTGCGCCTATACCTTATTATTTATAACGGCCTAAAGGAGGCTGCAATGGCGTATCAATGGTTTAAAATGCCGGCCAGTTTCGCGTTCGACCCGACGTTTCAAATGCTCTCCGAGCAGGCGCAGCGCCGTTATGTGGTTCTTTTGTGCGCGCGGTGCGGCGGCGCCTTTCCGCGGATTGAAGAGGCTTCCGGCGAAAGGCTCGAGGCTTTGAGGGAGCGCGCGGCTAAGCGGGCGGCCTTTATACTGCGGGTCGCGCAGGAGCAATGGCTTGAGACCGAAGCCGAACTTACAGCCGCCGGTCTTCTCGACGAGCGGTACGACTTTCCCGCCGAGGCGCAGGAAGCGACCAGCGGGGAGACGGAAGAGCGCGCTCAGCCGCTCAGCGCAGCCGAGCGCTCAAGACGGTATCGCATTCGCCGCAAACGGGAAAGCGCCTCCGCAGACGAAAGCGCAACGACGCGCGACGAAAGCGCAACGGCGCGCGACGAAAGCGCAACGTTTCGCGCAACGACAGAAAAAAAGAAAGAAGAAATATATAAAAAAGAAAAAAAAGAAAAAAACGCGGCGGAAGCCGTCGCTTCGCCGTCCGCGGTCGAAGTAAACGCCGCGGACGTCAAATACGACGATTCTCGCGGAATAAAATTGAAGCAAGCGTATTTACCTAAATGTAATGACGAGTCGAGGCGGACGACTGTTGCGCCGACGTTTAGGAGAGGCTCGCCGATTCCGTTAAACGCGATAATAAAGGACGACGCGCTGGAAGCTATGTTCGCCGCCATCGACAAGGCCGAAGAGGCGCACAACGCTTATTGGAAGAAAGTCGAGGATGCGGCTGCAAAGCCCCGCGCCTCACCCTCCGAAGAGCATTACGACTTGGTCGAGCGTCATTACCTTGGTGCCGACGGCGGCCGTTAAAGCCGCGCCGAAAGCCGCTTCTTCGCTTACTTCCGCCGCGGAGCACGGAACGCCGAACCGGTCTTCGATTATCCGCCAAACCGAAGGGTTTTTGCGGATGAACGCGCCCGACGCGGCGATTTGCGAATACGAGGCGTAGCGCGAGCGTCTGGCGGCGAGGTGGAGCTCTTGGATAATTCCCTCGGCCACCGCGCGCGCCATGTTGGCGCAGGTCATATTCTCCATGTCGATGTTGTAAAAGCCGCCCCGCGCGTTCGGATCCGACAAGGAGCCTTTGAAGCGGGTGTCCGCGGCGACGCCGCCGGCGCCGGCGGGAGCGATTTCTATCATCTCCGCGGCTTTTTTCATAACCGATTCTTCGGAGGCGCTTACGCCGAAGAAGTCGCGCCCGACCTCGCGGATGAATTTGCAGAAGTAGGAGAACGCGAGTCCGGCGCACTCCGTCGAGCCGACCTGAACGTAGCCGCCCAGCGGCATCGGCCTCGTCTCAAGCCCTTCGTCGTAAACGAAGCCCGGACACGGAAGCGAGATTTGGCCGCCGGAGCCGATTTTAATAACGGCGCAGTCTTCCCTGAAGACGGTCGCGCCCACTATGCCCGCCTGATTTTCGCCGACCGGAGCGCAGACGACGACGTGGGTTCCGAGGCCGAGGTCTTCCGCCCATTCGCGCGTAATGGCGCCGGCCACCGCGCCTTTTTGCAGTATCTCCGGAAAAATATCGGTCGGTATGTTAAGGCGGTCGATGGAGTCCATGTCCCACCAATTGTTGACGAGGTCGAGCAGCCCCCAGCCGGCGGCGTGCGTCGGATCGGTTACGGCCTGCCCGCACATGCTTGCGCATATGTAGTCGGCGGCGTTGAGGGCGAGCGCGTTGTTGGGAATTGCTCCGCGCCGCGACAGCCAGTAGAGCGTCGCTCCTCCGTATCCGGCGCGCAGGTGGCAGCCGGTTCGGGACGGAGTAAAGCTGTCGAGCTGCAATACGGCGGCGGTTAAGTTGCCGTCGTCGAGGTTGTCGAGCGCGCGCCTGTCGCGCCCCGTGATGAGATTGGACAGCGGAGTCAAATCCCGGCTGGTCAGCATGACGCCGTGCATCTGCCCCGTCAACCCTATGGCCACCACTTCCGCCGGATTTACCGTTTCGGAATCGAGCAGCGTTTTGAGCGCGTACGCGCACAGTTTTTTTATTTTAAGAGGGTTCTGTTCGCGGTGCCCGCGCGGGGCGTTCGAAACTTCCGTATTGTTGACGACCGAGCGCGCGGCCAGTATGTTCCCGCTTTCCAGCGAAAGCGCGATCGCGCTAATCTTCGCCTCGCCTATGTCGAGAGCTAGCAGTACGCTCATTAATCAACGCTCCAAACCGCCGTTCAACCGTCCCGCGTTTATTGTTAGCGCTTTTTGCCCGTTCTTTCAAAAAAAAGCGCAAATCGTACGATTTGCCCCGACTTGTCCCTGTTTTAAATAAAAAAACCGCCGATAACGCGCAGACGCGCGGAGGGTTTTTATTATTGTTTCGCTTCGGCGGGCGCCTTTTATTGCCCGCTGGGCTCGGCGCGGCTTTAGCGCGGCCGGCCTTTCTTTGCGCGGGCAAAGAATGAAAAGAATGAGAAAAAAGCCGCGACTAAAAGCCTTCTCGTTGACAAACGACGCCGCGTCAAATAACATATTAAGGCTTTTTAATAAAATTTATGCGTTTGCGATTTATCGCAAGGAAAGGCGCAAGTCATGTTTAAACGCGAGGAAATGCTTTCAAAAAAGGTTGGCGTTCTTT
>CAYNVS010000017.1:0-63671 GCA_964400725.1 uncultured Myxococcales bacterium
AGAAGGAAGACCTCGATAAAATTTTGAAAAAGGCGAACGAGACGCTGTTCAAGGGCGGAGTTCTTGAAGTGATGGCTTTGCGCGGCGGCGCGCCGTGGGTTGAGAAGTACTTCGTCGTCGTGCCGGCGATTAAAGACATAGTGCAAAGCGATTACGCCGACATTTCAAACATTTTATCTTCCGTTTCCGAAACGAAACCCATGGCGGACATGCTGGCGAAAATGATTAAATCAGGCAAAACTCCCGCGTGGCAGAAGGCCGTAGCGATATTATCGCTTAAAAAACTGGGCGAAAAAAGCGCCGTTCCCGCGCTGCTGGAAATCAAAGACAAAACAAAGCCGCAGTCGCTTAACTTTACGCTTGCGGAATTGGCCGACTCGGCCGCAAAAGAGCTGCAAGCCAAAGGAAAATAAAGCCGCTTAAAGGTTTTGCAAAGATGAAAAATAAAAATTAAAAAAATTGAATAGAGGCTTGACATGCGCGTCGAATTAGGTATAAATGCTTTTCTGTTCGTTCTTTGCAGTCTAATATTGGTTTTGACTACCGCTTCATTGGAAAACGCTTTCGCGGCGGGCGAAAAAGAATACATGGGAGTTAAACTTCCGAAGGAAGCATATCCTACGGACGACCCATGCCGATTTAAAGTTTCTTCAGGCAGAACTTTTCAAGAAGTCCTGAACTTCTTTAAAACGGCCTACAAAGACGCCAAGGCGCGACAGTACGCAGCGACAACCAGTTCAAACGTCTCTGCTTGGCATATCGAAAGCGTTAATCCGGCAACCCAATGGGAAGGCATAAACATCGTCCGCTACTCCGATAAAACGGAAATTTATATTATTAAGCGGGCGGAAAAGCGGAAGTGAATCGAGGCTCTCGTTCGGGGATCGTCTAACGGCAGGACTGCGGACTCTGGCTCCGCCAATCTAGGTTCGAATCCTGGTCCCCGAACCATTTTTTTATAGGCGGCCCCATCGTCTAGCGGTCAGGACATCGGGCTCTCAATCCGGAAGCGGGGGTTCAATTCCCCCTGGGGTCGCCAATAAGAAGTTTGCTTAGGCGTTTTCGAGAAATCGGAAACGCCGTTTTTTTTGCAAAAGAGCCGAAAAAAATTGTCGCATGTAAATATAAGTTTACAGTCGATTAAAACCCTACCGACAAACCAGTTCACGCGATATGATTTTGCTAATATATTAAATATGTTACGCATTACGCCGAATTTCGTCCTTTGGCATGGTTTTTGCTTTTTAAAAAGAGTTATAATATTTTTATTCAGCGGTTCCGAAAGGATAAAGGAGATAACGATGTCAAGATTAACCAAACAAACCATTACATTAGCGCTGGCGCTCTTTGCGTCCGCGTTTTTTGCGGCTGCTTTTTCGGGCTGCAACGAAAGCTCCGAAGTAATTATTATCGACGAGTGCGCCTCAAACAACGACTGCAAAGGCGGCAAGATATGCGTAGATAAAAAGTGCGTCGCTCAGCAAACCGACGGCGATACGACAGACAACGCGGAGACGGCGGACAATTCCGAGAACGCCGATGTCGTCGATAATTCAGACAATCAGGAGGTTAATCCAGAGATTGAGCAGGCTGAACCGGAGCAAAACCAAGAATTTGAAGCCGAGGCGGAAGCCGAAACCGAACCAGACATCGACCAGTGCCAAAAGGACGAAGACTGCGCCGGCTGCGACGTATGCGCCGAGCTCAACGGCGTTAAAACCTGCCTGCCCACCCCCGGCGTTCCTACCTGCGCAAGCGACGCCGACTGCCCGACCAATTATATATGCGTGATGGGAAGCGGATCTCGTCCGCAATGCAGCTCGCAATGCGTTCCAAAAACTGAAAAAGGTTACAAACTGCACGAATGGGGCGTCAACACTCCCGCCATGACAAAAGGCTCCGAAGTGGGCGGCGGCCCGGCGCGTTACTGGGGAGCGGTTCCCGCCAAACCGGTTCTTTACGTTTACGCCGACGAGCCGATGGTAATCGACGTGGGCGTTAAATTTTCGTCCGGCATGACGACCGAAACTTGGCCTGAGCGCGATAACGGAACCGAGATTAACTGGAGCGGAATCAACGTATCCAAGGGAGTTTGCAATACTACCCCCACTCCGCAGCCAAACGGCATGTATCCCGAACCGGACGACTTGGAAATATACCAGCTTCCGGAATGGGTCGTAGATTCCGCCGACTGCCTGACCGTAGGCGAAACAGTAAGCAAGCTGCTGTTCTATACCGGCAAACTGACCGAGTACGTCCCGCCGGTAACCGGATATGTCGCGCCGCATATGACGATGGAAACGCTGCCGTCTATAGATTTCTTCCTTAAAAACGAAGCGACGTTCGACGTAGGCAAGACTTTGTTGGTTTACCGCGATACGAAAAGCAAGTGCATCGATCCGTCTCTCTGCCCGGTTTACGAGGCGACAATCGCGTTCGGCGTCGTCGATTCGCTTGCCGCCGGACAATCCATAACCAAAACGCTGAATCTCATCGAACTCAAGAGCGAAGGAGAATACCAAGGCGTTACTCCGCCGAACGAATGGAATAAACTTTCCGCCGACATGGAAGCAATGTTGAAAGACGCCGGCCTTTTCGACGAAGAGATTAAAGTTTTTATGAATACTTGGAAGGATATGTTCTTCGGCGTTCTGGGCGACGACGTAGCTTACACGATTCCGGGCTATGAAAACGGCGCCTTTATTATTTACCTGTGGCCGGGCTCGCACGCCGCCATGACGCTGCCTCTCAACCTTTCGCCGCTGCCCAAGGAGCTCAAGCGCGCCATCGTGCAGCATCAAAAAATCGGCTCGCCTCTTTCCTCTAAAAACGGCATGGTTTACGGCGTCGTAACCTTGGAAGAATACGCCGAAGACGAATCGCCCGTTTACGCCGGCCCCGCCGCCAACGCAAAAGTAACCGCATTGCAAGGCGAGGTCGAAATCGCCTCGACTACGACGGACAGCGACGGCAAATACGTAATGGAAGTCCCGCCCGGAACTTATACTATAAAGGCGACGCGTTACGCATGGGAGGAACCGGGAGTCAAGGAAGGCGTAGTAGTCGGCGAAAAAGAACAGGTGGAAGTAAACCTTGTAATAAAGTCCAACGCGATGGTTGACAAGCCGAACCTTTACTTGTATCCGACGGTTACGACGCAGGTAAAGGTAACGCTTGGCTTGAAAGAGCAATGCGAAGTAACTAAGTCCGAGCCGCTATATACGGGCATGTGGGACGTAACGGTAGAGCCTTCCGGCCTTATCGACGGCAAATATACGTACCTCTTTTACGAGGCGGAAATTCCGCATACGTACCCTATGAATGACGGCTGGTGCGTGGAAACTGCGGACGTGGAGAAGTTCTTTAAAGAGACGATGCTCGCCTACGGTTTCACCGACGCCGAAACGTTGGACTTCACCGACTACTGGAGCGTAAGCCTTCCCGGCGCGCTGTTTTACAGGGTTTACCCGATAACCGATCTCGCGGTTCTCGACTCGATGGTCGGGCTGAATATTTCGCCCGCTCCCGATATGCTGTTCAGACTTTGGTTTGTAATCGCGCCGCGAAACGAGTCGTGCTGCGACATGACGCCGCCGCAGATAACGCCGATGCAGAGAACGGGCTTCAGCGCGGTCGAATGGGGCGTGATAATAAACTAACTCATACGCCAAACTGAAATAAAATGGGCAGGAATTCCTGCCCGTTTTTTTATTTAAACGGCAGTCCGCAGCCGCCGAACGCAGGCCAATCGTCCACCGGGCCGACGTACCATTTTACCTTGTCGAAGGGCGCGTACTGGAATTGCGCCAAATACTGCATCGAATTCGCCGAATCGCGCAGATGGAAGTTGAACATCGCCGTCGCGTAGTGCTTTATGCTCAACTGCGCCGTTTCGTACGGAATGTTAATCTCGGGGTTGCAGCCGTCGTTTTTAATGTCGGGCGCGCCCTGCTGCTTTGGCATGTTGTCTAAATTAATCTCGCACATATCGCTGAAAGTAAAGTGTCCGCCGTTCGTAACTTCGTAAAGGAACTTGAAGGGCGACGCAATCGAACGGTAGCCGCAATACTGTTCTTTGTAACTGACGGTCTTGTCGTCGGTTCCGCTCATAATAAGCGCGATGCCGGCGTATTCCGTCAGCTTAAGTCCGGCTAATTGCAGGTAGTAGGAGTTCAGGACGGGCGAAAGCGCCACGGTATTGCGATAACGCGCCGGAGCCCGCGAATGCGTAAGCAATACGGTGAAGCCGCCGAGCGAATGTCCGCAAAGTCCGGCTTTCTCAAGTTTCATCGCGTTCTCAAAGAAGCCGCCGCTCTCTTCGTTCAACTCTTTCATGCGGTCGAATAAAAACGCCATATCCGTGGCGCGGTCGGCAATGGATGACGCCATATTTATGAAATTAAAACCGTCGCGAATCATGTCCCATAGCGTATTGCCGGAGTGGTCGGCGGCGACGACTATATAGCCGTGGCTTGCAAGGTGGTTCGTAATGAAATTGTACTGGAACCGCGCGCTGTAAGAGCCGTGCGAAAAGAATATCACAGGGTACGGCGCGTAGCGGACGTCCATCAACGAGTCGCGCACGGCCTTGGATTTGAACAGACCGATGTCGGTATTAGCCAAATCCTGAGCCTTGTCGCCGAGATCGATGTTGGGATCGACCCCTTCGACCCGGACGTCGTAACTTACGAAAGTTCCGTCTTTGGCCGATTGAACCGCGGGATACCATATTTCCGTCCGCAGAAAGCGCGGCGGCCCGCCGATTGACTTCGGGCGCGTATCGTCGAAGAAATCGACGGTCTTCACTCCTACCGGAAACGGTCCCTCCTTCATCGGGTCGGGCGCGCTTACCGAAGAAGCCGGCTCGAACGGAAGTTCGTCGTCCGCCTCTTCTTCCGTTATTTCCTCTTCCAATTCTTCCTGCGCGGCCTCTTCAGTCTGCGTTTCGTCTTCGAACGCAGCCTCTTCATCGTACTCAGAGGCAGGAGCCTCCTCGATAAATTCTTCTTCCTGCGCGGCTTCCGGTTCTTCTTCCTCAAGCGTCTCGTCTTCGCCCGCCAACTCCTCGTCTCCAAGTTTATTCGCCGTTGAGGAGGTCGAGCATCCGGCAAAAGTTACCGCAACCGCCGATAAAAGAAAAATAAACAAGCCGCGCCGCGCCCCTTTGAAAAAGTTTATTAAATTTATAATCTTCATAAAATATTATTAACACAAATTTAAAGCGAAGTAAAGCGCGCGCTCTTTTAAAATGCGCAATAAATTAATATTTTAAAAAGTTTGACCTGCATATATTCGGTTAGTATAATTTTAAAGGAACTGGAAATTATGTATTTATAAATTATAATTTGGATAAAATTTGGAATGGACTATTCTTTTTCCTTCGACTCGTTCCTTCAGGTCTTCGAAAACATAGAAGACGCCGTCGTTACGACAAATTCCGAATACGTCGTAACTTCATGGAACAGAGCGGCGGAAAGAATTTACGGTCTGACTGATAAAGAAGCCGTCGGACGACCCGTGCAGGACATAATCAATTTCAACTACACGAAAATTCCTTTTTCAAAAATAGTCGAACAGCTTAAAAATAAAGGCGGATGGCGCGGCGAAATAGAGCATAAGGCGCCCGACCATCAAGACGTATGGCTGGATTTGTCAGTCAGCCTGTTGATTATACCGGAAGTCGGCCCGTGCGGCACAATATCAATCGCCAAAGACATAACGCAGCGAAAGGAGGCCGAGCGCCAGATTAAAGCGTTAAACGAAACGCTGGACAACAAAGTCGCCGAGCGCACGGCGCAGCTTGAAAAAACCAACGCGGCGTTAAAGGAAGAAATAAAGGAAAGAAAAAAAGCGGAGGAAACGCTGAGAGAACGCGAAAAAATGTATCGAGTTCTAACTGAAAATTCCTCCGATTTGATTTGGATGATAAATCTCGACGGCAGTTTCATATACGTTTCCCCCAATACGCCCAAGCTGTCGGGTTATACGCTGGAAGAATACGCGCAAATGCGGGTCTGGGATTTAATGACGCCGGAAAGCTCTTCCGCAATAAGCGCGGTAATTTTAAACGCTCTTAAAAATCCGAAAAACTTAGGGCTTCGCCCGCACCGCTTTCAAGCTATGCACCTGCGCAAAAACGGCGAAACATTTCCCGTTGAAATCATCGCGTCGTGGATGCTTGACGACGCCGGGAGGCCGATAGGCATTCAGGGAAGCACGAGAGATATTTCGGACAGATTTTACGCCGAGGAAAAGCTGCGGGAATCTCAGCGGCTGTTATCGGATATAATCGACTTTCTCCCCGACGCTACGCTTGTCGTTGACGCGGACGGAATTGTTATAGCGTGGAACAAAGCGATTGAAGTTATGACCGGCGTTAAAGCCGAAACTATGCTCGGCAAAGGAAACCGCGAGTACGCGCTCCCGTTTTACGGAGAAAGGCGCCCCATTCTAATAGATCTCGCGCTCCATCCCGACCCGGCGACCGAATCTCTCTATGCCAGCATAAGCAGACATGGAGACTTCCTGACCGGAGAGTCGTACATTCCTAAGCTGGGCGGAGGCAAAACATTTCTTTATGCGACGGCCGCGGTTTTAAGAAATTCCAAGGGAATAGTTACCGGCGCGATAGAGTGCATCCGCGATTCCACGGAAAGAAAACAAGCCGAAGAAGCCCTTAAAGCCAGCGAGAAAAAATACAGGGAACTCGCCGAAACTATGGGCGACGGGCTTTGCATCATTGAAGAGATGGAAATCGTTTACGCTAACAAATGGCTCTCTTCAATGCTCGGCTGGCCGATTGAAGAGCTTATCGGAAAAAGCTTCGACCGCTTTATCGAGCCCGCTTACGTCGAAAACATCCGCGAACTGTTCGAGCGCCACATGGAAGGCGAAAAAAACATCGACTTCGTGGAGGCCGAGGCGCGAAATAAAAACGGAGACAAAATATACATCGAATTAAACTCGACGATAGTCGAGCACGAAGGCGTCTTTGCCCTGCTCGCGGTAATCCGCGACGTTACGAGCCGTAAAATGACGGAAGCGGCTTTGGGCGAAAGCGAAGAGAAATTCAGGGCGTTGACCGAAAACCTTAACGACGTAATAATCCGCTTCGACGGAAACTGTAAAATCCTTTACGCAAACCAAATAATCGAGTCTTACGCCGGAGTAAAGCCAGAAGAGATAACCGGCAAGGAAATTGAAGACGTCGGCCTTCCGGAAAATTTCGCATCTCAGCTCAAAGAAGCGGTGGTTGACGTTTTTTGCGCCCGGTCGATAAAACGAGCCGAGCTTGAGCTGAAAGACTCGCTTTACTTAGACTGGCTCATAATGCCCGAATTCGGAACCGACGGCTCGGTTTCTATCGTTACGTGCGCCGGACGCGACATTACGGAGCGCAAAAAGGTTGAGGAAGAATTAAAGAAGCACAGGGAAAATCTCGAAGCTCTGGTTAAAGAACGAACGACCGAGCTGAAAAAGGCGCACGATCAGCTGCTTCACTCGGCAAAGATGGAAGCGGTCGGACAGCTTGCCGGCGGTCTGGCGCACGACTTCAACAACAACCTTACGGCGATTTTAGGATACGCCGAACTTATTTTAAGGGGCGAGCCGCCCGAAAGCGCCGCTGCAAAGTCGGCGGAAACGATTAAAAAAGCGGCTCAGCACGCGGCGGAGCTTACTCAGCAGCTTCTAGGTTACGCTCGCAAAGGAAAGCATGAAATCACCGGCGTTGACGTGCACGCAAAAATAAAAGAGGTCGTCGCGCTGCTGTCGCATACTCTTGATAAAAAAATATCAATCGCGCTTAACCTCGAAGCCGAAAACGCGGTAGTTATGGGCGACCCGATGCAGATACAGCAGGCTCTTCTCAATCTGGCCATTAACGGACGAGACGCAATGCCCGGCGGCGGCGAGTTGAAATTTGAAACGAAGATTGAATCGACCGACGAGACTATATGCGGCCATGCGCATAAAAACGAAGTCGGAGGCTACCTTGTTATTAAAGTGTCCGACACCGGCGTCGGAATACCCGAAGAGATAAGGGACAGAATTTTCGAGCCGTTCTTCACGACTAAAAAGCCCGGACAAGGAACCGGCATGGGGCTCGCCATGGTTTACGGCATAGTTGAAAACCACGGCGGGCTTATACGAGCGGAAAGCGAGGAAGGAAAAGGCTCCAGCTTTATTATGACCCTTCCGCTAGGAGGCAAATACGCTTCATCCTCTCCGCAAATCGCCGCCGAACTTTCGGGCTCAGGCGCGATAATGATTGTTGACGACGAGCAAATAGTGCTCGACATAGAGCGCGCCATGCTCAACGAACTCGGCTATCAGGTAATTTCCTTCGCGCGCGCCTCGGACGCGGTCGATTATTTTTCTTTCAGCCAAAACGACGTCGATTTGGCGATACTGGACATGGTAATGCCCGAAATGGACGGAAGAGAATGCTATGCGGCCTTAAAAAAAATTAAGCCGGACGTAAAGGTAATTCTGGCAAGCGGTTACAGCATCGAAGGACGCATCAAGCAAATAATGGAAGAAGGCGTCGCGGCGTTCATACAGAAGCCGTTTACGATTGAAACCTTGGGAGCAAAAGTGAAAGAGGCGCTAGGCCGCGAAAAATGAATTTATACGGAAAAATTTAATTTTGAAATTGACCGTCGAAAGGCTTTTTTTTAAAATAGATAATTAAGTTGAGTTAAAGAACCTAATTTCGGGTTTAATTATTGAAAGAGAAGGATTGAACATGAGGATTTTCACTCTCGCGCTTATTCTGACGACAGCGGTCGCAATATTGCTTTTTGGATGCGCGGAAACGAGATATATCGTCGTCTCCAGCGGAAGCGGCGACGTTTCTCAATATGAAAACAACGCCGGCGGCTCCATTACCAACCCGAATTACTACCGCCTGCTGCAAGGCTGCAACGGCGGAACGATGGTTGACTGCACAAACCTCGGCCTCGTTTACCAAAACGGAGACGGCGTTCCGAGAAACTACGGAAAGGCGTACGAGCTTTACAACAAAGCCTGCGAAAACAACGAACCGACTGCATGCTCCAACATAGGCGTGCTTTACATGAGCGGCCTTGGCGTTTCCAAAAACGACTACAGCGCGCTTCAATATTTCAACCGAGCCTGCAACGGCGGCAGCTCCGAAGGCTGCACCGGAACCGGCTACATGTACGAAACCGGCAAAGGAAGCAGCGTCGATATGTATTCCGCGCTTCTTTTTTACGCCCGCGCGTGCGACATGAACAACTATAAAGGCTGCTACAACGCAGGGCTGGTATATCAATACGGCAAGGGGGGCATCCCCGTTGACAACAACAAAGCCCGCGAGATTTACTATAAATCTTGCAACGGCGGATATAAAGACGCCTGCACCCAGCTAAACACTCTGGGAAGCGGCGGCGGATGGTCGCAGAACTACGGCAATAACTACGGCGGCAATAATTACGGTTTAAGCCCGAAACTGCAAGGGCTGCTGGACGGCTGCAACCGCGGAACGATGGTTGACTGCACCAACCTCGGACTGGCCTACCACAACGGAGACGGCGTAACTCAGGATTACCAGAAGGCTTTTCAGTATTATAATATCGGCTGCGAAGGCGGCGAGCCGACCGGATGCAGCAATATCGGCGTGCTTTATTTAGGCGGAAACGGAGTTCCGCAGAACGATTCGATGGCTCTTCAGTATTTTTACCGAGCCTGCAACGGCGGCAGTTCAGAAGGCTGCTCCGGAACCGGCTACATGTACGAAACGGGCAAAGGAACTCAAGTCGATATGTACACCGGCCTTCAGTATTACGTTAAGGCTTGCGACATGAACAATTACAAAGGCTGCTACAACAGCGGACTTGTTTTCCAATACGGGAAAGGCGGAATAAGCGTAGATTACAATAAGGCGCGGGAGTATTATTATAAAGGCTGCAACGGCGGTTATCAGGACGCCTGCACTCAGATGAATACTCTTGGCTATTGAAGCGAGAGCCGTCATAATTTATCAAAGGCGGCTTTTGCCGCCTTTTTTAATTTTTATGCAATTTATTATTGTGCTAAAATATAGCGTTTAAATTAACGAGGCGCAGCGCGGCGACAATGGAGATCGGAAAATTTTTCTCGATTGCGGCGGGGCTTTTGACCGTAATAGGTCTATTGTGGCCGGGATGCGGCGGCGGAACCTACTCGAACAAGCTCTTTCTCAAAGCCGACGAAGAGAGAGAAACCGCGGAAAAGGACGATACGGAAAATTCGGCGGCTGAGGACGATTTGAACGCCGAAAAAGACGGAGAACCCGATTACGCTATTCCCGACGCATCGCCCGACGCCTTTGTAATTAAAAAAAACGTAACCGAAAATTTTATCGTCGAAAAAGTCCGACTCTTCGTCGAAATATCGCACCCCGACTCGTCGGAGCTTACCGCGTCGCTGACGTCTCCGGCGGGAACTTCGGTTTTTGCGGAAAACCTCGGAGGGCCAAGCGCGCCCGATTTGCTATTAGACGTCGTTCTGAAAAATTTCGCGGGAGAAAGCTCGATCGGCGAATGGACGCTTAAAATAAAAGACTACAAACCGGGCAACGCGGGCGAGCTTAAAAATTTCGACCTCGATTTCGTCTTTTCGTCCGACGGGGACGACGACGCGGAGGGCGACGACTTCGACCCGGCGGATAGAGAAACCCCTTTAAAGTGGATGATGATTCCCGACAACGATCCGGACGGCGCGAATTTCAATTTCGCAATAGACGAAGACGCAACGGCCGCCTTCATGGCGATAGATTTAAAAATAGTTCATTACTTTCAAGGCGATTTAAAAATATCTCTTTACTCTCCGTCGGATAAAGATACTCCTTTGAAAGTCTGGGGGCCTCGGCCCGAAAGAGCCGCCGCGATTGAAATGCCGCTGATTGCTCGCTTCGACTCCGCGGTTCAGGTTTTGGGAACTTGGACGGTAAACATAACGGATACGGCGCAGGGGGACGTAGGACGCGCGGCGTTCGTATCTGCGCATTACTGGACGGAAGGCTCAGACGTTGATTTTGACCTCTCGGAAGCGGAAGAGAACGACTCGATTTCTGAAGAAGAGAAAGAAGAGGAGGAAGAGGCGGAAACCGGCGCGCAAATACCCGACGGAACGCCCGACGGTTTAGTTTACTATCTTGTCGCGACAGAGGACGCGCCCGCGGCGGCGGTTTTCGCAAAAATTCTTTTCTCTCACCCGCGGCAGGCGGACCTGGTTATGACCATGACTTCGCCGTCCTCGGTTAAAGCAAAGCTCGCTCCGCACGGCTTCGACGAAGAAGGTTACGCGGTTTATTCAGCCCGCGAGCTTATCGGAGAAAACGCGCTCGGCCTATGGACTATGACAATATCCGACGTCCGCGCCGGAATGATCGGAATAGTATGGGACGCGGTAATTATCGTTGAAACTTTAAATTCCGCCGACGGGGACGAAGCGGAAAACGAAGCGGAAGACGAAGGCGAAAGCGCGAACGAAACGGAGCGGGAAGGCGAACCGGAAGCGGAAGAGCTTGAAGAAGGGCTGTTGTGGATACCCGACAACGACCCGTCTGGCGTTTCCATCGTTTTTGAAAACTCGGCGGAATCAAGCCAATATTTGTGCGTCGAATTGAAAATCGTCCACACGTTCCCCGGCGATTTGGCCGCCGAAGTTCTTTCGCCGCAAGGATATAGATACGCCCTTTTCAAGCCGGACGCGAAACGCCCTTACCCTGATATGAACTTTTCCGCGGCAATAGACGTTTCCGGCGCGTCGCCCGCGGCGGGGCAATGGACGCTTGTCGTAAAAGATACGGCCGCCGGAGACGCCGGCTACGCCGCCGAATGGAAATTCGATTTTTCATGCGCTCCGCAGACCGACGGAGACGAAGAGGAAACCGCGCAGGAAACGGACGCCGAGCGCGACGAAGAAGAAATTAAAGAATCCGAACCGGATGCGGAAGAGCTTGCGGCGCTTATCGGCGGAACGTGCGCTTCGCCCTTGGAACTGCCCATTCCTTTTTACGGAAACGTTAAATTCCCCGCGGACGCTCAAAGCGGTTTAACGGCTCCGGCGCAATGCCTTGATTGGCCGCTGGACGGGCGCGAAACAGTAATGAAGTTTTCCGCCGCGTCGTTGAAACCGATTTACTTTAACCTATTCTCTCAGCGCGACGACTTCGGCTTTTACGTTCTCAAGTCCTGCGCGGACGCGGCCTCGTGCATTACCGGCTCCGATTCTTTCGGAGCGGGCAGTTCCGAATTCATCGGCTTCAACCCGGCGGAACCGGGAGATTATTATTTAATAGTAGATACCGTTGCGGGGCAGCCCGTCGATGATAATACGCAGTTTCAGCTTGCGGCCTCAAGCTGCCTTTCGCAGGAATTGAGCAGCCCTAATACGCCAATATTTATAGAAGATTTGAAAAGCGTTACGGCTCTCATCTCCATTCCAATAGGATTTCCGATTGATAAAATGAGCGTAGAGTACGACATTAATCACGAAAATATCGGCGATCTTAAAATAGTCTTAACGACGCCGTGGAACGCCAACAGAACTCTGCGCGACAGAGAGGGCGGAGACGACCGCGCAATAGTCTCTAAACCGATGTGGGAATACCGAGGACAGAGCTCAAAAGGAGTTTGGCAGCTCAAAGTCTCCGACGAATCTAGCTTCGACGCCGGAACGCTGCTCGGTTTCAAACTTCGTTTTTACTGCGAACCTCTGACGTCGGGCTGCGACCCGCAGAGCGCGGACGCGCAATGTTCCGGCGGCGCGGACGACAACCGGAACAACGCTTACTGCAAATCCCGCGAGGTTGAAATGCCTTTCGCATCCGAAGGATACGCCTGCGCCAAAGCAAATCTGCCGGAGGGAGCCGACTACTATTCTTTCTGGGCTAAAAGCCCCGAAAAAATACAAATTTCTCTTTACCAAACCGCCGGAGACGACGTTTCTCTTTATGTTTATAAATATTCCGCGACGTCCATTTCAAGAATTACGTCGATTACCGGCTCGGCAAACCCGAAAACGTATATTCTATCGGCGTCCGGAACCGCTTACTCTTATTACTTCGTAAAAGCGGCGGTAATTTTTCAAAACGAAGAATCGCATTACCGCCTTGAACTAAATTACTATTCCGCCTCGGACGGAGACGCTGAAAAAGAAACGGAAACGGCGGAAGAATTGGAAAACTCGGAAGAACCAAACGACGCGCCGGAGATAGAAACGATCGAAGACGACTTATTAAACGACGACGAAACAAGCGTTGAAGACGAATCGGAAACGCAGCCGGAGGAAGAAACTGAAGCCTACGAAGAGTACGAATTCGCCTACTGCGCAAATCCGCCGGGGCCTGCGGCGTGCGCCGACGACGATTTTCACAACATAAACTCAAGCTACTGCAGGGCGGCGTACGTGTCTATTCCATTCTATATGGACGCGGGCTACGTCTGCAAACCGGGGTCGGGCGTCAACGACGCTCAGCCCGATTGGTTCGCCTTCGACGCGTCCGAGGGGAAGAAAATTAAAATCGCGATGACCGCCTCAAGCGGAGACATAGATTTATTTCTTTACGAAAATCCGGAAGAAACGGTTATTGCAAGCAATACGTCCTCAAGCGAAATAAAAACGATTACCCGCGAGGCGGAAACATCCGCTATTTACTTTTTAAAGGTTATGCCTTATACAGTCTATTCGACGCTGCAATACGGCTTAAGCATTACGTTCGAGCCGTAAAGAGCGTAATAACGCAAAGAAAAGGAGCGAAAGATGCCTGAAATCGGAGAAAAGAAAGCGAAGCTGGAGCTTTTGAGCGAACAAGAGCTCAAACTGTACAAACTGCGCCACAGCATAGCGCACGTAGCAGCCACAGCGGTAATCAGGCTTTTTCCCGGCGTTAAACTAGGCTTCGGCCCGCCGGTTGAAAACGGCTTCTATTACGACTTCGAGTTTCCCAAAGAGATTACCGTCGAGGATTTGCCGCGCATCGAAAAAGAGATGCGTAAAATAATCGGTCAAAAAGTCGATTTCGTCCGAGAGGACATGACGGTTGAAAACGCCCGCGAAATGATGGTCAAAGACAACCAAACTTTCAAGGTCGATCTCATCGACGAGCTGACCGGCAAAGGGCTGAAGGAAGTTTCGATTTATAAATGCGCCGAATTTACCGACATCTGCGAAGGGCCGCACGTGGCGAATACGAAGGAACTTCCCGCCGACGCGTTCAAGCTGGATTCTATCGCCGGAGCCTACTGGCGCGGCAACGAGAAGAACCAAATGCTCACCCGCATTTACGGTTTGGCGTTCGCCAATAAAAACGATTTAGCCGAATACCTGAAGCTGCGCGAGGAAGCGGCGCGCCGCGACCACCGCAAGCTGGGACAGGAGCTCGACATCTTTACCATCACCGACGAAGTCGGAAAAGGGCTGCCGCTGTGGCTTCCAAACGGAACGGTTTTGCGCGAGGAACTTGAGAAGCTCGCCAAGGAGTACGAGTTCAAATACGGCTATTCGCGCGTGGCGACGCCCGAACTTGGAAAAAACACTTTGTATCTCACCAGCGGACACCTCCCGTATTACGAGGCGTCGATGTTCCCGCCGATGGTGATTAAAGACGACGAAGGGCGCGAGGAAGTCTTCTATATGAAACCGATGAACTGCCCGCATCATCACATGATTTACAAAGCGCGCCCGCGCAGTTACCGCGATTTGCCTTTGCGCTTGGCCGAGTACGGCCACGTTTACCGTTACGAAAAAAGCGGCGAGCTGGCCGGATTGCTGCGCGTCCGCGGTATGTGCATGAACGACGCGCATCTTTACGTTCAGGAAGAAAATCTAAAAAAAGAGTTCCAGCGCGTAATGCAGCTTCACCTCGATTATTACAACCTGCTTGGCTTGACCAGCTACTACATGCGGCTGTCTCTTCACAACGAGGAAGGGCTGGGGAAAAAATACCACAACGACGCCGCGCTGTGGCTGAAGGCCGAACAAGCCTGCAAAGAGGCGATGGACGAAATAGAGCTGCCTTACGTCGTGGCCGAAGGCGAAGCCGCATTCTACGGCCCTAAGGTTGACGTGCAAATTAAAAACGTCGTAGGCCGCGAAGAAACGGCCAGCACCAATCAAGTCGATCACGTTTCGCCGGAGCGATTCGACCTTACCTACATCGGCAAGGACGGACGAGAGCACAGGCCGGTCGTTCTGCATCGCGCGCCGCTTGGCACGCACGAGCGCTTTATCGCGTTCCTCATCGAGCATTACGCGGGAGCCTTCCCCACTTGGCTTGCGCCGGAGCAGGTTCGCATCGTGCCGGTTAATACCGAGCCCGACCTGCTTGAATACGCTAATAAAATTAAAAATCTTCTCTTCGAAAACTTCGTCAGGGTCGAGCTTGACGACAGCAACGAGACGTTCAATAAAAAGATTCGTCTGGGCGCAATCCGCAAGACGCCTATACTGCTCATTATGGGGCACAACGAGGCGGCGGAGGGAAAAGTAACGGTGCGCCGTTATAAAGTTAAGGCGCAGCAACGTATAGGCGTGGACGAGTTCCTCGCCATGCTGCTGGACGAAATAAAGACAAGGAAGCACGTTAAACCCGACGAGGAATAGGACTTTGATTTAAAAAAAAGCAGGCCGAAAGGTCTGCTTTTTTATCATAGCCGCTCCGCAATAAAGCTCCTCAGAAACGCGGAAATTAAGCCGGAATACCTTTACTTCATCAGCTCCGTCGCGAGTATCGATACAACCTCCCCCACGCTTGGCGAGCGGCCCGAAAGTTTTACTTTGCCGTTTACAACCAGAGCGGGCATGTTGACGGCGCCGAATTGCATTATTTCTTTAATATCGGTTACGTTTTCAACCGTAACGTCGTCATGCGCCGCAAGCTGCGCGACCGCCGACAATACCGTTCTGTGAAAGTCGTTGCAAGCCGAGCAGCCGAGCCCCAGAACTTTTACTTCGACCTTTGCCATGAGAGCCTCCGTTATACGGCGAATAAGTGCTTGAGCCGCAAAGCCAGTTCCTCTCGCACGTTGCGAAAGGCGCGCAGCTTCGCTCCGTCGTCGCCTTCGGCGTTTGCCGGGTCGCGCATTTCCCAGTGCAGGCGGTAACGCTTGCCCGCCAAGTTCGGGCACGCTCCGGCGTCGCAAAGAGTAACGACTGCGTCAACGTCGGTTACGTCAATCTCGTCCACCGTCTTCGAATAAACGTCCCAAACCGGATAACCCGCTTCTTTCAAACAAGTTATAGTGAACGGATTTAGAAATCCCATCTCGACGCCCGCGGAAGAGACTTTCGTGCCCGTCCACGCGAGCTTTGACGCAATTACCTGAGCCATTATGCTTCTCGCCGAGTTATGTCTGCACAAAAACAATATATGTTTCGGCCTCAACGCGCGCAAAATCGCGCTCTCGACCATCCATCTGTCGGGGACGACCGACGAGCCGTACACCGATAATCCGTATGTTTCAATCGAGTAAAGGCCGTCTTCAATCATTCGCCCGTCCACAAACAGCGTAGGGAACCCCTGCCCTTCCTCGTATGCGAGAGCTTCCTCGCGGTCTATTTGCTGCATCTCGACTTTCGCGTCGCCCTCAAGACCGAAATCTGCGATTACGTTTTCTACAAGCGATTTAAAGTCGTTAAGCTGCGGTATATCTTTGATATATTTAATTATTAATTCCATTGCTAAGACTCCGTTTTAACGTTGTTTGCCGTTCTTGCCGAGTCGGCATGTAATATACGCCGCGAAGCGATTAAAATCAATCGCGGCATGGTATAAAATTATCTTAAATTTTAGTTAAACGGCGTCAATCGTATTGACCTGAAGCCGTTTTTTGAGTACACTACCGTTTAAGAGTTTACTTTTAATTGTCCTGTCTCGGAAAAAACATGACGGCGGAAAAAACGAACGTGCAGCTTGTAATTATTAAAGAAAAAGGCGACGAAGTTAAAATTCCGTTCCTTCGCAGCGAAATCACAATCGGGCGCAAGGAAGGGAATACCATCAAGTTCGAAGACCGCAATATTTCGAGGCGCCACGCCCGTTTGAAACGCATCGGCGAAAACATCTTCGTCGAAGACCTTGACAGTTACAACGGCGTAAAACTCAACGGCAAAAAAATAAGCAGAAAAGAAAACGTTTATATCGGCGATATTATTGAAATCGGCGAGTTTCAAATACGCTTCGACCCCCTTCCGCAAGACGCGCTCAAGCCGCTAGACTTGGAATCGCTGCCGCCGTATGAAAAACGCGAAGAGGAAGAAGAACCCGCAAAAGAAATCAAAAAACCTATTTTCCTCGCCCCGACCCGCGACGCTCAACGATCCGTTCGCGACACATCGCCTGCATTGGGAGAAACAAGCAAAATAAAACTTCCCGACGGCGACACGCTCGTAAAATTGACCAGCGACATGGCTGCCAAGGAAAACACGAACTCGCGAAGGGCTAGAATTCCCACAGCGCCCATTCAGGACTCCGACATCAACCAGTCCATCACGGTCGAAAACATATCCGTCGATATTTCCGACGTTCCGCCGAACCGCCGCCAGACCGACGTTATAGAAGACTCCATAAGAGAGCAGTCGAGAGCTCAGACGCATAAAAAAACCGGCCTTAAATTGGTGGAAAAAGCCCAAAAGACCGAAGATGAAGATATGCTCGTTGTAGAAGAGCCGGAGGAAGATATTCACGAGCAGGCCACGATTGAAAGCGCGCCAAAAGACCGGCAGATTACCCAAGAGGTAATAAAAAATATAGATATATCAATCGACGACGAACTCGACAAAACGGTTAAAGTTAAAAATCCGATTGAAAAGACGGTCAAGGTCGCAAACCCGCTTGCGTCCGACGCTCTAAAAGAAACGGCGAAAAAAGAAGCGGAGCAATTCAAACCGGCTGAACCGAAAGCCGCCGCTCCGATTCCCGCTTCGGCGCCCGCCGCCGCGGCGACGCCTATGCCTTCTCCAAAAGCCGCGCCGACGCCCGCGCCTAAAACCGAGGAACCGCCTAAAACGCTTCCCGAAAAAACCGCCGCGAAGGAAGCGCTTCCTCTCCCGACGCGTAACGGTTCCGCGCGAATTTCCAAACCGGAACCGGCCAAGCCCGCTTACGAGCCGGAACCGAAAAGAGGTTCGGGAAAAGCGGTTTACGTCGCGGTCGTCATAGCCGCAATCGCAATAGCGGCCTTCGTCGGATACATGACGTTCGGCAAAACCAAGACCGGCGGGCAAACCGAGCAGCAACAGGCGCAGCAGCAAACTACAAAAACCGAAGCCAAGACCGAAGCGTCGAAGGATAAGGCGGGCGACGCAAATATACCGCTCATCAACCCAGAGCCGTCCGATAAGACGGAAAAAAAGACCGGCATTGTGGGCGCAAATATGTCGCAGGACGAAATAAACAGATACATTTCGCAGACTAAGAAGTTCATCGAGTTAAAAAAATGGCCGGCGGCGATTGAAACCATTACAAACCTGCTGCGAGTCATGCCCGACCACTCCGATGGGAAAGCCTTGGAGGAAAAAGCGAAGATGGAAAACGCCTCGGAGGCGGCATTCTTCAACGCAAACCGTTTCTTCAGCGAGAAAAAACTCGACATGGCCAGAGGAAAACTGCTGGAAATCACCGAGGACAGCGTTTATTTTTCGCAGGCAAAGACGCTGCTTAAATCGGTGGAAAAACAAATTATCGACGAAAGCTCGTACCGCGGTAAAAGTTACGCTTCCGAAGGCAATTACGACGCGGCGGTAAAAGAAGCTGAAAAAATTATAATGATTGACCCGCAGAACACGGCGGCCAAAAAAATTCTTAACGACGCCAAAGGCAAAAGCAAAGCGGTAAAAGAGGCGCAGGAAGCTCAGGAAGAAAAAGAATCCGCCGATGGAACCGCCGTAAAAGAGCAAAAGCAGGCCAAACCCGAAGGCTCGGTCGAGTCGGCGATGATGATGAAAAAAGCCACCGAACTGTTTTACGAAAAACGCTATCAGGAAGCGGCCGATGTTTTTAAAAAGGTAATCGCCATTGATCCGACGAACGCGCTGGCATACAGGTCGCTTGGAAGCTGCTACGCCGCAATCGGAAAAGCCGACATGGCGGTTAAGGCGTACGAAAGATACATCAAACTTGCTCCCGCTGCAAAAGACGTGAACCAAGTCCGTGAAATCATCGATCATTATAAACAGAAATAAAGCAAAGTGGCCTTTGAGCAACCTTAAAAGACTCCGCCGGGCCGGACGGATTTTCCGCGCTCACGAGGCTTTTCCTATTCACATTACGCTGGCGGTTGCGGCATTGGCGCTATCGCTTTGGCTGTCGTGCGATTTGCTGATTAACCTTATTAATCCGGCCAAACCTTCTGCGGACGCATGGTATTCGACCGCGGCCATACTTCGTTCCGTTTTCTGGCTAGCGCTTGCCTTCCTGCTTTATAAAAAAAAGTTCTCAAACATGGTTATTTTTTCGGAAGACAAACTCTTTACCGAAAAAAACGTTTATTTCGCCTTTCTGGGGCCTATGGCTATCAGCCTGTTCACTACATTCTGGCTGGACTATATCGTTAAGCCGCAGACGCAGCAAGGCGCGGCTCAGCTTCTTCAAGGAGTTCAAGACAACTTCGTCGTAAAAATTCTTTTTATAATCGAGCTTGTCTTTTTGGCGCCGATAGTAGAGGAACTTTTTTTTAGACGGCTTATTTTTACCTCGATATTCAGCCCGCTGAAAAAAATAAAAAGCGGTTACATCATAGCCATTCTTGCGCAGGCCGCCGTATTCGCCGCCTTTCACAACAACCTTGATCGGGCGGTTCCGCTTTTTGTTTCGGGCGTAGTTTTGGGCGCGACGTTTTACTATACGCGAAATTTGTGGGTCTGCGTTTTCTCGCACTTTATGGTGAACGCCGTGTATATAACCGGCTACATCATATCCTAACAATTCGCCGCGCATCTCATTTTTGTAATTTTCAGTGATTTTGACGGCTTTCCGGCGGGAATTGTTTATTGCGCTTGATTTTTTATAAAAAAATATTATACTATTTTTATGGAAAATAGTTGTTTTGTTTTAGTTTGGGGCAGAAGAACCGAGACTGAATTTTAAGTTCGTTCTCTTTATTAACCGGCAACGGAGGACTAATGAAGACCGCAAATTCTTCAAAAATACATTTCGTTCTAATTATAGTTCTCATTACGGGGTTCTTCGGGCTTTCCTGCGGCGAAAGTTACACGATACAAAAAGCAAACCCGGAAGAAACCGTTTACGCTTTAGGCTTTTCCATAAACCCGGATCAGGAGCAAGCCAAAGCAGAGGCGACGGCGAGAGCGCAAAAGCTGCTAGCGCACCTTATGGCGATAGACTCCGTTAATTTCACTTACATTTCCTTCAAAGACGACTACTTCGTAGATATAAAATACAACGAGCCGGAAATAGAAGGAAACGTTGTCGAAAGCAAAGCGATTAACCCGAACCTTTACATGGTTAAACTGTCGGCCAAACGCCCCGCCAACCTTGTAGGCGACATGCGCTCGCTTCAAACAATTGAATCTTCCGTAGTCGTTTCTAAAGGTTTGTTCGGCAAGCGCGTGGGAGAGGGCGAAAAAGAAGCTCTCGTCAAGGCGGCTTACAAGTTTGCGAAAATTAAATTCGGCAAAGCCGACGTTAAATTTTCCGGAACGATCGCAATTCCGAGAATGAGCATAAAATACGACGACGCCGAGGTGGAGGTAAGTTTGGACGCGGCGTTTATTATCGGCAAAACCGGCAAGCCCAACGACGAGGACAAAGGCGCGACTCTGTTCCATAATTGGCAGGTTTTTGCGGAACAAAAAACCGGCGAAAGCACAGAGGCGGTCGCGACCTTCCAGCAAGCCGTAAAACTTTCGCCTAAGGCCGATTATTATCATAAATTCGGCCGTTATTTCTTGCTTAAAAACGATTTTAAAACCGCTCTGCCCAACCTTGAAAAGGCCGTTGAGCTCGAAGGACAGAACGTCGAGTATTTAGAGAGCTTGAAACGCTGCTACATATCGATGGGACAAGACGAAAAAGCGGCTGAATTAGACGCGAAAATAAACGAATTGGGCGGAACCCACGGCGATTCTTCGGAATGGACCGGCGACGATTTGGTGCAGGAAGAGAAATATTACATAAAAAAGACCACCGAACAAAAAGCCCCGGACGACTACCAGTTTCAGGACGCCGACGTGAAAGTTAAGAAAAAGAAGAATAAGTAGGAGCGCGCTCATAAAGCAAAAAAGCGGAGAATTACTCCGCTTTTTTTTGCTTTAACTATAAGAATAAATTTTTTGACGCTAGGCAAGCTCGACCTCTCCGCGCCTCCTCTTAACGCGAATACCGCAAAAATAACTATTTTTGTTATTCTTGTTCGAGCTGGTCTTTTCGTTCGCTGGCAGGCTCTATTTCTACGTGTTCAAGCCCCGCCTTTTTGCGGTAGGCTTCAATGACGCTCTTCTCGAAATAATCGCGGGTCGATTGATTCAAAGGGTGGCAAATGTCTTTGAACGCGCCGTCGCGCCCCTTCTTGCTAGGCATCGCAATAAACAACCCCTTGTTTCCTCTGATAATTTTCAGTTCCCTGACGACGAAAGAGTTGTCGAGGATAATCGTTACGTAAGCCTTTAAACGATCCTCTTCCACCGGAAAAATCTTGATGTCGGTAATTTCCATTTGCTGCCTCTTTAAAAATGAATCAAAGTTGTAACTATGCAAAACGACGGAGCTTTTTCGGCTTTTATCGTCTCGCACGCCATTTCAGCTTCTTCCCGTCCGTTGAAGAGCGCGAACAGACAAGATCCGCTGCCGGTCATAGAAACGGCTTGCGCGCCGATTCTACTAAAAACATCTATAAAATTATCAATAGAGGGCTCAAACGCCGCTACCACGTCGAGAAAATCGTTTACTACCCGACCCGCGTTGAGTCCGAAAGCTTCTTGCCTATGTCTATTATTTTTATTCGCAACCCCTCCGGTTGTCAAGATTTTTTTAAAACTATCCGATTTTTTTCTGCTAATATTATCCCATCGGTTGTATAATTCCTTGGTGTCGCACCTGAAATCAGGCATTACAAGGACGACGTAAAATCGTCGCCCAAAACCTATTTGCTTTACAACCTCGCCGGTTTTAGCAATTCGTTTGTGCCCTTTGGTCATAAAAAGCGGCGCGTCGGATGAAAGCAACGTCGCAATATCCTTATACTTAATGCGTTTCAACGGCGGAATGCCATAAAGAAGATACAGAGCTCTCAAAACGGCCGCGCAATCGCTCGAACCTCCGCCTAGCCCGCTTTTTGAAGGTATTTCCTTTTTGATTATTATTTCAAAATTATCAGCCGCAAAATACCGGCTCTTAAACAATTCAACCGCTTTATACGCCAAATTATAATTCTGCGGCGGCATTTCGTCCGCATAAGTTCCTATACATTTTACGCTTGCGCGCCCTGACGCGCTTTTTTTTATCGTCAACTCGTCCCCAAAATCAAGCATCGCGACTTCGGAATCGAGGTCGTGATAACCGTCGGGACGCCTGTCCAGTATTTTTAAGTAAAGGTTAATTTTGGCCGGAGCGAATATGCGAACGGTTCCTTCGCCCTCTATCCGCCCCAAGAAAGAAGGTCTTTCCCCTGCGACTTCTTGGTTAATAAGCGCGCTTTTATCTGAATTAGCCATTTGAGTCAATCAAATCAAAGATGAAAGTTTAAGGCTTCTTTTCATTCTTTTTTATTATAGCTGCATTTAGAAGTAATAATACCGCATTAACGCGCAAACGCCAAATTTATTTTTCGGGAATTATCGCGCCTAAAAAAAGCGCGGGCTTACGCTCGCGCTTTAATTGCAAAACATTTTAAGACTGCTACTTTTTTTTGCTCATAACCGAAACGAAATAAGAAATAGACCGGTCGTAAGTCGCCTCCGCATCCTTCGGAAAAAAGCAGCCCGGCAGTTCGCCTGCGCGGCGGTGATACGTTACGCACTCGCAGCAAATACCTTTGCGAGGGCACGGAGAATATGTGCAAGTGCAGCCGGAAGCGTTCTTATGTTGGTTGACGCACGGATTTTTAGGAGCGCTCATCTTACCGTCTCCCGCTTAAAAGCTCTATTTCGTTTCTGATTTCATTTGCGTCAATCGCGTTGGGTTTAAGCTCAAGGTATGTTTTAAACGCCGAAAGAGCCGCGCCGTTGTTGCGAAGTTTCTTTTGTATGTAGCCGATTTTATTATAAACTTCCGCCAGAGTCGGGTCGAGTTCCTTCGCCCGCAACAGGTGCTGCAACGCCTTTTTATCCAATCCCATATCGACGTAAATATCGCCTAGGGAAAGGTTGGCGAGAGAATTTTTGTTGTCCAGCTTTAAAACAGCCAGATAATCTTTTTCGGCTACTTTATTCTTTTTAAAGAAACGGTTCGCCTCGGCGCGCGCCATAAGAGCCGGTATCATCTTCGGGTTAAGTTTTAAAGCCTTGTCTAAAACATTTATAGCCTGTTGATATTGATGAATGTTTATAAGGGACAAACCTTTAAATAAATAAGCGTCGGCGTAATCCGGCTTCAGGTTTATCGTAACGTCGAGATGGTCGATTGCGGATTTCTCGCGTCCCAGTTTGTAAAAATGCCTGCCGAGGAAGAAATGAAAGTACGGGTTCTGGCCGTTAAGCTGAATCGCGCGCTCGTAAGCGGCAATAGCTTCTTCGTTCTTCCCCATGTCGGAATAAATTTGCCCAAGCAGGAAGAACGCGGGAGCGTATTCGTATTGAATTTCTATTTCTTTTTGAACGGCGGCTGCGGCGTCGTTGTCGCGTTTCATAGCAAAATACGCCTGCCCCAGCGCGAGGTGATAAAGCGGCGTGCGCGGGCTGAAACGAACTGCCAATTCAAGCTCCGAGGCGGCCTTCTCGAAGTTTTCCATTTCCAAATAAACCTGCCCTAAAGAATAATGCGCCGGAGCGCTCTTGTCGTCCAGCAATATCGCCTTGTTAAGCGTTTCAACCGCGTCGTTATGTTTCTGCATAATACGATAGGCGTCGCCAAGGTTAATGTAACCTTCAACGAAACTGGCGTCGTTTTCAATCGCAACCTTGAACTCGGCCAAAGCGAGATCGTAATCTTTTTTATACATATACAACTTGCCGAGGAAGTTGTGCGCAATCGGGCTGTCGGCGTTTATATCTTTGGCTTTCTGAGCGAGCTCGTTAGCCCTTACCATGTTGTCCTTGCGCAGGTAAATTTCCCCCAGCTTTGTGTAGTATAGAATTTCCTTCGGATTGAAGGCGATGGCTTTCTCGAAATATTTAATCGCCTTATCGGTCATTTTTTGATTTTCAAGAATGAGCGCGACCGTGTAATTGAGCTTGTCGTTGTTTTCGCCTAGAAGTTTAGCGGCGTCCTGCAGTTTAAGCAGAGCCTCGTCGGGTTTGCCGCGGGCGAGAAGCGCCTTGGCGCTGCCGGTGTTGCAGCCGACGTCTTTCGGGTTGATTTTCAGGCATTTCTCATATTCCTCAAACGATTTTTGGTATTCGTGAGTTTGATAGAAGAAATCGCCCATCGAGTTGATATATTCGGTGTTGGCCGGGTCGGTTTTAATCGCCTCGGAAAGCCTTTGGCTTACTTTAATAAGCTCGTTGCGCTTTAAATAAATGCGTGAAAGAACATAGTGCGCTTTGGCAAGCTGAGAAGGCGCAAGATTGCTGTTCTTGCTGTTTTGAATAAGAGCAAGCAGCTTTTCTTCGCATTCGAGTTGGTTTTTCGGATTTTCGACGTCGAGCAAAATCATCATCAGCGCGCTTTCCTGATGATCGGGAGAGGCTTCCAAAGCCTTTTGATAGAATCCTCTGGCCTCTTCTCTGTTGCCCGAAGCCTCGGATAAGCGTCCCATCAGGAAGTAAGTGAAAGGATAAGCCTTTCCGCCCGCCTGAAGGAACGGCGCGAGCTGTTTTTGTTCCTGCAGGTAGCTTGAAGGATTGCCGTCGAGGAAAGTCCACGCGAGCATGTGGACGGCAAGAGCGTCCCACTTTGTTACCGACGTTTGAAGAGCCCGCTGAAAAAATTTCCTCGCCTCTTCAAGCTCTTTCTTTTGCATGGCCAAAAGGCCTTTTGCTAAAAGAACGCTTCGAATATCTTCCCCTCCTTCAATTATAGATTTTATAAGCTCTTCTGAGCGTTTAACGCGCTGGTTGTCGAAACCGTAGCGCAGAGCGATGAACATTTTAATCGTGGCGTCGATTCCGACAAGCGAGTATCTGCCTTTGAATTCGTTGTTTTCCTGCAATTCGGCGTCGAGTTTCTTTTCGGTCTCGACCGCTTTAGGAAAAAGATCCATGAGCATGGTTTGCTCGGCTCTGTCGTACAGCTTCTTGCGCGCTTCGTTCAGCGCCGCATAACTGTGCAGCACTTTTTTATCGGCCGGCATGATTATTTCCAACAGGCTGGAATCGCCGAAAAGCTGCAAATACAGCTCGATGACGACCAAAATAAGAGCGGCTCCGCTTACCGCTATAATTACCGGAAGCCTGCGTCTGAGAGCTCCGCGGCTTGCAACCTTTGGCTCGAATATGCCCGTTACGCTTTGTTTTCTAGACTTTCTGTCGGGCAGTCTTCCGTCTTTAACCTCTACGCCAAGGGCGGAAGGTTCGGGCCTTGCTACTGGCGCGCCGTCTTTGCTGATGATAGATTTGATTTCTGGCGCGGCGGACAGCGGCTTCCATTTCCCGTCCTCTCCGGCGACTTCGTCGTCGGAGAATATTTTGCCGGACTTGTACATGTCGGCGATTGTAGAAAGCGGGAACGGGCCGAATACTTTGCCGCTCTTTTGCTTGATTTTAAACAGCTTTATTTTGTCGTCGCCGCTTGAAAGATCGACGATTTGGTCGAGAAAGTCGGATTTCGAGAAATCGAAATCAGCCCTGCCGGCTGACTGCGGCTTTGTAACGAGCGTGTCGGCGTTGTTGACGTCCTGCGTGGGAGCCGGCTCTTTAAACGAGAAAAGATCGAACGATAAATCTTCGCCGCCCTTATCGGCCTGTTTCGGGCCGCCGGGTTGAGCGACGAGCTGCGTCGGGTCTTTAAACAAGTCCTGTAAATCCTGCCGCGAAGGCTCGCCCGAAGCGCCGTCGTCGGATAAACGTTCGCCGCTGCTGGAAACCGGTTTGCCTTCTTCGTCAACCGGCTTAAAGAACTGCGTGAAAGAAAGGTTTGTTCCGGTGGGCATTTTAGGCCTTTCGGAAACCGTTTTTTCCGCGTCCATATCGAAGTCGAAATCGCCCTTGCCGCCCTGTTTATCGGCGTTCGCGTCTAAGCCCTGCATTCCGACGTCTTGAATCGTTTTAAAACGCTTCTTTTGTTCCTTCGGTTCAGCTGCCTCGTCGCCGGATAGAGATACTTTGAAATCGTCGTCTCCGAAAATATCCTGCGGGTCCTGACCCATTTTAGGATTAAGAGAACTTTTAAAGCTCCTCTCGAACGAGCTCTCGGACGGGAGATTGGGACGCGCCTCTTTGTCCTTCAACTTTGAGCTTATTTCCATGTCCATGTCGGCGTCGAACTCGTTTTTAAAGTCCAGCGCTTCCGGCGGAGGAACCATCATCAGAGATAGATTGTGTTTGTCTTCGGGCTTTTTCTTCGCGCCGGCGGAAGGCTTGCTTTCCATGCCCCACGCTGCGTCGTCGCCAAAATCAATGCTTTTGGGAGAATCGAGCTCGGCTAAAGAGGGCGCTTTCTCGTCCTCGTCGCCGAAAGAAGCCGGATTGTTGAAGAAATCGTCGTCGAATACGTCCTTCTGCGGCGCATTAGGTATCGGAGGCGGCGCGGCGGCAAACGGATCGTCGCCTGTGAAGAGCATCGTTCTGCCCGCTTTATTTTGCGCGGATTCAGGTTTGGGCGGAAGAGCCTCGAAAGGGTTGTCTTCGGAGGGCAAGTCCGGAACTTCCGGCGGCTGCGCCGCTTCGGGCTTCACCATAAACTGGCTCTTGCACTTCGGGCATGAAATTTTCGCGCCTTTAGGCGGAATAAGCTCGTCTTTGACTTTGTATTTAGCTGCGCAGTTTGGACAAGTTACTTTCATCAATTCACCTCGATGACAATACGGCTGACCCGTGCACGGTAAAGCTCGCAGTACTATTTTATCTATTGTACTCCGGCATATGTATTAGGCAAGTAAATATCTTATTTTTTGCCTTAATTATACAAAACTAACGTATCATTTAGAGACTACGCTTTTACGTTAAAGGTTAAAGTAATATCGGAAACCCAATTTGAGTCCGTTTACCGCGCTGAAAAGGAGGCGAGGTTCGATTTGGAAGCTCGGCATGTATTCCGCAAAAAGTCCGAACGACTTTGAAGCTCCGACAAAATATTCAACGCCCATTCCGAATTCCAACGACGCCAAATCCAGCTCGTCGCTGTACGACCCGGCCTTCCCGTCTTTTGAATTATTGGAAATCGAATTGACAAACCCAAGCGCGGCTCCCAGAGCTAGGTATAAGTTCAAATCGTCAGACGAAACCGCCGCGGCGTCGAATCGCGGATTTATAAAAAAACCCTGTTTCTCGTCCTCTCCGAACCAAAAGCCCGCGTTCAACTCGACCGCGAGAATTCGCAAAAAGCCGAACTTTAACGAAATATTGGCGGGCGGCGCGGAAAAAAGAGCGTCGTCCGCGAACAAATTTGTTTGAAGCGGCGCGTACGTCGCGCCTAATCCCAGTTTGCGGGACAAATCGACCGCATCTGCCTGCGCGCAAAAGAGAGCGGTCAGCGCGATAATCGCAAATAAAGCCGTTCGCTTGAACATCGTCAGCCTCTCTTGTTTATCGGTTTAAAGACCGCGAGCGCAAAACAGGCTATACCCTGCCTGCGGCCGATAATCCCCAGCCCTTCGGTTGTGGTCGCTTTTACGTTTACGCTCCGCGGCTCGATATTCATCGCCTTTGCAAGGTTTGCGGCGCATAAATCTCTAATCGGCGCGATTTTGGGAGCCTGCGCCGCAATCGTTACGTCGGCGTTGACCGGCTCGAAACCTGCCTCCGCGCATTTTTTAACCGCGTCGGCCAGCATAGCCATGCCGTCGGCGTTTTCCCAGAGCTCGTCTTCCGAGCCGTAATGCCCGCCTATGTCGCCCAGCCCGCAGGCGCCTAAACATGCGTCCATAAGCGCGTGGGCGGCGACGTCTCCGTCCGAATGCGCGGAAACGTACATTTCCGCGTTTACGGCGATTCCGCACAATTTGAGAGGCCTCGCGTCTTTCTCCTCGGCCTGAGCAAAGCGGTGAACGTCGAACCCCTCCCCCGCCCTCGCGCCTGCGCCGTAAGCGTTGAAAGCGATTTTTCTCGCCAGCTCGAAATCGGCCGCCTCGGTAATTTTAAACGCTTCGGGCGAAACGAAAACGGCTTTCATCGGGAAACCGATTAAAGCCGCCAGCGCGGTTTCGTCTTCGCAGCTCAAACCTTTTTCCCTCGCTTTATTCAACGCCTCGGCCAGTTTTGCAAACGGAAGAACCTGAGGCGTGGCGGCTCTTACTACGCCGCCTCTCTCGATAAGCTCCACAACTAAGCCCCGTTCGTTTACGCGCCGGAGCGAATCGTGCGACCTCATAGCGGCAAAGGCTCCGCAGTCTTCTTTTACCGAGGCGGCGACGCGGTCGAAGTCGGCCTGTCGTATGAATGGCCGCGCCGCGTCCGTCGCAAGAACGTAATCCGGCGCGCTTTCCACGCCTCGCTTTGCGATTAAATCCACAGCTTTCGCAAGCGAGTCCATCCGCGTTTCGCCGCCTTCGATTAACGCGAGCGTCTTTTCGGAATTTTGCTCGAACGATTCGATTTCGAACCGCTTCTCGTCCCCTTTTTTCAAGGCTAAAATAACGTCGTCCACCGCGCCGCAGCTTTGCGCGAGAGACAGCGAATAGGATATTATCGGCAGGCCGCACGCCGTCGCCCAAATCTTGTCCGCCCCGAACCGGGTCGAGCTTCCCGCCGCTAAAATCACCGCCGTTAAACGTTTTTTATTCATGCTCATCAAGCGGCGTATTATAGTAAAAAAATAAAAAAGCGGCAAGCGATTTAATCGCCCGCCGCCTTTGTATTCGCGCAATTAATTGCGGTTCAGTCCCGCGTTACCACGCCAAACTTTCGCTTACCGACTTTGTTTGCACGAACAGGAGCAGGTAGTCGAAGCCTCCGGCTTTGCTGTCGGTGCCGCTCATGTTGAAACCGCCGAAGGGATGCACGCCGACAAGCGCGCCCGTGCACTTGCGGTTGAAATACAAATTGCCGACCATGAACTCGCGACGCGCGCGCTCCAGCAGGGAGCGGTCGTTTGCGTAAACCGAGCCCGTAAGGCCGTATTTGGTGCCGTTGGCTACCTTCATCGCCTCGTCAAACGACTTTACTTTGGTAAAACCGACGACCGGCCCAAAGATTTCTTCCTGCATGACGCGGCTGCCGGGCGCCAAATCGGCTATAATCGTCGGATTGATGAAATAGCCGGTCTCCGGCCCTTTCTCTCCGCCGAAAGCGACGCGGCCTTCCGTTTTGCCTATCTCGATGTAGGAAAGAATTTTCTCGTACGCTTCTTTAGAGTTTACCGGCCCCATAAAGTTCGCCTGATATTTCGTTTCGCCCACGGTGATTTTTTTCGTCTTCTCGACGCACAGCGCGAGCAGTTTGTCGTAAACTTTTTCGTGAGCGATTACGCGGCTGCAAGCAGAGCACTTTTGGCCGGAAAAACCGAACGCGGAAGCGACGATGCCCGTCGCAGCCCATTCGACGTCGGCGGTTTCGTCCACAACGATCGCGTCCTTTCCGCCCATTTCGGCCACGACGCGCTTAATCCAGATGCAATCAGGGTTGTATTTGTTGGCGAGTTCGTTAATCCGCATTCCAACTTCCATGCTGCCGGTGAAAGAGATGAAACGAGTGCGCTTATGCGTAACGAGGAAATCGCCTACTTCCGCGCCGGAGCCCGGAACGAAGTTGAGAACGCCCGCCGGCAGATGCAGCTCGCGCATGATTTCTACGAACTTCCAGCCTATTAACGGCGTAGTCGAGGCGGGTTTGAGAACTACGGTATTGCCCGTTACCAGCGCGGCGCTTGTCATTCCGACAAGAATTGCGAGCGGGAAATTCCACGGCGGAATGATTAACCCGACGCCCAGCGGAATGTAATACTGCTGATTGTCCTCGTTGGGAATGTGAACAAGCTCGCAAGGATTGGCTAGCTTAAAAGCCTGATGCGCGTAAAAGTCGAGGAAGTCTATCGCTTCGGCGGTGTCCGCGTCGGCCTCAATCCAGCTTTTTCCGGCTTCCAGCACCATCGTTGCGTCAAGCTCGAAGCGGCGCTTGCGCATAATCGCGGCGGCTTTGAACAGGTAGCGTGCGCGCTCCTCAAAGGTAAGCGCGGCCCACGCCGGAAAAGCGGCGTCGGCGGCTTCAACGGCGGCCTGCGCCTCGGCCTGTCCGGCTTTGCTGAATACGGCGACGACTTCGCTGTGATTGGACGGGTTGAGCGAATTGAATTTTCTCTCGGTTACTACGTCCTTTCCGTTGACGTAAAGAGGATATTCCCTGCCGAATCCGGCTTCGACCGCGCGCAGAGCCTCCTCCATCGCGAGCCTGTTTTTTTCGTTCGTAAAATCGACTATCGCTTCATTTTTAAACGGCAGAATCATAATTTCCTCCTATGGAAAGCAACGGTGAAAATTTAAAAAAACGATATGAATACAAAATTAATTAGCGCCTTAAAAAATGCGTGTCAAACCTTAAAACGCAGGCTCGTTTGCGCGCAATAAATAAAAAACCCCGCCTTGCGGGCGGGGCTTTTCGTTCGGGTTAAAAAATCTTTACCACATCTCGTTCGCGGTAATGTCAATCCAGAACTTCGCAAAGGAGTTGTTGTTAAGCAGCGTCGCTTCGATGTGTTCCATTCCGGTAATTACCGACGAGCTGCAAAGATCCATGTGAGCGCGGTCGCACTGCGCTTCCAGCATAGCAGCCTGCTTTACGGCCTCGTAAGCCGGAGTTACGACCGACAAGGTGTCGGCTTTGCGGGCGCGGAAATAATAGCGGCCGTTTACGTTAAGGAATTCGACTTCTTTCGCCGGATCAATCGGTTTGTACGGCCCGCAGCCCGTATTATCCGTCGGGGTGCAATGCTTGGCGTCGTACGCCGTCGCGTCGATTACGTCGGTGGTGAACAGCTGCATGACGGACAAGTCGGCGGCGGTGTTGGACATGCTGAACATAGCCCAGAAGGACGGCGTAAGTCTGTCGAAATAAATCCAGCCGGCGTGCATAGGCAGCGCTTTGAGGTTCTTTGCCGGGTCGGAGAGCTGATCGCACATGCTGTATGCTGGCGGCTCGTACGGGTTAATGGGAACCTTAAATCTATCCTGCGTGCCCCACAAATAAGTGGCGGACAACGGAGGCTGAACCTTTACGATCTTGCGCGTAACCGGGTTGGTTGATGAATCTTCCACGACGCAGTAAGGCGCGAAGGTCAGCACGTGGTCTTCCATCGTAATGTCGGCCATCATGTTGGCAAGGGCGTTGTAGTAGCCGTCCGACAGATAGCTCAAGCTGTTGGCCATGCTCTCGCGGCCGTATTTTTCGGTGAACCAACCGGTGTTGAGCAGGCAGAAGATAGCGGCTTCCTGTTCGACCGTGAAGCCCATGCGGGTCATCTTCGGTTCCATAATTCTCGTATCGTCCTGAATGTCCCATCTGTTGCGGTGATAGCGTCCGATGTTCGGTCCAACGTCGATGATCTGGCCGGGGAAGTATTTATCGAGAATTTCATCGGGATAACCGGGGTTCTCAATCCAGTATTCTTTCGTGGCGTCCGCGTCGCTCTCCATTTTAAGGAAGCGTCCCACGTCGGGTCTGTAAACCACGTCCGACATCAGGAAGTTAAAGCCTTCCATCGCCGCAACCAAATGATCGCCGGGACCGCCGGGCACCAAGTTGGATTCGTCGCCCTTGAGCGCGGCAACGTACTCTTTGTACTGCCACGACTGCTGGTCGATCATAACGGCGGTGAAGTCTTTGTGATAGAATAGGTTGTAGTTAAAGTCCAAGCCGGGATGCACGAACTTGAAGAAGCGCATGATTTTTCCGAAGTATCCGTAATGGAAGTGCTGCTTCGAGTCGAACTTCGGGTTGCCGCGGCGGAAGAAGCGGTAGTAGTAGAACTGGTTGTACATATCGGCTTTATAACGGATTGAATCTCTCAGGTTCGCCCCGGCGTCGAAGACGTCCGTCATCGGGTCTTCCCATCTGTATTCGTCCGGGCTGAAGATATAAGGAACCGCGTCGCCGTTTTCCGTAACGTTCACTTTAGCGACCGGATCTAAGACTTCGTAATAGAAGCCGCCGGGGCAGCGTTTGTCCCAGTCGTAGACGTGATCCGGATAGTCGTTGCAGCGCAGCTCGATTTTTCCTTCGACGGTTTTAAGTCCGCCTTTTTTGTCCGCCCACTGGTAGCTCTTTCTAATGAGCTTGGTATTGTCGGATGAATCAATCGCGTATTTTTCAAACGCTCTGCCGTAAACGTATTTGATGGCGGCGTAGTCGTATTTGCCGAGACCGACGCTGTGAATGTAGGCTTCGTTCTGGTAATCCATTACGGAAGCGTACATATACTTTTCGGCCATAGTGTTAAAGCCGCAAAGTTTGCTGTTCGGGTTTTCTTTAATGCACTCCGGATTTTGCCCGTGTTTGAAGTCGTAAATTTGTTTGCCGCTCGGGGCTGCGCCGTACAGATTTTTGTATTCGGCGATAAATTCATCGACTTTGGGATCGAGCTTGTTTCTTTCTTCCCAGTATTGGGTCGGTTCGCCTTTGTCCCACCAAGCGTTGCCTTTGTAGGAATGCTGATCGGCGCTGGACTTGAAGTTGTGGCGCAGACCGATTGAATGACCAATTTCGTGCTCCGCGACGCCCTTGAAAGTAATGGCGGTGAATTCGAGTCTAACCGTCTCGCGCACCGTTTCGTAAGCCTGTTTGTAGGCGTCGGCTTCCGACATACCGGAATTTTTGGCGAGCAGATCCTGCTTTAACTTATCGACGTCCTTCATCTTTTCGGCGACGTAAAGAGCCACGACGCCGTCGAGCCATTCGGGCTGGAAGTAGCAGCGCTGGGTAAGAAGTTCATTGCGGCGCTTCATTTCCATTAATGAATTCACGTCGAACAGTTTGGTCGGGTCGGCCATGCCGAGCAATTCGTCGGAAACGCCTTCTTCGGCTCCGTCGGAAAGATAATCGACGTAGCTCGACGGCCTCATGTACTTCTCAAATTTTGTTCCCTTAACGGCGTTGATGTCTAATCTGCCTTTGAGAGAGCGGAATTTGGTTTGCAGTTCCTTGACCATATCGAGCGAGGTTTTATTGGCAAACTTGGCGTCGAACTCAAGCTTCTGCTCCGGCGTCATTTCCATGCCGGTATTGTTCGGGCCTTTGTAGGGAAGCTGAACGGTTTCGACAAACTTCTGCACCGGAGTTCCGTAATCGGGATACATTACGTTGTCGATAGTCTTGTAACCGGCCAAAATGTCGTAAAGGTCGAGAGCGTAAACCAGCTGCCAGTAAACTACCCAGCCGGCTATGTGGCCGACGCCGGAGTAAGTCTGTCCGGTTTCGGGGTTGGCTGTCCACTGAGCGACGCCGAGAATTCCGTATTCGGTCGGAACGTCAACCCAATAAATGAAAGAGTCGCGAATGCTGCCAAGCTCGTGTTTATAACGAATTACCGGTTTGCCGTCGCTCATTTCGCAAAGGTTCGTCCAGTCTTTTACGCAGGCGGCCAAAAACTTGGGAGCCTCGGTATTTACCGCTCCCGAAGAAGTAAAGCACATATCATGCGTGTAGCCGGCGGGAAGTTTAACGACGGGATAATATTCGCACGGGTTAATTTCAACGCCGATGGGTTTGCCTTCGCCGTCGATTCCGTCTCTGAATTTATCGTAGGGCAAAAATTCCTGCGGGGCGAGAATGAATTTATCCGAGGGGTCTTTGAAGGCGTGTTTAGCAACCGCCGGATTGTCGCCGAGGCAGCGCTCTATCATCTCGGCTTGGGCTGCCGGAGTCATGTCGGCGAAATTTTTAAAGTTGTAAACGTCGGAAAGCGTTGGTTCGGACGATACAAGAGCTTTGTCTCCCGCGGCGCCCGTGCCGTCGTCGGCGTTGTTCAAGGCGTAGTAGGCTCTCTTGAAGGCGTCGTTGTAGTCGGCGGCTATGTCGCAGGCGGCCGGAATAAGGTACTTCGGCATGTTGGGCGACAGATAATAAGTGATTTTATTATCGCCGGTAATGTTAAAGTAATTGGCGTAGTAATGCACGCACTTATCGCGGATGCCCATTTCGGTGCAGTAATCGGTTTTGGTGGTGCGGAAATATCCGTACTTACGGTAAATCTCATCCTGCATGTCGATTGGAACGAAGCCGTGATCGTTGAGCAGCCCCTTTTTCGGAGCGACGGCTTTCGTCTCAAGGCTGTCGATGGCGACGAAGTGATGGCGGTACTTAATTCTGGCCGGCTCGCGGTTGATGAACCAGAAGACGTCTCCCCAGTTGTAAATGCCGTTCCAGTTGGCGTTCGGGGTGAACATTTCCTCGGTGTAGAAGTTCATTTCTTCAACCGTATTAATGCGATTTTCCTCGTCGATTTTAAGCGTGCGCCAAGTGCGCGGATTTAAATAGTTACCTTCAATGTCGTAGAACTCCATGCGGGTGTAGGCGGTCATCGGCTCGCGATGAAACGGATTCTCCCATTCGGTCGACATATTCAGGTTGTCCAACTCGAAACTAGTGATGTAGTTGGTCGAGAAATCGATTACGAAGTAACGAGACTCGTACCATTCTCTATCGTGATTGGCCACGATGAGCGGCATATCTTCGCCGGTAGTAGCGTTGTCGGCGTAAGTAATGTCGAAATGGTCGGCGATGGGGAAAGCAAGAACCGGAGTGCGGTTCGGATTCGGAACGAGGTCGCCCGAAGGCGTGCTGTCGGGAAGAGTATCGTCGGGAGTAAGATAGGTGTCGAATTTATCGTGGATATTGTAGGCGATAAGCCAATTTTTAGTGATTTCCCATTTGATTATCTTCGCTTCGTTGGTTTCGCCTACGAACGTGTAATCAACCGTATAGGGAAGATCCACGATTGTCTGTTTGTAGAGGAATTCCCCTTCAAACATTTTTTTGTCAATCGCTTCCTTCGGAGAGCGGTCAATCGGATCGCGTTCTGTAACGCATCCGCCGATCCAAAGGAGAACGGACGACAGAACGAGAAAACTGAAAACCTTCTCAAACTTGTTCATTTAGTCCTCCAACTAGTGATTTATCTCGGTGCAACCATTTAACGACATTTATTAAACGTTATACCTGACGCTTCCTATATGGAAGCGTTTATACCGAAGTAAATTTGCGTGTAAAGCGGGTCAAACGGCGTAATGCGGTCGTCTCCGAAGCCGCCGTTATGGCGCTCGGGACCGTCCGTGGTAAAGCCTAAGGACACGCCGAATTTATCGAGAATGAAAACGCCCGTCTCGGCTAAAGAGTAGCCGAGTTCGCCGGCAAACGTCCAGCCGATTCTGGGAGTTTTTTTAAAATCGCCCTTATCGCCTTCGTATAAAACGCCGTAGCCGTCCGCGTTGTAAAGCCATACCCTTTTTACCGCCACGCTCGCCATTGCCGAAAAGCCCCATTTGGCGAATGTAAGAACCGTGGCGTCCGCGATTATAAACTGAGAGTTGGCTACGAAATAAGTCGATTCTTCCTGAAGCTCGCGGTAATCGTGCGAGTGAAAATTTTGTTGAAAGGTTATTTTATTGCTGATTGAAAAGTCGTAAATTTTAAAACCTAGTTTTAGGCCGGGCTTATAAGCGAACCGCCAGCCGGGAACCTGTCCGGAATATTTGCTCGTGCTGGGAATGGTAAAACTCAGCGAAGCGCTGTTTGTGAACATTATATCCTTCCCCATCAGTTCGATTGGATATATCGGCCTGCCTATATTAACGATAAGCGGATCCATGTCCGTGAGGCTGAAGTCCTTCGTCGGTTCGGTTCTGTTGACGTCGAAGCCGGAGCCGTAAGTCGAGCTCGTAACGCGATCGTAATCGAGGTTGTAAGAAAAGCCGAGGTGCAAATCGACCTTGAATTTAAAAGGAAGGTCGAAAGCCGGATCAACCGAGAAGGCGTGCGAGAGCGATTTACGCTCTTTGGCGACGTTGTGCGAAAACTGGTAGGAGACGTTTATAGTCCACCACGCAGGCTCTTTCTCTTTTTCTTCGGAATCCTTCTTCACTTCGGATTTGTCTGAGCCTTCTTCGGCTTTCTTATCGCCTTCCTCGTTCATTTTATTAATTTTTTCTTTGGCGTCCTGCGCCTGCTTGTCGAGGTTTTTCTCCTCGGCGTCGGCCGCGTACGCGGATGCGCAGAAAAAGGCAAATACGACTGCCGTTATAGCGATTGCATACCGCATAGTCTCGTTTCCTTTCGCTTCGCTGATGTATAGAACTGCTGCCAAACCAAACCTGACAACTGTCTTTCAACTTACAATTAAGCTACGACTTTCAACTTATGTCAATAAAAATTTATCTTGTCAAAGAAAAAAAATTACGCTCCGCGTCAAATTGTCGCCAAGCGGCGGAAAACGAGCTCGGAAGCCGCTAATAAGCGTTTTGTTTCAAACGGGATAACCGACCGCTTTTAGGCGGTTTTATGAATAAATTAGAGAGCGCGCAAATAATATTGCCGCATTGTTAAGAATTTGTTAAAATATTTTTCCGCCCCATAACGAGGCGAACGTTAATTTTTTTCCGAAAGGCCGCCGCGATATGCGTAAAATTTTTATTTACGGAATTATTTTTATGTCCATAACGCTCGCCTTCGGCGCCGCCAACGCCGACAACGCGCAATGGAAACAGCCTGCCTATTCGGCTGACGGCTCTAAAACTTTTTGGTTCTTGCAAATTTCCGACACCCACGTTTCAACCTTCCTAGCCCCCGATTACGCGGCGCGCCTGAAATGGGCTTTAAGCGAAGGCGTTTCCGTCGTAAATCCTCGCTTCGTCGTCAACACCGGAGACTTGACAGACTCCACCAACGGTTTCGTTTACGGTACCGGCCCGCATGAAGACGAATATATTGAATATAGAGGCTATCTCGACGAGGCGGGAATGCGGAGCGACTTTTACTTCGACGTGCCGGGCAATCACGACGCTTACGGAAACGCCGCTCTGCCATATTATTATAAATGGGCTCTGTCCGGCAGTTTCTTCAACACAACGCAGCCGCACTGGGCTCTCGATTTTACGTACGGGCGATTTCACTTCCTTGGCGTAGCCACGCCCAACGACGACAGCGCGCAGTGGCCTACAGACCACGCAATCGTAACCGCGGAAGAAAGAGACGAACTGCTCGCCAACATTAACAAAGCGGGCGATTGCGCGTTTTCAATGGCGTTCGGACATCACGATTACAAAAACGAAACCGGCGGAGCCGAAACGGCGGCGCTCTTCGCGGGGAACAAAGTTTTTTACTACGCGCACGGCCACGAACACGACATCGGCGTTAGAATGACGTCCGACGGCATTCTCCGGTTCCGCATCAATTCGCTTGGACAGAAGAGCGACAATAATTTCGTCGTCTTCGCGGTTGACAACTACGCCGTCAGCTGGGGCGCGACGGATCATAAAAACCCGTGGCCTTTGGCCGTCATCACCGCGCCGGTAAACGCGGTCTTCGCCGCCGGAACCGACTCGCAGGTTGACAACCCGCACGCTCCGATAGTGCCGAAATCGTGCGCAAACGCGCCCGTACGCGCGTTGGTCTTCGATAAAACGCCGCCTTTGTCGGTTTCGTTTAAAATCGACGGCGGGCAGTTCAAGCCGATGGCGAATAACCAAGCCAATAAAATGCAGTACCGCGCCAAATTCGACGCGACGGCGCTTTCTGCAAATATTCACGTTTTAACCGTGGAAGTAAACGGCGAGCGCAAGAGAAGTTTTGAAAGCCGTTTTCTGGTTGCGGACGCCCCCTGCGACGTCGGCGCCGAGGACGACGGTTCGCCGCTGGAAGGCGGAACGGTCGTAACCTTCCCGCCCGACGCGCCGGTTGACGGGGACGAAGAGACCGCGGAGATTGAACAAGCCGCAGAAGAGGAGCCGATTGCCGAGAACGAACCCGAAGCGGAACCGGAAATCGAAACTAACGAAGTAGAGACGGAGTCTGCGAACGACGAACCGGCTGAAAACGCGGAAAACGTTTGCGTCAACGACGCGCTGAAGTGCGACGGCTCGAAAATAATGATTTGTATGAACGGCGAGCGCTGGGAAAAGAGCGTCGATTGCGCGACCGCCGGAACGACCTGCGAGGAACCCGCCCACTGCAAGGAGCTTACGACGGACGGCGACGCGGAAAATTCGGAAGCGGCGGAAACGGAATATCCGGTCGATAAAGCAGGGTCAAAGAGCGACGGCTGCGCGGGCGCGAATTACGGCGCGCCGATTGCATTAATAGGCGCGGTTATATTGCTAATGAAAAGGCGTAAAACGACGCGGAATATTTAAATTTTCAGATAAATAATTCATTGGGCGACAAAAGATTATTTAATTATAATCTTCTGCCCTACCTTCAGCGGCATGCTTTTTAATTTGTCGTTTTTCTTTATTATTTCATCCTTCTTCACGCCGTATTTGGCGGCTATTTCCTCAAGCGAATCGCCCTTCTGTACAGTGTAGCTCTTTTGCCCCTTTTGGTATTTGTCGGCGCGCATACCTTTGAACGGGTCTTTCTTTCCCATCTCGGCGCGGGCTTTCTTCAACACGCTCTTCCCTTTTTCATCCATCGAGTAGTTCGGGTCGGGCAGGAAACGCTCGATTTTGAGCGTCTGACCCGGCTGGAGCGAGTCCGGATCGAGCATATCGTTCAGCTCGATTAGCCGTTTGACGGAACAACCGTAATACTTTGAAATCTTTTCTAAATTGTCGCCGAAGCGTACGGTGTATTTCTCAATAATATAAACGCCCGGCCGCTCGTTCTTAGACTTGGCGTCCTTTGCGGAAGCCGGCTCTTTTTTCGCAACCTTCTTCGCTTCTTTTTTCTTGCTTTCAACGACTTTCATCTTGTCGTTATTATTCATATTTTCCCATTTTTCCGCAAAGACGGCCGCGCGTCCCTTCGGGATGCGAACTGTATATATAACTCCGTCTTTTGGCACTCTTTTCCCCATAAACATCGGGTTGAGGTCGTGAATCGTCTCGTCGTCGCTATTGGACGCCTTTGCGATAGCCGAGAAAGTCGCCGGTCCTTCCAGTTTGATTTCGTCGTATTTAATCGGATTGTCTTCGACCGAACGCAGGCCGTATTTTTCAGGGTCGTGAGCGATGATCAGCGCCGCGATAAACTTTGGAACGTAAAGACGCGTTTCCATACGCAGGTGATTATACTGAGAAATTTGCCAAAAATCGCGCGCGCCGTATTTGTCCACGGCTCTGTCGATGCGCACCGGTCCCGCGTTATAGCCGCCCAACGCCAAATACCAGTCGCCGAAACGGTCGAACAACCATTTTAAGTGTTTGGCCGCCGCCCTAGTCGAAAGTTCAAAGTCGCGACGCTCGTCGATGTCCTTGGCAATTCGCAAACCGCAAATTTTGCCGGTTCCTTTAATGAACTGCCACATGCCCACGGCGCGGGCGCGGCTTTTTGCGTGAAGCGCAAAACCGCTTTCTATTAATGGTAAGTACGCCAAGTCCTGCGGAACGCCTTCTTCCTTTAAAATTTGGCGTATCATCGGAAGGTATTTTGAGGCGCGTTCGAGGTAAATAGCGAAATGCTTTTTACCGCGTCCGCTATAAAAATCTATCCAAGATTCAACTTGTTGGTTATATACTATAGGAAAGTCGAAATCTTTTGCGTTGTAACTATATTTCCATGCGGATGCCGCCTTTTGTTTGCCTCCAAGTTTGCTTTTCAGCGCGTCGGTCGAAAGGAGCTTGGAGTGCTCAAGCATCGGAAGATAACCTTTGCCCGCGTTGCGCTTGCGATCGGCGTTTGTTTCCGTCGTTAGCTCCGACATTCCGGTTTCGCCGATAATCCCCTTAGCCTGCCATTCTTCCAGAACTTCTTTGTCCATTTCCTCCAAGACTATTTTTTCCTCGGAGGGGGTTTCGCCGTCGGCGTCGTCCTCGTCAACCTCGGCGCCTTCGCCGTTATCCACGTTCGCCAAATCGTCAAGATTCAGCTTGGCCGCGTCGTTGGCCGCCGCGATAACGGGAAGAAAAAAGACAACAAGTACCAGGGGCAGAAAAAACAACTTCTGTCTCATAGCGCTCGACCTTTTTCTTTCGTGCAAAAGACTTACAACAGACGCTAGGTGGAGTATATTAAAAACAAACCGGTCATGCAAGTTTTTTTTCACCCCTCCGCAAATCTACGAGAAATTTTAACTGTTATTAATAACTGTACGATATTATTGACAAATATCAATCATTACCTATAATTACAAACTGCGTTAATTTAACAATTTATTTGTCAATTCTTGGCGTCCGGATACGCGTAAAGCCTCCATAATCAGCGGCTTCGATTCCGGCAGATGATACAGAATTAATGCCTTCTGAATATTCTTCATTCTGTCCTTTTTCTCGACGTAAACCGGCTGCAACGTAGATGGGTCAAGGCCGGTAGCGTACATTACCGAGCTGGCCGTGCCCGGCGTGGGGGTGAAAATCTGGCACTGCTCCGCTTTTATGCCGCGCTCTTTCATAAACAAAGCAAGGTCTATCATGTCGTCAAGCGCGCACCCCGGATGAGCGGCCATGAGATAGGGCAAAACATACTGTTTTTTACCCGCGTTTTTAACTATTTTTCCATGCGCTTCTATAAATTTCGTAAAATCCGGGCCGCATTTACGCATGAATTTTAAAACCGAAGCGGTCATATGCTCCGGCGCAACCTTAAAAAAACCGCTCGTATGGTCGAGCGCAATCTTCCGCAACAGTTCCGGTTCTTCTAAAATAAGGTCGTAACGGACGCCGGTTGTGATGAAAATATTCCTCGCGCCGCGCGTTTTAGATGCGCGTTTCAGCAGGTCGAGATATTTCGTCTGATCGGCGACGAGGTTGGCGCACCGTTGCGGAAAGAGACAAGACGGGCGCGGGCAATCCTTAAATTCACGCTTGCACTCAAAGCCGTACATATTCGCCGAAGGCCCGCCTATGTCATTAATGGTACCGCGAAAATGCCGGTGGGCTATAATGGAATTCTCTTCCTTTATTATAGAGTCGGCGCCGCGGCTCGAAACCGCCTTCCCTTGATGCGCGGTTATGGCGCAGAAAGCGCACCCTCCAACGCAGCCGCGATGACTTACGATTGAAAAGCGCACCTGTTCAAGCGCAGGAATACGCGCAAAGCCGTACATCGGGTGGGCGTCGCGGGTAAACGGAAGTTCGTAAATTGCGTCCAGCTCCTCGCTTGTAAGCGGCGGCTGCGGTTCGTTGGCGATTACTCTCATGCCTGAACAGTCTTGAAATTGAACGCTTCCGTAAGTCCGCTCAAAAAGCGAAAACATTTTGGCAAACGCCTCTTTGCTCTTTTCAACTTCCTCGCAGCTTGGCAGTTCCACCGCGTTCTCCGGTTTAGGCGCGCTTTTGGGCGTTTTATACACGACTCCTTTTACGTCTTTAACCGCGTTGAGACGCTTTGCCTGCAACGCCAATACTTCATGCAAATTATTAGCTACTGCATCTATCTCTTTTAATTTACTTGCTATTTCCAACAAGGCTCTCTCGCCCATACCAAAAACGCATATGTCGGCTCCGATGTCCATCATCAGGGGACGGCGAATTTTCTCGGAGACGAAATCGTAATGCGAGAAACGCCTTAAACTCGCCTCTAGACCGCCGGCGACAATGAAAACGGACTTTCTAAACGCCGAACGTATCATTTGGCAGTAAACGGTTATAACCCTGTCGGGGCGCCCGCCCGCTTTGCCTCCCGGAGAGTAAGGGTCGTCGCTCCTCGGTTTGCGGGTTGGCGTGTAATTGGCGACCATCGAATCGAGGCTGCCGCATGTAACCGCAAAAAATAAATTCGGCGCGCCTAGTTGTGTTATCGACTCCGGATTTTTAACGTCTGGTTGAGAGATAATTCCGACGCTATACCCTTCCCTCTCAAGCAGCCGTCCGAGAAGCGACGCGGCAAACGCCGGGTGATCGACGTACGCGTCGGGGGTAATAAAAATTACGTCGAGCGCGTCGATTCCCCTTTCTTTCATGTCTTGTTTGCAAGTTGTAAGAAAACGCGAATACGATTTGCTATGGTTCATTAGGTATTAACTTTTATTTCATTTAAAATCGTCAATGCTGCACGCGTTCCATAACCCAAGTCCTTTTGCGCGAGCCTCTTTCTCCGCTTTTACGAAAGCCTCTTTATATTTAAATGGAAATCGCGTATAGGCAAATCCGTATCCGAGCTCTACAAGTTCAAGATTGTGCATTATATTGTCATCTTTACGGTAAAGATACGCTAAAAGCCTGCCGTATTTGTCTCGGTATTCCCGGTCGCGTTCAATCCAAACGTATTTATTATATAGCATTTTCTTTGTGTATTCGCTGGCGTTTTTACCAAAACATTGAACGTCTTTTTTAGGGTGCTTGGTTTCAGGCGTATCGACGCCTATAAGCCTTACCTTTTCGCCGTTTTCAAGACGCACAGTGTCGCCGTCAACCGCTTTTTTAACAAGATAATATTTTTTGGAACTGTCAATATTCTGCGGCTCGCCGGTTCCGTTTAAATGTTTGCCTTTGCGCGCAAGCTGTTTTTCCGATTTTTCGTTCTCTTCTTTAGGCTCGATGCGATAGTCCCCTCTGAACCCGGCTCCTCTTCTGGTCGATCCCTTTAATTCCGAGCCGAGCATTCCGTTGGCGACAAAAATCGCTACGATTATTATTGCGATAAATGACGCTATTAGTCGAGCGTCGCGCTTCCGCATCGGGCTTACCTTTTAACGATTTTATAAAGCGTTTTAAAAATTAACTCCAAGTCGGTCTTCATGCTGCGGTTATTTAGATATTTATAATAATATTTTATCTTTTCGGGAAGAACCGTTTTGGCGTAAATCTCGCCGACTTTTTCCGGCGGCGCGCCTTCCAGCAGTTTCTCTTCGTCGATGTATTCGATAGCGGCGTAGTCGGTTATTCCCGGTTTAACCGATAAAATATTTTCATAATCGTCGCGGTATTTGAAAACGTATTCCTCGACCTCCGGACGCGGACCGACGATTGAAATGTCCCCTTTCAGGACGTTGAACAACTGCGGCAGCTCGTCGAGTTTAGACTTTCTAAGAAAAGCGCCTATTTTGGTGATTCGCGAATCTCCGCGCTTGGTAACGCTCGGGCCGGCCTTATCGGCGTTTGGGGTCATGGTGCGGAATTTATAAAGGTAAAACGGCCTAAAATTGTAACCCATACGTTTATGTTTATACAAAACAGGCCCGCCGTCTTCCAATTTTACCGCGGCGGCTATGACGAGCAGAGCCGGAGTAAGCGCCGCGAGCCCGCCCGCGCTGGCGGCGAAATCGAACAACCGTTTAGATTTGTCTTGAAGCGTTTTGCCGAAGCGTTCTTTTACGAACATTTATAAATCCTTTCGTTTCGCGTCGTTATTCGATAAAAGGCAAAAACGGAAAAATTTGCGCGCAACTTAAATTTAATATAATTTGAAACGCGGCTATAAGTCAACGCTAACGCGCGGCTTTTAAACGAACGTCATTTCTTTTTAAAGTCGTCAACGTCCTTGAAAGGTTTGTCCGGCGCGGAAAAGTCGGGACGGTAGTAATCCGGGGCCTGCATTTCTTGAAACCAACCGTTTTCAATTCCGAATTCAGCCGCGGCTTCCGTTGCGTCTTCGTACTCGTACCTGCGGATTTTTCTGTCGATTTCCGGAAATTCCGAAGCGCGGTGGGTTGGATAATATTGCGCCATAACCGATACGTGAGTCTGCGCGCCGAGATTTTTCGCAATCCATTCAAATATTTCTCGATCGTCCGAGCTTCCGTTCGGCAAAACCAAATGCCTGACGATAATTCCGCGCCTTATAATTCCCTCGTCGTCTATTATTATTTCTCCGGTCTGTCGTTTCATTTCCATCAACGCGGCTTTGGCGGCTTCCGGATAATTGCGCGCGCCCGAAAACTTGGCGGAGTTCTCCGGGTTGAAATATTTGAAATCCGGCAGATAAACGTCGATAATTCCGTCGAGCAGCGCGAGCGTTTCAAGCGAATCGTAACCGTTAGAGTTATAAACAATAGGAAGCTCAAGCCCGCGCTCGGCGGCGATTGCGAGAGCCTCAATAAACTGCGGAACGACGTGCGAGGGACTGACGAGGTTTATATTATGAACGCCCAGCGCTTGAAGTTCGAGCGTTATTTCGGCGAGCCGCACGGCCTCGACTTCTTCCATTGCCGCGGATGCGAACGCGGCTGCCGGCTGGCTTATTTCGTGGTTTTGGCAGTAAACGCACGCAAGGTTGCATCCGCCGAAAAAAATAGTTCCGGAGCCTCTCGTTCCGGAAATTCCGGGCTCTTCGCCGAAGTGCGCCGCGTAAGCGGATACTTTCGCGCGCCTTCCGGTTTTACAAAAACCGTTTCCCGCGTTTTCCAAGCGTTTCGCCCCGCATAAGCGCGGACAGACGCGGCATTCGCCAAGCGACGCGACGGCGGTTTCCGCTCTTTTTTTCAGTTCTCCGCTTCTAGCGAGCTTCAAATAGGACGCTTCGAGTTTCATATCAACCTTTCGCCTTTTACAAGGAGCGAGTATTCAAAATCTTAATAATTAAATATTTTAGTTCTTTTTTCTTTGACCGAACTAATGCAATATGTTTATACTCATGGAAGGTTTATAGTCAATACGGTGTACAAAAATGACCGCCAAACTAAAATTATTCGTTTTGCTCGCCGCCGCCGCGGCTGTTTTTTCGCCCGGCGCCGCGTTTGCCGCAAACCCTTGCGACGACAACAACCCATGTACGATTGACGATTATTTTTACGATCCGGATTTCGGGATAATCTGCTTTAACATTAACGCTCCTTCCGGAACGAGCTGCGACGACGCGGTTTACTGCAACGGCGAGGAATACTGCGACGGCAAAGGAAAATGCCTCAATAGAAACGCCCCGAACTGCGCTTACCTGAATACGACTTGTCAAAAAGGCGTTTGCAGCAACTCCGACCACGCCTGCGTAATAGAATATTTTCCATCCACTACTCCGTGCGACGACGGAATGTGGTGCACGGCTGGAGACCACTGTCAACAAGGCGCCTGCATATCCGGCGCCCCCAGAGATTGCAAAGCGATGAACGGCGGAACGGATCCGGGGCCGTGTCTGGTTTGGGAATGCGACAACGACGTCCGCGAATGCAGGCCTGTTCCCGGACACGAAGGCGAATCGTGCGCCGACAATCAATTCTGCGTTATCAACAAACGCTGTTCGGGCGGAGTCTGCATAGGCGACGACAGGGACTGCACGAAGGAAGTCGGCGGATGCGCCGTCGGAACGTGCGACGAATCGCAGAAAAAATGCGTGGAAGGCGCGCCTCTGCCTTCTACTGCCAAATGCGACGACAACCTTTACTGCACTGTTGACGACCACTGCAACGGAAGCGGAAAATGCGTCGGCGGCGGAACGAAAAACTGCTCCGCCTACAACACGACTTGCGGCGAGGCCTACTGCGACGAAGACTCGAAGAGCTGCCAGCTTGATAAAAAGCCGCCCGGAACAAGCTGCAATACAAACCAATTCTGTTCGATAAACGGCAAATGCGACGAAAACGGCCAATGCGTCGGAACGCCGAGAGACTGTTCGATGATAGGAACTCAGTGCGCGCCGGGCGTCTGCCAAAACGACCCGCCCGCGTGCGTATCTCAGCCGCTGCCGCCTCTTTCTCCCTGCGAAGACGGAAGAAAATGCACGCTCGGCGACTCCTGCGACGGAGCCGGCCACTGCGTCGGAGGCGCATTAAATCCGTGCGACGACGGAATTTGGTGCACGAACGACAGATGCGATACAACGTCCGATACTTGCGTCAATACGCCGCAGACCTGCGACGACGGCAACCAATGCACGGCCGGAGACGTTTGCAATCTTTCGACCGGAGGATGCAAAGGCTCGCCGAAAGCGGACAATACTCCATGCACGCTCGACGGAGGAGGAAGCGGTTTGTGCATTCAAGGCGTCTGCACCAAAGGATGCACGCAAAACTCCGACTGCAACGACAACGTGGCCTGCACGGTCGATATTTGCAATTACAACACAACGCCCTATACCTGCCAAAACTTGGCCGACAACAAGAAGTGCGACGATAAAAAGTTCTGCAACGGCGTAGAAACTTGCGACGCCAAGCTCGGCTGCGTCGCCGGCCCTCCGCCTAACTGCGCGGACGCCAACCCCTGCACCGACGATTATTGCGACGCGACGCCCGGCATAGACAGATGTCTCCATAAAGCAAACGACGCCAACTGCGCGGACGGGAGCTTCTGCAACGGCGACGAGCGCTGCGACGCCAATTTGGGGTGCATGGCCGCGCTTAAACCCCGCGACTGCGCCGACGATAATCCCTGCACCAACGACGTTTGCAACGACGAGACGAAATCGTGCGAGCATAACCCCGACGACTCCAAATGCGACGACAACGTCTATTGCAACGGAACGGAAAGTTGCAGCGTCGTTTACGGATGCGTAAAAGGCTCCGCGCCAAACTGCGCCGACGCCTTCGACTGCACCGAAGACAAATGCGACGAATCGCAGAAAAAATGCGTTCATTTGCCGCGGCATGAAAAATGCTCCGACCATATCTTCTGCAACGGCGACGAAGTGTGCGATTTGAACCTCGGCTGCATCCCCGGAGACAAAAGAGACTGCGACGATAAAATTTCCTGCACTCAAGATTCGTGCGAAATATCGCTCGATATGTGCGCGCACGTTCCCGTGGACGAAGCGTGTCAGGACGCCTCTTACTGCAACGGCCGCGAAAAATGCGACGCGGCCAAAGGATGCGTTCAGGGAAAGCCTATCGACTGCGCCGATTCGCTCGACTGCACGCTGGACGTCTGCAACGACGACACGGATTCGTGCGACCACATGCCTGCCGACGCGAAATGCTACAACGGCAAATTCTGCGAAGGCGAAAAGAAGTGCGACATAGTAGCCGGATGCTTCAGCCAGAAGCCTCCCGACTGCAAAGACGACTTCGATTGCACGCTGGATTTTTGCGACAACAACCTAAATAAATGCGTTCATCACGCGCAAAACAACATGTGCGACGACTCGAATCCCTGCACGTCTAAAGTTTGCTCGGCGGAAAGCGGATGTCTTTTCAACCCGATAGCCGATTTTACGCCGTGCTTAACCGATGAAACGCCGGCAAACGGAGCCTGTTACGAAGGCGCGTGCGTTGACGCCTCGACCATCGACGGCGACCTTTCCGAGCAGGAAACCCAGAACGAAACCGCGGAAGAAGAAGATGCTGCGGCGGAAGACGACGCGCAGGACGGCGAGCCCGAAACCGACGTCGTCGTTCCATGCTCGTCAAACGTCGATTGCCTCGATTACTCGACGCTTTGCGATTTGAATCTCGGCGTATGCGTCAAGACGGCCTACGCGAAAGACTGCGAAGCCTGCGTATCCGATCTCAACTGCCTCAACGCGGCGTGGACTTGCGTGAAATACGGCAAGGATCAATCCGGCGTCTGCGCAAAAAAATGCTCGACCATGCCCGTTGATCCGGTGTGCGCGGCGGGTTATGAATGCAAATTCATCGACTCAATTTACGAGGACGCCGAAAAAGCAATATCATGTCTGCCTAAAACAGTCGTTAAAGACTGCGAGCCGCCCGCCGCCGACGGAGACAGAGACGCCGATATAAGCGAACTATCCGAGCCCGACGCGCCGGATGAGGAAAATGAAATCTTCGACGAGGAAGCCGAAGAAACCGCTCCGGAAGACGAAACAGAAATAACCGACGAGCCCGAAAACGAACCTTTAGAAGAAGCCGACGAAACAACCGAAAATTCGGATTTCGATTTGGAAAAAGCCGATAAAATCGACAAAGAAGCGGACGCCGAAACGGTTGAGGCTAATAAAAACTCGATTAGCGCCGGATGCGCCGGAACCGATTTCGCCAAAACAGCGTGGACGTTATGCGCAGGCGTTTGTCTGCTGGCGGTTATATTAAGGAATCGACAAAAAGGAGCGTTAAAATGACCAAACCGAGAAATAAGCAGTTTGTTTTTCTGGCGGTTTGCGGAGCATTTCTTATTATTACGGCGCTTTCAAGCTGTTCTTCCAGCCCAAGCGTTGGGTTCGGCGAGAAACGCCGCTGCTCGCTCGACGCCGATTGCGCCCAGAACGAAATATGCTACCAAGGCTTCTGCGCGGACCCGTCGCTCTTCGCTCCCGAAACTTCCGAAATAACGGAAAAAGACGGCGACATGCCGGGAGACGTTGAACTGCCGTTCGACGATATTGCCGACAACGATCAGAAGACCGAGCTTGCGGACGAATCGTTCGAGGATATAGACGTGAAATGCGGCAAAGACCCCGACTGCCCTTCGGGTTACATATGCGAATGCGCGAACCCGCAAAGCTGCAAATGCGCTCCCGACTGCACAAAAACCGGATGCGCCTCTTACGAAGGGAAATGCAACAAGAATACCGGCCGCTGCGAATGGTGCGACCCGCTTTGCGAAAAGGACGAATTCTGCAACTTCGCGCCGAACGGCTCGTGGTTCTGCGGCAATCCGTGCGAGCCTCCCTGCCCGGAGGGAACCGTTTGCAGCTACAATCTCTGCCTCCAGAAAAAATGCCCGATTTGCCCGCCGTGCTACGCCTGCTCCGCTCTAACCGGTTTTACGTGCAAACAAATTGAAGGCTGCACCGACGGAGACGTGGATACGGACGTTGACGTAAGCGTCGGCAAGTCCGTGAACAATCAACCCGGCGCGTTTTTCCCTCCCAACCCCAACCCGATATTCATGCCGAAGTGCTCGCAGGCGGCGACGCCCTGCATTGAAGGAAACAACAACTGCTGCTCCGGCGCGTGCGTCATGGGATACTGCCTGTAACGCCTTGTTTTACGGCAAAAAAAAGCCTCCATCATCGGAGGCTTTTTATTTTTCGACGCACTCGTAAAAGCCGATTTTGATTTTTTCGGCGGGAACGTAGAGGAAATCGTACGGCTTGTTGTAAAACGTCTCTTCCAAATTGTTATACGGCGCGGAGCACAACGTCAAAGCGTCCCTGCACTCTGGGCGTATAACGTCGCCGCCCGCCTCTTTTTCGCCCGCGAATTGATAGCAAAACAACCCCATATAAAAAAGTTTTTTGCCTTTAGCCCGCGCGTCGCGCAATTCGCCGGCGCCGCTTACCGCCTTGGTTTCGATTCCTTTCGCGTCGAGCGCGAAATGCCCCGACGGAAAAAAAGAATTTACCGGCCCGTTGATTTGCGGATAAAAAACCGTCGCGCCGTCTGGAAGCCTGATAAGCGATTCGGAAAGAAAGACAAACTCTCTTTGAGGGTTGCGGTCTGGATCGAGAAGCCGCCCCTTAAAACCGGCCTCTCCCGCCAAAACGACGCAGATCAGCCCTATTGCGGCCGCTCTAGCGGTTTTTTCGAATGAATAATCGGAGAAAGCGGTTTCGGTTAAAAAAGCGGCGCCGTAACCGGCGAATAAACAAGAAAAAAAGACGTTAAACTGCTGCATCCGCGCCGCTATTATCGGGGCGTTTTGGACTCCTATCCATAAATACGCGGCCAGCGCCCAACCCGCAAAAAGAGCCGCCATCGGCCTGCTGCGTTTAACGGCGGCGCCCATGAGTCCGGCGAACGCTAAAAACCTTGCCGTCCAAGGAGCGAACGCGCCGGAAAAAGCGACGTTGCCCGTCTCGTTAGGAGCGAGAGCGAAGTTAAAGGCGTAACGAAATACGTCGGGCAAGGAAAGATTTAAAATCTGCGCGCTCTGCTGCTCTTTGTGAAGCGCTTTCCAAATAAAATTATGCAAAGGAACGGAAAGGAAAAGCGCGAAAAGCGCGGAGGCCGCAATTTTTACTTTCAAATCTCTTCGCGAAAATATTTGCGCGCTAAGCCCGCTCTGCGAAACGACGACAGCGCACAAAAGAAAAGGCGCGAAAACGTACATTTCCGGACGCGATTGCGTCGCTGCGAAAAGCGCCGCGGCGGAAGCGAACAGTCTCGCCGCTCCGCCCGACGCGCCGTAAGCGGCAACGCGCTCGACGGAGAGCAAAGCGAAAAGCAAAGCTGTCGGAAACAAATCTTCGCTGGCGCCGAAGCGCGCTAAAACCGGCGACAACGCTACCGCAAAGGCCGCGGGGAAAGCGGCGAAAAATCCGAGATTGAGGCGTTTAAGCAAAGCGTACGCCGCGGGCGCCAGCAGCGCCGAGATAAGAGCCTGAGCCTTTAGAAAAACTCCGAAAGTCGCGCCGAACGCTTTAAAGAAAGGCAAAATAAGCGCAAACTGCGCGAAACCGTACGTATCGCGCATCGGCGCCCCCGCCGCGACGTCCGAGAAATACATGATTCCCTGCGAGTTCTCGCGCATGAAGGCGGTAGGAAGCGCAAGCCTCAGCGCGGCGGCGATAAAAAACAGCGAAGCGGCGGAGGCGAAGTCGAATTTTTTATCGGAGACAAACGCTCCAACCGCGTCGGACGCGTACGACGCCGCAACCGCGGCAAAAGAAATCCAAAGAGCCGCGACGATAAGCCAATTTACCGTCGTTTCGTGCGAAATGATGTAGGAAAAGTCGCTCATTGCGGTCTAATCCGGTTTCTGCGGCATAATAGGAGTAAGCGAAGAGAAGCCGAATCGCCGGATAAAATTGACGTTCATGCCGCGGCACGAATCGTCTTGCGGGCATTGCGCGCACCGCGTCGATTTTACCAAATAGCCGCGCCTAATGTACCACTCTACGAAACGGTGCATGCGGACGACGTTATCCTCGCTTAAAAGGTCGAGCCATAGGGCTCCGCCGCGGGGAAAGGCCAAATCGTCATGGCGAGCGCCGAAGCATTGAGGAAGGCCTGAAGCGTAGGGGGGCGCGCCTATGAGTTTCGTCAGCGCGGCGAAAAAGCGGCGGTAATCGGCGTCTAAACGCGCGACTTCGGTTTGCATAGCCTTGGGCTCGTACGCGAAGCGAACGCTTCCGGTTTTTAAAGCGTCGGCCAGCGAGGACGCTTTTTTGAGCGCGAACGCGCAATTCTTCTTGTCGAGCTTTATAATAAGCCGTCCGTCGAAACCGCTTTTTAACAAATCCTCGCCCGATTCGGCGTCGGAAAAGGCTATCTCGTCTATTTTAAACCGCTTGTATGAAGAGGAAAACCCCGCTAAAGCCTTTACGCCGGGCGCGGCGTCCAAATCCAACGACAGCGAAAGCTCTTTTTCGAAACCGTCCGCCTTAGCCAAAGCAAACAAATTTGCGGCGTCGTCAATCGTCCGCGCCGCGACGCTCAGCGCTTTCATTCGTTTAAATCTCTCGGCGGCAAAAGACAGTTTCCCCGCCGCAAATTCAAGCGTTGGCTCTTCCGCGTCAAACTCCCCGGCGTTGTGCGAGCCTTTAATATCAACCGCGACAAACTCCGCGTTTCCGGTTTTTAAACGCCCGAAGAAATCGAAGAAAGAAGCGCAGAAAGCTTCGATGAAACAGCGCTCGCAGCGGTCGCCGAAACAGCCCAGCCGCTCCCCTTTGCGCATGTAGTCGTCGAACTGAAAACGCCTGCCGCGGACTTCGTCGTGCAGCTTGTGCGGATCTTGTATCAGCTCTTCCATTCCTTCCAAGAACTGCGGAGGAAAACGATTCGTCCATACGAAAGACCTTCCGTCGGAGCGCTTGCGCAACGCCTTGTTAAGGTAAGGAAAAGCCTCGTTTATATCGAACAGCATTTCGCCGCGGTTGTCCCACGCCCGCCCGAACGGAGTTACGTAGAGCAAATCGAATTCATGGACGCCCAACGCCTCAAAGAAATCGAGGATTTCGTCGAGATACATATAATTGAGTCCGTTTATGCAGACGTCCACGTTTACGATTACCCCTGCTTTAAGCGCGTTTTGCAGCCCTTTGAGAGCTTGAGCAAAAGCGCCGCTTACGCCGACCAGCTTGTCGTGAAGCCGCGGATTATGCCCGTGAATGGAAAACGTTATCTCGTTCAGTCCGGCTTCCACCGCGGCGTCTGCGAATTTTTCGTAGGCGAACATTCGTCCGTTCGTAATCGTTTGGATGTGCGTAAAGCCTATTTCTCTTCCGTATTTTACGAAATCGATAAAATGAGGGTGAATGCTCGCCTCCCCGCCCGAAAGCACAAGCCTGCCTCCCGCGCCGTTCCACCCTTTTTTTATTTCCGCTTTCACCGCGTCCACGGGCTCGAAAGAGCCGTCGTGCGAGTCCGAATCGAGGCAGAACATACACCGCTGATTGCAAACGGAGTTCGTTCTTACCCAATGTCTGTATTGAGAAGCGGCGCTCTGCCGCGTTTCGGCGTCGTTGGTTTGCGCGCCTGGAGACGGCGGCAATCCGTCGGCTTCGCCTTTTATTTTAGAGTTTTTTTTCAATTTACGCGGTTTCCCGCCCGAACGAGAGCGTTCGTCAAGCCTGCGGCGGATTGGAGCCGACAAGCAGTTTAACGCCGTCAACCTTGTGGATGTAAACGACTTCGCCTTCTTCAAATTCGCCGCCGTCGGTCGCAATCGCGCTCCATACGTCGCCGCCCACTTTCACCGAGCCGCGTTGCAGCTCGCCTTTTATGCGCGCGGTAACGACGCATTGTTTGCCGATTAAAGCGTCAACGTTGGACTGAAGGCCGCCTTCCTGCATTTTTTTCTTTTGCCATCCTCGAAACCAATACTGAATTCCGACGAGCGAAACGGTTGAGGTAATAATGAATATCCATATCTGCGTCGCAATCGACGGAGAGACAATCCACGCGGTAAGAGCCGTAACCGCGGCTCCGAAAGCGAACGGAAGAGCGAAAAAAGCTACGGTCGAGACTTCCACGACGCCTAAAAACGCCGACAAAATAAGCCAAAAAAGCGGCGCGCTTAACCCGAAAATCAAGTTTGAATCCATGCTTCAACTCCTAGTCAAAATTACATTATAGTATAGCAACGCCGCGCCGCATATGCAAGATAATAACTTTCTAAGGCGAACTCTCTTTTTCTTGACATGCGCGCTCTTTATAAGCTATTTTTATGGACGATGTATGGATTTACCATATGGATACAACATGATTACGCGCAACAACCATATTACGGCCTGCCGAACAAGGAGAACAATCAATGCCTAAAGGTGGTTTGGTAAACAATGAAGGCGCATTCGTCTTTAGCGGCAAGCTTCCCGCCGATCTGCTGGGTTATCGCACTTTTTACCGGCAATCGATTGAGAAGAAAAAGGATTTCTGGGAGGAGCAGGGCAAAAAGCTCGCTTGGAAAAAGCCTTTTACTTCTATTTTCGGCGAAGACATGTCCATAGGCATTTGCGAATGGTTTGCCGACGGAACGCTTAACGCCTGCGTCAACGCGCTCGATGCGCACGTCGAGGCGGGACGCGGAGACGACGAGGCGATAATTTACGTTTCGCCCGACAAGCCCGCGGTCAAGCTGACTTACAAAACGCTTCTCGACGACGTCAAGGCTCTCGCCAACGCCTTGGTCGCCCAGGGGCTTAAAGCCGGAGACAGAGTGGCGATATATCTGCCCGATTCTCCGCAAAAAATCGCGTTCATTCTTGCGGCTGCCAGAATAGGCTGCGTTTACGTTCCAATTCCCACGCGCTTCGCCGCGCAGGCCGCAATCGAGGACTTGGCCGACTGCAAGGCCGCCATGCTGGTCGTCGGAACCGGTTTCGGCCTGCCCGCGTACGAGCAGCGCGCCGAAACGGTTATTAATTCCATTAAAGGAATTAAAGTCGTTACCGTAGGCGAACGCCCCTTGTGCAGCTGCGCGACGTACGACCAGCTTCTTAATCAAGGAAAAGCGATAAACGCCGACCCGGTCGAGTTTGTGGAATCTGAAAAACCGCTGCTTATTCAATACGCCACCAGCGCGGGCGGAATTCCCCGCGGCAGCGTCTTCGCGACCGGCGGATTTCTCGTTCAAACCAAGGCCGCCTATTCATATCAAATAAGAAATTGCGACGATAAGAAAAAGAGGGTTTACGTAGCTCTTTCCACTTCAAGCTCAGCCGGGCAAAGCTACGGAATATGGGGACCGCTGCTTTACGGCGACGCGATAGTCATCGCCGAAGAGGGAGAAGAAAGCATTACCAAACGCATGAAGCGCATCCTCAACGAATATGCGCCCAGCGTTATGATTGCTCAGCCTCGCCTTATCGGCGGGCTCAAGTTCGAGCTGTCCGACAAGCCGTTCGAGTCGGAAAACAAGTTTTCGCTAATAGCTCTTTCCGGCGACGCGCTGCCGCCCAGACTGATAACCTTCGCGACTAAAAACCTGTGCAAGCGCGAACATTCCGTCGTAAACCTATGGATGCAGGCCGAGACCGGCTGCGCGTTGATTTCAACCTATGCTGGAGAAGAGTTGAACAAAACCGGCTCGCTGGGACTCCCCTTCCCCGGCGTCGAGCCCGAAGTGATTAACGATTTCGGCGAGCATTGCAAAACTAACGAACCCGGACAGCTCGTATTCGCCGCCACTTTCCCGTCGATGGCGAGAACAATCTGGGGTCAGAACGACCGCTTTAAGCAGCTTTACTTCGCGCGCGTGCCCAAGCATTTTTACACCAACGACGGCGTACGCGCCGACAACAACAATTTCTACTGGTTCATGGGCCGTCTCGACGACGTAATTAAGCTCGAAGGCATGTCGATAGCCACAAGCGAATTGGAAGCGACTCTTTCCGCGCACCCGAAAATTTCCGAAAGCGCGGTTGTGGGGGTTACAGGCGAAGAGGGCGAGCGCATTTCGGTGTTTGTTGTCGTAAAACCGGAACATACTCCCAAAGACGAGGTTGACGAGGAAAGCCTGCGCAACGAAATCATGCGCTACATCGAGAAACGCGTCGGCGAATTCGCTCTTCCCTACAAGTTCCTCTTCGTTGCCGAGCTGCCCAGAACCCGCAGCGGCAAGGTAGTAAGACGCCTGCTGCGCCGCATCGTAAACGGCGACGTAACCATCAACGAAGACATGAGCCACGTAGCCAACCCCGACTCAGTAGTCGAAATCATCAAGAGAAGCGAGAAGTAACAACAAATGAGCGACTATAACAAAATTATCGAAGGAATATCCGAAATCGGCAGACTGCGCTTGTCAATGAGCGCGTATGAGAAGAAACTCTCGGCGTTGAGCGAGCAATGGATTGAAGCGATCCGCTCCAAAATGAGCCAAAATAAGGACGCCGACGAGATAAAAGACGAAATAAACGATTTAGCCAGCGCCGTCGAGCCGCTGATGACGCTTGCGGGCGCCCCGCAGATAAACAGGCTGCTTGGACAGGCTTTAACCACAATCTTAAAGGCCGAGCGAGATTCCGGAAGCGCCGTTCCAACCTTTAAAAGACTTCTTTCCCCTTCGGTAGCCGCCAAAGCCGCCGCCGACAAGAAGAAAATTCTAGTTATCAACCCCGGCTCCACGTCCACCAAAATCGCATGGTTCGAGGGGCTTGAGCGCGTTTTCGAGTCGGAAGTTCATCTTTCGCCCGACTTGCCCGACAGCGTCGACATCAGAGCGGAATCAATCATTGCTTGTTTGAAAGAACAAAACCTCGATTTGGCGACGCTGGACGGCATTGGCTGCCGCTGCGGATTCATCAAACCGGTTCCCACCGGCGTTTACCGCGTCGTGCCGGAAATGCTGCGCGACCTGGAAAAACCGCGCATTAATCACGCTTCCAACCTAGCCATGTTCATCGGAAACCGTTTGGCGCAGCTCTCCGGCAAGCAGTCCGATCTTATGCTGACCACCAGCGACCCGGTAGTCTCCGACGAGATGGAACTTGTGGAGAGAGTCTCCGGCTTCATTAAAATTAAGCGCGACGGCTCCGGCGCGCATTATCTCAACCACAAAGCCGTATGGCGCACAATCGCGTCGCTGATGGGCAGGCAGCCTCTCGACGTGGACGTGATAACCGCGCACTTGGGCGGCGGCATGAGCATCGCCCTCCATCGCAGGGGCGAAGTGAAAAGCATCATCGACGCCTTCGCCGGAATGCCCAGCGCAAACCGCTGCGGCGGCCTCGACCTGCCGCGCCTCATCGACGGCTTAAAGAAAGACGAAATTACCCTGCGCGAGCTGGAGGAAGTTACGTTCAAGCGCGGCGGGCTGCTTTCGCTTGCCGGCACCAACGACTTCCGCACGCTTACGTCGTTCCGCCATCAGGGCGCGACCGAGCTTCAGGCCCGTAAAATCGACCTTATCCTCGACTTCTTCGCGCGCAACATAACCAGCAGCATTATGAAGCTCACCGCCGACGGTCTCCCCGTTCACGCTCTCGCCCTTACGGGCGGTCTCGCTCGCAGCGCGGAGCTGATGGGACGAATTGAGAACGCCGTAGCCGGTCGCTTCCCCATCGTTTTCGTGCCGGGCAGCATAGAACACGAATCGCTGGCCGCGGGCTGTCTGCGCGCATTCTACGAGCCCGAAAGCCTCAAGAACTACGTAGTCGAGCGCAACGCGCTTAAAGAAAAGCGCGAAGCCGAAAACGAGCTGATTGACGCGACAGTCTTCGAGCGCAAGGTTATATTCAAGAAGGAAGGCTCGCCCATCCTTACGATGAACGAGCTAATCGACCAGACGTGTCTTGTCGTTAAAAACAACTTCCTTCCCACAATCGGCATCGTCGGAGCCAACAACGAAGAAGCGCTACTCGCCGCCAAGCGAGCCAACGAAGAGGGCCGCTACCGCATCGCCCGCTTCAAGCTCATCGGCGACTTCAACGAAATCAGCAAAATGGCTTACGACTTCGACCTTGTTGTGGACAACGACAACTATGCGATTGAAGACGCGGAAAATTCCGTGGAGGAAGCGGTTAAGCTTTACGAGGACGGAAAAGTCCATATTCTAATGAAGGGCGCGATGAAGACCGAGGAAATTCTTCGCGGCGTCTTCCAATTCCTCAAGCGGACGGGACGCATCCAGCCGGGGCAGCTCATCTCGCACGTCGTCGCGTTCGACATTCCGCGCCGCAACAAGCTGCTGCTCGTTACCGACGCGGCGGTAAACACCTACCCCGACGAGAACAAGCGCGCCCAGATACTTGAGAACGCGCTCAAGGTAGCCAATTCTCTCAACGTCAAGCAGCCCAAAGTGGCCGTCATCTCGGCGATCGAGTCTGTCAACAAGAGCGTCGAAAGCTCTATGGAAGCGCAGCGCATCGCGGAACGTTTCAAAGACAGAACCGACTGCATCGTCGAAGGGCCGTTGTCGTTCGACGTTGCGATGGACCAGGACATAGCCGCCGAGAAGAAATACAAGGGGCAAATTAAAGGCACCGCGGACATTCTCCTCATGCCGGACATCGACGCGGGAAACGTCCTGTATAAAACGCTTACCACGCAGTCGGGCGCGACCTGCGCGGGCGTAATTCTCGCCGGAGATATGGTTATGGTTCTCACCAGCCGCGGAGATTCCGCGCAAAGCAAGCTCTCAAGCATTTCGCTCGCTGTTAAAATGTTCTTCGACATGCACAAAAACCAAAAATAGCGCATGTCTTTAACCGAGAGAAAGCCGCCTTAACGGGCGGCTTTTTTATTTTGAAAAATAAAACAATGTAGCGTCGCGTTATATTTCGCTTGACTTACAATAAAAAATAAACTAATAAGAACGCCGCAATCTTTGGCGCATTTTTTATTATTGTTAGTTAAGCGACAGGAATCTAGGAGAAAAAAGGCGGGGGACCAAGGCGCCCTTTCTTGAATTTACCCAAAGCGAAAGCAGGCCGCCTCGAATTGCAAAATTATGGTCGACGGCGTTAACTTTTTTTTGCAATTTATACGCAACTTCTTATAAGTTAATTTGTTAAATCTTAAACGCCCTCAACGGCGGACAGATAACGAAGTTATTTTGCGTCCATTATAAAGGTGTCAAGATGTTTGAAGACTCGAACCACAAAGGTTGGATGTACGCCGCTTACGGCGTGATGATCGCCGCCGCTTTCCTCATGTACCTGAGGCTCGGCTCTTACCCGATGCAGATGCAATGGGAGCCAAACTACGGGCAGGTGCTGCGCGAAATGGTCTGGGGCGAAGGAGACGCCATTACTCCGGCTTCCCGCGTCGGCAACGACGAAGGCGCCGCTTACGGCTGGTTCTGGTCAAAGCCGATTTTAATCTTCTGGCTCTCCTACCCGCTTATGGCGGCATTCGGCAGCCCGGACCAAGTCCCCAACCCTTGGTTATTCCGTATCCCAAACGCCACGATTGGCCTGCTGGGCGTCTTTATGATGTTCTTCTTTATGAGCAGGCTTTACTCTCGCCGCGCAGGCGTGATTTCCGCCGTCGTTTACGCTACGACTTCGATTTATTTCGTCATCGCAAGGGCGTACATCGTCGATATTCTGGCGATAAACTTCTGGTTCTTCGCGATGGGTTTCTTCCTTCTCGGCGAAAAAACTGGAAAGGCTAAATATTACTACTGGTTTTATTTTAACCTCGGCGTGGCGATGCTCGCCAAGGGGCTTCTTCCGCTTATGCTCGCGGGCGGCATTATGTTCGTTTACATGCTCGTTACGTGTGATTTCGGCCTTCCCAAGCGGCTGAGGATGCACAAAGGAATTCCGATTTTTCTCGCCGTAGGCTTCGCGTGGTACATGTACATGCTGATGCGCTTCGGCAAGGAATACGGAAAAATCTTCTTCTGGAACCATCACTTCGGCAGGTCGCTGGGCACCATCGACAAACCGAACGACACGTTCCATATGTTCGTGCTCAACTTTGCGGTCGGCATTATGCCGTGGGTTACGTTCCTTCCCGCGGCCTTCGCGACGGCGCTGCCTTGGCGCAGCCTCAAGGCCGACAAACGTTCGGTCGAGCTCTTTTTCGTAATCGGCTTGGCGTTCTCTTTCACCTTCTTCTGTATGATTGACACCAAGTTCCCGCACTACATCTTCCCGACCGCGCCGTTTGCGGCCCTATTAATCGGCCGTTACCTCGACAGATGGTACGAAGCGGGCGAGGCCAATCACGCCAACGCGGTCATTATTTTCGGAATTTTTGTCTTCGGCATCGTCGCTCCCGACGTCCTCGACCAGAAAAATTACCGCATCATTTGGTATTTTATGAACACCGAGCGGCTTCAAGACTGGCACGCCAGCGTCGGCGACCCGAAGCAGTTCTTCGTCTTCGTTTACGCGCTATGGATTATCGCTCTGTTCGCGGCGATGCTTTTCAAAAGCAAAAGCAAATGGCTTACTCCGGCGCTTGTCGCAAGCGTAGCTTTCTACGGAGTTTTCGCGCTATTCCTTCACCCCAACGATTTTAAATTCGACGCTAACGGCATGGCCGCAATACGCCAGAACTGGAACAACCTGACGTCCGACGGCATTAAAATATTCGGCATAATTTATTTCGTCGTCGTTTTCGGAATCGTCGTATTCGCGGCCTTTAAAAAGCAGATGCACCGTTTCGCTCTGCCGATACTCGGTCTTCTGGCGTTCTCGTACGCTTTCTACATCACCACCGTCATGGTGCCGTCCCTCAACTGGATGTTCAACGCCCGTTCGCTTTTCGAGCAGTATTACTCGCTGCGCAAAAGCCCCGACGAGCCGATAGGCGAGTTCACCCGGACGTGGAAATCGCGCTCGATTAAATTCGAGATGACGTTCAACGAACTGGAAGATAAATACAAATACCACGACTTCTTCATCAGCGACAGCCTGAATTCGGTTAAAAACTGGTACGAGCGTTTCGTGAAGCGCGAAGACGGATCGAGCAGACGCGCGTTCATCATCATCGAGCAGAAGCAGCTGCATTTCACGCAGATACAAAACCTGTGGCGCCGAGCTACGGGCGGCGAAGTGCTGGTTAAAATCGGCGACGACGGCGACCCGAACAACGAGCGCAACTACAAAGGCTACGTGCCGGAGTTCTGGCTCGTTTCAAACTACGACAACAACGGCAGGCTGAATAAAACAACCGAGGAAGAGGTAAAAAAGAGCCTCTCGCAATTCGTCAAAAAATCGGCGTCGGAATGCTCAAGCCTCATAGCGGTGCCGCACGAGACCGCGCTGGGAGCCGATAAAAACATTAAGCTGCTCGGCTACGAGCTGCTGGCCAAACGGACGGAAAAAGACCAGCCGCGCAAGCTAGAAATTAAAAACTGGGAAATAGACAAGCCCGAATTGCGCAGCGGCGAGCGCTTGGTAATACGCACCTTTTGGACGCTTAACAACAAAATTTCCAAAGACTTCGAGATATTCATTCACGTTGAGCGTCCGCAGGGCTTCAGGCACCGCGGAGACCACGCGCCCGTCAACAACGAATTCCCCACGACCGAATGGGAGCCGGGCAGCTGCGTTATAGACGAATTCGAAGTCGAAATACCCGCGGACACGACCACCGGAGACGCGGCGGTTTTCATCGGCTTGTTTAAAGGCGACTCGCGCGAACCGTCGGAACCCAAGCCGTGGCGCGAGCCCGACAACCGCATAAAGCTTGGTACGATTAAGGTTATCGGCAAATATTAAACGCCGCGCTTTAAGCCTGCAAATCATTTTTGCGGAACTGCCCAAAACGGGGCGAAGACGGTTTAAGCTTTGTTTAAATGGTAAAGTCGAAAAAAAAGTCTTTAGGGATTTTAAAAATTCTTTTTTTCGCCGCATTGTTGACGGGCGTAAGCGCTATGGGTTTTGCAATTTGGTCGGTGGAGACTCCGAAGAAAAAAACGGAGACGACGAAATCGGATTTTTACAAGCAGTTCGCGTCCCGCGCATTAAAAGACGGAAACGGCGAGCTGAAAGTTTTGTCGTGGAACATACATTTCGGCGCGGGGCCGGCCGACGACCGAGGCAGAAAACTTTCAAAGGCGGAAGTCTTAAAAAATCTCGACGCCATCGCCGAAACGATAGAAAAGCTGTCGCCGGACATAGTTCTGCTTCAGGAAGTCGATTTTCAAAGCGACCGCACGCGCGGAATAAACCAGCTGGAATACCTAAACGCCAAGCTCAAATATCCGTTTGCCGCAAGCGCCTTAACGTGGAGCGTGAAATATCTCCCCTACCCCTTTTGGCCGCTTAAAGCCCAATACGGAAGAATGAAATCCGGTCAGGCCATATTATCTCGGCATCAGCTTTCGGGACAGACATTGCTGCGACACAACAAACCTTCGGCAAACCCTTTTTGGTACAACTATTTTTATCTTCGCCGCACAAGCCAAAAAGTTGCCGTAATCGGAGCCGGTTTTTCGCTCGTCTTAATAAATACGCATCTTGAAGCGTTCGACCAAAAGAACCGCGAAGAGAACGCCGCGGAGCTTAACGAAATTATAATCGACGCGCAGCGCGGAGGTTCGGCGGTAATTGCAGGCGGCGACTTTAACGCGATACCCAAAGAAGCGTCGCTGCGCAAAGCGTTTGCCGACGAGCCGCAGACCGACATGACGACCGACAAAACGATTGAAATCGTATGTAAAAATACGTCGCTGTTCGACGCGCTTTCCGCATACATTAATAAAAAAGACGGAGCCGAAACTTTCTCGTTTCCAGCAGACGCGCCCAACAGGCGGCTCGATTACATACTGGCGACGGACGACTTCAAAGCGGTTGACGCAAAGTTTATTTCGCAGGCGGCGCACTCCGATCATCTTCCATTGTTCGTCGTTTTAAAGTATAATAAAATAGTTAAACAGCTTCCGGACGAAACGAACAAGGAAGGCAAATGACGAAAGCCGTTAAATCGACGATTATCTCTCTGGCGGCCGTTGCCGCTCTAGCCCTCGCCGCGTGCTCCGAGCCGACTTTTGACCCTGCCAAGCTGATGGAGGGAGATCTTGTATTCGTAAAAATGACGGGCGACGACGACGCGGCGGAAATGTCTTTCCTTCTGCCGGACAAACCGTACAACCATGTAGCAATGCTGAGCTGGGACGGCAAGAACAAGCGGTTTGAAGCCCTCGAATCGTGGAAAACGGTGCGGCTTACGAAACTCGACGACTGGCTTAAACGCTTCAAAGGAGAGAAAATAATAGTCAAGCGCTTCAAATACGCTCAACCCGAACAGATAAGATCGGCGCTGGGTATATGCTTCAATTTTTTACAGCTTCCTTATGAGCGCGAAATGCGCTGGGACAGCGATTGGGCATTTTACAACAGCGAACTGATTTTAAAATGCTTGGAACGCGCTCAGGTTATAAACAAAGTTGAATTAAAACCGATGGCAAGCTATATCGCCGGAAGAGAAAACCCCCACTATCTAACCCGGCTTGTCCCCGACGACGACGGCGTCGCCTTTGCGGACGTTCTATTCAACGAGCCTAATCTAGCGACGGTTTTCGAAGGAAAATACAAATAGCGGCGCTTTTCTTCGCTTTAAGGCTGAAGACGCAGAGTATAATAAAAATTAATATTTATTGCTCGATTGTATTAAATAAATTATTTCTCTAATAAATTTTTAAGTTGTATTTTTGCGCTAAAGCGCTATTAATTTAATTAAACTATAGTACGGAGATTAAATATGAACAAAGCCATACAATACGTTTTCATAGCCGCATGCCTCGTCGGCGCGGCGTATTTGTTCGGAAGAGCCCTCGTTGCGAGAGACAACAACCGAATCGACCGGGCGACGACTTTCAGCTACAAGGTTGCGTATGAAAAAAGCAAGCGCGACGCCCTCCAAGCCAAAGCGGAGCTTCACCGCATTCAAACGGATCCGCGTTATTACGAGCAGATTATCCGCGAAAATTTAGGCTGGATTAAAGACGGCGAAGAAATTTACATAATCGAAGAATGATCGTCGGCGCGACCGCGACATCTTCGCCATACTCCGACAACAATGTCTTATTGCGCGCCCGTTAAACAGGGCGCGTTTTTTATCCATGTAAGCGTTTTCTATAATGAATTCAGCCGATTGATAATTAATAACCCCAAAAGAAAGTTTTGGCGCCAAAACTGCTTTATATAAACCGGTTTGTGGTTTTGTCACCTTCTTGTGTCCGAGAAAGTCCCGCATCCTGAAAAGGATTGCGGGATTTTCTCTTTTCGACCGCCCGTCCCTCATTTTATAGCGGCTATTGCAACTTTTCCCAAAATAAAATCCGCTCCTCATCGCCAAATAAATCTGCGTTTTTTACGAGTAAACGTTGCCGGGCGGCGTGATTTTTTAGAGTTTGCAACAAATTATCAAATTGGTTATAATCTTAATGTATTTAATACGTTAAACTGTATCGTCCGGCGAAAGGTTTTTTACAATGAAAAACTACGGTTTGTATTTGGCGTTGTCGGTCGCGGCTTTAACGGCCGCGTTGGCTGGGTGCGGCAAACCATCATTGGATTCGCATCTGCTTCCGCCCGAAGGGTGCGCGCTTGTTTGCGAGTACGGTTATTTAACCGACGCGGACGGAAATAAGCTGTGCAAGTGCGCGCCAAAGGCCGCCTGTACATGTCCGGGCGTTTACAACCCCGTGTGCGGAACCGACGACAAGACGTACGAAAATTCATGTTTTTCGGCTTGCGCGGGCGTT
>CAYNVS010000018.1:0-60525 GCA_964400725.1 uncultured Myxococcales bacterium
CCGGAGGAACGGTTCGGCGAGGACAGACTGAGAATGCTGCGAGCGGTGAGGCTTGCGGCCAAGCTTTCGTTCAACATTGAGGAAAAAACCGCCGCGTCGATAAAAAAAATGGCGGCGCAAATATTGTTGGTTTCGCCGGAGCGGGTGCGGGACGAAATTTTAAAAATGATGGCGACTCCCAATCGCGCCGAGGCGATACTTGCGATGCACGAACTCGATTTGCTTCGCCCTTACCTGCCGGAAGTCGAGAATCTGGCTAATATTCGGCAGTCGAAGGAATTTCACCCGGAGGGAGACGCGCTTACGCATACGGCGCTCGCGCTGAAATACCTTCCCGAAAACGCCGCGCCGGAGCTTTGCATTGCGACGCTGCTGCACGACGTCGGCAAAGGGCGGACGCTCTCTTACGACGAAGAAGGCGGAGCGCATTTCCCGGCGCACGAGTTCGTGGGCGAGAAAATGGCGACGAAAATTTGCAAACGCCTCAAGATGCCGTCGAAAACGATTTCAATCGTCTCCTCTCTCGTGGCCGGACACATGGATTTTTACGGAATCGACAAGCGGCGGCCGGGCAAACTGAAGCAATTCTTGTCGCGAGGCGACATAGAGCTGCTTCTCGAGCTTCACCGCGCGGACTCGCTCGCTTCCGACGGCGATTTGTCGGCGTACGAATTCTGCCGAAACAAATTAGCGGAAATGAAGGAAAAACCTCAGACTCCGCCGCGCAAACTGGTTACCGGCGACGATTTGAAAGCTATGGGTTACAAGGAAGGACCGGCGTTTCGCGAGATACTAACGGCCGTTGACGAAGCGGCTCTTGACGAAAAAATATTCGCCCGGCACGACGCGCTGGAATTCGTTAAGAGGCATTTCCCCAAGGAAATAACGGAGAAGCCTGAATAGCGCAAAATTGCGACCGGCTCCCCGCGAGCCGGCGAGCTTGCGCGACGCGTCATACAATATCTTGCCAATCTTGCGGTAAAAGGTAATATAACCCGCGGCAAAACAACGTCGATGAAGCGGACTTTTGCGGCGGCGGCGGCATCAGCGAAAAAAATAATTTTTAGGCTTGGCGATTAATGAGATGAAAGTCAAAGTAAAAATATACAAAGGGTTCTTCGATTGGTTTTGGCTTTACGTCATCGGCTTTTTGCTCTCCCGCGTAAAATACAACTTGGCGGTTTTGAAGGCGCTGGACGAACTGCTTAAAGACGGCGTCGTCGTTCATATCTTGCCGATGTACAGCTTCATCGACGCGCTCACGTTGCGCGCGTACTGCCGCCGCAATAAACTAAACGTCCCAAACGTCGTCGTCGCTAGCTTCTTCGTCCGCTTTTGGCATATCTTTAAAGCGGTATGGATGCGGCTAACTTTCAGGCGATTTTTTCCGCCTCCGGCAAAAATGCCCGACGCTTCGATTCCGGGCGGAAACTACGTAATATTTCTTAAGCGGCAGCCTTCGCTTTTTGAAGAAGGCGCGCCGTTGTTGGAGCAGGAGCAGCTCAAGCAGCTCGTAGCTATGCAGCGCAGGCAGGCCGTTCCTATTTACCTCGCTCCCCACGCGATATTCTGGGGGCGCAATCCGGAACGCGCAAGCCGCGGAACGCTCTACGATCTGATATTCGGCGACAACCTCTCGCCGGGACGCATTCAGAAACTCATAATTTTTTTCAGGCACATTTATCACGCTTTTGCGGTTACGGGCGCGCCGATAAACTTAAAACAGAGACTAATATCCATGCCGTCGCTGGACGACGCGTCGGCGGCGGCGGCGGTCAGAGCGGAAATTTTCAAGTATTTTGCGGACGAGCGCGCGGCTACGGCAGGGCCGCTTTACCGCCCAAGGGCGTATGTTCTGGAGTCAATACTCAACACCAAGGAAGTAAGCGAAGTCGTTCAGCAACGCGCCACGCTTGAAAACAGGCCGGTTTCAGCTCTGCGCGAAGAGGCGGCGCAGATACTCGAAACGATGGCCGCCGATATGACCGCAGAGTACATATCGTTTCTCGACAAAACGCTGCGATGGGGTTTCGGCAAAGTTTTTTCGGACATACGCGCCGACGCCTCGGAAATGGAAAGGTTGAAGGAACTGCGCAAGGAAGGGCCGGTCGTCTTTATTCCCAGCCACAAATCGCACGTCGATTATTTAATGTTAAGCTGGGTGCTTTACCAATATAACATGCACGCGCCGCTCATTATTTCCGGCGACAATTTAAATTTCTGGCCGGTCGGACGAATTTTTCGCAAGTCGGGCGCGATATTCATTCGGCGGTCTTTCAAAGGAGACTGGTTCTATTCGACGATACTTAAAGCGTACCTTAAAAAAATGTTCTGGGAAGGATACTCGCTGGAGTTCTTCATCGAGGGATCGCGCAGCCGCACCGGCAAATTGCTGCAGCCTAAGCTCGGCATTCTCTCGATGTGCGCCGACGCTTTCATAGAAGCGCCGGAATTGAACGTGAAAATCATTCCGATTTCATTTTCTTACGAGCAGTTGATTGAAGAAAAATCGTACGAGCGCGAATTGTCGGGCGGAGAAAAGCAAAAAGAAGGGATAAAATCGCTTTTAGGCATACAAAAAGTGCTGCAAAAACGGTACGGCGCGGTTTACATGCGCGTCGCGCAGCCGCTTTCGCTGGCCGAATTCGCTAAAAAAGAAGGTTTTGCGATCGAATCTCTAGACGAAAAAGAGAAACGCAGGATAATAAAGAAATTCGCCTTTCAAATCGTCGCCTCAATCAACGCCGTCGCCACGGCGACCCCGCCTTCGGTTTTGGCGCTTGCGGTTCTATCGTGCAGGGCGCGAGGAATAACGCAAAAAGCGCTGGAAGCGCGCGCGGAAGACTTGCTAAGGCATTTAAGCGCGATGAACGTCAACATGTCGCCGGCCTTCTTTGATGCGGGGTTCAACTTCGCCGCCTATTTGCGCCTTTTGGAAAAAGAGCGTCTGATTAAAAGCGAGCTTTTCGACGACGAGCGGATTTACCGCGTCGAGGAAGACGGCAGGATGCGCTTGTCGTTTTACGCAAACAACATCGTTCACTTTTTCCTGCCTATGGCCGTAGGAGCCACCGCGATGCTCTCGCTAAAAACAGACCGCGCCAACGAAGGAGTTCTAAAAATCCGCGGAAAGGAGCTTTCGCGCCTGCTGCGCTTCGAGTTCACCTTCGATCCTGATAAGTCCTACGAAGAAGTTTACGCGCGGACTTTGGATTTTTTCGAGTCGCAAGGAGCCCTTAACCGGGATGGAGGTTTTGTGGAACTGCCCGCCGGCGGAGAAGAAAAGCTGCGGCTTTTCGGCGGAATGCTTTCGGCTCTGATTGAAAGCTACTGGGTTTGCGCCAGAACTCTTCCCGCGTTGCTGTCGGGCGCGGCGTCGAAAAAAGAGTTCGTTTCGCTTTGCATGAAGCAGGCTAAGAAGAGCTATCTTTTAGGCGAAATATTCTCGTCCGACGCGATGAACAAAGTGAACATCGCCAACGCCGTTGAATATTTCCTCAATCGAGGAGTTTTAACCCGCGAGCTGTTATACGAGAACACGCGCGTGCGGCAGATTGAAGAAACGATAGTCTTCAATTACAAGCAGCGCTTAAAGGTGGAGAAAAAGTCGGTGGAACGGCTCGCGCTTTCGGACGATTATGCGGGCGAAGAGAAACTTAACGTTTTGGCGGGCGAAATAAAGCGCTATTTCATAGATTGATTTAATGTATTGTAATTCCGCGTTTGGGGCGTTTCGGCCCTTCGTTTTCGTCGCCGCCGTCGTCGTAAAAATTGTCGTCGTATTGGTCTGGAACCGGATTCCACGAAGAATCAGGCATAATATCGTATTGCAAATCGTCGTCGTAAATATGAAATTCGCGGTTCCGCCTCCTCCAGCCGATTCTTTCCTTCTTTTCTTTGCGCTTTTCCGCCCAAGTGCGTTCCGGCGGAGTTTCGGGCAGTTCCTCTCCGTAAATCTCGGCTTCCTCAGCCGCCATCTGCGCCATTTTTTTGCGCTTTTTGCTTATAATCCGGGCGTATCCTACGACGAACAAAGCCGAAATAAGGAACCACAGCAGCGAGCCTCCCGACAAGAAAGGAATCCAAGAGTATTTGAGCCTGAGCGTTTCGAGCCATTGTTTCTCAAGCTCTCTTACGCTCGTTCCCGAAGCTTCACGAAGGCTTTCGTAAAAAGGTTTCCCCGCGCCGAGCGATTTTATGAACTCGTGAAATTTGTCCTCGCCGAGCCGCTTGTAAATCCATGAGGCGAAATTACGGCTTTGCGTGTAAGCCAAGCTCGTTTGGGAGTGTCCGGAAGGAAAATAATCTTCAAGCTCGCTCATCGAATAAAGCGTTCCGCCCACCGCAGCGGTCATCAGGCGTTGATACTCGTCCAAACTCCACTCGTCAGCCTGAAACATAGCTATTCCTTCGATAAACCACTTGGGCATATCGTTGAAATTGGTAACCCGGCCGAATACAATGTGCGAAAGCTCGTGTTTGAAAGTTTTATACAAATCGGGCAGGCCGGTTTGCGCGGACGCGTAAAACTTTAAAATAATCGTATTATGATCCGGCCAAGCGATTCCGACGACGTAATCGGACAAGGAGACGGGTTTGGGTTGGAGCGAGTCGAACTCCTCTTTATTGTTGGCGAAATAAACCTTCGTTTTCCCTTCAAAATCGCTTCCGAGCTCGGAAACGTAAAGGCTTCTTATCTTCTCCGCCTCGTTAAAAATGCGGTTTACGAATATATTGCGCCCGTGAGAATAGAACTCGAAATGTTCCGTTTCAAATTTAACCTCGAACTGGCCGCCGTCAGCTATTGCGGGATTTGCGAAGGCGAGCGCAATCCCCAGAAAAAGAAGCGTTAATACGGCGTTTTTCATGTTAAAAATAGTAAGTCCGCCGAACGCTTCCGTCAATAGAGGCTATTCTTTGCCGGGTTTAGGCGGGAATAACAACGATAAAAAGATAGATCCCGCAAGCGTTCCTCCGACGGCTCCCAACGCGACGAAAATGGGTATTTCAACGTGATGGGAAATAATCATTTTAACGCCGATGAAAGCCAAGACTATCGCAAGCCCGTAATGCAGGTACGCGAACAATCCCATAACGCGCGCCAGCGCAAAGTAAAGCGAGCGAAGCCCTAATATCGCGAAAATATTGGAAGAATAAACGATGAACGGATCGCTGGTTATAGCGAGAACCGCCGGAATGGAATCGAGCGCGAAGACCAAATCTGACGCTTCCACGACCGCCAAAGCTAAAAAGAGAGGCGTAGCGAAAATCTTTCCGGACGTTTTAACAAAGAAATGCCCTTTTTCATTTTCGGCGGTATTATCGACCCGCTTGGACAAAAGACGGGTAACGAAATTTTTTTCTGGGTTGAACTCGGCCTCCTTTCCGAACGCCATTTTAACTGCGGTGTAAATAAGAAAGGCGCCGAATACGTAAATAATCCAATCGAATTTGTGTATCAAAACCACGCCTACGGTAATAAAAACGCCGCGCATTACCACCGCGCCGATTATTCCCCAAAACAATACTCTATGCTGGAACTTTGGCGGCACCTTAAAAAATTTAAAAATTATTATGAAGACGAAAAGGTTATCGACGGAGAGAGATTCTTCTACTAAATACGCGGTGAAAAAGAGAGCGGCGTCCGAACCGCCGCGCCAGAAATAAACTATTACGTTGAAAATAAGAGCGAGAGAAATCCAAAGGGAACTGGTAAGCAGAGCTTCCTTCAGCTTTACCTCGTGCGCCTTGCGGTTGAGAAGAAACAAATCAACGAAAAGAGCGCCAATTACGAATATGGAGAAGACAATCCATTGTAAATATGCCGGCATTTTACACCTTAATTTAAAAAAAGGGGCGCGCGGTAAACCGCCGCCCCGAATTCTTTTCTACTTTCGCTTCGTAGAGACCGAGTTATTGCACCGGCACCCTTTGCAGCGATTCGTAAGTAAAGAAGAACAGCCATCCCTTGGAGCCGTCAGTCATGGTTACTTCGGAAACCATGTTGCCCGCGTTCATAGAGGCTTCGATTAAAGAGTCGAGGTTCATGCCGCCGTATGCGATTTGCTTTGCGTCTTCGCGGGGCAGCGCGCCGGTTATTACGCCGTTGGTTATGCTCTTAAGGTCGGCGGCGTATTCGCCGTAAATGGTAGCTTCCTTGAGGTTGAACGTGAACTGCTGCATCGGAACGCTGATGTCGGTCTTTTCGCTGGTGAATTTGTAAACGCTGCCTGTTCCGTTCTGCTCGACGGCGAAATCCTGCAGTTGGTTAAGCCTGTAAATTCCGTCGGTCGGCTTTTGCGCCTGACAGAAGACCGCCTGGTACGGGTAGGTCGTCAATTCCAGGGTGGTCGGCGCGAAGATGAAGTTAATCTGTCCGTTGGCGATTTGCTGCGGTATGTTTTGGTTCAATAAGCCGTTGATGTCAACCGGCCCGATAGGCGAGGCCATTATGATTTGCGGCTGGAACCATACGAAGCCGGTAAAGCGGAACCCTTCGGCTGCTACTTCCAAATCGGGCTGCTCGTATTCCTTAGGCTCTTCTACGTCTCCGTCGCGTTGGCAGGGAGTCCCTTCGCATTTGTAGTTTACGCATTTCTGGCAGGGAAGGCATTGATCGTCGCCAATGCAGCTGTTTTGCAGCGGTTTGCAAACGCCGTTGTCGCAGAATTGAGTGTTCGCGTCGCACGGAGGAACGCACGTAATTATTTCCGGCTCCTGTTCGATTTCGGGTTCCGGGTCCGCTTCCGGCTCAGGCTCCGCGGTTTCGTCTTCGGGAAGAGTTTCGATTATTTCCGCGGCGTCGTCCTCTATTATCTGCTCGGCTTCTTCCTGCGGAATTTCGTCTTCCGTAGGCGCTTCCTCTTCAACGGCGACTTCGTTTTCGTCCTCGACGCCCTCAATCGTCTCTTCGTCGCCTTCCTTGTTGCTTATAGTCGAGCTTGAAGAGCTGCATCCGCCGAAAATAAACGCCAGCGCAAGCGCCGCAATGGCAAACGTATATACAGTTTTCATTTATTCCTCGCTTTATCGGGCAGTGGAAATTACTATTTCAACAATTATGCCAATTATGCCCGCCGCGTAAAGGACGTACGCCAGCGGATCTATTTTAATTCTCGACAAAAAATCGGCCGCAATTTTTTTGCTTTCCTCGTCCGATGACGGATCTTCCCAGACCGACTTAGCCAGCGCTGCAGTCTGTTTGGCGTCTCCTTCTTCGAAAAAGAGCCTTTCCAGTTTCATTTTAAACTCTAGCGCGTCCATTGCGTCTCCATTTAAATTACGTTCAATAACATCGTTATTTTAGTCGTAAATAAAACGTTTAGTCAAGGCGGATTTTACCGCCGTATATTTTTATTTGACGCGCCGAGCTCTCTTTTGCTAAAGAAATTTGGCATTTTGTTTACCGGAGGTTATATGAATAACTTCAATTATAATGCAAACGCCGACAATGAAACGCGTCGTTTGTTCATCGGAATCGACGTGGGAAGCGTCAGCGTTAAGGCGGTTGCGACGGACGAGTATGGAAAGGTTTATTTTGAAAAATACGTTCGTTCGGAAGGAGATTCCTACGGCGCGGTTTTGCGCGTATTGACAGAGTTTTGCGAGCGTCTGCCTAACGCGCGGGTCGCGGGCGCCGCGGCGACTGGATCGGGCAAGGAACTCGTCTCAAAGGCTTTAGGCGCGGCCGGTCTGAACGAAATCGCGGCTCACGCAATAGCAGCATGGACTATAGAGCCGAGGGTAAATTCCGTCATAGAAATCGGCGGTCAGGATTCCAAATATATAGTTATCGGACGCGGCGCGGACGGGCGCCCGTACGCCGCCAAACACGCCTTCAACGAGCTTTGCGCGGCGGGCGTCGGCGCGTTTCTCGATCAGCAGGCGGCGCGGCTTGGAATGACGATAGAAGATTTTTCGCGCGCGGCGGCCTCTTCCGTCAACCCCTCACGCATTGCGGGCAGGTGCGCCGTTTTTGCAAAGTCCGACATGATACACCTTCAACAGCAGGCCGCCTCGCAGGCCGACATCGCCGCGGGACTTTGTTTCGCGCTCGCCCGCGGCTATTTGGCGACGCTGTGCCGGGGCGTTCCGCCCAAGCCTCCTATAGTCTTTCAAGGCGGCGTGGCGCGCAACGACGGAGCCGCAAGAGCGTTTAGGGAAATTTTGTCGCTTGCGCCGGACGAATTGATACGACCGGCGCGCTGCGATACGGCCGGCGCGCTGGGAGCGGCCGCATACGCGGTTAAAACGCCGTTTAACGAGGAAAAATCGCCGTCCGAATTGTTAGATTCGGCGCGGGCGTTTAAAGTAGAGCCTGAAAAAAGCTCGTCGCTTCCGAGGCTTAAAAGGCGGAAGGAAGAGCTCCCCGGCGAAAAAAAACCGGCGGCCAAGGCCGGCGCAAAGCTGTTTCTCGGCGTTGACGTCGGCTCATCCACAGTTAAGGCGGCGGCCGCGGACGAAGAAGGCGGACTTGCGGCGTCGGTTTACGCGCCGTCGCTTGGGCGTCCGCTGGACGCGCTCAAGGTAGCGATGCTAAATCTTAGGGCAAAGCTGCCGCAGGGGACGCGATTCGAGGCCGTTGCGACGACGGGCTCAGGGCGTCATTTGGCGAAAGAGGCTTTGCAGGCGCTCTGCGCGATAGACGAAATAACGGCGCAGGCGGCGTCGGCCAGAAGATACGCCCCCGCGGCGCGGATGGTATTCGAGATAGGCGGTCAGGACTCGAAGTTCATCTCCTTCGACGACGGCGAGACGACGAACTTTATAATGAACAGGGCTTGCGCGGCTGGAACGGGCTCGTTCCTTGAAGAGCAGGCCGGACGGCTGGGCGTAGCCATAAACGATAGTTTCTCCGAAGCGGCGTTCGCGGCGGAAAGCGCGGTCGAACTTGGAAGCCGATGCGCCGTTTTTATGGACTCCGACCTTGTAAGCCGCGTACAGCGCGGAGCCGGAAAGAACGAGTTGTGCGCGGGGCTGGCGTACGCGGCGGCGCGCAACTATCTTGAGAAAGTCGTCGGTTCGGCGAAAATTGAAGGAGAAATCGTTTTCCAAGGCGGCGTGGCGAAGAACGAAGCGGCGCGGGCCGCGTTGGAAGCGCTGACCGGGAAAGAAATCGCAACGCATCCGTTTCCCGAAATATCCGGCGCGCTCGGAGCCGCGCTCATCGCCGCTTCGCGCTCGAAATCGGAAGTCGCAAGAAAGCCGGTTTCCTTCGACGACCTCGATTACGAAGCGGAAACTTCCTCGTTCGTCTGCCGCTTGTGCGAGAACCTATGCGAGATAGGCTCGGCGCGTTTTGCCGACGGACGCAAAGCGTTTTTTGGAAGCGTCTGCGGACGGTTTGAGCGCGGAATCGGCGAGCCGATAAAAGCCGACGACCTCTTCGAACTGCGCGAGCGGCTGTTGAACGCGCAATATCCGTCCGCGCGGGCTTCCGCCGACAGAGGAGAAGTTTTCTTCCCTTACGCTCTTAGTATGCGCGAGCATTTGCCGTTTTGGAGCGCGTTTTTCCGTTCCGCCGGCTTCAAGATAGAGCTTACGCGCCCCACCGACCGCGCGGTTGCGGAACTCGGCGTTTCGACCGTTCCCGCCGAATTCTGCCATCCGGTAAAAATATTATTCGGGCACGTCCGCTCTCTCGCGCTTAAAGGCGCAAAAAACATTTTCATTCCGCATCCTCGTCTGCTGGAAGTTCCCGGCGAGCGCGAGCTTCGTTACGCGTGCCCTTACACGCAGGCGGCTCCTTACGTCGCGGCAGGAACCGGCGCGTCCGTTTTAACGCTCGAATACCCGGTTAAAGGCGAAGAGGAGAGCTGGGCGCAGACCGCGGCGCAAAAGCTTGGCGCGCCGATCGAAGAAATAAAAGCGGCTATGCTGGCCGGTTTAAACGCTCAGCGCGCGTTTTTCGCCGCGTGCGAAACGGAGGGACGAAAGGCGCTTGCCGCGTTGAAAAAAAGCGGGAAGACGGGCGCGGTCCTGCTTGGCAGGCCGTACAACGCCGCCGACCGCCACGTCAACTGCCAGCTTGCGAGACGCCTTTCGGCGCTGGGAATCGAGCCGGTTCCGTTCGAGTTTCTGCCGCTTGCGGAAGAGAAACTGCCCGACTTCTGGGGGCGCGTGCGATGGAGCTACGGCCGCAGGCTGCTTAAGGCCGCAAGACTAGTCAAGCGAAGCGAAAATCTGGCGGCGGTAATAGTTACCAACTACGGCTGCGGGCCGGACGCATTCATAACTCAATATTTGGAGCGGGAGCTTGCCGGAGCGCCGCGCATAACCGTGGAGTTCGACGATCATCAAGCCGCCGCAGGGCTCGTTACGCGGCTGGAAGCCTTCGCGCAGACGCTCAAGTCTAAAAAGTTCGACAGACGCGAAACCGTTTTCGGAACGCCGCCGGGACGGGCAAAAAGACCTTTGCGCGAGCTCGTTTATTACGTTCCCGACTTTGCCGACCACTCGCGCGCGTTCACGGGAGCGCTGCGCGGGGCGGGATGCGAGGCGGTTCTTCTGCCCAAAACCGACGACGAGGCTTGGCGGCTCGGCATGAGCCGATCGTACGGCCGCGAGTGCCATCCCTTCGTCGCCTTCGCTGGGGATATACTTAAGGCCGCGAAGAGACCCGGTTTCGATCCCGAACGCGCTTGTTTCTTCGCGCCGAGCTACTTCGGGCCGTGTCTTTTGCCGCAGTACATGGTCGCGCTGCGTCTCATTCTGGACCGCGAAGGGCTGAACTCCGTAACTCTGCTTAACATCGCCGACCCGCCGACGATGAAGAGCCTCGGCTACCGTTATATAATGCGCCTCGCTTTGGGCATTTACGCCATAGACGGGCTGTTCAAGCGCAAAACCGAAAGCGAACCCTACGAGGTAAACAAAGGGGAAATCGCCCGCGTTCACGCCGAAAACATGCTTTTAATGGAGGAAGGAATAGCGAAAGGAAGGCTTTTTGCGGCGTTGAAAGAGGCTTCGAGGCGTCTTTCTCGCATCGAACTGAGCAAAGAGGCGGGGTCAAGACCGGCGATCGGAGTCGTTGGAGACGTTTATACCCGCGTGAACGAGCGCGCGAACGACGATTTGTACAAACGCCTCGAAGAGCTAGGCTTCGAGGTTTGGCCGTCGTGCTCTCTGATAGACGTCTCGTTCGCCGGTCTGGAGCAGCTTCATATGGAGCTTAAAATGAAGGGACGAACTTATTCATCGATTGCGGCCAAGGGGCTGGTTCCGCTTATCGCCAAAATGCGCGGGCTTATCGACGACCGCTTTGAGTCTCCGACTCGCGCGCCGAAGGAGCGGCAGTTTCCGCAGGTTTACGCATGCTCGCAAAAATACGCAAACCACTTCATCGACAAGGCTTTGTCGCTCAATTTGAGCCGCATCGAGGAGCTGTCGCAGGCCGGAGCCGCGGGCGCGATTAATGCGATGTGCCACAACTGCATGCTCGGCGCCGTAACCGACGCTCTGCTGGCGCCAATGAGCGCGGAAATGCCGCAGCTTGCGACTATGAGCCTCGTTTACGAGGGGCGCGGGTCGGCTCACATTCAGAACCGGATAGAGGCGTTCGCGCTTAGAATTAAAAAGCAATAGCGCTTGCGCGCCGCGAGGCGATAGACAAGGCGCGGGCTAGTTGGGAATTTTCAGCTTGAAAACGCTCCCCTTGCCGACTTCGCTTTCCACCGTAACCTGTCCCCGGTGAAGATTTGCTATGTGCTTGACAATCGACAGTCCCAGTCCGGTTCCTCCCAGACTGCGGCTGCGGGCTTTATCCACTCTGTAGAATCGCTCGAAGATGCGCGGCAGGTCGTCTTTTGGAATGCCGCATCCGGAGTCCTTTACTTCCACCACGATTTCGGAGCCGTCCTCGAAGCCTCTTATCTTAACCGTTCCGCCCGCCGCGCTGTATTTGACGGCGTTATCTACGAGATTTACTATCGCCTGCTCCAGCAGAGCCGGATTGACGACGGCCGTCAGCGAAGGGTCGCACTCCGCCGCCAGCTCTATATTTTTTTCTTCCGCCTTGCGCCTGCACAACAGAGCCGCCGACTCGATAATGTGCAAGAGCTTCTCTTTTTCAAGTTTGATATGCTCGGCGCTTTCCGCCTGCTCTATGCGCGACAGGCTTAAAAGGTCGTCGATTATGGCGTTCAGGCGGTCGGCGTGTTTGGATATAATTCCGAGAAAGCGCTCCACGTCCTCCGGATTTTCCTTCCCAGTCTCTTTCAGCGTTTCTACGAAACCTTTAATGGAGGTAATCGGCGTTTTTAGCTCGTGCGAGACGTTCGCGACGAAGTCCTTCCGCACCGTTTCGAGCCTTTTCAGTTTGGTTATGTCGTGCAGAACTATAAGCGCGCGCGCCTTTTCGCCAGCTCCGTTCAAGATTCCAACGCCGTAGGCGTTCAGCGTTCTTTCCGCGTCCGAGGCTATTCGGATTTCCGACTCGACGCTGGGTCCGTCGGCGAGACATTTCTCTACGAAGCTCTCGAACTCTCGGTTGCGGCTTATTTCAAGAATATTTTTGTCCGCAGCCGAGCCCGGCTTTACGTTGAAAAGCCGCTCGGCCGCCTCGTTCATTCGTATCACCCTTCCCTCGCGCGAAAGAAGAATGACGCATTCCACCATGCTGGACATTATCGCCTCAAGCTCCTCGCGCTGCTCTGTCGCGGAGCGTATCCGCTCGTATAGCTGATTAGCCATGGCGTTGATTGCGCCGGACAGCTGCGAAAGCTCTTCCACAGAGGTTTTGGGCAGCGGCGCGTTGAATTCGCCGCCCGCAATGCTCTGCGCCGCGGAAATTAATTTTTCCACCGGTTTGGCTATTCGCTTGGATATGAACCATGCGGTCAGCGCCGCGATAAGCGCTACGACGAGTCCGCCCAGAGCTATTTTATAAAGCAGTTCGTCAAGCGTTTTCTCAAGCGTGCGAACGGGCATGGAAACGCGCACCACGCCTTTAAGCGCGCCGGAGCTTTGCGCCGACATCGCCACGTACATGAGATTTATTTTTCTTGTCGGGCTGTAGCGCGACGAATAACCGGCTCCGCGTTTGAGAGCGGCGGCCACTTCCGGCCTGTCAAGATGGTTTTCCATCTTTTCGGGCGATTCCTCAGAATCGCACAAAACCGCGCCGTCCGCGCGTATGAGCGTTATTCTTGCGTCGGCTTCGATTCCCGCTTTAAGGCATTTTTCCTGAAGTTCTCCCGCTTCCGTAGGGCGCGACAAAACGTCCTGGAATATATCGACGGCGAGCCGCGCGCGGGCTTCAAGATCGGATTTGGTCTGCTCTATAACCAGCTTATCGACCGAATAAACGGCGTAGCCGCCTATCGCGGCGAGGCAAAAAAGTATTACCGATATGTACGACGGATACAGCAGCCAGACCAGTTTAATTTTTTTCGGCATAAATGCGCTCACTTGGCAGTCGGCCGCGCGCGGCGGCGTTTAACTTTATATTACGACGACCGGTTAGTTTTTCGCAAAAAACTCGAAGCGGACGCGAGAGCCGCAACCCCGCAAATACTAGGCTTGGGCGCGTCCAAACAAGTTTATACGCCATTATTAAAATTCCGTTAGGAACGCGCCAATTCTAAAATAAAAAAACCGCCCGGATTGCGCTCTCCGAGCGGGCTTGACTTTGCGCCGCCTTTGTATCAATCAACCAACGGAGGCTGCGGATATACGAGCGTTTCTATCGTCCCTTTGAGCGAGTCGTTTGCGCCTTTTGCAAGGGCTTCGTTCTCGAACTCTCCGGCCATTATGGCAACGGGAGCCAAAGTCTTTATTTGGCTCTCTACGCGCCCGGCTATTACGTTGGAGCGGGCTAGGCTGCCTGTAATGGCGATTACTTCAAGCGGCATTCCGGCGGCGACGCTCATCGCGCCTATTTCCTTCGCTATCTGATAGCACATCCCCGTCAACGCGAGGTCGGCTTCCTTGTCGCCCGCCTCCACGCGCGCGACGAGTTCCTTGCCGCTGCTTGTGCCGACGTAATCGAAGACGCCGCCTTCCTTCATAATCTTTTTCTTAATCTGGTCTTTTGTGAACTTGCCGGAGAAGCACAAATCGGTAAGGTCGATTACCGGAAGCTGTCCGGTGCGCTGCGGAGAATACGGCCCGGAGTTCATCGCCTCGGAAACGTCGACCATGCGCCCTTTGGTATGCGCGGTTATGGATATTCCGCTGCCCAAATGCGCTACGACCATGTTTACGTCCTCGTAGCGGACGCCGCGCTCGGCGCAGACTTTGCGAGCCACGTAACGAGTGTTTAGAGCGTGCGACAGCGAGCGGCGGGGAAGCAGCTTCCACCCCGAAAGCCGCGCCCACGGCGTCATCTCGTCAACGCTCACCGGATCCACCGTGAAAACGGGGACGCCGTATTCCTTTTTTAATTCCCATCCGATAATCGGACCGAGAACGGAAGCGTGCATTAATTGCAGGCGCCCTTCGTTGACGTCGTCTATCATGGCTTGGTTTACAGAGTAAACGCCGGGACGGATTGGCATGAACGGCCCGCCGCGAACCGATACCGCCGCCAGCTCGGACGGCGCGGTTCCGTTCTTTTCGAGGAACGTCATTACCGCCCGCTTGCGCATCGGAAGCTGATCTAATACGCCGGGATAGGCTTTAAGCTCGGCCGTAGAATGCTCTATCGTTTCGCCGCAGAGTTCCTTTTCGCCGTCGAAAATCGCCAGCTTAGTGGAAAGCCCGCCCGGATTGACGACAAGGATTAAAGTTTTATCGTTGGTCATTTTGCGCTCCTGTATAATGCCGCAATTGTTCTTAGTTCTCCGGTTATGTTATTATTACTCCCAGCCGCCCTTCTGCTCGATGCCGTGCGCAGCTAGCGCGCCAATCGCCATCGAGTTGAGCCGCGTCTTTTCGCTGTCCGAGCGAGACAGCATCATCACCGGAATTTTAGTTCCGACGAGCATTCCCGCCGCCTGTCCGCCGTTGAGATAAATGGCCTTGATGCTCGCGTTGCACGCGGTAATGTACGGAGCGACGTAAATATCGACGTCCGCAGCGACCGGGCTTTTATACCCTTTAATTTTAACCGACTCTTTGTCGAACAGCAGGTCGAAGCCCATCGGCCCAGCCATTTCCACTTCGCCGAACTCGCCCGCCTCGGCCAGCTTGACCATCTTCACCCAGTCGTAAGTCTCTGGGTCGTTCTCTTTCGCGTCTTCGCTGTAGGCAAGCAGTCCGACTTTCGGTTTCTCGTAGCCCAAAAGGCGGAAAAACATAACGGCGTTTTTAATAATGGTAATTTTCTCCTCGAAAGTAGGATGAAGCACGACGCCGCCGTCGGTGCCGCCGAAAATTTTATGGTAGCTCGGCATCTGAGCGAATGCGACGTGAGTAATCTTGTCGCCGACCTTCAGCTTGCTTTCTTTGGAAAGTATTCCGCGCAGGTACGTAGCCGTATGAAGCTGACCTTTCATAAGAAGGTGCGCTTCTCCTGCGTGAACCAGCTCCACAGCTATTTTAACCGCGTCCTCGTCGCTTCCCTGATGGTCGATTACAGTGTAACCGGCGAGATCAACGTTAATCTCGCCCGCGATTTTTTCAATAGCGTCTTTTTTGCCGATGAGCGTTGGCTCGACTATTCCGATGTCCATCGCCTGCTTAAGCGCGCCAATCAGCAGCGGGCTGTCGGCCTGCACCAGCGCGATTTTGCGTTTGCCTAGCTGTTTCGCCTTGTCGATAACCTGATCGAACGTGTTGAATACCGGCATTGTTTTGTCTCCTTTTTGGCTGATTAAATTGTCGCATCGACCTGAATTTATTATTTTTCTTACCGACTACTGTGAGAGGGGGCATTCGTCCCCCGACGCCTACGTTATTTTCATCTGTTCGGGTAACTTAATAAAAGGGTAATCTTCTATCTTTTTAACCAGCTCTTTTTTCAAAGGATTGTTCTGGATGTATTCGACGCATTCCCAGAAATCGTTCTCATTCCTTACGAAATGATCGTAATAACCTTCTTGCCAGAATGGCGCCGTATTATATTTTTCCGCAAGAACCCTTCTTGTATACCTTTTAAAAAGCCTCATCGCTTCGTCTAATCTGTTTTGGCTCTTAAGTTGGAATATTAAATGCACATTATCGTGCATAATAACATAAGCGTGAATATAAATTACTTCTCTTTCTTCAAGCCAGCTCAAAGAATCCATCACAATTTTAGCGGCCTCGGTAGTTGCAAGCAAAGGTTTTTTACCTGCGACGCTGGTCGTAATGAAATAACTGCCGCACTCTAGGGAGAACCTGTTGCTCCTAAGTTTATACGAGCCTTTTACTGGTTTCATCTGAATTCATCGGGGGACAAATGCCCCCTCCCGCTGCGTCAAAAATATATTTCGGCGCCGTTAAGGGCTATCGCTACTTCAGCAGCTCGCGCATAGCGGCCAAAAAGCGCTCGTTCTCCTCGCGCAGACCGACGTTCACTCTTATTGCGTTCGGGTAGTCGTAACCGTGCAGCGGACGAACGATTATTCCGCGCTTTTGAAGCTCCATAAACAGCCACGGAGCCTCTTTTTTAGTATCGACCAGCACGAAGTTGGCCTGCGTTGGAGGAACGACGACGTCCAGCCCTTTGAGGCCGTCGATGATATATTCGAGTTCCCGGACGGTAAACTCGCCCGACTTTTTCACGAATTCATCGTCGGAGAGCGCCGCGATTGCGGCCGCTTGAGCAAGAGAGTTGACGTTGAAAGGAGTGCGTCCGAGGCTCAAATGCGAGATTAAATCCTCGCGGCCATAGGCGAAGCCGACGCGCAGACCGGCCAAACCGTAAGCCTTGCTCAGCGTTCGCAGAACTATTATATCGCGGCCAGCGTCGAAGTATTTGCGCGGATCGGGCAAATCTTCGCGGGTAGTAAACTCATGGTAAGCTATGTCGTAAACGACCAGAACGTCTTCGGGGACGCGCGCCATGAATTTATCGAATTCCGAGGCGGAAAACCACGTTCCGGTCGGGTTGTTCGGGTTCGCTAAAAATATGACTTTCGTCTTCTCCGTAACGCTGTTGGCAATCGCTTCAAGATCGTAGTAATATTTATCCTTCATAGGCGCGCCGACGAATTTCCCGCCCGCCTTTATCGCGCCGATTTGATACATCGCAAAGCTGCGCTCGCTCGAAAGAATTTCGTCTCCGGCGCCGGGCTCGATAAAGGTCGAGCAGATAACGTCTATCACTTCCGAGCTGCCGGACGCGCAATAAAGCTGCTCCATTTTAATTCCGAAGCGGGCGCTTAGCGCCTTTTTGAAGGCGTAATGGTTGTCGTCGGGATAGAGATGAATTTGGTCGAGATGCTCCTTAACGGCCTCAATGGCCTTAGGGCTTGCCCCCAGCGGGTTCTCGTTGCTTGCGAGCTTTGCGATAGGCCCTTCGATGCCCAGCTCGCGTCTGACTTCTTCTATCGGCTTTCCCACGACGTATGGTTTAAAGCTCTTCATTGAATTTTTTCTGTAATCGCGGTTAGACATAACTTCCTCCACGGATGATAACAAGGCGCAACCGTTAAAACTACATCTGAATTATTGAATATCATTCATAAATATTTTGTCAAGCCGCCCGAAACTTATTAATTAACCGACCGGTTAATTTCTAAAAATAAAGATTTGACATTTTTAGAATTCGCGCTAAAAATGAACCGCAATTCATTTTTTATGAAACGGCGGTACTAAAAATGTACGCAACCACTATTTTCTTGCAAGGAGGCAAATTATGAGAAAGCTGCTGATATTTCTGTTTCTTTTAGCCGTTCCCACGCTTTTCGCCACGGGCGCCAAAGCCGACGTATTAAGCAACGATTACGTTGATTTGAAGCTGGGCGGATGGATTAAGCTCGACATGTTCTTCAACACCAACAGCGCTACTAACATCGATTCGCCGCTGTGGGTCAACACGGTGAAAGACTCCAAAGGGAAAGTCGTCAACGACAAGGTTTATTACGGCGACGGCAAAAGTTACAGCGCGACCGTAAGAGGCAGCCGCCTGTGGCTTACGATTACCGGCAAAAATCTTCCCGAAAACGTAAAGCTCGGCTCCTACGTTGAAGCCGACTTTTACGGCGACTACGCCACTACGGCCACCGGTCCGCGTCTTCCGCAGCTTGCTCTGCGGCATTATTACGCGACGCTGGGCTATAAGTGGTTCACGCTTACGGCCGGACAAACATGGATAATCATCGCTCCGCTTAATCCCGGCTCGTTCGACACGCTGGTGCTCGCCGGAAAAGGAAACCTTTGGCAGCGCATACCGCAAATCAGCGCCAAAGGCGACTTTAACCTCGCCGAAGGACATACCCTCAAGCTGGCGGTCGGAGTAATGCGCCCGCTGAGCGCGCGCGACATCAACGGCCAGCTCGTTGACAACGGCAGCGTCGGCGAAATTACCGGTCTTCCGATGTTCCAAGGCCGCCTGGCCTACGCCGGCAGCAAACTCGGTCCGGTCAACTTCGAGTTAGGCGTTTCGGGCTCCTTCCATCAGGAGAAATACGTCGATCCCGCGAACAAATACATTCTTTCCGTCAACGCCAAAAACGACGCCGGCAAAAACTTAACGGTCCCGTGGAGTTCCGACGACGCGGTCAACGCATACGCCGCCGTCGTTGATTTTAAATTTGAAATCTCGCCCGTAACGCTGACTACCGAATGGTATTACGGCCAAAACATGGATACGTTCTGGGGCAACATGGTTAAATACGGCGCCATTCCGACTCTCCATATGGGCGACGCGACCAACCTAAACAGCACGGCCGAATACAAGTCCGTCAAGGAGTTCGGCGGGTTCGTAAACGTAGGCGCGGTTCTCATTGAGAAGCTGTATCTCAACGCGGGCTTCGGCATCGCCAAAACGATGGACATCGAAGACTATTATACGGATACGAAAGCCGAATACCCTGTAAAAGGGAAAGGCGCCTCGGATACCGGCAAATACACTCTGACGACCGACGGCGTTACGGCCGCGACTCTTCCGCCGGAACAACAGACCGATATTTACGTCAACGTAGGCTACATGTTTTTCAAAGGCTTTTTCGCGGGAGTCGAATGCCAATACATAGCCACAAAATATTTTTCTAAAACGATAGACGCGAACGCCGGAACGATTACGAAGAGCCGCGTAACGGCTGCGGACGTCTGGACTAACCTCATGTTGAAATACACCTTTTAACGCCCCGCGCGCACAGGAGACAAAACTATGAACTCGGAATTCTTAAGAAAGAACAGATGGCTCGTCGTGGTCGGCGCGCTGCTTATTCAAATGAGCCTCGGCGCTATTTACATCTACGGCGTTTTCAAGCAGCCCCTCAAAGACAAATTCCCCGACTGGTCGCCTACCGACCTTGCGCTGCCTTCGCAGCTGGTTCTGGCTTTCTTTGCGATCAGCATGATTTTCGCCGGACGCATTCAGGATAAAGTCGGCCCCCGCATCATCGCGGCAGTCGGCGGATTGCTTCTCGCCGTCGGGCTTATAGTCGCAAGCCAAGCCGCAAGCCTCGCGATGTTCGTCGTTGGGTTTTCGGTTCTGGGCGGCATCGGCATCGGCGCCGCTTACGTATGCCCGCTCGCCACGTGCGTCAAATGGTATCCCGACAAACGCGGTCTAATTACGGGATTGGCCGTCGCAGGATTCGGCGCGGGCGGTCTGGTATTTACTCCGGTGGCAAAGGCTCTCATCGCAAATCCATCCATCGGCGTTATGACGACTTTTCTCATTCTCGGCGTCATATTCTTCGTCGCCGTCGAAATCGGAGCTATGCTTATGGTAAACCCGCCGGCGGGTTATAAGCCCGAAGGTTGGAACCCGCCCGCTCCCGCCGCGGGAACCGCCGTGGTTAAGGCCGATTACGCCTGGACGGAAATGCTCGGAACTTGGCAGTTCTGGACGCTGTGGCTGACTTATTTCGCGGGCTGCAGCGCCGGTCTTATGATTATTATGAACGTTACCAACGTTTGGCAGTCGATTAACCTTCAGACTCTTTTCAACGGAACCGCGCCGGTAGGCGCGGAAGCCTTCAAACAGGTAGGGGCGACCGCCGCTTCGTTCGTAATGATCGTCGCGATTCTCAACGCGCTTGGACGCATCGTTTGGGGCAAAATCTCGGACGCCATTGGCAGAAAAATGACCCTGTTCATAATGTTTATCTATTCCGGCGTAATAATGTTAGCCCTTAATTGGATGACTCCCTACGCGGCTTACATCTTCGGCGTGGCGAGCGTCGGATTCTGTTTCGGCGGATTCCTCGCCATCTATCCGGCGGTTACGGCCGATTACTTCGGAACCAAGAACATCGGCGTAAACTACGGCTTCATGTTCTCCGCTTACGGCGCCGGCGGCCTTTTCGGGCCATGGCTTGCGCCTAAACTGATGACGATTACGCAAAAAGTGCCTTATGAAGTCGTGGACAAGGCCGGAGCCGTCGCCCAGAAGACGTACGAGGCGGGCAATTACATGACGGCTTTCATAATTTCCGGCGTAATGTGCGTCATTGCCGGAGCGGTGGTAATGGCCGTCAAGCCGCCTTCCAAGCAGTAAAAATTATATCATCGACGTTAAAGCCCCTCTTCCGAGGGGCTTTTTTATTTAAAGCGGTTCTAATGTATATCAAGATTTATGAAAAACGCTAAAGTCGTACGGCGAACGCCTGATTGCTCGTAAGTATTGAAAGTTTTATAAGAAATCGTTGGACGCCGAAAAGTCGTCAGACTTTTTAGTTTTGCCGCGCAACTTGACTTGACATAGCGTTAAACCATTTATATAGTCTCTAAACTGTTTTTTAAAGATTTTTGTTATATAAGGTTTAATAAGGAAGTTCGGAGGAGCATTATGGCGCTGGGCAAGATAAAAAACAAGCAGACCGTCAAACAGGCGGCGGAATCGCCCGATCAATTCATGGCAAAAGGCGGAAGCCTCATGGATAAAATGATTGAAAATCCCCGTCAAGTAGCTATAGCCGTGGGCGCGTCTCTCGTCGTCATACTGCTGGTGATTGTAGTTTACAACCTGCTGCAGGAAAGTAAAATGAAGGTAAGCGACCGCTTCCGCGAAGCGCAGAAAACCTTCGAGGCTAGAGTCGTAGAAAACGACGCCGAGTTTAAAAAAGCAAGCGAAGGCGCCGACGCCAAGAAAAATCCGGTTTTCAAATCCGACGAGGACAAGTATAAGGCCGCCCTGGAAAAGTTCGAAGCGTTCGTAAAAGAAGAAGGGAAGACGCCTTACACCAATTTGGCGCGCGTATATTTGGCGACGTGTTATCTAAACGTCAAACAGTTCGACAAAGCGATTGAAATTCTTAAAGGCTTAACCTCCGACGATAAAATAGAGCCCTCTAACGCCGCTTTGGCGCGCAAACTCCTCGGCGCCGCGTACGAAGAACAGCAGAAATGGGACGCGGCTTTGGCGGAATACCAAGCCTTAGCCGGAATCAAAGACGGATTCCTTCAGGACGTCGGCGTATATCACGCGGCCCGCATGCTTGAAAAGCAGGGCAAAAACAAAGAGGCGCTCGCGGGTTATACGAATCTTCTGGATAACTTTAAGGATAGCGAATACAAAGCCAACGCCGAAAAGCGGAAAATTTACCTCGAATCGCTCGCTAGCGCTTCCGCGGACAAAAAATAGTGAAAACCTGCGAAACCGTTAAAATCCGTTTAACACAGGCCGCGTTGGCCGCGGTTGCGGCGGCTTTTCTTATTTCTTGCGCGTCGATCGGCTACGCGGAGTTCGCAAATCAAAACAAGCCAATTAAAGGGCTTTCTTTGCGCTGGGCGTTTAAAGTCTCCGACAAAGAGCTTTTCGACCTCTGGCCGCGCGAGCAGTCCGCTCCGGCTTACGCCGACGGCGTAATATACGTTTCGGGGCGAGACGGCGAGCTGTTCGCGCTCGACTCCGAGAAGCTGACCGTTATTTGGAAGTCAAAGTTGAAAGAGCCCGTTACCGCATTGCCCGTAGTTCATAAAGGCGTCCTTTACGCGGCGGACGGCAACGGCTACATGTGCGCCCTTGACGCAAAGACCGGAGAGCAAAAGTGGCGCGCCTTCCTAAACGACGAGGCGGCGGCCAAACCGGTAATCGACGGCGATTTCCTTTACGTCAAAACGAGTTCCGGCTCGATTTTTTCTCTTTCTCTTGCGGACGGCGCGAAAAAGTGGCAAATCGACGCCGACGCGCCCGACGGAATGCTGGTCAGAAGCGCCTCTTCGCCTATTATTATCGACGGGCTTCTGGTCGCCTCGCTTGCGGGCGCCAGAATTATCGCGGCTGATAAAACTAGCGGAAAACAAAAGTGGCTTGCCGCTATGGACGTTCCGAAGTCGAACCTTGTTGACGACGCGGCGAGCGATCCGATTTACGACGCCGCAAGCGGACAGATTATCGCGGCGTTTTACGAAAACGGTTTGGTCTCGGTTTCGCCCAAAGACGGCTCGATACTATGGACTTATAACAAGTTGACGCGTATTACCGGAGCGTCATTAATTAATGGTATTTTAATCGTTTCATCTCCGGCGTCGGGGCTGGTAGGTTTGACTATTCCTTCCGGCAAAGAAACCAAACCGGTTCAAACGTGGTCGCTGCGCGCCTGCGCAACCGACAAAGTAAATCCTTCTAAAGTTATTCCATGGGGGCAGGTTTTTGTATTCTCATGCACTTCGTCCGACTCCGGCATTAATGTCTTATCGCCTTTTGACGATAAAACCAAACCGCAGTTGTTGACTGCTTTCTCTCCCGGCAACGGCGTTTACTCGATGCCCGCCGTTATGAACGATTACAGCCTTGCAGCGTTGAGCAACGGCGGCTATCTTTACGTCCTCGACTACGTTTATCACGGCTTGAACAAACCCAAAGCGATTCCGTCGGATACGAACGGCTCGGATTTCCTTAAATAAACCGCGCGTAATTTTATAAGGCGGCGAACGCGTCGTCCTTCTGATCGGGCAAAAGATGGTACAGGGCAGTTTTTTTCGCCGGTAAAAATGGATATATTCCAACGCGGGCTTGAAATCTTTGCCGGATTGGTTTAAGCTAATAAGGTTATTGTAGTTTAATCCGGCTGCGTCGGAAGAATGCGAGAGCGGTATGGACAGAAAAAAGGAAAGACTAGCGTCAACGCTTATTATAATAGCGGCGATTCTTGTCGTTTACGGGGCGGCGGCGTACAGGATAAAATGGTTCCCGTTCTCCGAACCGCAGGACGACTTCGAGGTTGCCGGGCCGATGGTTACAGGCTCGCCGGAGCTTGCGCGAGAGCTGTCGGAGCTTGAACGGCTCAACTCGAAATCAATCGACCTGCTGGGCAAGTCGCGCAAACGAGTTGACTTTTTTTATTCGGGCGGAGAGCGAGGAGAGTACGCGCCGTCAAGCTGCGCATTCGGCACGGGCGGCGGACTTTCAAAATACGCGGCGTACATAAAAAGCCAAAAGGCTTCATCCGAGGGACAAATTATAGTCAACGCCGGCAACGCGCTCGCCGAGGCGATAGAGTTTGAAGGCGTTGAACGATACCGCCAAATGGAAAAGGCGCGCGTTTTTCTCGATTTTTTCAAAGCGGCGGGGTATAACGCGCTCAACGTGGGGCAGTTCGATTTATCGTTCGGCCTAAAGTTTTTAAAGGACGAGGCGGCAAAACGCTCCCTGCCTTACATTTCCGCAAACCTCGTATCGCCGGACGATAAAAAAACGATTTTTCCTCCGTATCAAATAGTAGAGGCTGGCGGCTTGAAATTTGGCATAGTCGGCATATATCCGGAAAAGCCTATTGCGAAAAAATATCCGGACGGCGCATGGATAGACAAGGACGCGGATAAAGGAAAGAAAATTCCTCCGAAGGAATTCGAGGTGGCGCCTATCGCCGAAACTTTGCCGCCAGTTATAAACGAGCTTAAAAACAAAGGCGCGGATATTATAATCGTTCTTAGTTCCCGCAACGCGAACGACGACATAAGTTTTGAAAGCCAGTTCGACGAAAACATAAACTTCGTAATATCCTCGGGCGGTTTCGAGGTTTCAAAACGCCCTTACTGGAAAACAAAGGTTCAAATTCTAGGCACCGGTTCAAGAGGAAATTTTTTAGGACACCTCTTACTCTATCCAAAGACCGGCGGAGCGCCCGGAATATTTAACTATCTATTCCTAGAACACGAACTTATGAAAGAGCTGATAACGCTTAATAACAGGCTTGAACAGCTTTCTACGCTAGTTAAAAACCTGCGCAAGGCGGCGGCGGAAAAAACAGGGCAGGACAGGGACGAGCTTGAAAAAAAAATCGAAGAAAACATGAAGCAGAAGCAGGCCGTTTACGAGGACGCGGAACGCGCCACGGCTATGCTTGCAGGCGTTAAAGAAATAAATCCGGCCAACAGCTACTATTGGCTTAAAATGTTCCCGCTGCACTCCGAAATCAAAAACGACCCCGAAACGGAAAAAGCGCTCAAGCCGCAAAAAGTTTTATACGAAAACGCGGACGAAAACCCGGCGCTCGGCGGAGTTCCGGAAACGGCGGGATGGGGAAAATACGCAAAAGGAAACAACATCGGCAAATTTGCGTGCGAAAAATGCCATCCCAACGCTTTTAAGGTTTATAAAAGCACCGCGCATTTCAAGGCTACCGACCTGCTCGACGCCAAAAATATGAATAACCCCGAATGCTTGCAATGCCACGTTACGGCGTGGATGCGCCCCGAAGGAGTCGTCGATCCCGACGAGATATTGGACGAGTTTGCCGGAGTCGGCTGCGAATCATGCCACGGTCCCGGAATGACGCATTTAATGTCGATGTACGAAAAAACAAAGACCGGACTGACGTACATTCAAAAGCCGGTTTTCAAAGAGCTCTGCCAAACTTGCCACCGCGGATACCATAAAAACGAGAAGCCGTTCAATTACGAAGAGGCGGTTAAGAAAGTTAGCTGCTCCGAGCTTATGAAGCAGAAAGGGCTTACAGACGCGCCGGAGAAAAATATATCGCCCGAAGTGCTCAAGAAAATTCAGGAAAATAAGAAGAAACGCAATATCAAAGACTAAGGAACCGTCGTAAAATGGCCAGAAAAGCCGAAGAGAGCGAAATCGACTCCCGCGCGGACGCGGAGAATGTGGACGAAATTTTAGCGCGCCTCGACGCGCTGGTCTCGTCTCTTGAAAAAGGCGATATGCCGCTGGAAAAGTCGTTCGAGACTTTTAAAAGCGGGATGGAGCTTTACAATAAAGGGCTGAAAAGGCTCGCGCAGATAGAAAAACAGGTGCAGATTATCCTTGACGACGACGGAACCGAGGCGGACTTTGAGCCCGCGGCGGAACGCGCGAAGGAAGAAGATTAACGAACCTCAACTCAAACAACTCCGCCTACGGCCGCTTTTTAGTCGGCGAGAAATTGAGCGAATAAAAATTAAAATGAATTCCGCAAAAAAAGACGACATTATATTGCTTGGACACGGTTCGGGCGGCCGCCTGATGCACGATTTGCTGGAGCGAGAAATCGTTCCCAGCTTCGGCTCCAATCCCTCGGCTTTAGCCGACGCGGCCGTTCTCAATATCTGCGGCAAGGCAAAAATCGCCTTTACAACCGACAGTTTTGTGGTAAAACCCCGCTTTTTCAAGGGCGGCGACGTAGGCTCGCTTGCCGTTTACGGAACGGCCAACGATTTGGCCGTCATGGGCGCGACTCCGCGCTTCGTTTCGTGCGCGCTTATAATCGAGGAAGGTTTCTCGAAAGAAGAGTTGAAGCGCGTCGTAGAGTCGATGGCGGCGGCGAGCGCGAAAGCGGGAGTTAAAATAGTAACCGGCGACACGAAAGTAGTCGAGCGCGGCGCGGCTGACGGTCTTTTCATAAACACAAGCGGCGTAGGAACGTTCGACTACGGCGAGCTTCCGGGCGTTTGCGGCGTTTGCGAAGGGGACGCCGCGATTGTAAGCGGCTGCGTGGGCGAGCACGGAGCGGCCGTAATGGCCGCGCGCGAAGGAATAGAGGCGGGCGACGCGCTGCAATCCGACGCCGCGCCGCTGTTCGGCATGATAGAGCCCCTGCTGAAGGAAAAGCTCGGAGTAAAGGTAATGCGCGACCCTACAAGAGGCGGACTCGCCACCACTCTAAACGAATTCGTTTCCGGAAACGCCGGTTTCGGAATTGAAATTGAAGAGGCGTCCGTGCCGACAAACGAAGCGGCCGCGGCATACTGCGACGCGCTTGGGCTCGATCCCCTTTACGTCGCGAATGAAGGGAAGATTGTAATGATCGTTTCGAGCGGAGACGCTGAAAGGGCTTTATCCGTTTTGCGCCGAAGCGAGCAAGGCTCCAAAGCCGCCATAATAGGCCGCGTTACCGCTGAAAACAAGGGGAAGGTCGTTTTAAGAACCTCTTTTGGAGGCCGAAGAATATTGGGAATGCTTGCCGGAGAGCAGCTTCCGAGAATTTGCTGAATTATTGAAAACCGCGCTGCATCAATGCAAGGCCGCCCATGAAAAACATTTTAGGGATGATTATTTTCTTGACGATATTCGTCGTAATTTACGGCGGAGCGAACTTTTACGTCTATTACCGCTTTAAAACCGCCTTTACGCCGGAAGGTAAGCGCGCTGCCGCGGCGGCGGCGGCGTTCGTTTTTTTAGCGCTCGCGCCGATATTGCAGCGATTAATCTCCGAGCTTAACGTAAAGCCGCTTACGCTGGCTTTATCGCACGCCGCTTACGCGTGGATGGGGCTTTTGCTTTTCTTTTTCTTTTCATCGCTTGCGTTGGAACTCGCCAATTTCGCGGTCGGCGCGGCCGCAAAAATCGTCGCGTCCAAAACGTTCGCGGCAAAGCCGTCGCTTTCGCAGTTCGTCCGCTTCGCCGTTCCGGCGATTGTTTCGGCTTGCTGCTTCGCTTACGGCTATTTCGAAGCGCTGGACATAGGAACGGAAAAAATAACGTTAAAAACCGATAAGCTGCCGCCCGCGGCGACGGTGAAAATCGCGCAGATAAGCGACCTTCACTTAGGCGTAATGGTTGGGGAGCGGGAGCTTGAAAAAATAGCGGCGCAAATTGAAAAGATTAATCCGGACATGCTCGTCTCCACCGGCGATTTAGTTGAGAACGGCGCTTATTACTTAAAAGGGTACGAGCGCTTTTTTACCCGCTTTTCTCCTCCGATGGGGAAATTCGCCGTAACCGGCAACCACGAGTATTACGCCGATTTGCAACAGGCTCTTGATTTTACTAAAAGCTGCGGCTTCGAAATGTTAATCGACCGCGCCGTTGACGCAGGCGGCCTTATTACGGTGGCGGGCGTTGACGACGGCGGCAGAAACGGAATGGACTCCCGCTCTAAAGCCCGCGAACTCGCTTTATACGATTCGCTTTCAGGCGAGAAATTCATTCTCGTTTTGAAACATCGTCCCGTCTCGGACGTCAAAGCGGCGGGGAAGTTCGATTTGCAGCTGTCCGGGCACACGCACGCCGGACAGATATGGCCGTTTTCCTATTTCCCCAAAGCGGCTTTTCCGCTGTTTAACGGGCTTTACAAATTAAGCGGCGGAAGCAAAATTTACGTCTCGCCCGGCGCGGGCACGTGGGGGCCGCCGGTTCGCTTTATGGCCAAACCGAAAGTGTCGTTCATCGAGCTTGTATCGACGGCGAAGAGCGCAGATTGAGCGCAAACGGAAGGAAAAAATGATTGGAACCCTTATAGTCGGACACGAAGGGCTGCCGGAAGCCTACATAAAGACGCTTGAAAGCCTAACGACGTTCAATATGTCGCATCTTTTACCTGTTTCTATACGCGCCGGCGAGTCCGCCGAATCGGCGATGAGGCGTATAGAGGCGGCCGCGGACGCCGTGGACGACGGCTATGGAGTACTTATACTCTCCGATCAGCTTGGCAGCAGTCCGGCAAACGTCAGCGCCGCGATGTGCAAAATGCGTCGCAACTCGGCGGCGATATGCGGCGTAAATCTGCCGATGCTTATACGAATTCTAGACAGGCGCGCATACTTAAACAGCGTTGATGAGCTCGCCGAGGCCGCCGTGCAGGCTGGAAAAGAGAACATCGTAAGGCTTGATAAAAAAGGGGATTGCGCCCCTTCGCCCGCGCCGGAAAAAGACGCGAAACGTGCGAACGGCTCGCGTAGAAAAGCCAAGAAGGCGGAGGCGACTTTCGTTCTAAAAAACAGGCTGGGGCTTCACGCTTCAGCCGCGGCCAAGCTGGTGCACGCCGCCAACGGCTTCTCCTGCGAAATCGAAGTCGAAAAGGAGCGCAAGCGCGTAAACGCCAAAAGCATTTTGGGCGTGCTTACTCTCACCGCCCACGCGGGCGATTCGCTGACCTTCTTTTTTACCGGAGAGGACGCCGAAGAAGCGGCCGCCGCCGTCAAACGGCTTATTGAGGACAAGTTCGGCGAGGAAAGTTGAAAAACGCCTAATCGCGGACTAACGGATGCGAAGATGAAAAATCTTACAAAAGAAGAAGCTCTGCAAAAGGCCGAAGAAGTGAAGCGGCTGCTCGGCGTTGACGACGCGGACGCCGAGCTTATACTGGAGGCGCTCACGCACCCAAGCTACGTAAACGAGCACCGCGAAGAGTTTAAAGACTACGACAGGCTGGAATTTTTAGGCGACGGAATTCTTAACTTCGTCGTCGGATGCAGGTTGTTCGAGTGCGAGCGCCGGTTCTCGGCGGGAACGATGACGCAGCTGCGCGCAAAGGTAATTTGCCGCGACGGACTGCTTAACGCCGCTCTGGCGCATGAATTGTCAAGGTTCATCCTCATGGGCGAAGGCGAAGAGAAGACCGGAGGCCGCAGCCGCGAATCGACGCTGGCCGACGTAGTGGAGGCTATAATAGGAGCCGTTTACATATCCCTCGGCTTTGAAGAGGCAAAAAACTTGGTGATACGCTTGTTTGAAAGTCAAATCGACGACGCGCTCAGCTTCCAAACCCCGCAAAACCCGAAAGGCGCGCTTCAGGAAAAATTTCAAAAGTCTGGCAAATCGGGACCGTCCTACAGAATTATTCGCAAAAGCGGCAGCGAGCATCAGCCGCATTTTGTAGTCGGCGTTTACTCTCCCGACGGCGAATTGCTGGCGAAGGGCGAAGGAAACAGCCGCAAGGCCGCCGAAGCCGAGGCCGCGCAAACGGCTCTGAAGTCGATGGCTGAAAAGTAACGCCTGCGTTCGTCCCACGCCGTTGAAAAATTCTCTTAAACGGCGGACGGCTCAAAGCCTTCTTTAAAATCGACGCTTTAAATTGACAACCCCTTCAATCTTTGAGAAACTCTATCTGTATAATTATATCGGAGGCCTTCATGTTCAGGAATTTTATAAAATTTTCCTTTATCGCCGGCGCGCTCGCGATTTGCGCGGCGGCCTTCGGGGCGGACTCTCCCCCTCAAACCGGCTTTAGCAAAAAGAACGGCGTCAAGCCGAACGACGGCCCGCCCGTATTCTCATCGGAAGAAATCGCCGCGATGGCTGGAAAACTGCCGATTTTGGAAATGTTGTCTCAACCAATAGTTCTTTCCGACGCGATTAACTCGAACGTTAAACTGCCTTCTAAATTCAACTGGGCGGACGTGGACGGAATCGATTGGATGCCTCCCGCGCGCAATCAAGGAAAATGCGGCTCCTGCTGGGCTCACGGCCCTATCGCCGTTATGGAGGCTCTGATTAACATACATAAAAACAATCCCGCCTTCGATTACGATTTATCGGAACAGACTATTGTTTCTTGCGGAGTCGGCAGCTGCGCCACCGGCGGAATTCCCGACGAAGTTATGACGCTGCTTGAAAACGACGGCGCGCCCGACGAGGCGTGTTTTCCTTATCTCTCGACTAACGAAACGGCTGTCGAAGGAGACTGCGCTCAGCGCTGCTCCAATTACGCGACGCGCGGAGTCAAAGTTATTAAAGCCTCTAAAAAAGGATGGGGGCGTCTTTACAGCCTTCAGCCCGGCTCCGCAGATTACGTCGATCTAGTGAAACATTACGTTTACGCCGCTCCGGTTTCGACCTCGATGATAGTCTTCCCCGATTTTCACGCCTACGACGGCGGCGTTTACGACGGCGGCCACGGATGCGACGTTTCATACTTTATCAACAGCTCCGGATTCGGCCACGTGGTTACAATCGTCGGCTGGGACGACGCGGACGGCGCGTGGATAGTCCGTAATCAGTGGGGCTCGACGTGGGGCGAAAACGGATACTTCCGCATCAAATACGGCGAGTCGTGCATAGGCATTTACGTAAATTGGCTTCGGATAGACGAATCGACCATTCCGGGCGGCGCTTCGACCGACGGCGACATAGACGGCGCGGACGAAAAGGACTGCGCTAACGCGAACGAGCTGGGCTGCGACGACGCGGCAAAAACGGTTCTTAAATGCGGTTCCGATCTCAAATGGCGTCCGGTCAGAATTTGTCCAGACAACTACTACTGCCAAAGCGGCGCGTGCGAAGCCTACGCGCTTCCGGACGGCGACGAATCCGAAGCGGAAGGCGACGCCGAACCGGCCATTACCGAAGACATGAAAGCCTACGCGGAAGTCGATAAAACGACATGCAGCGGCGGAAATCACGCAACTTTCCTTGCAATTTTACTCGTCGTATGCTTATATCGCAATCGCAAAAGCTTTTTAAAGGCTTGAAACCCGACTTTCTAGCGTTAAAGCGAGCGTAAAATGAAAAAATTATTTCAATACGGATACGGCTGGCCGGTATTGGCGGCGGCCTTGATTTTGGGGTTCGGCGGCGCGGCATTGAGCGCCAAGTTTAAAAATCACTGGTGGTTCATAATCGGCTTCGCCATCGACCTTGTTCTCGTAATCGGTTTCATACTCACATGCGACGAAGAAGGAGAAAAAGTTTTCGACGATAAGGCGGCGGAAGAAAGCGCGCCTTCGCAAAAGGCGCAGGCCGAACAGTCCGAAAACTCTTAACCGAAGTAAAAACGAATTGAAGCGCCCCGATTATCGGGGCTTTTTTTTTGGCGCAAACTGAGCCGAAAGGCAAATTTAGTTTGCGCGCAAAGCCCGCGACGGCTATAAGTTACTCGATGAACTATTACATGCGTCTCGATTTGGAATACGACGGAGAACCGTTCAGCGGCTGGCAGTCGCAGACTAACGGAGTCTCCATTCAGAGCGCGGTCGAAAAAGCTCTCGCGACTTTTTTGGGATGCGAGAGAATTCCCGTAACGGCGGCGGGACGCACCGACGCGGGCGTTCACGCGCTTGCTCAAACGGCGTCGTTTACGTTAAAGAGCGAAGTCGCCTTAGCCGCAAACTTTAATCCGAGCGACGAAGTTTGTTTGGGACGCATGCTTAGAGGAATGAACGGGATACTGCCGGAACAGATAAGCGTAAAGCGCGTCGCGCTGATGCGCCCTACGTTTCACGCCCGAAGAGACGCGGCGGGCAAGACTTACGAGTACGCGATTGTGGAAGGGCCGGCAAAGCCCGCGCTTCTACGCAAAAGGGCTTGGCACGTTTTTCTGCCGATGGATTTCGATAAAATGAAACGCGCCGCGAAATGCTTCGTCGGATTTAGAGACTTCGCGACCTTTAAGGGGCGCAAGGCTCAGCTTGAGACGACTACTCGCGTCGTGGAAAGTTTTTCGGTCGAACGAAGCGAGTATTACGAGAACCTTATTTTATTCACGGTTACCGGCGACGGCTTTTTAAAAAACATGGTGCGCATTATGGTCGGCACTCTTGTGGACGTAGGGAGAGGAAAGCTGGCGGAAGAAGACGTTCCGAATATAATCGCGTCGCTCGACAGAACCAAAGCCGGGCAGACCGCTCCGGCCTGCGGGCTTACGCTGGTTAAGGTTTACTACAACGCCCCCTACGACGCGCCGCTTGCGAAATTTCCGTGAACCCAGCCGCAGGCGCAACGCTTTATATAAGTTTTTATTTGCGTTTACCGTCCGGCTTGACGTAATATTTTACGAAAGATACTAATCAATTAAGCTATTTTCGCGAGGCAAACATCCATGTCGAAGATACGAATTCGCATCACGAAGGAAGACGTTGAACAGGAGTCGCTTTCAAAAATATCCGACGTCGTTGATCAGATATTAAAACGCGACGACGTTTCGTTTTACTGCGGCCTCATTGAACTCGACATGCCGACCTACTCGTGCGATCTGCTCGCTTTTTCCGCGACGCCCGAAGTGATACGCTGGTATCTGGCTCTCGATGATATTTATCCGTATCTTCTTTACTTCTTAAATCCTGCGACCGACTACGACCGGTACTGCTCGATGTTTGTCCCCGCCGTTATCGGCAAAAACGGATACAACTACGATAAAAAGCAGCTTTACGAGTTCGTGCGCGACAAAGGCGCTAAAATCGCTCGCTTCTGCATGACCAACGGCATACCTTACGCACCCGCGCTCAATTCGCTTATTCTTCATTTCAACGTCAACATCGAAATAGGCGACATAGCCAAGGAAGTCAAAGAGGCTGACGAAGAGGCGCGCCTTTCGGAAACGATTGAAGAATCGACAAAATCCGAAGACGCCGCGAAGAACGCGCCGGAAGACGCGGGAGAGGAAATGCCCGATTTCGGCGTCGCGGAAATCGAGCCGCAAAAAGTAACGAGCGAATTCTTGCTAGAAGTTTTTTCCTACACGGATATTTATCCTTTGCAGGATATTACCGAAGAGCCGGCTCTTTTCGTCGTTTCCGAAGATCCGGTTTCGGCCTTTAAAAACCCCATGAGCGTTTCCTTCGAGCTTTTCAAAGGCACGCATTTCCCAATCATTTTCATCAACCTTACAATTTACGATTCGCCCGACTTCCCGTCTATAATTAAGTTTCCGCTCAACGCCGAAAACGAAGAGCACCGGAAATGGCTGGTCAAAGCGTCGGAGCTTGGCGCGGTGATGACAAATACCCTTTTCCGTAGAGGAAAGTCGCTTTACTGGGCTTTCACCGCCCCCGTAACCGTTAGGCGCGACGACGCCATGATGGGAATCGATCTGCTGTACGAGGCCGACGCGCAGAAGGCGCTTATACCAAGCGAATATAAAGACTTCGATTTGGCGATAGACGAATACGCCAAAGCCCGCGAGAAAGCCCGCTCCAGCGGAGAAAGCGTGGTCGAGACGCTGGAAAAATCCCGCGCCAATACCGCCCGCGTTCCGGCTTATTCGCCGAATGAATTTGAAGAGGAAGCCGCGGAAGCGGAAGAGGCGCCGACGACGCGCCCGACATTTACGCGGGATGAAACGCCCGCCTCGGACACTATTCAGGAGTCTTTTACGATTGAGACCGATTTCGCGTCGCCGAGCGCCGCCGTCGAGAGCGAAACCGTTGACAGCGCGCCCGCGTCCTCAGTCGTAGAAAGCAAAACGGTAGAGGCGTATTCGCTTCCGCCCGACGACGATATGACCGAGAGCATGATTACAAAGGACGTTCTGACCCCTTACGACCGCACCGGCGCGGAAATTCCCGAGGAAGTCAAGCGCATCGAGAAAATGCTCAACACTCCGGTGATTAAACCCGATAAGCCGCTCAGCGAGGATTTATCGCCGAAACCCGGCGAGATTATAAAAACCATTCAACGAGCGCCAATCGCCAAACCGCAAGGGGGCGTCAGCGCGGCGGAGATGGACTCGATTGTCGCGAGGCTCTCGAAAAAGATAATGCTGCTTGAGAGCCGCCTTGAAACGAAAACCAGAGAGAACAAGGTTTTATCGCAAAAAGTCGAGGAGCTTCAGCGCAAAATTGACAAGAACGACAAGGACAGCGGTCTTCTTAAAAAAAGCTCGTGGTGGAAGCTCTGGGACAAAAAGAACGACGAAGAATAAATACGGTTTAGGCGAAAGCCGCCGGCCTTTCATTCAAATTTCGAGGAAATTCGCATGAATATCGTCCAAACCCTTAAAGGGCTTAAAGCGGTAGGCTTTAAAAACGTCTGGTTAGCTCTTCCATACGGCCTGAAGAAATCGGCTTTGGACGCCGAATATCTTTCAAAATGGAAGAAAGAAGACAAGGAGCCTCTTCAGGGCGTCGGCAAGTTTGACAGAATAATCCCGTCGCAGGGAAGCTGCGAAATCCGCTTCTCAACTTCCATTCTGACGATTAAAATCCTGCGGCCGTCGCTGGCAAAGTTCGAGTGGCGCCCCGCAAAGACGCGAGCGTCTTATCTCGTGGAAAAGACCGACTACGAGCCGGTTCCTTTCGTCGCCGGAATGCGCGGGGAAGACTGCGAAATTCGCTGCGGCGAAATGCGCGTAGTGGTTAAAGAAAAAGGAAACGTCGAAATTTACAACTCCCGCGGGGCGTTGGTTTGCAGGCACGAACCGCCCGGAGTCGGCGCCGAGGGAGCCTGCGAGTTCAATTCTCTTCTTGAAGAAGAAGAGCGTATATTCGGTATGGGGCAGCGCAACTGTCCGCTCAACCTGCGCGGCAGGGCTTTTACGGTATGGAACTCCGAGGCTATGGGCGACTACAAAGAAGGGAAAGACCCGATTTACTTCAACGTTCCTCTCTTTATAGGCCTGCACAAAAAAGGAAGCTACATGGTCTTCTTCGAGAACTCGCATTACGCCAAGTTCTCGTTTAAAAACGACAAAGCCCGCGCCCGTTTTTACGGCGGCGCGCTTGACTACTATGTAGGGACGGGAGACGTCGATAAGCTGATGGATATGTACTCCGAGCTTACCGGCAGACCCGCCATGCCGCCCAAATGGGCTCTCGGCTATCATCAGGCGCGATGGAGCTATATGAACGAAAAAGAGGCGCTGGACGTAGCCGCCGGATTTAAGCGGCGCGAAATAAAGGCGAGCGCGATTCATCTCGACATTCATTACATGAACCAGTACCGCATATTTACCGTCGATCCGGCGCGCTTTCCAAACATGAAAACGCTTGCCGACAAATTGCGGGAACAAGGAATAAAGCTCGTTTTAATAATCGACCCCGGCGTTAAGGTTGACGAAAAATATCAACTCTACAAAGAAGGCCGCGATCAAGGGCTTTTCGTAAAAGGAAAAGACGGCAAACCGATAGAGGCTCCGGTCTGGGCGGGAATGTGCGCCTTCCCCGACTTTACCAACCCCAAGACGCGCCACTGGTGGGGCTGGCTTTACCGCAAGTTCGTCGAGGACGGAGTGGAAGGCTTCTGGCACGACATGAACGAGCCCGCGGCCTTTTCTTCATCGGGGTACCCGACGCTTCCTTTCGGCGCCAAGCACGACTTTGAAGGCGCGCAGGGAGAGCATGTCGAGGCGCACAACCTTTACGCGCTGCTGCAAAATAAAGCGGCGTACGAAGGGCTTTTAAAAATGCGCCCCAACAAGCGGCCCTGGATTTTATCGCGCTCCGGTTTTGCGGGAAGCCAGCGCTACTGCTGGAACTGGACGGGCGACACCGGCGCGAACTGGTGGTCGATGAGGCACAATATAAGGCTGGCGCTAATGCTGGGCTTGTCGGGCATGCCTTACACCGGCCCCGACACGGGCGGGTTCAACGGCGATCCGAGCGCCGAACTGTATATCCGCTGGCTTCAGTACGCTGCGTTCATGCCGTTCTTCCGCACGCACTCCGCAGCCTTCGTTAAGAGGCGCGAGCCTTGGTCGTTCGGCGAGCCTTACACGGAAATTGCGAAAACGTATATTAATTTGCGCTACTCCCTCATGCCTTACATTTATACGGCGGCGTACGCGGCAAACCAAAAAGGCGCCCCGCTCGTTAGGCCGATATGGTGGCGCGAGCAAAACAACGAGTCGCTGCTGGACGTCGAGGACGAATTTCTTTTGGGGCAAAATCTGCTTGCAGCCCCGATATGCAAACGCGGCGCGAAAGAGCGGCAGGTCGTTCTGCCTTCCGGTTCGTGGTACGATTTTTTCACGGACGAAATTTACGAGGGAGGACGAAGCGTCTTCGCGAGCGCGCCTATCGACAAAATGCCTCTTTACGTCCGAGAAGGAACGATTTTGCCGATGGAAAACGGCGACGCGCTTCAATTGCAAGTTTATTTGAACGCAAAAAACAATACCGCCAAAGGGACTCTTTACTGCGACGAAGGAGACGGTTACGGAGCTTTCCGCATTGACAACTTCGCGGCGCGTCCGACTAACGAAGGGATTGAAATCGTCCGCGTTGAAGGAGAGACCGACAAAGGGGAATTCCGCTTTCCGTATAAAAAAATCGAGGTTTTTTTGCGCGGACATTTTATAAAAGACGCGATTTGCGACGGAAGGCTGATAAAAGAGCAGGATGGGAAAATAACGGTTCCCTTGTTCAACAGGCTGATACTGCGGTGAAGCCTTGCGTATTATGCGCGCTCTTTTTAGCCGCGCTCGCAGCCGAGGCCGTTTTGGCGGAAGACGCGAAAGCGAAAGACGTTCGTCTCGCATTGACGGCTTTTACCGAAGGCGCCGCCGGAACGCCGCTGCCCAAGGGATGGCATTTCAACCAGCTTTACGGCGGAGACGCGCTTTTATTCGGGCTGTCGTCTTGTTACGATTCTCTCTTTGCGAAGTATGACGACGATGGAAACGAGGTTTACAATCCCGAAGCGGTCGGCGTCAGTCTAGGCTTTTCGGCGTACGCCGCGGCTGACAATTTAATCCTCTTCATTCCTTTTAACTGGCGTCCGGCAGGTTTCTCAGCAAACAAATGGCTGCGAGGATTTTCCATAAACGCCTACCTTCCGCTTGTTTACAAACGCGACAAAGGCCCCGGAGAGGACGGCGAAACGACGGACGCTTCCGCGTTTGGAATGGGAGATTTCGCGTTCGGCGCGTCTTGGCGGCTTACGTTCGGAGCCTTCGGCGTCGAGCCGTCGTTTACGGTTAAAACTCCGGCGGGCGCGACGGAAAAAATAGACCGCGGAATAAAATTCTCGCTAGGCAGCGGATCGTGGGACTATATCGTAAACGTCAATGCGGGGTACGCCTTTAAATATTTTCGGCTGGTCGGCGGCATGGGCGCGCGTCTTAACGGAACCGCTTCGTTCGACTCGTATTTTGAGAAGCTGGCGGCTAAAAGGGTTCTTATAACCCTCGATTACGGCGACCAGATTTACGGCGGATTGGGCGCGGAAACGGACGCGCTTGCGAAGGATTTATGGATAGGCGCGAAGGCTGCGATTTCATGGAACGGCGACTCGACCGCGAACGGCAGGGGAACGTCGCATTTGCTGGCGGCAACGCTCGCGTTTCCATACGCTTATTATAAAGTCGCCGACTGGTTCAAAGCGGAAGGAAGCCTTGTTTTGCCCATATACGACCGCGTTAAATCGGGGTTGACCCAAAAGGATAATTTCGCCGACAAAATCAGCGGCTCCGTCGGGATTGAATTAATTTTTTAAAAGAAAAATTGCGCGCAAAATAAAAGGCCGAACCTTTCGGTCCGGCCTTTTTAGGCTTTTAGCGCCGCTATTTAATTAATAGCGTCTTCCTCCGCCGCCTCTGTTGTATCCGCCGCGATCGTCGCGTCCGCCGCCGCCATGGCTGCGCTCGCGCGGGGGACGAGCTTCGTCAACCTGAATAGTGCGGCCGTCGAGGGTCGTGCCGTTCATGGCCAAGGCTTTTTTCGCGTCTTCGGCGTTAGCGAAGACTACGAATCCGAATCCGCGGCTGCGGCCGGTCGCGTTGTCTTTGACGACGGTAACTTCCGTAAGTTCGCCGTGCGCCTCGAAAGCCTTGCGAAGGCCTTCGCTGTCGGTGTTCCAAGATAAACCGCCTACAAATAATTTGTTCGCCATAGGAATTTCCTTTCCTTTTTTAGGGACTAACTACTTATGGGTGACGGTTCCTGGAACGGTCAGTTTCGGTAAGAGTGATAAGAGAACTTTCGGCTCGTACAGTAAACTCGCCTACTATCAACTATCAGACTAACTCCGACTCGCCACGCTCTCGTGGAGAGCCACCCGTAGAGCCCAAGTTCAAAGAACGCCGCGTTTTAAATTCACTATGAATTTTAAACGCAAACTTAAACGTATTATAAGCGCTTCTTCTATTCTGTCAAATAATTCGGCGGTTTGTCAAAAAAACTTTTTTAACGCGGCGGCGCCTTTATCGCTTTTCGGCCAGCTCAATCCTTACAAGCCTGCGCTCGCTTGCCAGAAAGCCCGTTGCTCGCGAATAGGTAACGTAAATAAAGCGGCCGTTTTCTTCGTCGTACTCCGGGTGAGCGAGCGCGTCGTAAACCCACTCCGAATCTACGGGAGCCTTTGCGTCGAACAGCTTTTGCGCCGCCGACCAAGGCCCTTCAGGCGAGGAGGAAGTGCGCAGCATAACCGCCGTATCCATCGGCTGGCTGAAAACTGCGACGTACCTTTGCAGGTAAGCGTTGTAGTAAACTGTCATAATGTCGTTGCCGTTCATAACGGCGACAGCGTCCGCGATTTTGTCCGACCATGCCGCTCCGCCGGCGTAATACTTCCATTTAAAGCGGTCGAGAGCGTCCGCAAGCGGAACTTTGGCCAGTTTACACGGTTTGCGCATGCTCTCAAGGTCGCAGCCGTAAACGTACAATTCTTCGCCGACGACTGCCGCGGCGCTTCCGAAGCTCGGCTCGTTATCCGAGAAAATAATGTCCGGATGATCGACGCTCGCGCTGACTGTCAGCCTTTGCGGCGGCTCGTCGAGGCTCGTCCAAACGGCTATTCCTTTGCCGAATCCTTCAAAGTTCATATCGCCGGGCTCGGCGTAAATAACCTCGTAAAATATCAGCGCACGGTTTCGAAGCTCGTCCGAGACGATTACGCCCGGCCATACAGCCCAGCGCGCGCCGCAAACCGGAACCGCGCAATTCGCTCCGTAATGCGCGTCGTTGAAAATCTTCTCGGTCGCGGTCTGGGGGAAGAATTCCGTCGGCGCGCCGATTGAATCGAGCCGCTCTTTAAAGCCCGCAATGCCGTTCGATGCGTCGAAGTCGTCCGTGTACGACCACGAATTATTCAGCCACGTTCTCCCCTTCTCGTCCGCGACGCCGATTACGGTGTCGCCGTAAAGCCAAACAGACTTGCCTTTGAAGGCCGCGCTGTAACCTCCGTCTCGTCCGCGAATGTTCGCGTTCGTTTCAAGCGAGCCCATATCGGTGACGCCGACGACCGCCGCCTCGGCTTCGGGAAGTTCCGAATGCGCGCACCCCGCAAACGCGACAAATAAAATTGCGAAACCGACCGTGAGAACCGCTGCGGTTATTTTATAATTCATAGAGCCCCGCTTTACTTTCTTAGAACGGCTGTTATGCTGCGGGCTATTTTCGGCCCGTTCTCGACCCTGAAACCGGCCGCGCGAGCGGCTTCCATAGTCTTTGCGAAGGCGGCTTGAGAAACGTGGCCTTTCGGCTCCGCGACGAGCATAACCGCGCCGGACTTCAGCGCCGCGTAAACTTCGAACATAAAGGCCGCCGCGCTAGGAAGCTCGTGAATCATCGCGAACGCCAGAGCGAAATCTACTTTCCCCGCCAAATCGTCTAGCCCCATCTTGTCGGCGGCGACTACCCTCGTCTCTATAACGTTCGGAACGCCCGCCTTCCGCGCCCGCGAAAGGAGCGCGTCAAGCATTTTAGGCTGAATGTCAGCGGTTACAACTTTGCCCGAATCGCCAACCATCCTAGCGATGTCGAGCGTGAAGAAACCCATCCCCGGCCCCGGCTCCAATACCAACGCGCCGGGTTTTACGTAAGACGAAAGAATTTTGCGCGGGTTATGATAAAGCCTGCGCAGCGGGTTGATAAGAAAGTATCCGAGCCACCAAGGGCAAACGCGTTCCATTTCGTTCTCCTGCTTTAAAGTTAAAGTCTTTCGGCAAGCTCGACGTAAAACCTTCTCCATAATCCATGGTTCAACGAGCCTAGGCTCTTGCCAAGCCTTACGACTATGACGCCTTTGTCGGGGCGGACGTAAATATGCTGGCCTAAATGCCCGGTAGTCATAAAGTCGCCGCGTTTTTTCGAGACAATCCACCATTGATAACGGTAAAACCAAGCGCATCCTTCCGAGCGGGAAACGCCGAAGGCCTGCTTTGCGATATCCGATTTTTCCGGCTCTATTTTGCACGCCGAATCGACGGTAGTCGATTTCTCGACCCACTCGCGGGAGACTATTTTTTTGCCGTTCCATTCCCCTTTGTTAAGATACAGCCTGCCTATTTTCGCGAAGTCTATCGCTCGGCCCGCGACGCAGCAGAAAGCCTTTTCCATGCCGCCTTCGCGGTCGAGGCTCCACATGGCGTCGTACTCCATGCCGAGGGGAGTCCAGACTTTTTTCTGCATGTATTCGGTCAGCGTCGTCGGAGCTATGGCGCGGGCGAGAGCTATCGCGAGCAGCTGCGTCTCTCCGCTTTTATATTCGTACTCGCTTCCGGGCGTTTTTACAACTTTACTTTGCAGCAGCGACTTTTCCATATCTTCGCCGTAGTAAAGATACGGCTCGTCGCACCAAAGCGCGTTGCAGCCGGAATAATTCGTTCCCGCTGTCATATTGAGCAAATGTTCAAGCTCGACCTTGTCGAAGCCCGCGCCTTTTAGCTCGGGAATGAAATCCGTCGCTTTCTGCTTGACCGACTTTATATATCCCTCGTCCACGGCTATTCCGACGAGAAGGGACAAGAACGATTTCGTGGACGAAAAAGCGAGCGACACGGATTCGCGGTCGTGACCGTTGAAGTACTTTTCGTAAAGCGCCTCGTCGTTCTTTATTACGATGAAAGCGACCGAATCGTTGTTTTTAAGAAAATCGTCGAGCGCGTATTTTCTGCCGTCGAATTCGAATTCTTGCGATATTCTATTTTCGGCGGTTTTATCCGTAAAACGAAAAGGCGCGTCGCTTTTATGCAGCTCTCGCGACGGAAATATTTTATAGTTGTAAATCGTGCTGGTATTGCGCCAGACGATTCTCCCAAGCGTGCATGAAGAGTCCGTCAAAACAACAAGCGCGACGGCAAACCAAGCAGCCCTCAAAGTTTTTTGTCCGCTCTTCATCGTATCCGAACTTAGGCAAGGCAAAGTTTCATGTTTAATTAAAATTAATTTTGGCATAATTAAAAGTGAATTGCAAAAAGAGATTGTCGCGGCGCTTTGCAATTTGCCGCGGTTTATGCCACCATCTCGTTAAACCGTTTGACTTCGGCTTTGAGACATGAGCGAAAACGAGAAAATTACAAAAATAGAAGCGATACCGGTCGGCGACGTAATAGAGCTGGCCCCCCGCGCGCCCGGCTGCTACCTCATGCGCGACGCGGACGGCAAAGTGCTGTACATCGGCAAAAGCAAAGAACTTAAAAACCGTATGCGCCAGTATTTCGGCGAAACGCTCGCCGACGACCGCATCCTAATCGCGCTCATGCTCCCCAAGGTTGCGACGGTGGAGTTCATCCTGACAGCGAGCGAAAAAGAGGCTCTGGTTCTGGAGAACAACCTGATTAAACGCCGCAAACCGGCTTACAACGTCCGCATCCGCGACGATAAAACGTACTTCTCGCTCATGCTCGACTGTACGCACCCGTTCCCTCGTCTTTACGTGATACGCCGCCGCAGCAAGACGCCCGTAGGCAAGAACAAACCGCTGTTCGGCCCGTACACAAGCGCTAAGGCCGCGCGGTACACGCTCGCGCTCGTCAATAAATATTTCAGCCTGCGCACGTGCGCCGACCGCGACTTCGCGACGCGCAAACGCCCGTGCATCCGCTTCCAGATGCGCCGCTGCTACGGCCCGTGCGTCGAGGAGGTGGAAGAGAGCGTTTATAACGCGGAAATAAGGCGCGTCAAACTGTTCCTCGAAGGCAAGGCCGACTTGCTCGCGCCGGAGCTGGAAGCGCAAATGCTGCAGGCGAGCGAAAAGCTCGACTTCGAGGAGGCCGCAAGGCTGCGCGACCTTATAAAGTCCGTGGAGCAGACCGTCGAGCGCCAGCGCGTAGAGCTGCCGACCGACGAAAACGTCGATTCCATAGCCATATACCGCGAGGGAGAATCGGGCGCGGGAGTGGTTTTACCGATGCGCAACGGAATGTTGGGCGAAGGGGAGAGCTACAAGTTCGAGGGAATCGCGGAGAGCGACGCCGAAATCGTATCGCGCCTGATAATGGCGCATTACGAAGAAAACGCGCCGCCCGAAACGATTTTAACGACCGTCGAGTTGCCTGACGCAGACGCGATTAGCGCGCTGCTTTCCGAGAAGCGCGGCGGCAAAACGGAATTAAAATGCCCGCAGAAAGGGCGCTACAAGGAAATAGTATTAAACGCCCTGCGCAACGCCCGCCAGCGTTACGAAGCGAACCGCGCCAAGCTCGACCCCTCGGTTGCGGCGCTTGCGAAAATAGCCAAAATACTGCGTACCACGCAGCCCTTGCGCCATGTTGAGTGCTACGACATTTCCAACACTCAGGGGAGCCAGCCGGTAGGGAGTAAAGTTTGCTTTATCGACGGCGCGCCCGCGAAAGCCCTGTACCGCCGTTACCGCATAAAAACGGTTGAAGGGCAGGACGACTTCTCGATGCTGAAAGAGGTTTTAACGCGGCGAATAACGCGCGGCATGGCCGAGAACGACCTGCCCGACTTAATAGTTATAGACGGCGGCAAGGGGCAGCTTGCGCAGGCGAACGCGGTATTGCGGGAACTGCGCCCCCCGAAGCGGATTTACTTCATTTCCATCGCCAAGGAGCGCGCGCGTTACGACGGCGACGAGCCTAGATTCGCGAGCCCGGACATAGAGCGCAACCCGGAGCGGTTGTTTTTTCCGGAGACGAAGAACCCGCTGGTATTGAAGGACGGAACGGCGGAGAAATTCTTTTTTACGCGCATACGCGACGAGGCGCACCGCTTCGCGATTGAGTTCCACCGGGACTTGCGCGGCAAAAAGGCGTTCGCGAGCGAGCTCGACCTGATACCGCTGATTGGGGAGGAGCGCAAAAACGCGCTGTTAAAGGCGTTCGGCTCTTTAAAGAGAGTGAAGGAAGCGACGCTCGAGCAATTAATGGCGGTTGGAAAAATGACGGAACCCGCCGCCCGCAACGTTTACGACGCCTTCCACGAGGAGGCTGAGGAAGAGGAAGAGTAGGGCTAGAGCAATGCTTCTAGTATTCCATTTTCAAGCATTGAAAGATTAAAAAGATAATCGTTATGATTGAATGTTTCGCGAAGAGGCAGATGAGTTGTTTTCCAACCGTTACCGTCTGTAATCCAAATAAATTTGAACTTACCGGCAAGAACGTCATAAAGGTTTCTATATTCGCCCGCTGTCGATTTTAACTTTGAACCTCCGCCTCCGTAAAAATTAGTTTCAAAGATAAAAATTTCTTTTTTGGTTCTCACCACAAAATCGTATCTTCTTGATGATTTATCGACAGGAATTTCAATTCCCCATTTGGCTTTTATTTTTTCAGAGTCGGCTTGCTTGACAAATTCATAGCTCTTTTTTTCGCAAACATCCTTTATAAAAATTTCAACGATTTTCTCCATGCAATCGCCTCCTCGATTTTTTCGGCCATTGCTGTCAAGTCCCGCCTCAACGCCTAAATAGTAATCAGTTAAATTCTTAATTTTTTTACTAGCAATTATGTTTTTCAACCCGGTCTTTGAGACGAATTCTAGATAACTCTCAACATCTTCGTCAGTTATGGAGGATTTTGAAAAGTCAAAATTCTTGTAGACCAACTTTTTGTTCTTGTAATCAACGAGAATTTTAAATGAGCTTGAACTATTGCCGTCTCTTACTACCAGCGCGGGAATCGTTTTTATAACTTCTGGATGTTTGCGAACGATGAATTTAAATTCTTCGTCGAAGTTATCCTTTCCGATTAAGTAGTTAAAAATATTTAAAGAAATCTCAAATTCTTTAACATTTTCCAGAACTTTATCCCAATTAACAAAGTAGGACCATTGAATAATGCTTGGTTTTAAGTTTCCCAATAAGAATTTGAATATTTCGTCGTCATTGCGACAGGCTAATTTTTCATTGTAAAACTCATGAAATTTCATTAAAAGCCCTCGTCAATTTTTAATCTGTCCTTAAGATTTTGCGAAAGACCTTCATACCTCTTAATAGACAAATCCAAGAAATTTTTCTCAATATCAATTCCGATAAATTTTCTTCCGTAAACAAACGCGGCCAATCCCGTCGTCGAGCTTCCCGCGAACGGGTCTAAAATCAAATCGCCTTTGTTTGAACTCGAAAGAACGACTCTTTTAAGTAAATCAAATGGTTTTTGCGTCGGGTGCTTGCCGTATTTTTTCTCGGCGGGCTTGGGCGTGTTTATCGACCATACCGAACGCATCTGCAAATCGGGTTTCTTTAAATAGTCTTCCGGCCATGAGCCGTTTTTCACGATGTCGTAATTGAAGGTGTGTTTTGCCTTTTTATCTTTGCGCGCCCATATAAGCGTCTCGTGGCTTGCCGTAAAAAAGCGGCAGCTTAAATTCGGCGAGGCGTTCGGCTTGAACCAAGCGATGTCGTTTAGAATGTGGTAGCCGTTTTCTTGAAGAGCCATACCGCATTGATAAATTGAGTGATATGTGCCGCTGACCCACAAAGAGCCGTCGCGCTTTAAAACGCGCTTGCATTCTTTAAGCCACGATTTATGAAACTCGAAATTCGCCATCGTGGTCGAACCCATGTCCCAATCCCCTTTTTTAACGCTTACCATCTTTCCGTTTTGGCAGGTAAAGCTGCCGTTGGACAAGAAATACGGAGGATCGGCGAAAATTAAGTCGAAATGATCGTCGGGAAAAGTTTTTAAAATATCCAAGCAGTCGCCGTGATACAGCGCGAAGTTCGGTTGTTCGTAATATGCTTGAATTTCTTTCTGATTTACAATTTCTGTCGTCATGATCGCTTTTTCTCAAAAAAGTTGATACTGCGATCAAAGTTTACAAATCGCCTTTAGATTAGTCAAACAAAGATCTTTTTCTTATTTAAAATAGATGAAAAATAAAAACGCCGGCATTACTGTCGGCGTTAAATTGTTTGCTTGTCGGTTTAAGCTTAGAAGACGAACAAATCGAGCCCTCCGGCCACGGTGTAAACCTCGCCGGTAATGTAGCTCGCCCGCTCCGAGCATAAGAAGGCGATCAAATTCGCCACGTCCCGCGGGGAGCCGAGCTTGCGCATCGCCGTCGCGTTCACCATGCGCTCTATCATCTCGGGTTTGTAGTTTAAAAACGCCTCGGTCTGTATAATTCCGGGCGCCACGACGTTGCTGGTTACGTTCTTGCGCGCGCCTTCCAGCGCCAGCGACTTAGCCAGCCCCACCACGCCCGCCTTCGTCGTCGAGTAGCTCGACTGCCCGAAGCCGCCCATAAGCCCCGCGATGCTGGACATGAAGACGATGCGGCCGAAGCCCGCGGCGAGCATGCCGGGCATAATTTGGCGCGTCATGTTGTAGCTTCCGGTTAAATTTACGTTTATGTCCTTGTCCCACCACTCGTCGGCGTATTTGGCCATCTGCCCCACGGTGCCGATTATGGCCGCGTTGTTTACCAAAACGCTTATCGGGCCGACTTCGGCTGTAATTTTCTCGACCGCGCTCTTTACGTTCTCGCGGTTCGTTACGTCTATTTTGTATCCGTAGGCGTCGTGCCCCAGAGCCTTCAGCTCCGCCGCCGCCTTGCCGACTTCGTCTTCCAGCACGTCGGCCAAAACAACGCGCGCGCCTTCTTCGGCCAACACCTGCGCGTCTATTTTACCTATGCCGCGAGCCGCTCCGGTAATTACCGCCACCTTGTTTTTCAAACCTAAATCCATAGCGCGAGCCTTTCTCCGAAAGTAAAATTCTAATAGATAATTTTATTGAAATCATATTCAAACGCGCGAGCGAGCGCAAGTAAAATCTTTAGCGTCCCGGTTTGCGCGGCTACTTAACCGCTATGGTTACCAGCTTTCCTTGAATCAGCTTCGCCATCTTGACTTCCTTGCCCTCAATCCACTTTTTTACGCCCGGGTTTTCAAGCGCAAGTTTTACTACCTCGTCTTCGGCTGCGCTGCGGGAAACCTCCATCGAAGCGCGAATTTTTCCGTTCACCTGAACTCCGATGGTTACGGAATCGGCAACGAGTTTCGTTTCGTCGTAAGTCGGCCACGAATGCCGCGCAAGAAATCCTTCCTTGCCGATATTGGCCCACATCTCGTCGGCGGCGTGCGGCGCGAACGGCGAAAGCAGCGTTACGACCGTCTCTATCGCCTCTCGCATAACCGCTTCTTCGCCCTTTTTTGCGGGAGCGGCGTAAAGCAGGTTCACAAGCTCCATAATGGCCGCTATGGCCGTGTTGAGCTGCACGCGAGATAGCGAGACGTCCTCGGTTACCTTTTTAATGGTCGCGTGCGTTTTGCGAACGACCGTCTTCCCTTCGTCGCTCAAAGCGTCGAAATCGTAAGAAGCGCTCGCGCTCGCGTTCTCCCAAAGCTCGTCGTTTTCCGCAACAAGTCGCCACACGCGGTTGATGAACCGCCACGCGCCTTCCACGCCGGAGTCGCTCCATTCGAGACTTTTTTCGGGGGGCGCCGCAAAAAGGCTGAACAACCTAACCGTGTCGGCTCCGTAACGGGCTATCAGGGCGTTGGGGTCCACCGTGTTCTTTTTGCTCTTGCTCATCTTCTCGGTGCGTCCGACGATTATCTCTTCTCTCGTCTCTTTGTGCACGACCTTGCCGTCCGCCGTCTTCTCGACCTCGGTCGGGTAGAGCCAGCCTGTCGTCGGACTTTTATACGTCTCCATGCAAACCATGCCTTGCGTCAGCAGTTTGGGCATCGGCTCGTCGTATGGGGCTATGCCCATATCGCGCAAAACTTTATGAAAAAAACGGACGTACATAAGGTGCCCGACCGCGTGCTCGATGCCGCCGATGTAAAAATCAACCGGCAGAAAATATTTTGCCTCGTCCATGTCGGCCATGCCGGTCTCGCACTTGGGCGAGGTATAACGCAGGTAATACCAGCTCGACTCAAGGAACGTGTCGAAGGTGTCGGTCTCGCGCTTGGCCGCGCCGCCGCACTTGGGGCAGGCGACGTTGACGAATTCGGGGCAGCGCGCAAGCGGCGACTCGCCCTCTTTTTTAAACTCTACGTTGCGCGGAAGCGTTACCGGCAGCTGGTCTTCGGGTACGGGAACTATGCCGCACTTCTCGCAATGAATAACTGGAATCGGGCAGCCCCAGTAACGCTGGCGGCTAATGCACCAGTCGCGAAGCCTGAAACTCACGGTCTTCTTCCCTTTGCCAATCTCTTCGAGCCATTTGGTAACGGCTTTTATTCCGTCGAGGTTCGGCGTTCCGTCGAACTGCGCCGAATTTACCATGAGCCCTTCTCCGGTATATGCGCCCCTCATCGTATCGGGGTCGAGCGCCGCGGCGCCCTGCGGCTGAATTACTATTTTTATTGGAAGGCCGTATTTGCGCGCAAACTGGAAGTCGCGTTCGTCGTGCCCCGGCACCGCCATCACCACGCCGGTGCCGTATTCGTAGAGGACGAAATTGGCGGCGAAAATGGGAACGGAAGCCCCGTTCGCCGGGTTTACCGCATACGCGCCGGTAAATACTCCCTCTTTGACGTAGTCCTCGGCGGCGCGCTTAATTTTATCTTCGCGCTTAATTTTCTCTACGAACTCCAATACCGCCTTCTCCTGTTCGGTTCCGGCGCAAAGTTTGGGCACGAGCGGATGCTCGGGCGCGATGCTGACGAAGCTGACGCCGAACAAGGTGTCGGGGCGGGTGGTAAAGACGGTCAGGGAGTCGTTAATCTTCGGGACGGCAAAAGTAATCTCGGCGCCTTCGGAGCGGCCTATCCAGTTGCGCTGCATCGTCCGGACTTCTTCCGGCCATTGCGTCAACTTATCGTCAATGTCGTCGAGCAGCTCCTGCGCGTATTGCGTGTTGCGCAAATACCACTGAATCATCTCTTTTTGCGTTACTTCGGTTCCGCATCGCCAGCAGCATCCGTCCACCACTTGCTCGTTGGCGAGGACGGTTTGGTCGACCGGGCACCAGTTGACGTAGGACAGCTTGCGGAAGGCGAGGCCTTTTTCCAACAGTTTAAGAAATACCCGCTGCTCGTGCTTGAAATAGTCGGGCAGGCAAGTGGTTACTTCTCTCTCCCAGTCGTAGGAAAAGCCGAGCTTTTTAAGCTGGGCGCGCATAGTCGCGATATTGGCCAGCGTCCAGTCCTGCGGGTGAATTCCGCGGTCTATCGCGGCGTTCTCGGCGGGAAGACCAAAAGAGTCCCAGCCCATTGGGTGCAGCACGTTGAACCCTTGCATTTTCATAACGCGGGCGATAACGTCGCCGATGGCGTAGTTGCGCACGTGCCCCATGTGAATCGCGCCCGAAGGATACGGGAACATTTCGAGCAGGTAAAATTTCTTTTTCGTTTCGTCTTTTGCGGCTTTGAAGACTCCCGCTTCCGTCCATGCGGTCTGCCATTTGGTTTCGATGTCGGCGGGGACGTAAGCCTTTCTTTCTTTGACGTTCATTGCAATCTCCTGTTTACAAATTGATTTTGTATAACGGCGAAGTTTCGCGCGAAAAAATATACCCTCGCAAGCCTTATTAGTCAAACGCAAGGTTGCTTTTTTAAACGGCCTCCCCTACATAACCCTATTATTCTATTAACAATTTGTATAAAAAATCGCCAAAACAAGGATGCGTCGGTCAATTTAATACACGACCCGCGTTTGCTGGACGCCCTCTCCAGCTGAACCAGCGGAAATTATAAACAATTTCAGTCGTGCGGCTCAAGAATCCTTACAAATTTATATGTTTTTTTGCCTGAAAACGGACGCGGTTATGCGGCTTGTCCATGGCCTATGTTGCATAAGGCGGAAGAGCCGTTTAGGCTCTAGCCAGAACAGTTGAACAGACAAACGTTATTCGCCTGATTGCACGAGCTTTCGGTGCAATAGCAGTTCGCGTTGCCGCTGCAGGGCTGGCTGGCGCTGCAGCCGCGCTGCGCATTGGAAGGAATTTGTCCGTTTTCGGCGCAGTAATTTATCTGCATGCTGGTAACGCACGTTTGGCCGGACGGACAGGTTCCGCACAGCTGAATGCAGTAGTTTGTTGCGCCGACGGTTACGCACCATTGATTATGCGGGCAGCTTGTCGCGCTCGAAGCATCGCAGCCGGTTTTGTTTTCCGGCGGTATGTTCGGCGTGGAGCCGCCCGTAAGGCATACCGTAACGCCCGACTGCGGAGAGCCCTGTACGCAAACTTGACCGGACGGGCACAGCCCGCCGGGGTTTGAATCCGCGTCGGCGTCAACGTCTCCGCCTCCGACGCAGGCGCCGTTGACGCAGTTTTTGCCGGAAGCGGCGCAGTTTTCAACCGAGCTCCACGAGCCGGTTGAATCGCATCTGAAAACCGTAGTGGAGACGCACTTTGTTTCGCCCTGACTGCAAGCCGCGGTATCGACGTCCGCTAATTCCGGGTCTGTATCCGGGTCAACGTCTCCTCCGCCGTAGCATGTTCCGTTGGAACACGTTTTGCCTACCGAGCCGCAGTCCATCTGCGCGTCGAAATTCCCTTGCTGGTTGCATATGTAAACGATGTTGCCTATACAGCGTTTCTCGCCCATCGAGCACTGCGCCTGCTCCTCGGCCAAAGAATCGGCTTCCGTTTCGGCGTCGAGTTCGGGAAAATCCGCCGGCTCGTAATCGCCGCCGGCGCAGTTTCCGTTAAGGCACTCGGCTCCGAAAACAGCGCAGTCGAGGATTTTTACCCATTCGCCGTTTTTGCACTCGTACGCCAATTTTAAGGCGCACATTCTGCCGCCCTCCGCGCAGTTTTGATCGACGCTCTGCTCCGAATCGCCGTCGTTGGGTTCTTCGGCGGTTTCAAAATTTTCCTGAGTTTCGGAGACGGCTTCTTCGTTTTCGGCGTCTTCCAATTCCGCGTCGGGATTGTTTACTACGCTAGAAAAACCGGTGCTGGAACAAGCGGCAAGCGGAAGCGACAATGCAAGCGAGGCTATTAAAGCGCGAAGAAAATTTAACAAATATTTGTTGCGTTTCATACAAAAAGCGCCTTTCAAGATAATCATAAACGAACGAATACTGCGCGTTCAAAAAATAATATCTTACATCAAATAAATAGAGTCAAGCTAAATAAGCTAGGCTAATGATAGCGTTTTTATCTTACCGCCATTATTCATCCGTAGTTTTGTAAAAAACGCTTGATGCCCGTCATTAGAGCTCAAACGTCCTCTCGTTAGAGCGGGTTCAATGCAATCGACGGACTTGAATCCGCGTTTCGGCGCGCGTTTTTATCGCTTTTTTGCTTTATTTTGAATAAATATTGCTTTTTATTAGAATTTTAAAGAAAATATATTCATAAATTTAATCGCGTAGCGAAAACATAAAGGAGAACGGTCAATGAAAAGAAGAAACGTTTTTACGCTTTTACTAGTCGCGGCGCTGTCGGCGTTTTTCTCGCTCGTTATGGCGGAAGACGCCGCGCCCCCGCCCATAGACTCGCAGCTTAAAAGTCAGGAAGAGTTTCTTAAGCTCGCCAAACCCGTGGACGAGGCGTGGGATACTCGTCATATAAACGGCAGCCAGAAGGCGTTGGAATTAGCGCGCAAGTTTTATAAAGACTATTCGTCGACATACGAGGCGGCGTGGCGGCTTGCGCGCGCGGCCTTTTGGGTCGCCGAAAACGCCGACAGTTCGGACGTTAAAGAGAAAGTCGGCAACGAAGGGTACAAGGCAGGGCTCGAAGCGCAGAAAGCAAATCCGAACGGCGTGGAAGGATATATGTTCGGCGCCGCGGCTCTCGGCCAATACGCCAAAGGCGTCGGCATTCTAAGCGCTCTCTCAAAGGGGCTGGGCGGCAAGTTCGTTTCAATGGCCGAGAAAGCGATTGCAATAGACAAAAAATACGCGCAGGGCGGCCCTCTGCGCACGCTCGGCCGCTACTATTTCACGGTGCCTTGGCCCAAAAAAGATCTCGCGAAGAGCACAAAACTGCTTGAGGAAGCCTGCCGCATCGGGCCTGAAAAGCTGAGAAACCACGCTTACCTTGGCGATACTTATCTCGACGACGGACGCAAGGAACAAGCGATAAAGGAATACAAGATTTGCTCGGAATTAGACCCTAACAAAGAAGACGTTGCGGACGGAATAATTCAGAAAGACTATTGTAAAAAGAAGCTCGCAGAGCTTTCAAAATAAAAGAAAGCGCCGCAAAAATGAATAAAGGAGGAATAAGGCTGAGCGCCTTGTCCGACGGAACGTTCGGACTCGACGGAGGCGCGATGTTCGGAATAGTTCCTAAGCCTCTATGGAGCAGGCTAGCCCCGTGCGACGACGCCAATCGTATTAAGTGCGGAACGAACCTTTTATTGATTGAAACGGAAGGCAGAATCGTATTGATTGACTGCGGCATGGGAGAGAAGTGGACGGAAAAGGAGCGGGCTATTTACGCCATAGACCGCCCGGAAGGAGGCTTAAAAGACGCTCTCGCCAATCTGGGATTGACGCCGGCGGACGTAACCGACGTAGTGGCGACTCATCTTCATTTCGATCACCAAGGAGGCGCGACCGTTTACGACGCCGGCGGCGAAGCGGTTCCCGCGTTTCCAAACGCCCGTTACCATTATCAGAAGAGGCAGGTTGAATGGGCGCGCAGCCCGAATAAGAGAGATCGGCGCAGTTTCAGGCCGATGGATTTCGAGCCGGTTTTGGCCGAAGGCTCGCAAGCGGTTGTTCGCGACGGGGCTTACGATTTATGCGAAGGGGTCGGCGTCGGCCTCAGCGACGGCCATACTTTCGGCCTGCAAACAATCAAAGTCGAATTGAACGGCGAGTCGATTTTTTACTGCTCCGATATGCTGCCCATGCTGGCGCATTGCCGCCTTCCTTTCATTATGGGATACGACCTTCAACCTCTTTGCACTTTGAAAGAGAAAAACGAAGCGCTCGGCGCCGCGGCCGATTGCGGCGGCTGGATATTCCTCGAACACGACCCCGATTGGTGCGCGGCAAAGGTTCGGCGCGACGGAGACGACTTCGCCGTTGCGGATAAACTGACGAGGAAAGAATTCAACGAAAAGTTCCGGCGTTGAGCGACCGTCCGCGATTTTATTTGGCGAACTAACCTGATTTTTTCCGCCGAATGAACGGCCGTTTAAGCTAAAGAACGGTATTTTTGTTAAATAAAACGTCGTCAGTCTGCGGGTAGTCGGCGTTGTTGTGCAACCCCCGCGATTCTTTGCGGTAAAGCGCCGATTTAATAATCAGCTCTGAGACGAGCGCCAGATTGCGCAGTTCCAAAAGGTCGCGAGTTATGTAGAAGTTCCAATAATAAGCCTCTATCTCTTCGCGCACGTACAAAATGCGGCGCAGCGCGCGCAGCAGCCGCTTGTCAGTGCGCACAATGCCTACGTAATTCCACATAAAACGTCTCACTTCGTCCCATGTCTGCGAAATTACGACCATCTCGTCGGAGTCGGTCGCCATGCCAAGATTCCACTCCGGAATCGAAGGCGGCGGATTGCTTTTAAAGCGTTCAACGGTTTTCGACGACGCTTTGGCGGCGCGGTGAGCGAAGACTATCGCTTCAAGCAGCGAGTTGCTCGCCAGACGATTGGCGCCGTGCAAACCTGTGCAGGCGGTTTCGCCGACCGCAAAAAGCCCCTCGATGTTGGTTTTGCCCCATTCGTCTGTTAGAACGCCTCCGCACATATAATGCGCCGCCGGCACTACCGGAATGGGCTCGTTTGAGACGTCTATGCCGAATTTAAGGCAGGATGCGTAAATCGTAGGGAAACGGTCGCGGATGAATTCTGGCGTTCTCTTGGACATATCCAAGTAAACGCAGTCGCACCCTTCCCGCTTCATTTCCGCGTCTATTGCGCGGGCTACGACGTCTCTGGGCGCCAGGCTTCCCATCTTGTGGTATTTTTTCATAAACGGCTCGCCGTCCGCGCGAACAAGCTCTCCCCCTTCGCCGCGCAAAGCCTCGCTTATTAGGAACGACTTGGCTTTGGGGTGATAAAGGCAGGTCGGATGGAACTGAAAGAACTCCATGTTAGCGGCGCGCGCGCCGGCTCTGTAGGCTATGGCGACTCCGTCGCCGGTCGCCACGTCCGGGTTGCTCGTGTAAAGATAAACCTTCCCCGCTCCGCCAGTCGCCAATACCGTAACGGGCGCGACGAACGCCAACACTTCCCGCTTTATTTCGTCCAACACGTACGCGCCGAGGCAGTCCGACGGCCCGCGCCTGCCTTGCAGCTTGCCGCGCATTATTAAATCGACCGCCATGTGGTTCTCGAAAATTTCTACGTTCCGCTCGGCTCTCGCCGCGTCCAACAGCGCCTCGACTATAGCTTTGCCGGTGGCGTCCTTTGCGTGAACTATTCTCCTCTTGCTGTGTCCGCCCTCCTTGCCGAGGTCGAGTTCGTTCGGGTCTGCGGCGCGTTTGGTGAACTTTACGCCGAGACTCTGAAGCTGTTTTATCCGCTCCGGCCCTTCCGTTACCGCAAGCCTAACGATTTTAGGATCGCACAGCCCGGCTCCCGCGGCAATGGTGTCCTCGATATGTTTGGCGAAACTGTCCTCGCTGCTCGTAACCGCCGCGACGCCGCCTTGAGCGTAAAAACTGTTGCTTTCCCTAGCGTCTTTTTTGGAAACGACCGCTACGCGACCGTTTTTTGCCGCCTCAATAGCAAACAACAGCCCCGCCGCTCCTCCGCCGATAACCAGATAATCGTAATTGTACGGCATGGCTTTTCCTTCCAAATAAAAATATACCCGCCTTAACGCGAGGAATTTAGCACAAAGAAGACAAAAAATCATCTTTTTGTTTGTCGGGCGGCGCGGCTTATATACAATGTAGTCGGAGGTCGTTCGATGAGCCGCTGTTTGCGCGCTATAATAGCGGGGCTTTTACTGGCCGCACTCTTTGCGGCCTCTTATGAGGGTTGCGCTCCGGCGCGCCTTCAAGACGCTGATAAACGCGCCAAGAAGACGGCTCAACCGAACTGCAAACCCGACGAATACGAATCGGCGGTAACGCGCATTGAAAAGACGCGAGTCGAGCTTGACCAAGAGGGCGCGATAATCGTTTCAACCGTAAAACAGATTGAATACCGCCCCGCCGCCGGTTTGATAAGGCTCGGTTTCGGCCTGCGTCCAACGAGAGGCGAAACTCTAGAAATCGAGGCTTCGCTCGTCGGTTTAAACGGTGCGCCGCTTTATTATAAGCCGGAAATTTACGACGAACCGCCGGCGGTAAAAACCGCGCTTTCCGACCCTGATTTGAAAATCCGCTCGCTCGTATTCAGTTTGGAAAACGGCGGCCTTCTTTTGCTTAAATCGACGAGACGCATTCCGAGAATCGAAGGGTTCGCGGGCGTTTACGCGGCCGTTTATTCCGCCGGTCCTCTGCGGGTTTGCCGCGCCGAAATTTCGCTCTCGCCGGAAGTTCAAAAAGAGGCGGTTGTAAAAATATCAGAAAAATTAAAACTCTTTACCGGCTACTACGAAAAAAAAACGCCGGCGCGAGGCGATGGCTCGAACGGCAAAGCCTTCGACAGGACGTTCGTAATAGAACAGATGGAAGGCTCCAACTCAAGGGCTAAACTGATTGAAATTTCGACCTTTAAAGAATGGGAATCGATTGCCGGCTCGCTGTATAAAAAATACGCGCCGACTCCCGAAACGATCAAGCTCGTCAAATCAGTCTTTCCCGATATGCCGCAGGATTCCGTAGAGGCGTTCAACTATTTTTACGGCCGCTCTACCGCGACGCCGCGATACTGCTCGAACGCGCAAGACTTCATGTTTCCAGCGCCGATAAGCCGGATACTTTCGGCGAAAGCCGGAACGTGCAAAGACCTCGGCTACGTTCTCGCGTCCTCGCTAAAAGCAAGACGCTTCTCGCCTTACGTCGTTTTCCTTAATCTGCGCGAAAACATTCGCGAGGATTTTCCGTCGGATAATTTTAACCACGTCGTCGTCGCGGTCAAACTATCGAACGGATTGTGGCGGTTCTTCGACCCTACTACCGGAAACGTTGCGGAAGCCGAAAATAAGTATTACCCTGACGATCGACAAAACGGAACCTTTCCTCAATTCGACGACGAATGGGGAGAGCGCGCGGACGACTCGGACGAGGCGGAAGGATGCGCGGGTTTCGCCGTAGATTCGACCGGCAGCTACGTTTTCTTGTCGGTTCCCGTAAAAAAGCTCAGAGCGCGGATTGCGCCTTACGCCAGACCCGCAAGCGCCGACGCCAAACTCTCATTCAAGGAAAAAGAACGCGGCAAAATAACCTTTGAGGCCGAGTATCTCTTTTCGTTCCGCGACGACGGCGAAAAAGAGGCGCTATTCTTACCGCTTCCCAGCGGCGGATCCGGTCATCAGCCAGACGCCCAATGCTCTGCTTTTATCCACGAAGAGCTGGGCACTAAAAAATTAGACCCTGCCTTTATAATTAAAGCGCGGGACGCGGACGGACAACCGGGCTTTATAATTACGCCGCCGAAAAACGCGCGAAGGCTTACCGCAACAATTGCGGCGACGTTTGACGCTCCGGACGGGTTCGCGCTGCTTAGTCTGCCGTTCGCCCAAAGAGAGACGGGCAAAATAGAAATTTCCTGCGCAAAGCCCCTTTACGCCACGCATTACGCAAAAGAGGGGAAAGTAGCGGTTGTACGCGGCTCCGACTCGTTTATCGCCGCTCTCTTTAACCAAAAAGTTTACCGCAAAACGCTTTCGGCATATTTTAAAATTAAGGCCGGGAGAGCGCTTGGCATACTGCCGCCGCTGGGCGCGGGCGCGGAAACGCCGGCCTTGCACGCCGGATTGGAAAACGGGTTCGACGTTATGAAGAATTTTAAGCCCGCGCTAATTTTTGCGTGCAACGACCCGAAATGCGCCGAGAAACCGCCGTTCGAGGGCGTATGGTCGCTATTAAGCGAGAAGGAAGGAGGCGCCGTCGAGCTATTTCCGATGAACGGAGCCTGCGTAAAGGCGGCGGCAAACCCTATATACGGCTCGATTGCGGCGTTCGCCGACGGCTCGACGCGCAGACTTCCGCCGTCCGCCAAGGACGCCTCCGCTCTTTCAAGCGCGATAGAAATAAAGACCGACTACGGCGGCGGCCCCTTGGGCGGCATGACGGTTAAAGCGTCGGGCGGGTTTGCGTGCTCGCTGCTTTATTGCAGGGCGCGAACGGGTTTTCCGCCGGCAAAGGCGGCGCTGTTCGAAAAGGACGGAGAGGTAGAAGCGTCGTGGCCGCTTGAAATTAAGCTCATCGGCGGCGACGAGAGCCGGAAGCGGCTCGCGTTCAGGCTCTACCCTAACGTCGAGGATTGCGGAAACATTCCCGCAAACGCTTTGATTGCCTCGACGATTGCCATTACGACCGGCGCGGATACTACCGCTCAGATAGACGAAGCGACGCTGTACGCTTTGAAAGGCCCGGCGATGAAAGGGCTCAAGTTCTCGGCGGTTCCGGGGCAAAACGAGCTGAAGATAAGCGCCGAGCTTAAAATAGAAGACGGAACAGTCCCTCCCCCGCCGGTAATTAGCGTAGAAATTTATAAATAGTAAATCCTATCGATGAAAATCTATTGATACTCTTTCTAAAAATGGCGGGTATTTTTTATCAATTAATGTAAGGACGTATTGCGAATTACAAGCAAGTATTTTTAGCATAATTCTTATATTTAATGCTATTGATATTTTTAATCTTTAAGCTATTATGGCAATCGCAAGCGGTTCGCCCGTTTGCGATTTTTTGTTTTTATAAGGAGTATCCGAATGTCTGATAAAAAGGTTCTGGTTTTGGGCGGAGGCCCCGGCGGCTACGTCTGCGCCATACGTCTGGCGCAGTTCGGCATCGACGTTACGCTCGTAGAGAAGGAGCGCGTGGGCGGAGTATGCTTAAACGTAGGGTGCATTCCCAGCAAGGCTTTAATTGCCGCAAGCGAAATATACCACGACGTAAAAGACAACGCGGTAAAATTTGGAATTATAACCGATAACCCCCGCTACGACTGGGGAAAAATAATGGAGCATAAGTCCGACGCGGTGGATAAACTCACCAGCGGCGTCGCAAAGCTGCTCAAAAGCCACGGCGTAAACGTAATAAAAGGCGAGGCGAGGCTCGTCAGCTCCAATCAGGCCATCGTCATACGCCAAGGCGCCGAGGAAGAGAAAATCGACTTCACTCACGCGGTAGTGGCGACGGGTTCGTCTCCGCTGGAATTGCCGAATTTCCCATACACCCACCCGGCGGTGGGGCACGCCACGCACGCGCTTTCCTACGACAAGCCGCCGGCAAGCATGCTAATTATCGGCGGCGGATACATCGGGCTGGAACTGGGCATGGTTTACGCCGCGTTCGGAACGAAAGTAACGATAGTGGAAATGACCGAGACCATTCTTCCGGGCGTAGATCCGGATGCGGTCAGACTCGTTTCTAAAAATCTTCGCAAACTCGGAGTTGAAGTTATAACGCAGAGCAAAGCGGCCAACTTCAACGACATGGGCGACCATGTCTGGGTTGAGGTCGATACTCCGAAGGGAAAGAAGGTGGTCGAGACCGAGAAGATATTGGTAACGGTAGGGCGCAAGCCAAACAGCTACGACATCGGTTTATATCCGGCGGGCGTTAAGACCGACGAACGTTTTTACGTTAAAACCGACATTTGGCAGCGGACGAACATGCCGCATATTTACGCCATCGGCGACGTAACCGGAACGCCGTTTTTAGCGCACCGGGCGAGCGCGCAGGGAGAGCGGGCGGCCGCGGCGATAGCCGAGCGCGAGGAGACCGCGCCGGAGCTTAACATTATACCGGGCGTTGTTTTCACGCATCCGGAAATCGCGACCGTGGGACTTCAGGAGCACGAAGCCAAAGCCAAGGGCATCGACGTCCGCGTTGGGAAATTCCCGTACGCGGCAAACGGCAAGGCTTTGGCGTCGCTTAAAGACGAAGGATTCGTCAAACTTATAAGCTCTACCGACGGCAAGCTGCTGGGCGCGCTGATAGCGGGAGAGGGCGCATCGACAATGATAGGCGAGCTGGCGTTGGCCGTCGGCATTAAAGCGAACGTAACGAAAATCGCGCAGACGATTCACCCGCACCCGACGCTTTCCGAAATAGCAATGGAAGCTGCCGCCGCGGCCGAAGGTCTGTGCATTCACTTGATGCCGCCGAAGAAATAAGGAATAAAGCGAAAGATAAAAAAGCTCCTCGCAACTTCGAGGAGCTTTTTTGTTTAACGCTTCCGCTTTTGCCGTTTGATTATTTGCCGCCGATTTCTCGCCTCGCTCGGACGTTTTGCCCTCGGCTATTATATGAATATAAATGAATAGATATATTACTTGACGTCCGTTTATTTTTTGTCTATTTTAGCGCTAATGCGAGAATGGCGGAACTGGCAGACGCGCTGGACTTAGGATCCAGTGGCTTAACGGCTTTGCGGGTTCGAGTCCCGCTTCTCGCACCACTTTGGCAGGAAGGAAGAAGGAAGGCTTGCGACAGCACGCTTTGAAATAGGGTAAACACCTGAACGCAAACAAGGAGAGCGAAATGAACAAACTATCTCTTTTAATTCTGGCGATTGCCGCGACGTTCGTTACAGCGTCTTGCGCGCCGAAAGAAGAACAGAAACCGGCTCCTCAGCCGCAGCCCAAAGTAACGACGCCCAATCAACCGACTCCCGAACAACTCGAAGAGATGAAAAAACAGGCCGAACTTCGCAAAAAGAATTCCGTTTGCAACGGTCCGTTCGTCAAAGGAACCCCCGTTAATCTTACAATCAACGGCAAAACGTACATCGTTGACGGCGCTTACATGAAGGCTCCGGATAACCCCCTAAAAGAGGCTAAAATAGGCGTTGTGAGCGACATTAAAAACGACTCGCCGGAAAACCGCGTAGCCCTTAAAGAGTACGTATCGTTCTTTAAGGCCGAAGGCGCCGAAATGATAGTGGTTCTCGGCGACAACGGCGAGCGCTCCATCGACATTCGCGAAACCCTTTCCATACTGCTGGATTCCGGTCTGCCGGTCGGCGTAATTATGGGCAACAGAGAGCCCGCCAGCCAGTTCGGCGACGCGATTGCGCAGCTTTCCGCGAAATATCCGAACCTTATCAATATGAACATCGTCCGCTCTTTCTCTTCCAATAACTTCGCGATGTTTTCTCTGCCTGGATACTACAACGTGCAGTTTGCCATTCACCCCGAAGACGCCTGCATTTACAACGAAAATGACCTGAAAGCTCTTGAAAGCGAAATCGCGGCGGTGAAAGACAAGCCGGTTATTATTATTTCGCACGGTCCGGCCAAGGGCGAAGGCAAGAACGCCATAGATTACGCCAGCGAAGGCGGCAACGTCGGAGACCCGGCTTTGGCCAAGCTCATTAAAACCAACAAAGTAAAAGTCGGTCTCTTCAGCAACATTAACGAAGCCGGCGGCAAAGCGGTCGGCCCCGACATGAAAACCGTCGTCAAACAGGGCGATTTCGTTGCGTCCATGTTTATGAACGTCGGCCCCGCGGACACGGACGGATGGAAAATGAACGACGGCAGCGAGTCCTACGGACAGTGCGGCGTCCTTCACATGAAAGACGGCAAATACGCCTACAAAATATATAAGCACAAGAAGAGCGGCTCCGCTCCCGCCGGCGGCGGCGATCCGCTCAACGCCCCGCTCAAACTCGCCCCGGAGAAAAAGCAGATTGAGCTTAAACTTCAGCCAAAACCCGAAAAATAATAAGATTAATTTTCAACATTAATCTTAAATCTTACGGACGAAAAGCCCCTTTTGCGGGGGCTTTTTGTTTTTGCCCAGCGCGAATTTGACCGCATAAAAAATCCCTCGCGGCTTGGCCGGGAGGGATTTCTTGAATGCTTAAGGTTAAGAGCGTTAGTCCACTTCTATAATAATAATCGTAATGTTGTCGTCGCCGCCGCGGGAATTGGCAAGGTTGATGTGAAACTTCAGAGCTACGTCTATTTCCTGCGTCGCGATTATGTCTCGCATTTCCTCGTTTGAGACGAGGTTGGACAGACCGTCCGAGCACATTAAAAAGCGGTCGCCGCTCTTAATATCGATAACGCCTGTATCGACGGCCACATTCGCGTCGAAGCCGACCGAACGGGTTATGATGTTTTTAAACTGAAAATTCTTCGCGTCCGCCTCCGTCATTATTCCGGCCTTAATCTGCTCTCGGACGAGGCTGTGGTCTTCTGTAATCTGCTCGACGCCGCCGTCGCGGAAACGGTAAATGCGGCTGTCGCCGACATGCGCGTAATATCCAAGACCGTCTTTAATCAGCAGGCACGAGGTCGTCGTCCCCATTCCGTGCAGCTGAGGGTTCGATTTGGATTCGGCCAATATTTGCGCGCTCGCTTCCTGCACGCCTTTTTCGAGCGCGCGCAAAATCGGATCGTCGTCTTTAGGCGCCACTATTGGAATGTCGTCAATTACGGCCGAGCCCATTATTGCGGTGCCTTTGGGGCGGAATTTGCCTGAATCGCGGATTCCCGCCGGAATGTCGTTTTCGCGCCGCGCTTCTAAAGCGGCGGCTTCCGCCTCGCCGCTTTCCGTCTTTCGCTCTCCGTCCTGCGCGTTTGAGCCGAACAGTTTTTCCATTTCGGCCCTTAC
>CAYNVS010000019.1:0-59540 GCA_964400725.1 uncultured Myxococcales bacterium
CTCGTATAGCCGGGATACATAATGGCTTAAAATGCCGATAGAAATCAAATTAATCGCCGAGAAAAACAACAAACCTATCCAAAGGCTCGCCCAGCCTTCTTGAAACATCTCGGCTTTAAAAATGCGCGCAAAGGTGTAAACGAGCCCTACTATAATTGAAACGAACGAAACGAACGCGCCTAAATAAATTGAAATTCGCAGCGGCGCGGTAGAAAAAGAAGTGATGATTTGAACCGCAATTTCCGCAAGGCGGCCGTAGTTGTACTTAGTTTTGCCTGCGATGCGTTTGCTGCGCGGAACCTTAACCGCAATTTGTTTGAAGCCGATAAGAGGAGTCAGTCCGCGTATAAACGGCGGACGCTCGTCCGATTGTTTTAAAATATCCGCCACGCGGCGGTCGAGGAGACGAAACAGACCGGCGTTGTTCGGGATTTCCGTTTTGGCAAAATAGCGAAGCGTTTTATAAAAAACGAACGCGCAAAAGTCGTAAAAAAAAGAGCCGGACGCGCGGTTTGCGTGCTGAACGTAAGCCACGTCGTATCCTTCCTTCCACCGATCGACGAGAGTCTCAATCGCTTCGGGCGGGTCTTGTAAATCGCCGTCAATCACAACCACGACGTCTCCTTCGGCTTTGCGCAAACCGGCGAAAAGCGCAATAAGCTGCCCGACGCGACGCGAGAATGTCATAAGTTTAATTTTCGGGTTTCGCGCAATGTTTTCGCGGATTATATCGTACGTTTGGTCTTCGCCTCTGTCGATGGCGAAGATGATTTCGTAGTCGGAGCCGATTTTAAGCAAAACCGCCTCAAGCCTGCGAATAAACTCGCGAATTACCTCTTCTTCATTGTAAACCGGAACTACGACGCTGATTTTATTCAGCCTCCTCGTTTGGCCGCCCTTATTAATTTTATCAATTTCACTCATGCCGCGCGCACCCGTTTCAACCGAACATCCGCCTGTTTACGATTAAATAATAACCCAAAACGCTCAACAAAACAAATATCGCGCCGATTTTCATTCCTTTATCGAAGCCGGGCGAATAATCGACGACGACTTCTTTCGTTCCCGGCGGAACGGTAATAAGCGTGCGGCGCCACTCGTCGCGCTCCCATTTGAGCGGTTTGCCGTCGCCGAAAGTCCGCGTCTCGTAATACCAGCCGATATAATTGAAAACAATTTTACCGCCTTGCGGCATTGAAGTCGCGTCGATTTTAGCTCCGCGGCCGTTTACTTTGAAAGGAAGCGGCTTGTCGTTTGAAGCGTCGAAGACTAACGGCTGCGGGTCTGGCAATTCGTAAATCGTCCCGAAAAGATATTCGCGTTTCGACAGCGCCGTTTCAATTAACGCAGATATTGATTTATTTTCCAACGCGTGGGAATTGCACCGGTAACTCTCAAGACCGACGATGCCGCAGACCGGAAGAATGATTTTATGTTGTTCCCATGTTTTATAACATTGGAATTGAATATCGTTTACATCCGGATTGCAATCCTGCAAAAGAAGCCATTTTACGCCGTATGCACGCGCCGCCTCAATGGGAAAGCGGTTAATATCTTCGCGGATATAAGCGTATTCGTGAGAGCGCACAAAGGCGGAATCGTAAAAATGAAATACAAAGCGTTTGTAATAAGTCGCGAACTGATGCGGCATTGCGGCGGCGTAATGCGGGTTCTGCGACCGTTCGGGGACGAAAGGTAAAACGCGCGTCGTATAAGGAAGATATTTATCGAGCTCTTCAAACGCCGGCGGCAAAGCCGGATACGGTTTAAGATTTGCATAGGTATAAAACGCGGTATGCGCATTGTAAACGTGCATCGACAAAAGAGCCAAACCCGCCGCAAGCGTTAGAATGTTTAATTTAATCAACAAGTTGGAGTTTTTAATTTTTTGAGTAAATCTTTGATAAACCAAACCGCCTGCAATAATCGAGAAAAGAACAAGCAAAGGCAGCATTTTAAACGGATGGTCGTTTACCTTTCCGAAGACCGGAATTTTAGAGTTGAACTGATAAAGAATTCCGTCAGGTCCCAAGTTGTAATCGAAGGCGATTATCGCCAACAACAACCAGACGTTGCCGTACGCCGAAAGACGCGCCCTATTGTATCTTAATGCGAGAAGCGCCAGACCGGCCGCAGCGAGAAAAGCGAATATCGAGCCGAAGTAATAAAAGTTAGTCATCAATTGAACGTCGATGTTGCCGAAACCCATCGGGTGCGGCGCCGAGACGACGGGATAAGGAAAGAATAACGCCCAGAACCCTTTTAAAATCCCTTCGCCGTATGGGGCTTTTTGATTAAGGCCGTGGACTACCTGCATCTGCCGCAGAACGAGGAAGAAGCCGAACCCAAGCGCCGTGAAAACGGCGAGCCCCGCCAGCGAGACTTTTTTAAACGTCAATTTTCCGCCCGCCCAAAGAAGCGCTATTAATATAATGTAAAAGAAAAGAACGTAAGCCCAACTTTGGCTCCACCCTTGCAGTAAAAACAAAGCCCAAACCGCGACCGAAAAAACAAACCAGCGCCGGTAATTGACGGTTTCATCGCAAAGCCAAAGCGCGCCGTAAAACGCCAGCGGATACCAAAGCGCCGCCGTCGTCCACATATACCAGCTGCGGCCCGCTATTAAAATAAAGCCCGAAAGAACAAAGGATAAAGAACCCAGAACGCTAAGGGGGCGGTTTAGTCCCGCTTTTTTTAATAAAAAGTAAGCGGCGAAATAGCCTGCGATGATATGAAACGCCGCGTAAACCTCGAAAAAAGCGACCTCGTTTTGTAAAACGTAACGGGCAAACGCGTAAGTTAAGTAAGTAAAAGGATAGGTCGTTGAGTTTGCTCCTTCCGCCGTTGAAAAGCCGAGAAACTGGTAAGGGTTCCACGTCGGAAAAACGCCGTCGTCGAAGAAGGCGCGCATTTCTTGAATCATGCTGGGTAGGCATTGATGCAGATTGTCGTCCTGCGTGAAGTAATACGGATGAGCCGCTTCAAGATAGATCAGAGCGGCTAAGAGAAAAGCGAAACCTCCTGCGATTGCGTATAGTTCCGCTCTTCCGCCCGCCGGTTCCGCCGATGAGCAGGGCGCCGGGGCGCGTCCATCGGGTTTGCGCAAAACTGCCGTTAATAACGCCGCCGAAAGAAGACCGAGCGTAGTATTGAACAAAGAGGCTAAGCTCATTGCCAAATAAGTATATCTATACAACCCGTCGCAAGAGTATCTTACGCGATGAACGGCCAGCGCAATAAGTATCGCCAATACAACGTATATATTGACCTTTTTTAATATAGCGCCGTTAATGGCGGCTCTCTTTTTAAACGAATAAACTGCTGCGGCTGCAATTGCGGCGTTATATAAAAGAAAAATTCCTTCTTCGATAGTCAGCGAAGACGTTTCGAGCGCCGCCTTAAAGAGAAGAAAGCGGAACTCGGCGAAATTTAAAAGAAAATTTACGGCAAGATAAACAATGAACGCCCATGCGTACGAGTTTGCCGCCGCATCGCTCCCCGCTTTGCCTGTATAGTTCTCAAAACGCTTCTTTAAAGCGCCTTTGTTGATTTCTTTCATTTGTCGTTCCGTATTACAACTTTCGGAAATAAATAACGGTTAAATTTAGCATAACTGAGGCATTAGGCAAGGTTAAAAGTCAATATTTCGGAGTATTATTATCTCAAAACGAGAAACTTCGGCTGGCCTAAATTTGTATTTTTTGACAAAATATTCAAACGGCTTAACACTATTAACTAAGGGAACAGGCATTTGAGAACGGGTTAAAAAATGGGAAACTATAGGATATTGTTAGTTAAGTGCGCCAATCTGCACAGTAGAATGCAAAGCGGCAACGCCAACTGTCCGCCCTTAGGGCTTCTTTACATTGCAAGCGCGTTAAGAGAATTCGGACAAAATCAATACGATATAAAAGTAATCAACATCGACATGCTCGATGGCGGGTTTGCGGAACTTGAAAGCATAGCGACAAGTTTTAAGCCCGATATTGTAGGCCTGTCCGCGGTTACGCCGGAAGCGGCGACCGCTCTTTCAGCCGCGCGGCTGATGAAAAGCCTGCTTCCCGGCGTTAAGGTCGTATTGGGCGGCCCGCACGTTACAATGCGGCCGGATACGATTAAAGCAAAAGATTACGATTTCGGCGTTATCGGCGAAGGTTGGCGTTCGTTTCCCAGACTTGTCGACGCGCTTGCCGGCGATAATAAAGTACATAATATCAAAGGGATTATATATAAAACGAAAAACGGAACTTTAAAACAAACGCAACCCGCCGACGCCGAGGACTTTGACTTGGCGCCGCCGCCGGCATGGGATTTGCACGACTTCGAGACGTACCGTAAAATCGAGCATTTTACGAACTTCAGAACCGGCGCGCCTTACGCGAGCATAATCACTTCTCTTGGGTGTCCCTTCAACTGCATTTATTGCCATAAATTGCATAAAGGCAAAATGCGTATGCGCTCGGCGGAAAACGTTTTAAATGAAATAAGACTGCTTAACAAAGAATACGGCGTGAGGGAATTTGTTTTCGTTGACGATATGTTCAACTTTAACCGCGAAAGAATGATGACCATTTTACGCGGAATTAAGGAAATGGACGAGCCGATGAAGCTCAGCTTCGCCACCGGCCTTCGAGGAGATATGCTCGACGCCGAAGCGGTTAAAGCGTTTGTCGAGGCCGGAACGTATTACGCAATGATTCCAATCGAGACGCCTTTCGAGAGGCTTCAAAAATTAATTAAGAAAAATCTTAACGTGCAAAAGACTATAGAATCGTTGGGCATGTTTTCGGACGCCGGCGTTAGAACCTCTTCCTTTTTTATATTGGGGCTGCCGACGCAAACCAAGCAAGAGATGCTCGATACGCTGAAATTCGCCGAAGAAGCAAACCTCGACTATCCGTTCTTTCCTACCGCTCTGCCCCTGCCCGGCTCCGAAATGTTCGAGATGACGCGCCATAAACATAATTTTAACGAAGAAGCCAATTTTGCCGATTTATACGCTCACAAATCAGCGGTCAACTGCTCGGACGTGCCGGACGACGAATTCAAGGAAATTTGCGAACAAGCGTTTGCTATAACCGTTAAAAAACTTAACGGCGAAAGGCTGCGCAGTAAAATAAAAAAACACGGGCTCGTTCTTACCGGTATGGAAGAGATAATAGAAAAAAAAGACGACGAACTGCAAATGCCGGAAACAACGCGGGCGGAAATAAAGGAAAATACGGGCGGCGAAGCTGCGGATGCGGCTCTCTACAAGACTATGAAGGCTTTGCTCGCCATAAAAAACAAAAAACATTCTTTTGAATGGCATATCCGCGAAATCGTTCGCGGCGAAAACGCAATAGAAGCGGTAATTGCGGACAATTCAACGAACAAATCATGCGCGGTGCGGATAAAGCCGAAAGATAGCGGCGAGCCTTATTTCGCGGCGAGTAAACACCTTTCTCTTCTTTTAAAAAACAAAGGCGCGGATATAAACGCTAGAATGCAAAAGGCGGTGGAAGCGCTCGCCGTGATATTGCTGCGTCTTGATTGAAGAAGTTTGACATAAAAGCGCGCTTACGTTATTTTTTATAAAATTACTTGCCAAGGAGCGCGAAAATGTCTCGTACCGCCGTCATTTTCTTTTTATTTATCGCTTTAATTGCTTTTACAACCGCTTTCGCCGGATGTTCAGGCTCGGAAGACGCGGATAAAAACGGCGACGACGATTTCGACGGCGACTTGCAGAGCGAAACCGAAACTGAGGCCGAGACGACGAAAATTTCTCCGCCTCAATGCGCCGCCGACAAAGCGTGCGCTATACCTATCGTAAACGCTCACCGCGGACTTTGCGGAACGGAGCCCGAAAACACCATAGCCGCCTTCCTCGAATGCGAAAAGTTCGGCGTTCCTATGCTTGAAATAGACGTGCGCCGCACGTTAGACGGCCGTTTGGTTTTAATGCACGACTCGAACGTGGATCGCACCACCGATGGAGAAACGCGCTTTCCGGGCAAAACCGACGTTGACAAGCTGACTCTCGCTGAGTTCAAAACGCTGGTAATCGACGACGAGCGCTGCAAGACAGATCCGGATTCGCAGCCCGACCGCTGCCATCCGGCGACCTTCGAGGAACTTCTTTCGCGCTCCTCGCCCAATACTTTGTTGTTCATCGACTTCAAAGCCGGCGACGCTGGAGAGTTTGCAAACGTAGTTTTAACTGCGGGAGCGGGCGGGCGCGTTATTTTCTTCGACAGCGAACTGCCGAGGCTTCGCGCTTACAGAGCGGTAATCGCAAACGGGCTTGTAATGCCGCGCGCAAACGGCGCGGAAAGTTACGACGCGCTTTTGGATTCCGCTAACGACGACCTTAATCTTTTATGGATTCACGGCGATCCCGGCGACGCCGCAGTCGTCGAGCCTAAATTGAAGAAGCGAGGGATAAGGCTTTATTTCAACCTTTTCACTTTATCGGATTTATCTTTCGCATCGGCGGCTCTGACCGAAGACCCGGAGAAAAAAGCGGCGGCTGAGAACAAGGCGAAGGCCGCCATCGACGCGGCCATTCTATCGGGCGGAGACGGCTTCGGCGCGCAATTCGCGGTCGAAACAAGCGCGTATCTTTATCCGAACGGATTCGGAGCGGGCCGTTAAGAAGAAGAAAACCATTAGCCGTAAGGCCGTTCCATCGGAAGGACGTAAAATAAAATTCCGAAATAATGGCACGCGCTGCCGGCGAGCACGAAAAGATGCCATATGGCGTGGTTGAACGGTATTTTTTCCCATATGTAAGCGACGGTTCCCACGGTATAAAACAAGCCTCCGGCTAAAAGCCACATTATTCCGGCAAAAGGCAAATTGTCGAGAAGCGGCTTGAACGCGGCTAAAACAATCCACCCCATCGACACGTAAAGAACGACCGAAAGCCATTCCACTTTTTTTACTAAAAAGCCGGTCATTATTACGCCCGCGGCGGCCAACGACCATATAACGGCGAAAATAGTCCATCCCCACGCGCCGCGCAAAGTTACCAAAGTGTACGGAGTGTACGTTCCGGCGATTAATAAAAATATCGCCCCGTGATCGAGTTTGCGGAATAAGCGCTTTATTTCAGGATTCTGAAAAGCGTGATAGAACGCGCTGGCGAGATAAAGCATTATCAGCGTGGCGCCGTAAATTGAAAAGCTGACGATGCGCCACGCGTCGCCGTAAATGCCGGCGAGCGTTACAAGCACGCTCAAACCCGCGACGCTCAGCGCCGCTCCTACGCCGTGAGTAACGCTGTTTGCGATTTCTTCGTTAAGCGTGTAGCTTTTTTCTTTCGCCATCAACTCTCCGCCGGGCTACAACGCGATTCTGGCGCTTTTACGCAGCGCAAAATATTCGTCGCTCGCCATATAAGCCAAAAGGTCTTTCGCCGATTGATAAGGTCCCAGCGTCTTTGCCGCTTCCTCTTGGTTGTGCGGCTCGTGATACTCGTAGCCGTTGATTATGAACAAACCGCGTATGGACGCCGCAATGTCTCCCGACGAGGCCATTCCCATTCTCATATCGGTTTCGTCGGCGGCTTTCTGCCATAAAGCCAAATCTTGTTTGTCTTTGGATGAAGCCCACTGGCGCACGAGCGTTTCAAGCTGTTTTTTGTGGTTTTTGTTCACGTTTTTAGCTATGTTCTTTCCAATCGCGTCGAGTTCGCGCAAATCGAAACCGCCAGAAGGAAGACCCGGCAGATAAAACAAGGCCACGGCGTCGATTATTTTCCGCAGCTCGTCGGCGCTCATGCCGGCGTTGAACATATGCCCGCGGGCGAACCGGCTGACGGCGACTCCGACGAAGAAGTTGCGCAGTTTCTCGTGCGCGAACGCAAGCGCGCTGCCGATTATTATCGTTCCGGGTTTCGTCGGAATGGTGGCGAACGCGTCGGGATTTTCCTTGCTTACGTAAACGTCGCAGCGCTCTACTCCTAAATGGAACCCGACGCTCTCCGTCGTTTGCGCGAATTGATGAGACAGCGGCAGACGTTGATAAGCGCTCAAGTCGAAGCGGGTCAAATCGACGGGATACGCTTTGTAATAAGCCTGCGAGACAATTTTAAGCAGCTCGGAGACGTAAGTCTTTTCGCCTTCGCTTAAAAGATTTTTCCCAATCGCTTCTTCGGTTAAAAGCACGGCTTCAAGGCGCGGAACGTTTGAAAGATTTGCGTGCATTTCCGCCGCCGCCTTGCTCGCTCCTTTGAAATAAACCGCTGCGCTCGCGGCCACAAACGCCTCGTCGCGCCTGTTAAGGCTCATAAATACCGAGTGAAGCCTGTTGTATATTTCGGCGTCGAACGGATTACGCGACTGAAGATTACGAAGCAAAACCAGCGCCTCGTTTTGCTTTGAGGGCGTCGAGGAAAGAATAGACGCCATTTCTTTTTGAAGCGGAATGGAATCGGGAAAATTCTGCAGACCGGTCGCAACGGCCGCTTCCGCGGCGTTAATGTCGGCTTTCTTTTCGGAATAGATCTTCGCGATTTCAAGCGTCAGCTTTATTTTAAGCTCGTCGTCCTGCGTCCTTTCCAGCCTTTGCCTTAAAGCTCCGACAAGTTTGTCCCACTCTTTGTTCTTGTTGAACGACTCGCTTACCAGCTCGAATATTTTTTCGTCTGCGGGAGCCGCGTTCATCGCTTTTTCGTAGTAAGAGGCTCCCTTTTCCGGCTCGTTTAACTTTTCGGAGTAGATGCGCCCGATTTTCAAATTGTATTCCGCCGATTTTTCAGGCGTCAGGCCGTCGCTTTGGGCAAGAGATCTGTAAGTCGCAATCGCGTCAAGATGGCGGTTGTCGGCGGCGAAAAGCTCCGCCAGCTTCTCTTTGAACGCCGGTTCTTTTTCTCCAAGAGCCAGAAGCTCCTCAAGCGCCCAAATCGCCTTCGGGACGTTCGCAAGTTTCGTTTCGTAAAGCGCCGCAAGCGATTTGTACATCGCCGCCATTTCGTCGCGGTCTTCAATCAGAGGCGATATTCTGTAAAACATCCCTTCCGCCTCGTTCCATTTTCCAAGCGACATCGCGATTGCGGCGGCCTTCCAAATAAAATCTTTGTTTGTAGGCTCCTCCTGAAGCGCGTAGTTCATGTAAAGATAGGCTTTCGCCGGATCGTTCATTTTCTCTTCGGCAATTTTTGCCATTTCAAAGTAAACCGACGCGATTAAACGCGGAGCCTGAAGAGTTTTCAGCTTCGTTTGATGCAGAGTCATAAGCTCGTCCCACGCGCCTTCCCGCGCGAAAAGCTCCTTCAGGCGGGCGTAAGCCTCTTCGTGGCTTCGTTTGATGTTAAGGGCGTTTTTATAATAATTTATCGCCTCTTTCGCGGCGCCCAGCTTGGTTTCGTAAATGAATCCGAGCTGATAATAAATCGCGGCTTTTTTCTTTTCGCTTAAAGTAACGTCAAGCTCTTTTTGCAGCGCGGCGATAAGCTCGCTCCAATTTTCCGATTTGGTGTAACAGCGCTTGAGCGCCGATATGGCCGGAACGTTTCTGTCGTTAAGTTCGAGAATTTTTTTGTAAATTTTTTCGGCAAGAGCCGCGTCCTCGATGGCTATTTCATAAAGCTGCGCCAGCTGAGTCAAAAAATAAACTTTGTCGTTTACTGCGAAAGAGTTTTCCGCCGCGTCTCCGTAAAGCTTGACGAGCTTCTGCCATTCCTTCCTCTCGATGTACAAAACGGCTAGTCTGTCCATGGCTCGCAAATCGGTCGGGTTGAGGCGGATTAATTCCTCGAAGTCGTCCGTCAAATCCATGTCGGAAAAATATTGGAGCTTAACGTTAATCAAAAGCCATAAATACAGAGCCTTCGTCTTTTCGTCTTTGGCGAGCCGAACGCGGGTTTCATAAACCGGCTTCAATTTAAAAAATTGGTCTGTCTTCTGGTAAAGGCGTTCGAGCTGCCTTAACGCGTGCATGTTTGCGCCGTCAAGCGCGATGATTTCCTCGTATGTTTTTATCGTCTCCTCTTCCCTCCCCTGCTCGCTTTCAAATATCTCCGCCTTCTGCGCGAGAAGCTCGATCTTCTCCAAATCCGAAGCGGAGCTTTCAATCTGCGAGTCGAGAAGCGGCAGAGTTTCCTTAACCCTGTTGGTCATAAGGAATATTTTGTGAAGAGCCTTCGTCGCCTGCTTGTTGCCGGGCTTGAGTTCGAGGCAGCGCTTGTACGCCCCTTCCGCGGCTTCCAATTCTCCCATAGACTCGTAAAGCTCGCCCGTTTTATAAACGTAATAAACTACGGTTTCCGCGTCGGACGAAAGCGAAGCCAGCTTCGAGTAAAGCTCCGCGAGTTTGGACGGGCTGCGCTTTTTCTCGTAAAGCCTCGTAAGCGCGAGAAGCGCCGCAAGCGAAGACGGGTTGCTTTCGATGACCGCCTCGTACTCCTTAATCGCGCCGTCGGCGTCGTTAAGCTCTTCCTCCAAAATCGCGCCTATGCGGAACAGAAGGCGTTCGCGCTGAGCTTTTTCCTTGCTTGCGCGAAGCTCTTGACGATAAAGCGAAAGCAGGTCGCCCCAGCGGCGCTCTTTTATGTAAATAGCGCCAGTTGCGCGCAGGGCCGGAACATAGTCGGGCGAAATGGCCAAAACCTGCTGATAAAACTTCAAAGCCCGCTCGGAGTCGTTGAGTCTATTTTGGCATATTTGCGCGTTTTTAAACAAAAGCGAAAGCATCCTTCGCTGGTCGGATACAAGCTGCGCTTCAAGCAGATTGATTTCAACCAGCTCCTCGTACTTATCGAGCTGGCCTAAAACTTTGCCGAGCGCTTGAATGGTCGTCAAGTTTTCCTTGTCTATTTCGTGAGCGCGTTTGTAGCATTCATAAGCCTCTTCCTTGTTGGAAAGCCTGGAAAGCCAAATCTCGGCGTTCATATGAAGAAGATAAACAAGGTGTTCCTTGTTTTTCGTAAGCGCGATTTCCTTTTCGTTTATTTCAATCAACGCTTCGGCGGCGCCCGTCTTTTCGTAAATTGCGGCTAATTCCCGTATCGCCGGAAGGTAGTCGGGCATCAGTTCGACCGCTTTACGGTAATTGGCGACCGCGTTTTCGACGTCGTTAAGATTTTCGTTGTATATTTCAGCTGCGCGGACGTATCTTGCCGCTTTTAATTTAGGCTCTTCAAGCCTCTCGGCTTCTTTGACGGTTAGAACCGCCAGCTTTTCCCATTGCCCCTGCTTGGCGTAAATGCGGGCGACGCGGGTTACCGCAGGCAGATAGTCCGGGCTGATTTCTATAATCTGTTGATAAAACGCCAAAGCCTCGTCCTGCTGTCCGAGTTTGTCTTCGCACAAAGCCGCGACTTTAATTAAAACGTCGAGCTTCTGTTCGTCGGAGCGCAGCCCCGCAAGAAGTTTGCAGTAGGCGTCTTTTAAAGAGGCGTAATCGTTGTCGGGTTCTAGCGTGGCGACGAGCTCGCGTAGAAGCTGCTGGTCGGTCGGATTTTTTTCGAGACCGCGCTGGAAAAATCCGAGAGCCGCTCCGGGGTTCGACAATTCGTCGCGCCAAATTTTGCCCGCAATGTAACACAGCGGAGGTATCTCGGCGTCGGGCGAGTTGGAGATTACTCTTTCGACTATCCGCGCCAAATCCTGCCAGCGGCCGTAGCGCGTATATAGCGCGCTTAGCGCGGCCATCGCCGTGGCGTTGTTCTCTTCCAATTCGAGAGCCTTCTCGAAAATAAGCGCCGCCTCGCCCGCTCTTTCGCGGATCCGCGAAATCTCCCGACCGTGGTTAATCATGGCGTCGATTCGCGCCCCGCCCGTTCCCGAGTTCGCCAATTCGGAATAAAAAGCGCTTATAGCTTTTTCGTCGCGTTTTTTAAGATAAACCTGCTCAAGCAGCTTTTGTATAAATTCGTTTTGCGGCGCAAGCTTTTTAGCCTCGGTCAGCTCTTTTTCGGCTTCGTCGTTTTGATCGAGGTGAAACAGGCGAATTCTTGCGCGCTCTATCAAACAAGCAACTTTTTCTTCGTCGTTTAGCGCCGCGTTTTCAAGCATTCCCAGCAGGTAGGAAACCATTTCGTAATTCTCGACTTCCTCAAACAATCTTACCGCCGCCTTTATCGGCGGCACGTACGCCGGGTCGGTCTCGAACGCCTGCTGATAGAACTTCAGAGCTTTTTCAGATTCGCCTAAATGATACTCGTTAATTTCGCCCATTACGTAAAGCACCGATGCGCGCTCACGCTGATCGGTGATGTTTTCCATGTCGCGCTCGTAAACTGCAAGCAGCGAGCGCCATTTCTCCGCGGCTTCGTCCTCGACAAGTTCTTTTTCTTCCGCCTTATTCGCGCCGCTCTCTTTCGGCGCGGCCTCGGCTGCGGGCTTATCTTCGTCGGGTTTAATCGCCGGAACTTTTTCCGTAACCGCTTCGCTCTTGAGCTTATCTTCGGCCTTTGACGGCTCGGACGCCGGCTCATTGGTTGCTTCGGACGGCTTATCGGCGGTTTGCCGATTAACTATTTCCGGTTCGTCAATGACTATCGCCTCGCCTCCGACGCCTTCTTCATTTTCAGACGCATGCTCATGCGATTCGCCCGCGGGCAGTTCGTTCTTGATTTCCAACGTATCTTTTTTCTCGTTTTCGTCGGACATTTTAATGCCTCCGTTATATCGCTTTTCCACGAAGAATAATAATTTTACTACTATAAATACTATGTCAGCAATATATATATATATCTTACAGTATTTATTGGCAAGTTTTTCGGCGATAATTTAAGTTTAATTTACGTTAATTATGCTTATTAAAGCGATTGCCTGCGGCTGCGAAGAGAGCGGCGTGAGGCGAAACGATTAAATATTTCTTAAATAATCAGGCGTCTATAACCAAACTTTATAGAAAAACCGGTTTTGGCTTGATTTTTAAAGTTAGACTGATAAAAGAGGTAATGCGCGAAACGAAAATCGCATGCGCTTTTAAATACAGGAGAACAACATGAACTATCAGAACAACCCTTTCAAACCTCTGTCGCAGATGACGAAGGCCGATTTTGAAGCCGTTGGCTTTATGTCGGGGCTGGAAGTTCATCAGCAGATATTAACGCAAAGAAAGTTGTTCTGCCGGTGTCCGGCGGGCATTTACAACGAACGGGTTGACGCGAGAATACTGCGTCATATGCGCCCCACTCTTTCGGAAATGGGCGAATACGACCCGACCGCGTTGATGGAATTCAAAACAAAAAAAGAGATTATTTATCTCCTAAATAAAGAAACCGTCTGCACCTACGAAATGGACGACGCGCCTCCTTTTGAAATAGACTCTCAGGCGATTAATATCGCGCTCGAAGTGGCCTTGCTGCTTAACCTTAACATGGTAAACGAGCTTCACATCGCCCGCAAGCAGTATCTCGACGGCTCGATTCCGACCGGATTTCAGCGAACGACGATATTCGGCGTTGACGGCTATATCATGGTTGACGGCAAGAAAGTCGGCATTCTTCAACTCGGCCTTGAGGAAGACGCCTGCCGCATCGTCAGCGACGTCGGTCATACCGTTACTTTCCGCACCGACAGGATGGGCATGCCGTTGATTGAGACGGTAACCTACCCTGATTTCAAGACGCCCTTTGAGGTAGCCCGCGGCGGAAACGCGATTAAAGAGCTCGTCAGGGCGACGGGCAAAGTCCGCATCGGCCACGGCGCCGCCCGCGAAGACGTGAACGTTTCGGTAACCGGCGGAACCCGCATCGAGCTTAAAGGCGTTCCTTCAATCAAAGCCATTCCGGCTCTCACTTATTACGAAGCGATGCGCCAGTGGAATCTTCTCAAGATAAGACAAATATTGAACGAGCGCGGAATTAAAGAAGAGTCTTTCAAGGCTTCGTCGTACGACGTAACCTCCGCGCTGGGCAAAGCGGACTTTTTGCCGATTAAACAGGCCTTAGAGCGCGGGTTTGCGGTCGGCGCGGTTAAGCTGGAAGGCTTTTCGGGCATTCTGGCCGAAAGAATAATGCCGGGAACAAATTTCGCCCGCGAGCTTTCCGAGCGCGTCCGCGTAATCGCCTGCCTGCACAATATGCCCAATATCATCCACTCCGACTCGATGGAACAAGAAATCACAAACGCCATATGGGAGCGCGTAAAGCGGACGTGCAGAGCCGGAGGCGACGACGCGGTAGTTTTGGTTTGGGGCGCGGACGAAGACGTTAAGACCGCAATGCAGGAAATAATAATACGCGCAAAAGAGGCGACCGTAGGCATTCCGTCGGAGACGCGCCAGCCCCGCAAAGACGGAACGACTGGCTTCGAGCGGCTTCTTCCGGGGCCGAAGAGAATGTATCCCGACACCGACTTGCCGCCGATACCTATAGCGGACGAAGCCGTAGAGACTATACGGCTTAATTTGCCCAAAAAGCCGTGGGACAAGCGCGAAGAATACGCCGCGATGGGATTGCGCGAAGGAATTATTAACACTCTCATGCGCTATCCGTCCTTCGCTAAAATTTTCGACTCGCTCTCGCCGCGCATCCGCCAAAACGGTTTGATTTCGGCCGCTTCTTCGGTGATAAACCTGCTGATCTGCATGAAAAGGCGCGGCATTTCTCTTGAGCCTTTCTCCGAGGAAAAGCTGGGAATGCTTATCGACGCGCTGGAAAAGGGAATTATCAAACGCGGCAGCCTGTTCTATATAATGTGGGAAACGGCTCTGCATCACGGGTTTCCCCTTGAAGCCGCCATTGAGCGCTTTAAAATAGCCGGCGACGAAGAAGAGCGTCTGGCGGAAGAACTAAAAAATCTGCAAAGCTCGCCTCCGGTTTCTCTTAATAAAAAACCCGACGCGAGAAAGCGTTATCTCGCCGGTCTTCTTATGAAGCGGCTTTCCGGTAAAATAGATTACGAAAAAGTGGCTAAAGCCGTCGAACTGCATCTTACGGAGGTTTCAAATGCCGGGCGCTGAAGCGTACAAAGGTTACAGAAACGAAACTCTCGCGCTTCTCAAGCGCGAGCAGGTCGAAGTATGGTCGCTGGTCGATATAGTCGCCAAAAACGGAAACTTCAGCGGTCTTATTCTGCCGCGAAGCGAAACGGCGGACGACAAGCATCTGGTCGTTAAGCTCGGCAGCGGCTACAACGTAGGCCTGCGCTGCGACACGATTATAAGCATGAAGCAGACCGGTTACCGCGCCGCAAACTACAAAATACCGGAAAAAGATTTCCCGATGGACGACGTTAAGCCTAACGTCATGCTCTTCGGCACCGGAGGAACCATCGCCAGCCGGCTCGATTACCGCACCGGAGCGGTCATTCCGGCCTTTTCGCCCGGCGAGCTTTACGGCAGCGTGCCGGAACTGGCCGACATCTGCAATCTAACCACCCGCAAGCTCTTCGCCGTATTCAGCGAGAACATGGCGAAAGACCAATACATCGAGCTAGCCAAGCAAATCGGCAAAGCCATCGAAGACGGTTATCGCGGCATAGTAATCGGCCACGGCACCGACACAATGTCGCACACCGCGGCCGTTTTGAGCTACATGGTTCAAGACAGCCCCATCCCCATCGTGCTCGTCGGCTCGCAGCGCTCGTCCGACAGACCGTCTTCGGACGCCGCGCTCAACCTTATAAACGCCGTAAGCGCCGCAGCCTACTCCGACATCGCCGAGGTAATGGTCTGCATGTTCGGCCCGACGAGCGACGAATACGACTTGCTGCACCAAGGAACGCGCGTCCGCAAGATGCACAGTTCCTACCGGTCCACCTTCCGCACGGTGTCGGATACGCCGATAGCCAAGGTCAAAGGGCGCGAGATTGTCGCGCTTCGGGGCGATTATAAAAAACGCCGCGAAGACCGTAACGTGAAAATATTCCCCTACTTCAACGATATGGTCAGCATAGTTTATTATTACCCCGGCATGAGACCCGACGTTATAGACTCGCTGGTCGAGAACGGTTACAAGGGAATTATTATAGCCGGAACTGGGCTGGGCCATGTAAACAGGCCGCTTTACGCCGCGCTAAAACGCGCAAACGACGCCGGCGTTCACATGTATATGACGGTTCAGACGCTATGGGGCTTCGTGCAGATGTACGTTTACGAAACAGGCCGCGAGATTATGGAGCTTGGCGTTGTGCCGGCGGCGAACATGCTGCCGGAATCGGCTCTTATGAAGTTGTCGTGGGCTTTGGGGCAAACTGAAGACCGCGAAGAAGTTCAAAAGATGATGCTGACGCCCATTGCCAATGAAATCACCGAACGCGAGCCGTTCAACGGCTACATGATATTCCAAGGCGGAATACCCGAAGTTGACGATTTTTTCGTGAAGATTAAAAAATAACCGGCGGTTGCTTGAAAAATAAAGCGTCCAAATTCGGGCGCTTTTTTATTTTAACGGGCAGCCGATAAACAGCGCCGGATCGGTCGGAATGCCGCTCTTGCGAACTTCAAGGTAAAAGCGGTCTATCGCGCCCGGTATGCCTATCGGGTCGCGCGCGTCTATTTTGTCCCCTTTTTCTACTTTGCGCAGCGAAAGATGGGCGAAGACGATATGCACGCCCAGTCCGGTTGAGATAATCACCATGTCTCCGAACCCTTTAAGCCTGTCCGAAAAGACGACCTTCCCCGCCGCCGGCGAAAGTATGTTGGCGCCTTCGTCCGTAATCATCCACCAACCCTTGGATTTTCCTTGATGGCCGCACCAAAGCGGCTGCTCCTTGTTGAACTGCACAATCGTCCCGCCGGTCGTTACCGGACAGGGCAGCAATCCTTTGGAAAATGTTTCCCGCCCTTTGTCGTGTTTATCTTCTTTAATCTGCTTTTGCAGATTTTCCTCCGCCGCCGCCATTTCGGCGTCCAGCTTATTTCGTTTGTTTTTATCTTTAATTATGCTGGTTAGAAGGGCTACCTTCTTCTCGCTTTCCTCTCGCAGCGCCTCTTCTTGGTCGATAAGGCGCGTTTCAAGATGCTGCATCTTTGCCAGCAGGTTCTCCAGCGCCTTGGCTTTTTTCTCCGCCTGAATTTCAGTCGCTTTAATCTGGCCGATTAAATCGCGCGTAACCCGCGTCCATCGGGTCATGTATGCGCGCTTGAGTATCAAACTCGCTAAATCTCTTCCCGAAAAGAGCTCTATAAGCCAATTGTAGCCGCGCTGCATATAAAGCGATCGAACCTGCCTGAATAGATGCCCGCGCAATTTCTTTTCGCGCTCGGCGAGCCTTGCGGCCTCGTTCTTTTCCGCTTCCGTTTCCTTGCGAAGCCCTCTTTTTTCAATCGAAAGGTTGGCGCGCTGCAATGTAAGAGCCGAAATATTCTTTTCCATAGCCTCAAGTTCGTCGAGCACCGACGATTTGGCCGTCTTGTCCTCTTTGCAAAGCAAAACGAAAGGAACCGACAGAACCGCGAAGAAAACGCATGCGGAGCAAAGAGCTATCGCGGCGTATCGGCCTATCGAGCCGCTGCGCCGGGCGTTTTTTGGCGTTTGATTGAAGGTATCGCCGTTCATCGCTAACCTTTGGCTCTGCGCACCGCGATTGACGCTCCGAAGAACGACATCATCGCTGTAAAAGAAACTACCGCCAATCCGGCGTAAAGCCCAACTAGCGGCGAAATGGTTACGTAAATAGAAAGCGCGTTGGCAAGAGCTATGAACGTCGCGCTGCCGGTCAGACCGCCGCAAATTCCCACCGCAAAACCCGCATTAATAAACGGGGCTACCGAATGCGAGCGCCTCTCGCCTAAAAGTTCAAGCAGCCTTATTTCATCGGCGTAGAACGACACAAAAACCCTCACGGTGTTCATTACAATCAGCAGAACGGCCGCCGCAATCGTTACGGAAAAGAGCAGCGCCGCGGCCTCAAAGAGATTAAGAACCGACTCCAGCCGGTCTATCCACAACTGACCGCTTTCAACCTGTTCCACATAAGAAAAGGCTTCGAGCCGTTTCTTTACCTGCTCGAGGCGCGCCCTTGAAAGCCCGTGCTTGGGGTAAACCTCTATAACCGCCGTAAGGGGGTTCGTTTCCAGTTCGGCTAGCGCTTTGGTTTCCTCCGGAAAGGAATGAAGAAAAGCGTCGAGGGATTGATTGGCGGTTTTATAGCTTACGTTGTAAACTTCAGGCCACGCTTTTATGTTTAGCTTGGCCATTTTAAGCTCTTCTTCCGTTAAATCCCTCTTGAGGAAGGCGAGTATCGCAAGCTGTTCCTGCATTCTGCCGCGCATATCCAGCAGAGAAATCCATAAGACTATCGCCGCCGTAGCTAAAAAGCACGCAAGCGCCAACGCCGCCATTGAAAACACGGTCGTCCTCGGCTGTCCGCCGATAACCCCTCTGCTGCGCTCGATAATTGTCGTAAGCCTCATGCCGCAGCCCTATTGCCGCGCCTGAATAATATGACGATTTTCAATTTTTAAAACCGGCTTGTTGAGTCTTTCTTTTACTGCGTCGTCGTGCGTGGCGATAATTATCGTCGTTCCTTTGGCGTTCAATTCTTCTAATAATGATAGAACAAGCGCGGTTGCCTCCGGATCGAGGTTGCCGGTCGGCTCGTCGGCCAGCAAAAGCATAGGCTCGTGCACGGCGGCTCTGGCTATGGCGACGCGCTGCATTTCCCCTCCCGAAAGCCCTTCGGGCAGGCGGTTTCTCAAGTCGAAGAGCTCAAGTTTGCGCAAAATCGAGTTTACGCGGCTGATTGCGTCGGTCTTTTTTATGCCGAGAACCTGCGTAGTTATCAGAGCGTTTTCAAAAACCGTGCGGTGCGCCAAAAGCCTGAAATCTTGAAAGACAAAACCGACTTTGCGCCGGTAGGCGGCAAGTTTTTCCGGCGGCAGCGAATAGACGTCCTCCGACAGCGATAGAATTTTTCCTTTCTGCGGAGCAAGAGAGCCTAGAAGGCTGGTTAGAACGGTCGTTTTACCGCAGCCGGATTGACCTGAAAGAACGACGAAGCCGCCCTTCGGAACGCTGACGTTTGCGTCTTTAATCACCGGTTCGCCCGCGCCGAAGCCGAGCGTAACGTCGAAAAAGCGTATCATTACGATATTTCGCGGTTATTTGTCGGTCGCCTTGGGAAGCTCCTCGTTGGGTTTGCCCCACAGTTCGGCAAGAGCTTTCCATAATATCGGCGAGGTATTCGCCCCAAGCGATACGCTTTGCTCGTAATCGTAAACATCCATCTCGAATTGAGACGGAAGCATTATGTAGCCTAACTCGTCGTTGGCGAGCCCGATTACCATTTTATGTTTTGCGTTCATCAGTTTTTCTTTAATTCCGAAACCGATGACCGGAAAGATTTCTCCCGGAACCGTAGAAATCGCTAAATCGCCTATCGTTAGCGCATGCGCCTCCGTGCGCAAGTAAGGCGAGGCCGAACCGCTGTGGTTGTATGTCGGGCGTTCCATCGTTCCTTGCAGCACAAAACGCTGGAATTTCCAATTATCGACTGGAAGATCGAAGACCGCCTTTTTATGCCATATTTTAGGGTTGGATATTGTCTCGCCGTTCTTAGCGAGCGCGTCCATCATCAAATCCGCAAGCTCGTAACCGAGACTTTCCGCCGCCTTAACGCGCAAATGCACGGGCATGCTTTCTTTCTCGAAGCCTATTATCGGAACGACTATTCCGCCTATGGCTCCGTTGCTGAACAACCCCGCGCCGCCTCCGCGCTGCTCGATTCTTTTGTAGAAAAAGCCGGGATAATCGCTTGAAATCATGGCGTTGGCGTCGCCTAGAAACTCTACGTGGCACGCCCAGTTGACCCAAGTGGCTATAGGTCTGCCGTTTAAATCGGACGCCATTAGTCCCGTCGCCGTATCGTCCCAGTAACCGGGCAGGCGCCAATTGTCGCAAAAACCTTGAGGTCCTTTTATTGATGCGGCGGAAAGAGTCGCGGGTACAGCCTTTGACTGAGCGTCGAGAATTCCCTTTTGTACGCTTTGATAAACGCGCAGCATGTAGCCGGGGTCGCGTCCGTTCTCGACCGGAAGCATGTAAAATATCGCTCTGCCCCAAATGCCCATCACGTCGGGACCTGCGTGATTGTGCGCTGACGACATTATTATTTCGTCTTTAAAATCCTTGCTGACCAGCTCCTGCATCAACGCTATATCCTGATTCATCAGGCCTACGAAATCGAATGAAACGTAAGTCAAGGCATGTTCGCCGTCGTCGATGTAAATAATTCTGCCGGTAATCGGAGAATGTATTCCGGTCGAGCGTTTGTTGGGCGCGTAGCCTGCAACCCACGTGCTAGTCGAGTTTTTAGGAGTTAAATCCACTACCGCGGAGCCGACCAGCAGCTGCGGCGATTTTTCCTTCATTCTGGCGCGGCGGAAAATATCGTATGGATAAACGGCCGGTTTGGTTAAATAATGTTTCTCGACGCCTTTGTGTATTTTTATTTCGCACGCCGCAAGCGCCAAAACAACGGCGGCCAAAAGCCAAAAAATTATAATTTTCTTTTTCATGTCTAGCCTTTTCCGTCTTTTATTTGAGGCCGTATCGTTCAACAAACGCGCAACCAATTTAATTTATATTACAATGGCTGCGAATGTCAAAATCTTGTTGGAAATATTAAGCCATATAACTGACTCATCCCCGCTTTGTATAAAAAAAGGAGGACGCGGAGATATGCGAAGATTTTTAAAAATTAATTCCGCCGTTTTTCTTTTAATAAACCCCTCCTACCGTATGCGCCCTTCTAGACAAAAAATCATTCGCGAAAATGCGAATAAGTCAGGCTGTATAACGCTAATCGCCTTCAAACATAGAGCGAAAAAAATATCGTTTTCCCTTGTTTAATTAGAGCCTTTCAATCGTTCCAACCACGTGCGGTTCGCCGTTTTTTACCGAAAAAATCTCGAAGGAAAGCGGTTTGCCTTCTTCGTATTTGCTCATGTTCGCGCCGATTTTAGCGGGCATTAATATAGGCCGTTTAAAGCTGACGTCGAGTTTGCACGGCAGTTTCTTAGCTTCCGACGGAAGAAGCGCGACGGCTTTCGCCAACGTCCACATTCCATGCGCGATCGGCCGCTTGAATCCCATCAGTTTGGCGGTGGGGCGGGTCATGTGATGAGGGTTATAGTCGCCGCTGGCTTTTGCGTAACGCCTGCCGGTGTTTTCAGGAACGTCTATGACTATCTGCGCCTCTTTCGGCTCGGACTTGCGCTTTTCGCCGGATTTCTTCGGAGCTCTCGCCCGCTCGCTGCGCGACAGGAACATAACGGTTCCCTCCCAGCATACGCCGTTTTCGTCTTTCACGTAAACGCCGCAATCGACCTCGATGCCTCGCGGCGCGGCGCGCAGCTCTTTAAGCTCGCAGTATAGACTCAATGAGGCGTCGAGCTTAATCGGTCTGTGCTGGGTTATTATCTGCCGCACGTGAATGAGCCCCATCGGGCTTAGAGGAAAGGCCGGATGCGTTACGATTTGCCCCATCATTCCCATAAACCACGTTTCGGGAAAAGCCATCGGCAGTTCGGAGTCGTCGCCGCATACTTCTTTAAAATACGCAAGCCTGTCCATGGGTATGGTCAATTTGGGCAGTTCCACCGTAATCAACGGGACGTCTTCGGTTCTTAATACGCCCTGCTTGCGAAACATGCTTAAGAATATTCCTTTTGCAAACATTCCGCCCATTCCCGGAAGGGATTTTAGCGTTATTGCGATTTTTTTGCCCGCGTCGGGCGTAATGATTTTAATATCTTCGCTCATGGCTGGCCTCGTCGTTAAAGGTGAATTAACCGAACCGTTACCAATGTAAAAGAATATAGAAACATCGCGTCGTTGGCAAGAAAATATAAGGGAATATTTTACCGATGAAAAGCGGCGTAAATCTTAAATATAAACGACGCCGAACAAAACCGCCGAACAGAAAAGCATGAAAATCGCGTAAACGAAAGGCAGCGAATACTCAAGGGCAATTCCTTCGCCTTCGTAGAAAAGCAGCGCGTAGCGCGTGGCGTACAAAAACCAAAGAATGCCGATAAAAATGCCGACTGCGGGGATGACGCTTAAAATAATCGGCCCTATCGCGTAACCGCACAAAGCCACAAGTTTGCCGAACGACATTTTTTCGTTGCCCAGCAGCCGCATGGCCAAAGCGAGAAGCGCAAACCAAAGCATAAGAAATATCGGCACGAATATCGGCGTAATTATTATAAATATTTTTACCGCCTTCATCGGTTCGGCGAAAAGAAGACGAATGCCGTGAGGCAGCTTGGCGCCGGATTCAAGCGCGGTTGCGGCGAAATCTTTCACCACGCCGCTGTGTTTGAAAAGAAGCGCCAGATAGCCTATGTTTGCAAACACCGAAAGTATAAGCGTTATAAGCGCGAATACAAAACCGCGACCCGCTTTAAATTGCAAACCGAGCGCTCTTTCAAAAGCGCTCTTTGGATCGGAAATTATTATTGCGAGCGTGTGGAAATAATTAATCGGCATTTGAGTTTTAGATTCTTTTTCCCACGAAAAAGCCCTCCGTCTGCGCTCTATCGTCGATGAGTTCATTAATGCGGAGTCGTCCATCGGTATGGTTTCGCTTTCAAAAGAATCCAAGAAGGGGTCTCCAGTTTTGGGAGCGGATTCCTGCTGAGGACGAGTCATTGCCCGTCCTCTTTCTTCAGGGTGAGGCAGCAGTATTTTTTTAAAATGTACGTTAAGGTTTTCCGCGCTCGGCGCCGCGACGAGCTGCGCGGGTCTGCCGGAGTTTTTTTCGGGAACCAATATAAGCGCTTTGCAATACGGGCAGGGATGTTTCCCCTCGGATCTAACCGCGAGCGTTTTTTGGCAGTTTGGACAAATCGTCAGCATTGTAAAACCGTAATATTTAACTTAATATTTCGCGCCGCCCTTTAGACGAACTTGCACGATTTTATAATAAAAACTCATAGCTTGGGGGCTGTTAAGTATTATCGGCTCGTACGAGGCGTTGATTGATTCCAAAACGATGTAGCCGGATGCAAAACGAATTCTTTTCGCCATTATTTCCTCGGTCTCGACGAGCCGCAAAACAACGTAATCGCCGTTGCGCGTTTCCGCCTTAGGCGAAACAATAACTACGTCTCCTTCTTCAAAGCGCGGCGTCATACTGTCGCCTTTAATCTCGAAGGCGACCGCCTGCGGGTCGTAAATATCAGCGGGGCGGGGAATTCTGTACATACCCATTCCTTTAGAATAAGCGTCCGGGTCCCATGCGGACTTGCCGGCGCCGGCTTCGGCGTAAGTAAGAACGGGTATCGTGTCGTAATCGTACTCGCGGCCGTCAACCGACATAAACCGCGATTCGGCTTTCGCCGACGCGGGCGATTGCGACGGGATTTTCTTCGCTTCCGCCCCGTATTTCTCAAAGAAAACTTCCTGAAGGTAATTTTTTAACAACGGATTTTTTTCCGTTTCCCACGAAATCAGAAGGGCGAGTTTCTCCTGTTCTTCGCCAAGTATATTCGCCAGTTCGGGGAGTAATTTTTTACTTGGAGCCCGCGAGCCGTGAATTATCTGGGAAAGATAAGTTACGGAGATATTAAGCCTCGCGGCAAGCTCGCGCTGAGAAACGCCGTTGCGCCTCAGATATTTCTGCAATATAATCCCGAAACTTTCAAGCCGATCGCCGATGAGATTCATATGCGGTTAATCCTGTCCGGACTTGACTATAACGTCGTGGACTTTATCGAGTTGAAGCTGGAGCTTAACGAGTTTTTCGTAATCGGCGTTTGTATTATTCAACGCGTTCTTTACCTCGTCGATAAGCGCGTAAATCTTCCGCAGAGCGTCTTCTTTGTTGGGTTTGGAGCTGTTCAGCAGTTTCTTTTCGATTTCGGGCATCATAACTTCGATGTCCTGAAGCGTGTTCTTCATCGTATAGATAACTTTCAACGCCTGCTCGTTCTGCTCGCGTTCGAGCATGTATTCCTGATTGTATTCAATCATTCCAGCTATTTCTCGCTGCGAAAGATAGCCGTAGGAAGAAACGGTAATCCCCTGCTCTTTCTCGGTGTCAAGGTCTTTGGCGGTAACAGTAAGCGTTCCGTCCGCGTCAACGTCGAAGAATACTTTTATCTGCGTTTCGCCTCTTGGAGCGCGCCTGATATCCGTCAGAGTGAATTCGCCAAGTTCGGAATTCTCTCCGGTCTGCTCGTCTTCGCCCTGAATAATAGATATTTTAACGTATTCCTGATAGTCGCGCTCCGTGGTGAAAATGTGCGACTTGCTTATCGGTATCGGGCTGTCTTTGGGAATTATTTCTTTGTATAAACCGCCGGTAATTTGAACGCCTAATGAGTGCGGCGTCAAATCGAGAAGAATGCTTCTGTTCTTTCCGCCTTCTTGGTCAACAAGCATGGCTCCCTGAATCGACGCGCCGATGGCCACCACCTCGTCGGGGTTGATGTTTTTAAGAGGAGCCTGGCCGAAGAATTGATCGACCGTTTCCTGAACCTTCGGCATTCGCGTCATGCCGCCGACAAGCAGCACCGCGTCGATGTCGCTCGTCGTCAATCCGGCGTCTTTCAAGGCCTGCCCGCATATTTCTACGCAGCGGTCGAGAAGACCGGTCGTCATGTATTCAAACTCTTTGCGGGTGAGCAGCCGCTTCAGATGCAGAGCTTCCTTGTTTTCTTTCACGGAAATGAACGGAAGGTTAATTTCGGTGTCGTGAACGCTGGAAAGAGTAATTTTTGCCGTTTCGCTCGCCTCTTTCAACCTTTGCATCGCCATCGGGTCTTCGCGCAGATTGACGCCCGTTTCCTCCTCGAACGTGTCGATGAGCCAGTCGAGGATGGCGTTGTCGAAATCTTCTCCGCCAAGATAAGTGTCGCCGTTGCTTGTAATGACCTCGTAAACGCCCTTGCGTATTTCGAGAATAGATAAATCGAACGTTCCGCCTCCGAAGTCGAAAACCACGACTCGCTGTTCGATGTTTTTGCCGTAGCCGTAAGCCAAAGCGGCGCTAGTAGGCTCGTTGATGATGCGTATGACGTCCAAGCCGGCTATAACGCCCGCGTCTTTTGTGGCGTGGCGCTGCGCGTCTTTGAAGTAAGCCGGAACCGTGATTACCGCTTTCTGTATCGGCTGGCCGTAAAATTCTTCCGCGACGAGCTTCAGCTCGGAAAGCACAAAAGATTGTATCTCCGGTATCGTGTAAGCGCGGTCGAGCATTTTAATGCGCGGATCGCCGTGCTCGCCGCAAACGATGTCAAAGGGCGCGGCGATTGAAAAGGCTTTCACCGCCTCCGAGTCGTACGGTCGGCCAATGAGTCTTTTCGCGCCAAAAATCGTGTTTTTGGGGTTTGTAATGGCCTGCCTTTTAGCCGCGTGGCCTATAAGTTTTTTACCGCCGGAACCTATCGCCACAACAGAAGGCATCACCTTGTACCCCGCCTTGTTGGGAATGACCTTAGGCACGCCGTCTATTACCATCGACACGCAGCTGTTGGTCGTCCCTAAATCTATTCCAATTACTGGAACCGGCATTGCGCGCTCCTCTCGTTCAACCGCATTCGTATTCTAAATACTTCTCGTAACTTAAAAATTATATCATATTTTTAACCAATAGCAAATAAAAACGGCGCATTTTCAGCTTGATTTTAATATAATCTTATCAATTAATTGGCAGCGCGAGCAAAATATCTGCAAACATATTCAAATAAAATTGAATTTATTGTCTCTTTGTTTTTTAAGTTGAAAACTGACAACTCTTCCGTTTGGATAAAAAAACGCTGAGGCGGCGGTTTTTATACAAACCGATAAAATAAGCAAAACCGTTTGACGCTAAAATTATTTATGGTAATTTATTCGCGTTCAAACCGCTTGCTACGGAGATAAACATGCGCGTTTCCGACAGAATGAGCCCGATTACTTCGTTCATCGTAATGGATATATTAGAAGAAGCGCTTGCGATGCAGCGCAAGGGAACGGACGTAGTGCATCTTGAGGTCGGGGAACCGGACTTCGCGCCCCCGCCAGCGGTCGTCGAGGCGTTGAAAAAAGCGGCGGCGGACGGCAAAACGCATTACACTCATTCGTTGGGCGCATACGAGCTGCGGGAAGCGGTTGCGGCGTGGTACGAACGTTTTTACGGCGTAAAAATAAACCCTGAACGCGTAATCATAACGCCGGGAACAAGCGGAGCTTTTCTTAACGCGCTGTCGGTTCTATTAGATAAAGGAGAAAAAATTCTTTTCTCCGATCCGGGTTATCCATGCTATCCCAACTTCGCTCGCCTGCTCGGCATCGAACCTTATCTTGCGAAAACGACGCGAGAGTCCGGTTTCGTTTTAACGCGCGACGACGTGGAAAACGGTCTGAAGGCGGGCGTAAAGGCCGTAATGGCCGCTTCCCCCGCCAACCCGACCGGCTCGATTATTCCGGAAGATACCTTTAAATGGCTGTGCAGCCTGCCCGTTCCTTTCGTTTCCGACGAGATTTATCACGGATTGAATTACGGCGCAGAACCCGACCGCACAGCTCTGCAATACTGCGACGAAGCGATTGTAATCAACGGACTTTCAAAGCGTATGGCCATGACGGGACTGCGAATCGGCTGGGCGATAGTTCCGCCCGAACTGATAAGACCGTTTCAAAAGCTGAATCAAAACGTATTCATTTGCGCAGATTCAATCAGTCAAGCCGCCGCAGTCGCCGCGTTGACGGACGAGTCTTGCGACCGGTACGCCTTATACATGCGCGACGCATACCGCGAGCGCCGCCGGACGCTAATCGACGGACTCGTTCGGTTGGGTTTTAAAATTTACAACAAACCCGACGGCGCGTTTTACATTTTCGCCGACATTTCCGCTTTCGGCATGGACGGCTTCGATTTCGCCAAAAGAATGCTTCGGGATGCGGCCGTAGCCGCAACTCCCGGGGTAGATTTCGGCTCCGGCCATGTGAGAAGCTTCGCGCGCTTCGCCTACACAATAGACAACGAGCGCATAGAAGAAGGATTGAGCCGCATCGAAAAGTGGCTCGGCAGATTGTAATTATTTTTAATAATATGCATCCGCCCATCTGCCTCAACATGTAAACAAAACTTTACGCTTGTAACGCCGCAACGGCGCAATTAAAAGTTGACAATAACAAATTACGCGGGCTTTATAATTTAATAAAAACAGTAAAATTAAACGGTTAATAGCGTGGTTAAATTTGGCGCCGCGTTTGCTTTTTAAGACGACGAGCTTTGAAATTTGATATTTCACATTGATTATAAGTTGAATAAATGTTCTAATACCAGAGAAAGGAGTTCCGAATGAAAACTTTAAAACTTTTGTTGTTGTTGACCGCGCTGGGCTGTTTGGGCGCATTAATGCTCGTCGGCTGCGGCGGCGCGCCGCTGTCGGAAGACCCGGCGACTAAAATCAAAAATACGTCGCAAAGCGAGTGCAAACTGGAAGGCGGCGGCGGAACCGAAAAAGCGGATTCCAACGGCGCGGTAACCATTCAAAAGCACCATAATTATATAATACTTTTCCACACGGACGTTCTGTGCAATTGCGCCTCGCAGATGGAATTCAAACTTTCTATGGCGGGCAACGAAATAGTTCTGACCGAGTTTGACGCGAACAAAGGAAATCCCGCGGATTGCGAATGCAAATTCGACCTTTCCGCCACAATTTCCGGCTTAGAGCCTGGCGCGAAATACGCTCTTAAGCTCTTCAACGAAGATCATTCGATTCTCTTCGCCGACCTTAAATTTACTATGGACGACTGCCCCGACCCCGACTGGCAGTGCCAGACCGCCTCAGACTGCTACAATCTCGATTTGATTAAGCCGGAATGTATTGGAGGATTTACCTGCCAATCGCATAAATGCGTATGGGAATGCGGCAACGATCCCTTCAATTGCCGCAGCGACTCCGACTGCCCCGCCGGTTATTACTGCGAAATGTACGTTTACGCGACCGACGGCAAAGACGCCAACGGCAACGGCTCCGTCGATCCGGCTCGCCCCGGCGAATACATGGGCATGTGCCAAGCCATTCCTCAGAACTGCAAATTCGATTCCGACTGCGCGGTCGTTTATTTGAACGGCAACGCAAAAAACGCCGCCGGCGAAGACGCCTCGTCGTGTTTCGGTTATGCGGTTCCCGCCTGCGTCAACGGCATGTGCGAATACATTTGCAAGAATTACGAATGCAAAATGGACTCCGACTGCCCACCGGGACTGACCTGCTTCTTCTGGGATTACGCCGACGTTGGAACCTGCCAATTTGACCCGAATAAAGGCTGCCTTTCCAACGCCGACTGCCCTTACGGTCAAGAATGCGTAATAGGCTGCGATATGGATAAAACCGACCCCAACGGCGGATGCTACGCGGCTCCCTACGGAACCTGCCAGCCTACTCAGCAGAACGACTGCTACTCCGACTACGATTGCGCCGCCGGTTATCACTGCGAATTTTATTACTACGCCGCCGACGGTTCCGTCGCCGGGAAAGATACATCCGTTTCCGACATGCCTTGCAAAGCGGACGACCCGTCGACCGGCTGCGTGCCGCCCAAGAACGGCGTATGCGTCCCCGACTATACCGGCTGCAAATCAGACGCCGAGTGCGGCGCCGGTTACCGCTGCGTATTTCCGGTTTACGACTGCGGTTACGACGCTTCCACCGGAAAACCCTACGACGACTGCGTCAGCGGATGGCCTACTTACGGCTATTGCGAGGCTATGTTCTGTAAATCCGACGCAGAATGTCCGTTCGGCCTTGTTTGCGAAATGCCGATGATTGAAAAGTGCCCGGAAGGAATTCCCTGCAACCCGCCGGATGTATTGGGAATTTGCGTAGTCAAGCAACAGAGTTGCAAAACCGACGCAGAGTGCCCCGAAGGCTACTTCTGCGACAACTTTATGACCAATTGCGACTCCAGCGGAGCCAACTGCGGAGGCGGCGAGGGAACCTGCGTCGCCCGCCAGACCGGCTGCGTAGACAAATCTTCCTGCCCGGTCGGCAGCGAGTGCGTTCAGTACTGCGGCAACGGCTGGTGCAAAGGCGTATGCGAAGCGACCAAATGCGCCTATACCGATCCGGCGACCGGACTGTGCTTCTGCGGCGGATTCGCCGGATTCGCCTGCCCGCCCTATGAAGAGTGCGTTTACGACGATCCGAACTGCGACCCGGCCAAAGGCGCCGCCGACTGCATGGGTCATTGCTACGCGATAGAACCGATGTGCAAAGCAGCCAGCGACTGCGACGTAATCAGCGCCCGCCCCGACTGCGAAGGAGCTTGGAGCTGCGACTACGGCAAATGCAACTGGAACTGCTCGACCGACCCGGCGGAATGCAAAGCCGACTCCGACTGCGCCGGCGGACAGCGCTGCGTAACCCGCTGCGGCAACGGCTGGTGCAAATCCTACTGCGAACCCCAGACCGAACCTCAGCGCAAGGAAGCCTTCGAGTGCGAAGCGCTTAACCTTATCAAGCCCGACTGCATCGGAGCTTGGAGCTGCGAGAATTATCGGTGCGCTTGGCATTGCGGCAAAGCGTGCGCGGCCAACGTCGATTGCGGCGCCGACGAAGTCTGCATAAACGGCCTTTGCCAAACTCAAACGACCAAGTGCGATCACATGGACGCCGCAGGCAACTGCGTATGCGGAGGAATAGCCGGATTCGCCTGCCCGCCCTATGAAGAGTGCGTTTACGACGACCCGAACTGCGACCCTGCCAAAGGCGCCGCCGACTGCATGGGTCATTGCAAAGCAGTCCCCCAGACTCAAGTATGCAAAATGGATTCCGAATGCCCTAACGGCTTGGTCTGCGTATTCTCCAGCTGGTGCGGCGTAGGCGCCTGCATGAAGCCCGGCGAAGTTCCCCCTCCGTCTTACGGCTGCGACTAGACCGTTAAACTTTAAACTCAAGACGAAAAGCCTCCGCATTGCGGGGGCTTTTTTTTATGAAATTAATGAAAAAATCACTAATTACGCGCTTGATTTAAAGACGATAGAAAATAATTTACGTTAAAATGCAAAATTATCTTGCTTAATTGAAAAGTAAATGCTAACTTTAATTTAGATCATAAGGAATGGTTCCAACGGTAGAACCAATTAGGTTTGAAACTTGAAACGGAGGAAAAAATGAAAAAAGTAACTACGCGGGTACGAAAAAATGTATTCTTATTTGCTGCCGTATTATTCGCCGCAGCAATTATATTAGGCTCTCAGGGGGTAGCCCACGCCACAACCAAGTGGTACAAAATCGCTCCAAGTACATGTTCGATATGGAGCTATGGCGAGCTTACCGGAGAAGTCGATAATCTTTCTATGTATGGCGATCTTGGTTTTTGCGCAAATGTGTGGCCGCGTCAAATCTTTGCAAATTGCGAGTTGCATCTGAACCAAGGCGTTACGATGAACTTATTAAGAGCAAGAGACTTTCAGAGCGGAGGTATGCCCGTTAATTCCTCTTCTATTATAAGCATATATAGAAGATCATGGGACGGTTCAGGCACAGAATTGGCTACAGTTACGATGACATCCGGATATAGTTCTGTCGATGCAAGTTTTTCATCGACAATCAATAACGACGCTTATCAATATGTTGTAATGATAGAATTAGGGTGGGGAAATAATGGCGCAGGAACAAGTCCATGGATGGACATGATCGAAATAAGATACGATGAATAAAAGAGGTTTAAAATGAAAACTCGAAATAACATAGTGTTTTTTGCGGGGGTTGTTTTACTTGTATCCTTTTTTTCATTTAATTGCGCCGGTGAAAAAAATTCCAATACGCCGTCCAAGCAAAATTTATATGAAACCGATTCGGATGGCGAAGACGCAGTCAATTGTAATCTGGCCCAATGGGCTGCAAATTGCAAAATAGGCTGCCCGTATGGGTATAATAACGACGCAAACGGCTGCCCCGTTTGCGAATGCCGCAGTAATCCCATCAATCCATATAATTGCACAATACCGACATGCGCTAAAAAATGCGAAGGTTATAAAATTGTGGACAGGTGCATGATTTGCGAGTGCGGCGGAGGCGGCGACGTTGACGTTCAGCAGGAAGAGGTTGATTGCAATATTGCAGGGTTTAACGCAAGCTGCAAAATAGGCTGCCCGTATGGGTATAACAACGACGCAAACGGCTGCCCCGTCTGCGAATGCCGCAGTAATCCCATTAATCCGTTCAATTGCAATATTCCTACGTGCGAAACGCGCTGCGAAGGTTATAAAATTGTGGACAGGTGCATGACTTGCGAGTGCGGCGGAGGCGGCGACGTTGACGTTCAGCAGGAAGAACCGGAGTGTAACATTGCCGACTTTAAGACCAATTGCGCAATAGGCTGTCCATACGGCTACAACAACGACTCGAACGGTTGCCCCGTTTGCGAATGCCGCAGTAACCCGAGCAATCCGTTCAATTGCAATATTCCTACATGCGAAACGCGCTGCGAAAATTACAAAATCGTGGACAGGTGCATGACTTGCGAGTGCGGCGCGGCAAAATAAACCCGACATAAAACATCTCATTGTGAAAAAGCTCCCATATTCGGGGGCTTTTTTTTGACGCATTAATTTGACACACCGCGTAAATATTTCTACTATTTCATTCTAACAGGGGTAAAAACGTCATTTATAAAAGGAGCAAAACCATGACGCATAAAGAAATAATCAGCAGAGTCAAAAAAGTTCCGTCTTTTCTGGTCGGGTCTTACAAGCAGTCCAAAGCGGCGATGGAAAAGCCGGTCAACCTGAAGTTGGAAGACAAGCGCGAAACGATTATCATGGTGCCGGGCGCCTTCTGCACTTCGAGCGTTATGAATCCGCTCGCGCAGAAACTCTCCGATATGGGCTTCAACGTAGTTCTGCCGCCGGTGTTCCCGTATTATCTTGGGCCGGTAGCCAACCTCTGCCCGCTTGAGCAGGCCGCAAGGACATTCCTTAAGTTTGTAGAGCGTTTCTCGAAAGAGAACAACATTCAAAAGTATTGGATAGTCGGCCATTCCAACGGCGGACTTATTACGCTTCTCGCGCTTGATATAGCCGAAAAAGAAGGAAACGCGAACTTTGTCAAATCGGTGAAGGGGGTAATAACGATGGCGACGCCGTATAAAGGCACCGACATCGCCGTTCTTATGCAGCATATAATTCCGGTTTGCAAAGACATTACGCCTACCGCATCCATTCTCGACCGCATTCACGCGAAGAAAGGTTTCGTCAAGCTGGCAATACAGGCGGGAGGAGATTTTCTCGTCCCGTTCGACAGCCAGTATTTGGACGGAATGAAAACTCTCGTAATGGACGGCTTCCAACACATGGACTTTTACGTCGGCGGAGAGCCGAAAGTTAATTTAACCGCGAACGCCTTAAAGGAGTGCATAAATGGAAATTAAACTTAGCAAAGAATTGATGAAGCGCATTGCCACCGCGAACGCCGACCCCGACGTCGTCGGTCAAGTCGATTTCGAGATGATAGCGGAGCTTTTGCCGATTATCCGCAAAATGGGCGATTTGTATTTCCGCAGCGCGGTGCGCGGGATAGAAAACATCCCCGACGGCCCGGCGCTCATCGTCGGCAACCACAACGCCGGCATCACTTTCATGGAGCCGTTTCTATTTGCGGCGGAATACTACACTAGGAAGGGTTTGAAAGACCCGCTATACTTCATCGCCCACGACGCGATGGTGTCTATTCCCGTGCTTAAAAACCTGCTTATCATGGGCGGCTCGGTGAGAGGAAACTACGAAAATTCTCACAAAGTTCTAAGCGGCGGCAACAAGCTGGTCGTTTTCCCCGGCGGAAACCACGAAGCTTTCCGCCCCTACAAAGACCGCTATAAAATTGACTTCGGCGGCCACAAAGGTTTCGCGAAGGTAGCTATTCAGGAAAACGTCCCCATCGTGCCTCACGTCAACGTCGGCGGACACGAGACTTTCTTCGTTCTTACTCCGGGAACAAAGCTCGCCAAGATTTTCAAAGTCGATAAAATCTTCCGCAGCAAGACTTGCGCGATTTCCATAGCCCTGCCGTGGGGCGTTTCCTTCGGCCCCATCTTCCATCTTCCGCTGCCCGCGAAACTGGAAATTGAAATCGGCAAACCGATTTACCCGGCGGAGGTTACCAAGGGAATCAAAGGCGAAGAAGCCAAAGTCGATAAGCTCTATGAAGTCGTTACCGCCAAAATGCAGGAAATGATGACGGAAGTCTCTTCCCGCAGAAAGTATCCGATTATCGGATAATCGTCGCTCGGTTGAAATTCAACCCGCGGATTGAATAAATTCGCGGGTTTTTTATTATGGATTTTTTGCTCGCAATGGGTTATTGTGTTTTGAAATAACTTTTTTCGACTTTAGAACGAAATGAAATTTAAACTTGCGGCAATTTTAACGGCGGTAACAGCCGCGCTTGCGGTCGGCGCGCCGCTTTGGGCGGCGGAAGAGGCGGCATCGTTTTACGCTTGGCAGTCCGGCTTGAACGGCAGACCATCGTTTGGCGCGGGAAGGCTCGGTTTGGAGCTTAACTTCGGCAAAACGGCTTCGTCGCCTTCGATAAATTGGCATTCTGCGGTAATACGCCTTTCGCTTCCAATAGTAAACCGCCTCAGAATCGACGCCGCGATGCCTTTCTTCGGCTACAAAGGAGAGATAGGAGAAGACAATTTCATTCGCGGAAACATCAAAGCGACGGCGGCGTTCGAGTTTTATCAATCCAGCCGTTGGCTGCTTTATTTAGAAGGTTCGGTTTACTTTCCGACCTTCGAGGATTCCGGCGGCGGCGGGTTGTTTTACCCCATTGATTTACGGCAAAGCGCCCTTTCGCATCTTTTATGCGAGCCGGGGTTCGGGTTCGGAAAATTTTACTCGATTCAAGCGGCGGTCGGCGGACGTTATATTTTTTCGGATTTGCTGATTTCTTTGCGAATCGGAAACGAGACGCTGCCCGAAAGAGGAGAATCGGCCGCGATACTTGAAGCCGAGGTTCTTTACGACGTGTACGCCGGTCTTATGTTTGGAGCTCATTGGGCAAGTCTATTCGACCTAAAAGGAGACGCATCCTATACGAAACATTTTTTGGGCTATCTTCGCGACTGGGACGCGGCGATAGACAAAGCGCTTCACAAAATTTCCTTCGAGGCCGAGTACGTCGGCAAAACCGGCAAAATCGGTTTGAACTTCAACGTGCCGGTCGGAGCCTCGTACAGAGAAATTCATTCGTGGTTCATGTCTGTAAACGGCGCCGTTTGGCTGCCTTAAAATTACGATTGCGCATCGCGTAGTAATTTAGTATCATACATTTTAATAACCGCGCCGACGCGCTTCTTTGAAATTTATTACCATGAGGTTATTTATGAAAAAAGTTATTATAACTATTATAGCCATATTGTCGATAGCTATAACCGCCTACGCGGCGGAGCCCTTCTTCGGATTTGAAGGTTCCGGCTCTACTAAAATTTCTCCCGAATTTCAGGCGTGGCACACGCAGTTCGAGAAAAACGGCGATTACGGCGAATCGTGGTTCTTCCTTTCGCAGTCCGACGACGGCGGAGTATTGTTTGCGATGGTTTCGATTACCAATCTTTCGCTCGGCACTTTCGACGGCAGCATCGACCTTCAGTATTACGGCGCCGACGGCAAGAAGGCGGAGTATCACAAAGAGACCAAGCGCGACGCCGTAAAGGCGTCAACGACCGAAATGGATGTAACGGTCGGCAAGGCGCGCGCGTGGGGCGGCGGAAGCTCGTATCATTTCTCTCTCAACGACGGCGTAAACGTCAAACTGGATATTGAAAACGTTATGCCGAGTTACATTTTCGGCGACGGTAAAGTTAAATTTTTTGAGGACAAACGCGCGGAATGGACGATTGGCATGAACACGGTTAAGGGCAAGGCGAGCGGCAGCATTACGGCCAACGGCAAAACCTACGACCTCGCCGGAAACGCCTACCACGACCACGGCTGGGCGACGATTAAGCTGCCGGACGCGGTGCAGAAGTGGTTCAGCCTGCGCCTTTACACCGACAAATATGCAATCGTGATGCACGATCAGTATTTGACTAAAAAGTTCGGTTCGCAGCACAACAAGTTCGGCGTTTTGGGAGTGGACAATAAAATCGTCGGCGGATTTAAAAACTTCACGTTCGCCCCAAAAGAGCCGCGTAAAATTAAGGAAGGCGGCTACAACGTTCCCTCAGCGTTCGACGTCAGCTTTAAAGTCGGCGACTATGAAGTAAAAGGAAGCCTATCAGAGAAGAAATTCCTCGGTTCGGTGGATATTCTCGGTCAGGTCAGCTGGCCGATACGCATGGTCATCAAGGCGTTTTACTCCAACCCGTACATGTACCGCTGGCAGTGCCAATACGAGCTCGACGTAACGGATAAAACAGGCGCTACCGAGCATATCAGCGGCGTGGGCGTCGTGGAAACGAACTTCTTTTAACAAACTAAGCGCGCGCCCTTCAAGACGGCCTTCGGCCTGCTCTGGGACGCGGTAACCATGATTTTCTTGTCGGGGGACAATGGATACAAAATAAGGAAGACAAAAGGTTATTCCTTCTATTTAAGGGAAATGTTGAGTTGTTGTTGTAGTAGTTTTGAATATTTTGAATTTGCAAACGCAATGAAAACAGTTGCAATTGTCGTGATAGCAGCCAAAGTTCCAGTTAAAATTGCCAGAATTTCAGTTATATTTAGGTTACACATTTTTATTTTGCTTTCAGCTCGGATAGACCCGCTATTAAATTGTCCGCGGCGAAAACTCTATCGTCGATTAGAAGAAGCAAATCTTCAAGCCCTTCGCGAGTAACGGCGGAAACGAAAACCGCGCGAGGGAACTGCGTCATCAGTTCGGCTCGTTCCTCTTCGCTCAGTCTATCGATTTTATTAAAAATTAACGCGCTCTTTATTTCCCCGAATTTAAGCTCTTCAAGCAACTCGTCCACAGCCTCAATCATAGACTCGCGGTTTGGGTTTGAGGCGTCAACGACGTGCAGCAAAAGGCTCGCGAATGAAATTTCCTCCAAAGTGGCTTTAAACGCCGTTTTAAGCTCGTCCGGCAGCCGTTGGATGAACCCCACGGTGTCTGCCGCTACCACTTCCCTGCCCGACTTCAGCCGCAGCCTGCGGGCAATCGGCTCAAGCGTGGCGAAAAGTTTATCGGCAACGTAAACGTCGCTGCCGGTCAGCGCGTTAAGCAGCGTTGACTTGCCCGCGTTTGTGTATCCGACGATTGAAACCTGCCGCGCCTTATTGGCTCGTCTGGCGGAGCGCTGCACTTCGCGCCTTTTGCTGAGCAGTTCCAGCTCTTTCTCCAGCCTTCGGACGCGCTCCTGACTGCGCCGCCTGTCGATTTCCAGTTTGGTTTCGCCCGGGCCGCGCCCGCCGATGCGCCCGACAAGTCTGCTGAAAGCTTTAGCTTTGCTGCCCAGCCGCGGCATGCGGTATTTCAGCTGCGCCAGCTCCACTTGCAGCTTGCCGTCGCGTGTGCGGGCATGCTGCGCGAAGATGTCGAGTATTACCATAGTTCTATCGAGCACGCTGAGGTCGGTTTCGTCGCTGATTGCAGCAAGCTGGGAAGGCGAAAGCTCGCGGTCGAAAACTAAAAGCTCCGCCTGAAGCCTCGCCGCTTCAAGCAGTATCTCCTTCAACTTGCCGGAACCGATAAGAAACTTCGGGTCGAATTTATCGCGCGCCTGAATAACCGAACCGACGACAAGCATTCCCGCCGTGTCGCACAAATTTTCAAGCTCCTCCACGGACAACTTGGCGTCCGCCATCGACTTTACGGACGTTCCGACGAGAAAGGCGCGCTCGCGCCCCGACGCCGACTTGGAAGCCTTGGAGTTGCGGCTGAATTCTTCTTCAAGCGCGCTCATTAAAGCTAGAAAATCAACGTCGAGTTCGTGAAGCAAAACGGGCTCCGAATAAAAACACTCGTTGGTTTCGGCTTCGGGCTTGGGATACGCGTATTCGACTCGGATAAGGTCGGAAGCCTCTCCGCGTTTCGGCGGAATAAGAACCGCCGCCATGTCTAGACGCGCAATATTTATCGCCGCCTCGTCCTCGTTCTCAATGCCGCCCCTTTTTTGGTTTACGGCCGCGCGCACCAGGCGAAGCCCGCGCATTTTGCCCGAAGCGCGGTCCAGCTTCCATTGCTTCGCCATGGGAAGCCCGTTGGCGTCGCCGACAAGCAGCATTGCGACTTCTCCCCGCCTGTCTATCAGCGCGCCGATTTGCCTGTTGGTTTCCAGCGCCAGCTCCATCATCATGCGCCCGAAAATCACCCCGACGATTTCCTCTTTCGGGTTTCTACGCGCAAAGAGCCTCTCCAGCGCCTTCATTTGGCTGGGCTTAAAACCTACCGTCGATCCGATTATTAACGCTATCGCCCCCTCCGTATTGCGCCGAAGCGGCCTATCGTCGATTCTTTAAACAATTGTAAAACCGTTTGCCGTTAATATTTTAATCATTTCGGCAGGCAATTTCCTTGAGAACACGAGGCGTTTGGCGGACAACCGTTATCGTTGGAGCACATGAACGTGCAGATTGATTTGTTCTGCCCTCCGACGTTGAGCGTAGTGCAGTCGCAGTCGTCAACCATTAAAACGCCGTCGGCGCCGCATTCGGCTTCATCGCTCGTTCCGCCGGTGTCGTTGCAAGCCTTGCCCAAATCGTTTACGGCTCCGCAGGTTATAACTTGATAGCCGCCATATCCCGTTCCCCAGTAGTTCGGCACGCATTGGTTTACGTTTTTGCTGCCGTCGATGGGCGTTTTGGCTTTGCAGGCGTACGAGCGCGGACAATCGGCCGAACTTGCGCAGTTGCGGGCGCACGACGTTTCCAAACGCTGGTTGTTCAAGTAGAAACCTACGCAAATTCCTTCATAACCGCAGTCGTAATGAGATGCGCAGTCGCCGCATATCGGCGCGAAGCCGAGTTTTAGCGAGGTTTCTTCGGCGAATATCATAAAAGGCCCTTTGTTATTTGAACCGCTTGGGCCGGAAACAACGACAACCATATCGCCCGCGTCGCCGTCGTAGTTATTTATAACCACTTCTTCCGATTCTCCGGCCTTTTTAAAGTCCATGCCTGTAACGCAATCCGAGCAGCCTGCCGTCAATGCGGTAAGCCCGATGTCGTAATTAGCGCCCGTAGGCGAAGCCTGAACGCTTACGAATTGACCAGCTTTTCTCTTTAAAAGAAAGAACATTTGCGGCGCGTCCTGCGCGGTTTGAATGCAGGTCGGCCCCGCTTCTAGAGTCGTCGATCTGTCGGCGGTGTTGCCGGTGTATTTGTCGTTGATAATAAGTTTTATAGGAGTTCCGCAGTCTTTGGCTTTTGCTGCGCGCGCAAAAATCGCAACCTTGAATTTCCCTTCGGTTTTGTTGCCGAAAGAATCCTTGACGATGAAAGTCGGGTTTATTTCGCCCGCCGCGCCGCCGGTTTGAGAGGCGTCGATAGTTATGGAACCGGATAAGTTGGTATTCTGCTTTATTACAACGCCGGCGACAGGACTGGGAACCTCGATTGTAACGGACTGGTTTTCCGGATCGTAAAATGAAAAGGAAAATTCAAGTTTGTCGTTTAAAAGCATTTCGCGGTCTTCTATATCTGCAATCACGGGGGGATTGTTTACGATTTTCTTTTTAACTTCTACAACGACGGTGGAGCTGACCGTCTGCGGCGGATTGAAACTATCCGAAACGTTTATGGTAAACGTCTTGTAACCTTCGTCGCTCTCCGGCGAAGTCCAAGAAAACTTCCAAGAATACGGCTGAGAAGGCGCGCCGGAAACGAAATTTATTACCGCTCCCGCCGAACAGTTTTGGCAGACCGCCGTTAAAACGTCGCAAGGGTCGGCGTCCGAGGCGGCGATTGGGAACGTAAGCGTTTCTCCGGCGGTAATGGATTGAGGCGCGTTTATCGGCTCAATCTTAGGCGCCCGATTTGCCCCCGTCGGGTAACAAACGCCGTCGATAGCGTCCATTTCCATTTCAAAATCGGCGTCCGGCTCGGCCGTTTCAACCGCTTCGTCAGTTTCGACAAGCTCCGTTTGTTCCGTTTCGGTTTCGATTTGAGCCTCTTCGTCTCCGTCGGCGGTTTCCGACAAATTCTCTTCGTCGAGTTCGTCTTCTGCAGCTCCTTCGCTTTCGGTTTCGGTTTCAGCCTTCTCGGATTCTTCTTCGCCCGATCCGGCGATTACGCATTTGCGGCTTGAGTCGTCGCAAACTACTATTACATCGTTCCGCGGACAAGCGAGGTAACAATCTTCCCATGTAAGGCAGTTTAGCCCCACGGACGAACAGTCAAGGTCGAAGACGTCCGTTTCGTCATTCTCTACGTCGCCGTCAGCCGCCTCCTCGGTTGAGACGTCTTTTACGCAAAGTCCGATTTTGCAATCGTAACCGGAGCCGCAAACAAGGCAGTCTGCGCCCGATTGGCACGAGACGTTTACCGCGGAGCAGTTTATTTCCTCCGATGCCTCAACGTCCGTAATTTCAAGGGATTCGCCTTCATCGTCGCCGTCGGCAGCCGTTTCATTCTCGTCGTCGGCCTCGGATTGCAGGTCGTATTCGCCGCCGGAATTAAATTTTACGCCGGTGGTTTCGCATCCGATAAAAAACGCCGCGGCGGCCGCAGCCGCAAGAAACCGCGCAATAAATTCAGCTTTTACGTACATTTGAGTTGCCTCTTATTCAAAAAACAATACCATATATATATTATAAGCCATTTAACGCTCGGTCAATCGGCGTTTATTACTTTTTTAAATAAAAATATCTCTGATTACCATTTGACAGAGAATATGCCTATTTCTATAATCGCTTGGTTGTTTTTGGTTCTTGACGAACGATTGGAGGCTTTACATGCAGTATAATGGGGTAAAAGTTTTCTCGGCAACCAAAGCGAAGGAACGAGACGAGCTAAGCGACGTAATAACCCGCTGGCTGCGCGATAATCCCGACGTGGAAATAACGGATACGCGGACGCTTCAAAGCAGCGACAACGAGTTCCACTGCCTAACGATTATTATATTCTATAAAAGATAATTTTCAATTCTTCATGAATTTCGATTAACGGTTCTAATAACTTAATCGAATAGGCGGCGACAAGGGGTTGAATTAAACGGGCGGACGCATAAAAAACGCCCGCGGGTTGATCGGTAAAAATTTACGGCGTATTGCGTCCCATTTTATTTTGGCGTATAAATAAAACCGTAAATAAATTTTGAACCGTTAATTATACTCTTATTAAACGGTATGATATGCCAATTAAGCCCGACGATATAAACGTAATAGTCGCTACCGACTGCGGAAGCACGACGACTAAAGCGATAATGATCGAGCGTCAGCCGGACGGCGGCTACCGCCAGACGTTTCGAGGCGAGTCGCCGACAACGGTCGAAGCTCCGTTCGAGGACGTTACGATGGGAGTTCTGAACAGCTTTCAAGAGCTGCAGGAACTTTCGGGAAGGCGTCTGCTCGACGAAAACGGACGGATTATACGCCCCGCCAAAAACGGAGAAGGCTGCGACATATATATATCCACGTCAAGCGCGGGCGGCGGCCTGCAAATGACGGTCGCCGGAGTCGTTAAAAACATGACGGCTGAAAGCGCGGCTCGCGCCGCATTAGGAGCGGGCGCGATAGTAATGGAAACTATAGCCTGCAACGACAGCCGTCCGGCGCACGAGCAGATTGCGCGCATTCGCAGCCTCCGCCCCGACATGATAGTTCTTTCCGGAGGAGTTGACGGCGGAACCGTCGATCACGTGGTAGAGCTCGCCGAATTAATCGCCGCGGCGGATCCCAAACCGAGACTTGGGCATGGTTTTAAAATTCCCGTTATTTTTGCGGGAAATAAAGACGCGTCCGGCCATGTGAACGCGCTGCTCGGCGGCAAAACGTCGCTTTTCCTATGCGAGAACGTGAGGCCGACGCTGGAATCGGAAAACTTGAAACCCGCGCGGGATAAAATTCACGACCTCTTTATGGAGCACGTAATGCAGCAGGCGCCGGGCTACAAGAAGCTGATGGAAATGACCGACGCGCCGATAAAGCCCACCCCCGGAGCCGTCGGCGACATAGTGCAAAAAGTCGCGCAGATGGAAAAAATCAACGTCGTCGGAGTTGACATCGGCGGAGCGACGACAGACGTTTTCTCGGTCTTCGACGGAGTCTTCAACCGCACGGTAAGCGCAAACCTCGGAATGAGTTATTCCATATCCAACGTGCTGTCCGAAGCCGGAATAGAAAACGTAAAGCGATGGATACCGTTCGATATGGACGAACGAGAGCTGCGCAACGCGATAAAGAATAAAATGATCCGCCCTACAACCATTCCGCAGACTTTGCGCGATTTAATAATGGAGCAAGCGGTCGCGAAAGAAGCGTTGAGGCTTTCGTTCGTTCAGCACTGCGCCTTTGCAACATCGCTTAAAGGAGTCGCGCAGGAGCGCGGCATAGGCTCGGCGTTTGACCAAACCGGCGGAAATAATTCCGTAGTGGATATGATGCGGCTCGACCTTTTGGTCGGTTCCGGCGGAGTCCTTTCTCACGCGCCAAGACGCGCTCAGACCGCCATGGCTCTTCTCGACTCGTTCGCTCCTTTAGGCGTTACGCTGCTTGCGGTCGATTCTATCTTTATGATGCCGCACCTAGGAGCGCTGGCCGACATTCACCCCGAAGCGTCGGCGCAGGTCTTTATGAAAGACTGCATGATACCGCTTGGGTCGGCGGTAGCGCCGGCAGGCCGCGCAAAGACGGGAACTCCGTGCCTTCGCGTGGCGGGCTCTCTTCCCGACGGTCGAACGATTGATAAGACTTATTGCGTCGGGGACGTTGAGCTGCTCTGCCCGCCTTCTTTCTCCGCCGAGGAAAGCGTTGAAGTGCGTTCTTACGAGCGCAGGAAATCCCGCGTGGAGCTGCATCCGGCGAAAGGATTCGACGTCGGAGCCGGAAACGGCGTAAAAATGGAAGCGGAATTAAGCGACGGAGTAGTCGGCGTAATAATCGACTGCCGCGGCAGACCGCTGGAATTGCCCGCAGAAGAGGCCGTAAGACGAGAAATTCTATCCTCCGTTTATTCCAAGCTGGGCGTTTACGACGTAAAAAGCCTTAGTGAAAGGACGGGCGCATAATGTCTCACGGCTACACGCCCGGTTTAAAAGTTTCGGCAAGAACGCGAGTGGTAAAAAAGCGGCTTCTTCCGTTAAAAGGAGAAACGCTCGCGGCTGCGGGCGACCGCGTAAGACGAGACCAGATTATAGCCCGCGCGCTTCTTCCGGGCGACGTTTATATGATAAACATAGCCAACAAACTGGGCGTCTCGCCTGCGGAAGCGAAAGCGGCTATGCTGAAGAAAGAAGGCGAAGCCGTCGTTAAAGGCGAGACGATAGCGGAATTTAAGTCTTTTTTCGGGCTTATTAAAACGACCGTCAAAAGCGATTGCGACGGAATTATTGAAAACGTTTCGTCCGTTACCGGTCAGGTCGCCGTCCGCGGCGCGGCGCGTCCGGTGAACCTTTCGGCTTACATCGACGGCGTCGTCCGGGAAGTTTACTTAAACGAAGGCGCGGCGGTAGAATGCGAAGCGGCTTACCTGCAAGGCATTTTCGGCGTGGGACAAGAGACCTTCGGGACTATTAAATTTATCGCCGACTCGCCCGATAGCAAAATAGACGAAAACGATTTGAACGAAAGACTCGACGGCGCAATAGCGGTGGCGGGCGGCTTCGTAACGGCAAAAGCCATCGCCAAAGCGAGGGCTTTGGGGGCAAAAGCCCTTGTAACCGGCGGCCTCGACGATATTGACTTGAAAGAGTTTCTCGGTTACGACCTTGGCGTTGCGATAACAGGAGACGAAAACCTCGGCATTACATTAGTGGTTACCGAAGGCTTCGGGCCTATGGCGATGTCGCCGCGGGCTTTTGAGCTTCTTAAAACGCTGGAAGGTATGAACGCGAGCGTCAACGGAGCCACGCAGATACGCGCCGGAGTCATAAGGCCGGAAATAATCGCTCCGCTCGAAGGCTCTTGTTGCGAAACAAATCGGCGCTCCGACGACCAAGGCGAGTCGATTAAAATCGGCGACGCAATACGCTGCATAAGAGCGCCGTATTTCGGCCTTATCGGCATAATAGCGGCTCTGCCCAACGAGCCCGCGCGCCTCGAATGCGGTTCGAAGGCGCGTATCTTAATTGCGCGTCTGCCGGACGGCCGCGATATACTCGTTCCGCGCGCAAACATTGAGCGCATTGAATCGTGAGCGCAAAACATGGGAAAAACGGGCAAACGCAGAAAGGCGGACGGATGGCGGATTTTTCTGCTGCGCGCCGCGATAATCGCGGGCGTTTTGGCTTTGCTCGTATTTGCGCTTGGACCGGCGATAACCGATAAGTTCGCCAATTCCGTATCAGGAAAACGCGCGGCAAAGCCTTCGGCAAGAGCTTTAGAACTTCACAAAACGCTTGTTGCAGCCGATTTGCATTCGGACTCTTTGCTGATGGGACGCGACCTTCTTAAAAAAAGCGCGACGGGACACGAAGACGTTCCGCGTATGATTGAAGGACGCATAGCGTTTCAAATTTTCGCGGCGGTAACCCAGTCGCCGAACGTCTTTACGCTCAACCACGACCGCAACGACATTTCTACCGATTCGATTAAATGGCTTTCAATAATCAAACTTTGGCCGGTAAATACGTGGAACAGTCCTATGCGGCGCGCTTTATATCAAGCGTCGGAATTTAAAAAACTGGTTTCGCGCTCCGGCGGCAGACTTTATTTTATTCGCTCCTCAAAGGAGCTTGCAAACTATCTTGAGAAAAGAAAAAGCGGCGGCGGCATAACCGCGGGAATGCTGGCGATAGAGGGCGCGCACGCTCTCGAAGGAAAGATTGAAAATCTGCAAAAGGCTTACGACGCCGGATTTAGGGTTATCGGTCTGGCGCACTTCTTCGACAATCAGGCGGGAGGCTCCGCGCACGGAATAAAAAAGGGCGGCTTGACCCAGTTCGGGCGCGAGCTTATAAAAGAAATGGATTCGATGCGGATGATAATCGACCTCGCGCACGCGTCGCCCGCTGCGATTGAAGACGTTCTGGCGGCGGGCAAGCGGCCTGTTATCGTTTCGCATACGGGAATTAAAGGCGCCTGCGGAGGCTCCCGCAATCTGTCCGACGAACAGGCGAAGAAAATCGCTCAATCAGGCGGCTTAATCGGCATAGGTTTTTGGGACGCGGCGGTATGCGGCTCGACGCCGTTGTCGATCGCCAAATCAATTAAATACGCGGTGGAGCTCGTCGGCGCCGACCATGTCGCGCTCGGCTCCGACTTCGACGGATTCGTTCAAACGCCGTTCGACGCTTCGGGCGAGGCTTTGTTGACGGAAGCTCTTTTGAGCGAAGGTTTGAGCGAAGAAACTATTAAAAAAGTTATGGGACAAAACGCGCTTGAATTTTTTTTAAAAAACCTGCCAAAGGAATAGTCCGCTTAATTTTCGTCGTTCTTCGCCGCTGTTTCCCAGCCGTTGTCGACAGGCAAATCAAGATAAAACCTCGCGTACTTGCCTTCTTCGCTCTCGTGCCTCAGCGAACCGCGGTGATCGACCGCTATTCCGTGGCTGATTGAAAGTCCGAGCCCCGTTCCTTCGTCTCTGGGTTTGGTGGTAAAAAACGGATCGAAAATTCTGTCCGCAATTTCGCGCGGTATCCCCATCCCGTAATCCTCGACGACGGTTCTGACGTAACGCCGATCCTCAATCCATACCAGGCTTGAAATTATTTTAATTTTTTTATTTTCATCGAAACCCGGATATTTGGCGTTCAGAGAATACCGAGCGTTGGCAAGCAGATTCATCAATATCTGCTGTATCTGCTGGCTGCGGCATTTTATCTTCGGCAGTCCTTTTTCGATTTCGACCACTATTTTAATTTGGTCTTTAAGTATGGCGCGGGTAACCAGCGAAAGCGTGTTGTCTATTATCTCGCCCATATCGGCCGGGCTGTGCCGCTGCTTGTCTTGTCTTGAGAAAGAAAGAAGGTTGCCCACTATTTTTGAAATCCTGACGCTTTCGTCGTAAATGCTTTTCGCCCAGTCGAATTTTTCGCTCTCCTGGTCGAGTTCGTCCATAAGCAGCTGCGAGTAATTCATTACAACGTTGACGGGGTTGTTAATTTCGTGCGCCACGCCCGCGGCCAAAGTGCCTATCGATTCAAGTTTTTGCTTCTGCCTCATCTGCATTTCTATTTCGCTCTTGAAACTTTCGGCCTTTTTAAGTTCGGTAATATCCATCGTTACGCAAAGCGCGGAAACGACGTTTCCTTCTTCGTCCAATTCCGGCGACTGCGTAGTAGAAAATATTTTTTTAGACTGCCCCTCGCCAAAAACAAATTCAAAAGCGACGGTCTTGCGATCGTTGAAAACCGATTTCAGCTTTTCGTTCCAAAGGCGGACGTTTTCTTCTGGCATTCCAAGCTCTTCGTTTGTTTTGCCGATAAACGCCTCGGCGGGAATTCCGGTAAATTCTAAAATTTTATCGTTTACGTAAACGTGCCGCAGCTGCGCGTCGAACCTCGCTATAACGCCGGGGAAATTTTCCGCCACTTTGCGGAACATTCTCTCGCTCTCGGCCAGCGCTTCCTCGGCCTTTTTTCTATCGGTTATATCGGCGAAGCATGTTACGGCGCAAGGTTCTCCGTTAATGGTTATTGCGGAGGAAGAAAGCCTCGTCGCGATTATGCTTCCATCTTTACGTCTGAATTTTACGTCGAGATCGGATACGAACCCCTTCTCGGCGAGCGTTTTTACGACCAAATCGCGGTCGGATAAGTCGTTCCACGCTTTGAGCGTAAATGTATCGGCGTCGAGCAGCTCTTCATCGGCGTAGCCGAACATTTTCCTCGCTTCTTCGTTTGTTTGCACAAGCCTGCCGTCAGACAGTCTTGTTATCGCAATTCCGATCGGAGCGGTTAAAAACGCCTTGGAGAACTTTTTCTCCGATTGCCGCAGCGCCTCTTCTGTTTTCTTTAAATAAGTAATGTCGGCGATATTGGTAATAAAGTACAGCGGCGCGCCTTCTTCGTTTCTTAAGCAGTATGAATCCAACAAAGCGTTTATTACGCCGCCCGACTTCGTTACGTATCTTTTTTCAAATCTGCATCGCTGCGTCTCGCCCGACAGCATCAGCTTTATGTATTTTACGGATTCCTCGGCGTCGTCGGGGTGAGTTATTTGCGAAACGTTTAATCCAAGCAGCTCTTCCCGCGAATAACCCAGCATTTCGCACATAGATTGATTTGCGTCCTGAATGCGCCCGTCTATGCTCGTGATAGAAATTCCCGCCATGGAGTTCTCAAACACGGAGCGGAATTTTTTAGCGCTTTGAGCCGCCGCCGACTCGGCTTCTTTTTTTGCCGTAATGTCGGCCATGACGGCGATGAAATGAAGCGGCGCCCCTTCTTCGTCTCTTATTAGAAAGACGCTAAGGGAAGCCCATACGATTCGGTTTCCTTTGCCGACGTATCTTTTTTCTATCGTCGATACGGTAATTTTGCCCGACAATAAGTCTCGCATAAGCTCGATGCTTGAATCGCGGTCGTCGATATGCGTTATCGAGGCTAACTTAACTCCGTTAATTTCATCCTCGGAATACCCCAGCGCGTCTCGAAAGGCTTTGTTAGTCTTAACAATAGCGCCGTCCAGCGCGGTAATAGCTATGCCTATCACCGCGTTTTCGAATATTTTCCGGAAGCGCTCTTCGCTTTCCTTAAGAGCCTTTTCAGCTTTTATTTTCTCTGTTATGTCTGTACAAAAGCCCGTCGAGCCGATAAACCTATCGTCTTTATCGCGAAGCGAGCGGGCGGAAACGATGCATGTAATTATTTCGCCGTTCTTCTTTTTAAACTGGCGCTCGTATTTATTCGATATTCCTTTGCGCCGCTCTATCATTTTTTGCGCGTGATCGGCCAGTTCGGTAGAAGGCATGAACTTGCTTACTTTTTTGCCCAGCATCTCTTCCGGCTCGTAACCGAGCATTTCGGCCATTTGCCTGTTTACGAAAGTCGTGTTGAATTTGGCGTCCATGCTCCAAACGCCTTCTAAGGTCGTTTCAACCATGTCGCGGTATTTTTTTTCGCTTGCGATTATCGCTTCTTCAGCCTGCAATTTCGCGGCGACCTTTTGCAGTTCATTGGCTATCAATTGAACTTGAACGGCGTCAAGCTCGTCGTAGTTCGTTTCTTTATTGCCTACGCCTATAAGCATTTTCAGTTTGCCGTCGGAATAAACCGGCGCGCTCAAAAGCCTTATTACCGGAACGTGGCCATCGGGCAGCCCTTTGCGGGTTTTAAGGTTCATAAAATCGTTGTAAATGAGCGGCTTCTTTTCTTTTATGCAGTCCGTCCACGCGCCGGCGTCTTTTATGGGAAAGTGAAAATCGAAGGCGGAAGCGCAGATTTTTTTGGCCTCGTCGCTCCAAACCGTATATATGACTTCCTGTTCGTCTTCCGAAATAATATGAAGAAACCCAAGAGAGCTGCCAGTCAGCTTAACCGCCATATCGAGCGCGGCTTCGTAAACTTCGGCGGCGTTTTTCGCTTTGGCGGAAATGTCGCGCAGATTTAGCAGCATATTAGCGCGGCGCATTTCCTTTCGGATTTTCAAATCCGATAATTTGCGCTCGGTAACGTCGAAACAGGTTCCTTCAAGGAACTCAATTTCGCCGCGGTCGTTTTTAACTCCGCGCACGTTGACCGACATCCACATTACGCTCTTATTTTTACGGTAGAGTTTTATCTCGTAATTGTCCACCGCTCCCTCGTTCTTTATCGTTTGAACGAGCTTAATCCGCTCCTGCGGATCGACGTAAAGCTGAGGCCCGATGTCGGTAACGGTTTCAATCAATTCTTCCGCGGAAGAATAGCCCAGCATTTTCGCAAAAGCCGGATTTACGTTAATGTAACGGCCGTCGAGAGTCGTCAGATATATCCCCTCCATGGCGTTTTCAAAGATATGTTTGTATTTCTCGTCAGATATATCGCGCTTTTCTTCGGCGTCTTTTTGTTTGGTAATTTCCTGATTGACTCCGCGAAGGCGGACGGTCGCGCCGTAAGCGCTTTTTACGGCCTTAAACCGGGTTCTCGTCCAAATGTAAGAGCCGTCGGCTTTTCTTAATTTGCATTCAAATTCAGTTTCAAACTCTGCGCCGCCGCTCTCAAGGGCTTTTTTAAATATTTCTCCCACCTCATACGCGAAGCTGGTATGAACGTATTTGCCGATGAAATCGCCCAGGCTTAAAAACATCGCTTTGGCTTCTTCCGCTTTTAATCCGAGCATTTCGTAAAAGGCGTCGTCGAATTCAAACTCCCCCGTTTCCGCGTCGTATTCCCAATAGGCAAGGCGCGCTATTTTCATAGCTTCAATATTTTTGCGGGAGAGCTCGGCGGCTTCTTCCTCCAGCCGCTTTTTGTCGTCGATGTAAACGTGAACGCCCGCCATTCGCTGCGGCAGCCCGTTTTCGGAACGCTCCGTAACCGCTCCTTTAGTGAGTATCCATTTGTATGAACCGTCTTTAGCCCTCATCCGCACTTCTACCGCGTAAGTCTTTTCCTCGTTCAGGTGCTTGTATATTTCGGCCTCTACCCTGCCGATGTCGTCGGGGTGCGTAAGTTTTCTCCAATCTTCGTACGTTTGCGGAAACTCGAACGGAGCGTAGCCAAGCATTGTGTAGCAGCCGGGGCTGAAAATTGATTGTCCCGTTGGAATATGCCAATCCCATATTCCTTCGTTCAAGGCTTCCAAAGCCAGACGCAGGCGCCGTTCGCTGTCTCTCAACGTTTTCTCGACGTCTTCGCAGTAAGCTTTCTTCGCTCTGAAATCGTCAAGCTCCAAGTTCAGCTTTTCTACTTCGTCTAATAACTGCTCAAGCGATTTTTTCGGTTCGTCCATTACCAAAACCTCAGCTCTGATTGAACGGCAGCCAATTAATCGACGACGCGCGCCGATTAATTTAAACTTATAAATTATAATTGCGCTTGCGCGGCCATAGCGCCCTATTAGGCAGACCGGCAAACCGAGTTTGTCGAATACGATTTATTTTACCCCATTATTCAAATAATTCAAATTCTATTAAAAGAAAAAGTCTTATTTTTCGTCCGGTTTGTTTTTGAGCAGCGATTCAAAGAAGTTGGCGAAGGTCGGGCTTTCCCAATTGCGGCTTCCTATAAACTTTGCGATTATCTTTCCGTCGGGCGTTATTACGTAACTTTCGGGGAATTTGCGCGTGCCGTAATCGTGGGGCGTCTTGCTTTCCGAGTCGAGCAGAACGGTGATCGGGGCTGTTTTCGGATCGACGACCTTTTTCACGTCGTCCCATGTTTTATCGACGCTTACCGCCAAAACGACGAATTCGCGCCCTTTCATACCTTCGGCCAGCTTTAAAAGGGAAGGCAGTTCTTCCAAACAAGGTTTGCACCAGCTCGCCCAGAAATTTAATAAAATTAATTTTCCTTTATAATCCGATAAATTAGCCGTTTTGCCCGCGAAATCTTTCAGCGCGAACGCCTGCGCGGTTTTCGCTTCTTCCGGAGAAAAGAACCGGTGCGGCAATCCTTCGGATTCCTCTTCGCCGCTTTCCTCATTTTCGCCCGCTGTTTGTTTAATGGCGGGGTCCTTGCCTTTCGGCATTCCGCCCGTCGCAGTCATTCCGCCCATTCCTCCCATCGAACCGTGCCCCGCTCCGGCGACCAAAAACGGGTTTGAAACCGACGAGCCGCGCATTACAGTAAGGCTGCCGCCTTCCACAAAAGTTTTTGGAACCGCAATAATATAATGCTGTCCGCTTTCGAGAACTTCGAGCGTTTTCCCGTTTACGGTAACGGTGTTCTCTTTGGCGGAGGGGGAAAACCCTTTGCCCGAAATCACCAAAGGCTCGCCGGCGGATATTTGCCGCGGAAAGACGGATTCGATGTAAATAACTTCCCGCCCGCCTTTTTTTAAGAAAGAAAACGCCGCGAGCATTAAAATAATAATCGCGACGAACCAAAGCGCCGCGCTCTTTGATTTCTGCATATTAGCGCCCTTTTAAATTATTGCGGCTTTAAGGCCGAAAGATTAATGTTGAATTTCCCAAGAATTCTCTCTTTCGGAGAGTTATCGGCGTATTCAAACGTAATCGTCCCGCCGGAAACGTAGGCGACGTCCTCTATTATAGTAGAACCGCTTGTTTCATTTATCTTGCGAAGTTTGCCCGCAAAGGTATCTTTCGCGTAATCTAAAGAAGAATAAGAAGAGATTTTATCTTTATTAATGTAAATTACGAAAGAATTGAAAATGTTTTTTGCAACCTCTTCTCTGAAGTCGAGTTCATAGACAAAACCGATCGTTTCCTCTATCATGTCTTTGCATGTTACCGACTGACCGATATAATAGCTTGTTCCGTGAAAATCGCCGACCATGTAACCGGGACCGAAACCATCGACGGTCTTTCCGCTTGCGTCTTCATACGGCGTGCCAACCTCGAAGGTTCCCTTGACTTTGCCGGCGGCGGTTACGCAATAGCCCGGCGAAACGCACATTTGAAAATCGTAACAATCCGCCTGCGAAGCGCACGCGGTAAGTTCGGGTTCCGGTTCGAGTTCCGGCTCAGGCTCAAGTTCGGGCTCAAGCTCCGGTTCAATCGTTTCCTCCGCCGCAAATTCGTCGGCGTCCTCAATCGTTTCAATAATTTCTTCCGCAGCTTCTTCGGTTACGTCTCCATCGGTCGTTTCGTTGTCTTTTGCGTTTTCATCCGAGGATGAGCAGCCTAACGCAGCCGACGCCGCGGCAAAGGCAAAGGCGAAAAGAAATAACAATGCGTTCTTTTTCATAAAATCGACTCCTTGAATTTAAAATACAAAACTTTAAAATGAATACCATACGCCGCATTTGTTTGCAAGTTGTTTGCCGGATCGTTTTAAAAAAGAAACTGGGAGCCATGCTGTTTTGTATTAGCTCGGCTAATTCTTCTGTTGAGCGAGACTAATTTCGGATTTCTCGTTTGCGAACAAAAATACCGCGCATGAGAAGCAAAAAAAAATCGTATATATTTTTTCTTTGTTATAAAAATTTATCTTGTCAAATGAAAATAAATAGTGTTATAAGAATATAACTTTTAGGGAGGGCTCTGTGTTTTGGCAGGTGGAAAGTGTTGTTTGATTACGCTAGGAGGTTTTTCAAGATGAAGATTAACAAGAGATTTTCCTTCGCAATCGCGGCGTTCATAGTCGTCGGCCTTTCGGCGGCATGCAGCGATTATTCGTTCTCGCCGCTTACGCAAATCGCCGTTCTGCCCGGAAGCGTCGCCTTTCCGCTTAAGGTTCCCAAGGGCATGGAAAGCGGCTTCAGGGAAATTCAACACTACTACATTGAAAACAGGTCTATCTCGGCGTCAATCCGCCTGTTTAACATGTACATGGTCAACAAGGAAAAAAACAACCAGCCCGTTCTCCCGTATTTCGTTACGATGGACGGAGATGGAAATAAAAACGAAACGCCGCTCTTCGACGACAACTCCAAGAACGCCGCCGTCGGTTACTATTACAACGCGAACGACAACCATCTTTTCAAGCTGGACGTTGACTTCGATTTGCGCTTCCTCGTAACCGACAATTTGGGCAACCGCAGGGTTCTTAACCCGGACAAAACCGCCAATTACGTTACGATCAAGGGTTATAAAAACGAAAATACCTCCGACCCTAACAACATAACCGATTTATACACGATGAGAGACGAAAACGGCGCCGAACTCCAAGTCGGCAATCTTTTAACTCTCTACGGTATGAACTATTGCGATCAGCTGGTAGTGCGCGATTACCTCAAAAAACAGCTTGTTCACAAAGATAAAGACTCCGCCAACGCCGCGACTCCGCCGAAGATTTACCCGACCCGCGACGCGACCTTCAGGCAGCTCGCCAGCGAAGTTGACGTCCGCGTAGGAACCGACGTCATCAAAAAGGAAGCCGCCACGATGAACCCGTGGAAAAAAGAGTTGGAACTCGCATCCTGCCAAGATCCGAGCTGCCGCTACAAAACCTTCTACGAAACTATGATGGCTCAGCAGCATCCCGATATTTACGGTCAAGACGCCGCCAACATGCTTGACGAATCCGGTTTGCCCGACTGGGAAAAAATAGCCGTATCCTGCAAAGACGGCGACGCCTACAAACCCGAACTTCTTTCGATGGACATCGTTGACGGCTCCGGCCAAATGGATGAATTCGCGATTAAAAAGCTGGTCAAACTCGATACTATTAAAACCATCGTTCGCTACACCAGAGAGCCGAAAATCGTTCTTGATGACGGAACCGTAGAAAGCGCTAGAAAATTCTTTATCTGCGACAGACCCGAAACCGAAATCAACGCTAAATGCGCCGTTTCCTACGGCGAGCTCAATCCCATTCAAAACTCTTTCGTTGCGCACCTTTCGCACGACGCGAGAGTGGACGTTTCCGCCACCGCCGAAGAACAGCAGGTAAGCCAGTTCCTCGCGAAGGTCGATATAAGCCTCGCCGGAAAGAGCGCGGCTTTCCCGGTTCCGCAGATTACGCAAATTACCGACCCAACCAACCCCTACATAACTCTTGCGGACGATCCGAACGATAAATGCGGCAAAATTGCTCAGGTTCCGCCGCTGGCTAAAGTCATCATCAACGCCGCGGACAGCTATTCTCCCAACGGGTTCAACCCTCTCAGCTTCTACTGGGAAATGCTTGAAAAGCCCGCTCAGGCGGTTGACGCGGTTCTTACCTGCCGCACATGCTCGTTCCAGAATCCGCTTCCTATAATCAACAAATGGGACGTAGAAAGCACTCCGAAGATTTATCTGCCGCTGGCCGGAACCTATAAAATGCGCGTGAAAGTCCGCGACTCCCGCAACGTAGCCAGCGACGACCCAGGGAATACCGAGGGCTGTCATTTCGCCAATCTTACGTTAAAGGTCGTTCCCGAAAATAAAGTTTACGTTCAGCTCGCATGGGACAAAGGAGACGACATCGACATGGACTTGTCGTTGGCTCGTTACCGCGAATGCGGCACCATCGGACTTATATTTACAAACGACATTCTTGTGGCTCCGGCTTTAACGATGCCGAACTCCTGCGCTAATGACTCCGATTGCTGCCCGGCGCAGAACGGCGGATTGTGCACCGGCTTGACCTGTTCCGGCGGCTCGTGCGTTACGCAATGCTCCGACGACGATTACTGCAAAAAAGCCCATCCCGGCTACACTTGCAACAACGGTCAATGCTCCGACAACAGCCAGCGCTGGATGTGCCGCGACGACATCGACGTAAAAACCGGCGACTGCAAAGGAAATGAGCCAGAACAAGAACAAGGCAAAGGTTACTGCGTGCAGTACCTTGAAAACAATGTGCCGAAGAAAGTCTGCACGACGCACAATTACGCGCAGGTAAACGATTCCTGCGGCTTCAACAACCGCGGCCCCGACTGGGGAACTCAGCTTGACACCAGCGACAACCCGACACTGGACATCGACGATGTTGACGGATTCGGCCCCGAAACCATTTCAATGAAAAATCCTCCTAAAGATCAAAACAAATACCGCGTTATGGTCAGGTTGTACGCCGATCCGAACCAGCCGACGTCGGGAAAGAAAATCACCAAGGATAACCCCGTAAAGGCGTTCGTTTCCATTTATCTCAACAAGGAAGCATGCCAGAGCAAAGCGGTTTGGCAGCCGTTCCAAATGACTTTGCAGCATTGGAAGGTTGCGGACATTACTTGGAAGGGCGACGCGACAACCTGCGACGACATTAATATACTCCCGCTCAATCCTCCGGTTCCGGTTCCGATGACTGACTTGAACTACCTAACCGAAGCTCTGAACGTTCAGTGCCTTGATATTCAGAATCCGGCCTGCGAATACGCGAATCCGTTCAAGGCGGTTCCGGCTGGACTGTTCGACCCGTGCAGCACAACGCAGCCGCGCTCTATATGGTGCGACGCGCCCGGCACGCCCGACTGCTGCTACAAGACAAACACCTGCACCTGCTGCCCGTAATAAGGGTAAAAACTTAAAGCAAAAAGCCCTCCTTTACGGAGGGCTTTTTTTGTTGCAGAACAAAATTTGGTTTTCCACCGATTAAAGGTTTATCTCACCCCATTCTGTATTTATCCATTGCCTGCCACATTAAATCGGTGCGCACTTCGCTGATAATTTCTCCCCTGTCGCGAAGAAACGAGCGCGGACAACCGAAGCAGTCGCATATGCCGATGCTTTTTCGAATATCTTTGTTTTTTGTTAGAAATATGTGCCGGTAGAAACTGCCGATTACGCAGCCGCACGGAGCGATTCGCGGCAGCGAGGCTTTGCATGCCGGACATGATATTTCAACGACCGTTCCGGGCGGAAGCGCAGCCGACACTTTGCGGCTGTCGTGCATTATCGGCGAGAGAATGATGTCGAAAATTTCTTCGCCGTGCCTGCCAAGCAAAAAAATCCCCGCGTAGCCGTCGAATTGATAATCGGGGTTCATAAGAGAATGGCCGTTATGACAAAACGCCTGAGTTAAAACGATGCGGCTTTTTTCGTCTTTAATAATGCCGACGCTTTTGCTGAACGAGTGCTCTTCTTTGTAAACGTGAAGAACCGTCGTTTCACGCCCTCGAATGTCCGCTTCCTCGTTCTTGTTCTGGCTCATTTCCTTGTCCGGCGAACAAGCGTTTAAATATTTGGCGGCGAACTATGCCTTAGCTACGGCGGCGTTCCAGCGCCTCAGCATCGCTTCGCGCTCCTTTTCGTCCATCGAAGGAGTAAACTGCCTGTCAATATTCCAGCTCTTTTTAATTTCTTCCTGCGAATCCCAGAATTTAACCGCCAAACCGGCCAAAAAAGCCGCGCCTAGGCCTGTGGTCTCGACCATCTTGGGCCTTACCACTTTTGCGTTCAGCAAGTCGGCTTGAAGCTGCATCAGAAGGTTGTTCACCGCGGCTCCGCCGTCAACTTTCAGCTCGCCGATGCGTCCGCCCATGTCGTCTTCCATTCCTTTGGCCAAATCCACTATTTGCAAAGCGATTCCGTCAAGCGCGGCTCTGGCTATGTGCGCTTTGGTCGTTCCGCGGGAAATGCCGCAGATAATTGCGCGGGCGTCGGATTTCCAGTGAGGCGCGCCCAGCCCTACAAACGCCGGAACGAGGGTTACGCCGTCGCTGTCTTTTACCTGCGCGGCCAGCGCCTCTATTTCGGACGCTTTGTTGATAATCTGCAAACCGTCGCGAAGCCACTGAACGCAGGCTCCGGCAATAAAACTCGACCCTTCAAGCGCGTAATTCACGGTTCCGTTAATCTGCCACGCGACGGTGGTCAACATACGCTTGCGCGACAGCACAGGCCTTGAGCCGGTGTTAGCCAGCATGAATGCGCCCGTTCCGTAGGTGCATTTGGCTTCGCCCTCGCCGAAGCAGCATTGGCCGAAAAGAGCCGCCTGCTGATCGCCGGCAATGCCCGCAATCGGAATTCCGTCGGGCAAAAAATCAAGGTCTTCGGTGCGTCCGTAAATTTCCGAGCTGGATTTGACTTCGGGAAGCATTTGGCGCGGTATTCCGAAAATAGACAAAAGCTCGTCGTCCCATTGCAGCGTGCGCAGGTTGAACAGAAGCGTGCGGCTTGCGTTAGAAACGTCGGTTACGTGCGCCTTTTTGCCCGTAAGTCTGTAAACGAGAAATGTGTCCACGGTTCCCGCTATTACGACGTTGTCTTCCGCCTGTTTCCGCAGAGAAGGGTCGTTTGCGAGCCGCCATTCCAGTTTGGTGCCCGAAAAATACGGGTCGAGCAGCAGGCCGGTTTTTTCGTTAATCGTCTTTTCGCAGCCCTGCTCTACGAGTTTCGCGCATCTGGCCGCGGTGCGTCTATCCTGCCATACTATCGCGTTTCCCACCGGCTTGCCGCTTACTTTTTTCCATATTCCGCTGGTTTCCCGCTGGTTGGTGATGCCAATCGCGGCAATCTGCGAGCCGTCGATTTTAGCCGCGGCAAGAGCTTCTTTTACCGCCTCTTTCTGGCTTGTCCATATGTCTTCAAGGTCGTGCTCGACCCATCCAGGCTGCGGATAAATCTGGCGGAACTCTCGGTATCCTTTCGCGACAAGGCCGCAATTTTTATTGATAATCAACGCCGTGCTTCCGGTCGTTCCCTGATCCATCGCAAGTATGTATTCGCTCATGCAGCTCTCCTGTAGCGCTCAAAAAACATTATACGCAATTCTGCCGTCGACAATTCTAACAAACTTTTTTTTATTGTAAAATCACAAAAAGACTTTTAGTCAAATAAAAAAATAAAAATTCCGCCAATACAGCCAAACGGCGAACGCCGCTTCTTTCGGGTTAGGCGAAACTGGGAACGGGTAGTTGCAGAAATTAATTATTCGGAGCGGTCTGCTTGACTATATAACGCAAATGCCTTAGTAAATCTTTATGACTTCAACGCGCATCTAACGCGCATAAACGCAAAAGGAGACGTCGCATGGCGCTTTATTTCATCACAGGTTGTTCTTCAGGCATCGGCGAAGCTGTGGCGCGCGAAGCGGTAAAACGCGGTCATAAAGTTATCGGAGCCGCTCGCAGAACCGAACTTCTAGAAAAGCTGCGCGGAGAATTGGGCGAAAACTTCGTTCCGGTCGCGCTTGACGTGTCCGACAAAGAAAAAGTAAAGGCGGTCGCCGATTCGATGACCGAACTGCCCGACGTCGTTATAATGAACGCCGGAGTCGGCATACTGGACGACGCCGAAACTTTCAAACGGGAAGTTCATGACCGCACTTTTGCTGTGAACTACTTCGGCGCGCTGAACGTGGTGGAGGCTTTGTTTGATAGAATGAAAGAGCGCGGGCGCGGAACTTTCGTCGCTACTAGCAGCCTCGCCGGATACAGAGGGATGCCTCTCTCGGCGGCCTACTCTGCCAGCAAAGCGGCCATTACGGCGGCGTTTGAAGGTATGCGCTTAACATACGGACCTTGGTCGGGGCTTAAATTTCTCGTCATTCATCCGGGGTTCGTCGATACGCCGATGACGAAGCAGAACAAGCACCCGATGCCGTTCATGTGGCAGCCCGACAAAGCGGCTCGTTACATTCTCGACGGCGTCGAAGAAGGGAGAATGCACATCAATTTCCCCTTCCCTACTTGGCTCGCGTGCTTCGCAGCGCAAGTAATGCCGCCTAAAATGCTTTATACGCTGCTCGGCGTAAAACGGCCGCCCCAAAAGGATTAAGGCGCGGCGCGGGTTACTTTTCGGGCTCGCCGTCGCTCCAATAATAGCCGTCCTCGCGCCCGATTTTAACGTTTATCGTTTTTGCAATCGGATCGACGTTTACGACGTGCATGTTGCGCGCGTCTCCTGCGCCGTCGCCGATGGAGCCGGTTTCATACGCTGGAATTTTGCCGTAAAGCAGGTCGCGCTCCCAAATGTGCCCGTGCCCCGCGAACACCGCCATAATCTTTTCCTTCGCGCCTTCAAGAAGGGCGTAAATCGGGTCGCCGTCAGCGACGAGGAACGTTTTGAAGAAACAGAACATCGCTCTTGCGTTGTCGGTTTTCAACGGATGATGAAGGAACATAATAACGGGCTCAGGGTTTGCAAGCTCGCGCTCAATCCACGCAATTTGCTCGGCGTCAAACGATCCCGCGCAGAACGCTTCGACATTGCAGCCGGTACAAACGACGCTGCGTTTGTCGCCGCGGTTGGCGTTTACGAACAACAGGCGCACCCCTTCATGCACAACCGAATAGTAGGGCTTCAAACCGAGAACCTTGTTCCATACCGCTTCAATAGCTGAGATATTATCGGTCGAAATCCCCTCTTCCATTTCTGCGTCGTATGTTTTCTGATAATCGTGGTTGCCCAAAACCGCGTAATACGGCATATTCAGCCCGTCAATAAGGCTTTTGAATTTTTCGGCAGGGTTGGCCTTTCCCGCTCCGTAATCGTCGGGATTTTCGGAAAAAAGACAGCCGACTAGGTCGCCGGTTACCGCAACGAAAGAGGCGTCGGCGTGCCGCGTATTTATAGATTCAACAGCCGCGGCAAGATTGTCGATATTTTTCTGATTGTCGTACGTAACGTCGTCCGGATTGCCGGGCAGGCGGGTATGCGCGTCCGATATGACTACAAACTTGAACGGTTTAGGCGGCTTGGTCTTCGCCGCCGAATCTTCCGATCCGCAGCCTGCAAATGTAAAAAAGACCGACAATATGACGGCGATCGAAAGTTTATTCCTCGATTCTTGCATGTCGAACCCTCCGTTCCGTTAAGCGGTTGCTAAATGAACACGGCTTTGTAGGCTAAAAAGAACAACCCTGCGACCAACGCGGAAGCCGGAATGGTGAATATCCACGCCCAAACTATATGCGCGGCGAGGAGCCATCTGACCGACTTCAAGCCTCTAGTCATACCTACGCCCGAAATTGCGCCGGTAATAGTGTGCGTAGTGGAAACAGGAATGCCGAAATGCGATACGGCCAATATCACGACGCCGCCGCCTGTTTCGGCGCAAAAGCCGTTCATCGGCGTGAGTTTCGTAAGTTTGGTTCCCATCGTGCGGACTATGCGGAACCCGCCGAATAAAGTGCCGAGCGCTATTACCGCATGGCATAGGAATATAATCCATATGGGCAGAGGCGACGTTGCCGCAAGGTAACCGCCCGCAACCAAAATTGCGAAAAGTATTCCCATCGTTTTTTGCGCGTCGTTGGAGCCGTGCGAAAATGAATATATGGCCGCGGATACCAGTTGCAGCTTGCGAAACAATTTATTTAGTTTTTGCGGTTTTCCGTCTTTGGCGAGAAAAAGAACTATGACTTGATTCAAAACTCCGAACAATAAACCAACGAGCGGAGCGATGAAAATGAACGCCGCAATCAACAACAGCTTCGGGTAATGAAGCAGCTCGAAGCCTTTGTAAGCTATCACCGCGCCCGCAAGCCCTCCTATGAGCGCGTGCGACGAACTGGAAGGAAGCCCCCGCCACCAAGTTAAAAGGTTCCAAGTAATAGCCCCTACGAGCGCGGCGAAAATTACCGGCACGGTAATAGCGTCCGGATTTACTATACCTTTGCCTACCGTCATTGCAACGCCGGTGCCGAAAGTAAAGGCCGCGATAAAATTAAAGAAAGCCGCCCATACCACCGCCGCGCGCGGGGAAAGCACTCTGGTTGAAACGATTGTGGCGATTGAGTTCGCCGCGTCGTGAAAACCGTTGACGAAATCGAAACCAAGAGCCGCGATGAATGCGATTATAATTAATGGGTCCACTCGTTTACGCTTCCTTTCCGGCGAGAAAATGGCCTTTAATATAAAATCGGCCTGATAAATACGCCTCGATTGTTAGAATTGCGTTAGCGTCTCATTTTTGTTCTGTAAATAATAACAACATAATTATTAGTCGTTATCGCGGCGGTTATTCAGAATAACGCTCATGTTTGCAACTTGTTTGAGGAGGTCAAATCGCCAGAAAATCCTCTGTTTGTTGCAACAAGCCACTTTTTTACAATATCGGCTGTAAAAATCATCCGCGCCAATTCTGTACTGGACCCCGAAAAAAGGACCAGCAGCTAAGACGTCAAAACTGCGGTATAATAGCTCCGAAATCGACTAAGAAAGGAGCTTTTAAATGACGGAAAGACGGCGTAATTT
>CAYNVS010000020.1:0-56702 GCA_964400725.1 uncultured Myxococcales bacterium
ATCTAACGAGGCGTCTTGTTGACATCGCGCAGGACGTTTATATAAGCGAAGAAGACTGCGGAGCCATCGACGGAATCGAAATGACGGCGCTGATCGAGCGAGGCGACATAGTCGAGCCGCTCTCCGAGCGCATTCTTGGCCGCGTCGCTTTGAAAGACGTAAAAGACCCGTATTCGGGCGAAATTCTTGTGGAAGCCAACGAAGTAATCGACGAGGAAATCGCTCACGCGATTGAGGACGCGGGCATTATGAGCGTTCTTATCCGCTCCCCGCTGACTTGTTTGTCCGAGCACGGCATGTGCCGTTACTGCTACGGCCGCGATTTGGCGCGCAAGCACCTGATCAACCTCGGCGAAGCGGTCGGCATCATCGCCGCGCAATCTATCGGCGAGCCCGGAACCCAGCTTACGATGCGCACCTTCCACATCGGCGGAACGGTCAACCAACGCATGGAGCAGCGCTCTCAGGAAGTAAAATTCGCCGGAACCGCCAAACTGCGCAACGCCCGCTTGGTCGCCCGTTCCGACGGAAAGCTGGTCGTAATGAACCGCAACGCCGAGTTCATTAACGTTGACAGCGCGGGACGCGAGCGCGAGCACTTCTCGCTGGTTTACGGCGCGACGCTGTTGGTCAAGCCCGACGATCAGCTCAAACCTGGACAGACGATAGTCGAATGGGATCCGTTTGCTGCGCCGATTCTCACCGAAGTCGCCGGTTATGTAAAGTTTGAGGACTTGGTTGACGGAGCGACCTTAAAGGAGCAGGTGGACGAACTTACCGGCTTGCAGCAACGCACTATTATCAAACACAGCGACACAAGCGAGTATAAGCCCGCCATAGCCATCGTTGACGAGCGCGGCAAAGCGCTTAAACTTCCCAGCGGACAGGACGCCCGCTATTACATGCCGGTCGGAGCGATTATCGGCGTCGAGGAAGGCGCTTACGTCAACTCAGGCGAAGTTCTTTCTAAAATCCCGCGAGAAATTACGAAAACGAAGGACATCACCGGCGGTCTTCCCCGCGTCGTCGAGCTCTTCGAGGCCAGAAAACCCAAGGAGTTCGCGATTATCACCGAAATCGAAGGTCTTGTCAGCTTTGGAAAAGACATTAAGAGCCGCCGCACCGTAATCATCACTCCGCCGGTCGGCGAGCCGAGAAAATATTTCATTCCCCGCGGCAAGTTCATCACGGTTACCGAAGGCGATATGGTTCGCGCAGGCGAGCCGTTGGTTGACGGCCCCCCGAACCCGCACGATATTCTGCGCGTTTTGGGCGAAAAAGATCTCGCTAAATTCCTTGTTGACGAAGTTCAGCAGGTTTACAGACTTCAGGGCGTCCGCATAAACGACAAGCACATCGAGGTAATCGTCCGCCAGATGCTTCGCAAAGTTCACGTCGTTGACGCCGGAGATTCCGACTTTTTGGTTGACGAACAGGTTGACCGCTTCCACTTCCAGCGCGAAAACGCGAAAATCGTGGCCAAAGGCGGACGCGCCGCTCTTGCAGAACCGCTGCTTCTCGGAATCACCAAGGCGGCTCTCATCACCGACAGCTTCATTTCATCGGCGTCATTCCAAGAAACGACAAGAGTTCTTACCGAATCGGCCGTAATTGGAAGAATAGATTACCTGCGCGGCTTGAAGGAAAACGTCATCGTCGGACGTCTCATTCCCGCCGGAACGGGCAACCCCCGCTACGCCAACATGGGCATTAAAGTCAAGCGAGGCGAAGTTGACGCTCCGGTCGCCCACATTGCCGAAGCTCAGAAGCCGCTCGTAATCGAAGATTTGGAAGACGCTTTCACGGCTCAGTCGAGTCAGGTCTTCGACGGACACGACATGGAGCAGACCGACGATCCGAACGGCCCCAAAGAAGAGTAAACCTTTCTATTTTAAAATAAAGGCGAGCTTTTAGGCTCGCCTTTTTTTATACAATCCGCCTGCTTGACAGGCGTATGAGGCGAATAATATAATTATTACAATATATGTTTGCCCAAACCGTCCGACCGCCGGAGGAACCCTATGAGCAATTACAATCCAAGAGGGATGAACACGCTCGACATGGACAACGACGCTCTTATCGAGCACACTCGAAGGATTATGCTTTCAGTTTACAATTGGATGGCGATGGGGCTTTTTTTAACGGCGGGAGTCGCCGTCGCATTTGCCTCCGATTCGGAGCGCGTTATCGAGTTGGTGCAGAATAAAATATTATTCTACGGTCTGTTAATAGGCGAACTGCTGTTGGTCGGCTTTTTTTCAAGCGTAGTCAATACGATGGGAAGCGCGGCGGCGTTTTGCGTCTTTCTAATTTACGCGGGGCTTAACGGCGTAACAATCTCAGTCATCTTCTACATTTATACCGCCGAGTCGATCGCGTCAACCTTCGTTATTTGCGGCGGAACGTTCGCGGCTACAAGCCTTATTGGCTATTTTACGAGGCACGATTTATCGAGCTGGGGACACTATCTATTCATGGCGCTAATCGGCCTCATCATTGCTTCTATTGCAAACATTTTTATGAATTCCGAAGCGCTTTACTGGATAACGACGTACGTAGGAGTAATTATATTCGTCGGGCTTACCGCGTACGACACTCAGAAGTTAAAGGATTCGACCTACATACAATTGGATGAAGAAGACCGGCGAAGAGTCGGCATTCAGTTTGCGCTTTCGCTTTACCTCGATTTTATTAACTTGTTCCTGATGCTGCTTAGGCTTTTCGGAAGGCGCCGTTAAGCGCTAAAAAAGTTTATATCGGGGCGCGAAATAAAGTTCATTGCATCTAACGGAGCTGAAATATGAAAAATAACGCTTTGCGTTTGTTTTTACTCGGTTGTTTTGCTGCTGCTGCGTTGATTGCCGGCTGCGGCTCAAGCGGCGGCAAAGCGGACGGCTCGGACGCGGACTACGAAGGCCTTGATAAGGAGGAAGCGGAGGCGGAGTGCGCAAAGGACGACGAATGTCCTATGGGTAAAAAATGCTTCGCCGGCAAATGTTACGGATTGGAAGAAAAAATAAAAATGGGCGCGCAGACAGGCTCGACGCTGGAGCTGGACGCCCGCGGCGGCGTATTTTCCTTATACTCCGCCGACGGCAAAATAATAATTAAAAACGGTTTCGCTTCGTTCTTCATAAACGATTACGACCTTGAGATTACGACGAAGGACGAGCGTCCGTCCGCCGTCGAAACTACGAACGGAACCGACGACTTGGGAGCGTTCAACGCAGTAGAATTAAAATACGCGGCGAAGCGGGGAGTTCCGGCGTTTTCTTGGAAAATCGTCGCGTACGGCGACAAAAGTTTCGCCTTCTCGTTAAAAACGACTAACGAGGAAGACGTCCGCATTGCAATAAATAAAAGCGTTCCGTTGAAAACGGCTGGAGCCCGGAACGGCGGTTTTTTCTTCGGAGCGGAGCCTAAGGAGCATCGAATTCTCGACAACGGCTCGGCGCTCTTCGCCGACCACTATGCCGGCATAGAGCCGGGCGACAAAGGGCCTGACGCGTTGATTACGCTTGTGCCGGGGCGTATGGAAGGCTATTCGGTCTCCAATTGGAACCACCTCGTTTACGACGTTAAAACAAAAAAAGCGTTTGTCGCAGGCGCGCTTACCTTTTATTCCGGCGTTCCAGTTATGAACCTGCGCTACGAGCCCGCAGAAGGCGAATACAAATCGGAAGACGGCCGTACCGGATTCGATTTTTACAGCCTTGAGAACGTCTTTTTACCGAACGGAAAACCGCTCGATAAAGGAGAGAGCGCGGTCGGCGAAATAATGTACGTCAACGCTGACGCAAAAAGCGCGCATGAAGCGTTGGAAAGCTACGCGGCCGCCGTTAAGAAAACGATGAAGATAAAGACTTGGATTGACAAAGGAAAACGCGTCCCGAACGGATGGAATTCGTGGACAGGTTCGTCGGGAACGGGCGGCTATGGACAAGATATAAGCCGCGAGCTGATGGAAAAGAACCTCGAAGTTATGAAAAAGAATTTCCGCGACTTCGGCGTCGATTACTTCCAGATTGACGACGGCTGGCAAAAAGGGAACGGCGATTGGGAGGTCAAGACCGACAAATTCCCGGACGGATTCTCTAAAGAGGCCGGACTTTTGAAGGAAATCTACGACGCGGGCCTTTTGCCGGGCGCGTGGATGTCGGCGTTCTCAACTTCGCCGGACGCGCAGATATATAAAGATCACCCCGACTGGTTCATGCCGTTTACGTACGTCGGCAAGCTGATGTTCAGCCAGTATAAAATGCTCGATCCGAGCAATCCGTACGTAATCGCCTATTTTCAGGAGCTTTTCTCGCGCTTCCGCAACGATTGGGGAATGCGCTGGCTTAAAATGGATTTTTCCTATCCGGCGATAGCCTGCGAAGGATATAAAGACGATAAACTGACGAGCGTGGAGCTTTACCGCAAAGGGTTGAAGTTAATCCGCGACGCGCTCGGCGACGACGTTCACTTCAATTACGTAGCTCTTATGGGGCCTACTTACGGCATCGTCGATTCCAATCGCGTAACGCTCGACAATGCGCCCGTGTGGGATTATGAAAATGGACAGAATTCAGTCAGCGCAAGACAGGGGTTTAAGCCGACAATATGCACGGGAGCGCGTCGTTATTACCTTCACAACAACGTCTTTCTTCTTCATCCCGACCTTATTTTTTTCCGCTCTAACGTCAAAGACGATAAAGACCCGCCGGTAACTTTCAATGAAACCCGCGCCTTTTGCGCCTACGTCGCCGCGACCGGCGGCATCGTTAAAATAGGCGACAGAATGGTTGAAGACATTGCGCCATACGAAGAGAGGGTAACCCTCGTCCGCCAACTGCTGCCTATTCACGACAAGGCCGCGCGGCCGTTAGACCTTATGGAGCGGGAGTTTCCGGAGGTTTACTTTAAAAAGATAGAAAACGGCTTCGACGGCCTTCAGGAAACTTTTGGCTGGGCGGCGTTTCTTAACCTCGGCGTCAACTCCGATCTTACGACTAACCCGGCGACGCCTATTGAAGACGGCAAGGAGCGCGCGTATTCCTTGGACATTGCGGCTTTGATGGGGGAGGACGCGAATACTACGTTTCACGTCTTCGAGTTTTGGAGTCAGAAATACCTCGGAGAGAAAAGCGGCTCTATGGTTGTTTCAGCGCCGGCTCATGATTCAAAGGTGGTAGCTATTCGTAAAAAGAGGGACCGGCCTCAGTTTATCGCTTGGAATAGGCAGATAACCATGGGCGGCGTCGAGATAAAAAGCGTAACGTGGGACGAGCTGACAAACTCGTTGACCGCGGTAATTAAAACGCAGAAGTCCGACTACGACTACGCGGTCGACGGGGCGCATCCATTTAAATATAAACTGTGGTTTGCCGGCAACGGTTACGAGCTTGAAAGCTCGAAGCCTCTCGATTCCTCGATTGCGAAGAACTTTGAGACGGGGGCGGAAAGCGGGCTTGTTTACGTCCAATTTACGCCGACTGACAAGGCCGAGCTTGCAATTGAGTTGAAGTTTAAAAAGTAGAATTTGCAGCGCAGGAACGCGTTATATAGATAAGAAATAAATAAAAAAAAGAGCGGAAAATAAGAGAAACGCTATAACGGGCGCGCCGCTAACTTTTGAAGAGGGCTTAATAAGCGGCTGCCGCCGGGTCTTAGGTTGACCTGCTGCCGGTTTGCATTAAAACAGCTGAGATCGCTGAGGATGCGGAGATTATTTACAATTGATTCCGATTGGAAATCGCCGCCGAATTAAATCGGGGTCAGGAGACCGATTCAAGAATGGAATTTTAAATTTCCGCCAATGCAGTCAGCGTACGGACTCGTCCTCTTTTGGATTGACGAAAGCTGGAACGGGTGTGTGTTGCGAGTCGCATGCCCTTTTTAATTTTTTAATTTTGCGCATTTTTTTACGCCTTTTTTCTTGACTTCTCCGACATTCTTGTGCTACTTAATTACGTCCTACGGGGCTGTAGCTCAGTTGGGAGAGCGCTTGAATGGCATTCAAGAGGTCGTGGGTTCGACTCCCATCAGCTCCACCAGTGTTTTCGATAGGTTACGGTTTTTGACCGTAGCCTTTTTTTGTTTCAAGTTACCGATAAGTTACTAACGCGATGCAAGTTCAAAAAAACTTGTTTCATCAATTTAAAAATTGATTGGAAACCGACAGACCTGCGCAATCAGACAAAAATTATGAGAAATGCTATAATCCCGAGCAATCCGCGTCCCGAAGTATTTTTACTATCTGCTCCTCGCTGAACTTCTTCTTCATACTTTGCCTCCTTTTGGTAGTTTAAGTTAGCATAACGCTAACTTTCCAAATGTTACAAATTTTGGGGAGCAGAGCATTACGCCGTTATTTAATTCTTTGCATAACGTTCTGTCATTCAGATATTTTTTTGCTATATATTATTGTTCGAATTTCGCGCATTAAAAAATAAGATAATATACTTGTTTGATTATAAAAAATGCGTTTCTCCGAGAATTCTATGCGTTTTGTCGCTAAAAAGCTAATAACTCTTTCGTTTATGACGTCAAAGTTTTTTCTTCAAACTGTGAACGATTCGGCTTTCAAAGAATTAATGACGATTCCTTTATTTTTTTCTTGATTTTTCTGATTATAACTTGCAGAATACATGCTGAATGGCTAATCATTCATTTAACGTCTAACCGCAAAGAACTTTAAATGATGGTCGTTCCAATATTCCATATTGGAGAAGACGCTCATGGTTCCGTTTGAATTCTTAATCAACGCGGCTGAAAGGCTGACGCAAAGAGCGCATAATGCGCCTTCGCCGGTTCCTCCGGCCATCGACTTCGACCGCGCATCCGCTCTGCTGCAAAGTATGCTTTCAGAACTGGGACTGGTTCCCGCGCTCTCCGACTCCGAAGCCAAAGAAGCGTTTCATGGGTTTTTAGCGGGGGATCAGTCGCCGTTCCAACGCATTGCCGCGCTTCATACCGCGAAAACCGACGGACAATTAGAACAATTAACGCCCGACGACTTAGAAGAAACCATATTGTTCTGCGTTTTGCTGGCCGCGCGCGCTCAATGGGCTCGCGTTAAGCCTGCAGCCGAGTCTTCGCCCGCCGGGCGCGCCAACATTTGTCCCGTTTGCGGCGGCATAGGCCGGTTGGAAGTTATAGCAGGAGAGGACGGACAGCGTTCTCTTATCTGTCCCGCCTGCGACGCGCGGTGGCGCATATCTCGCGTCGGGTGTCCGCATTGCGGCGAACAGGACGGCTCGCGCATGGAAATTCTTTCGGTAGCCGAAGAGCCGGGTCGAGCCATGGCGCACTGCCTTTCATGCGGGCGCGCTTGGCGGCGCCGCGACACAGGGCGTCAGCCCTACCCAGAAGGCGCGAGCCTTGCCGACGCCTTTCTCCCATGGAAAGTAGAGGCCTCCGTTTGCTTTTCCACAAACATACTACCCGTACCGTTGCGCGCGACGCCCGGCGCGGATTTCCAATCCGTATATAATGTAGCCGTTGATTCAGCATCGCGCTTGGCGGAAACTGCTAAAAAAGGATAAACTATGGACCAAACTAGACGCGGATTTTTGAAACTGATGGTAGGCGGTTCCGCCGTGGCCGCAGTAGGCGCGGAAGGAATGTTTGTCGGCGATGCGCCGGCATTTGCCGCCGCAAGTCCCTACAAACTTGAATCGACGATAGAGACGACGAGCATCTGCCCTTATTGCGGATGCGGATGCGGCATCGTCGTATCAAGCCGAAACGGCAAGGTGGTCAACGCCGAAGGAGACCCCGATCATCCAATCAACGAAGGAGCCCTGTGCAGCAAAGGCGCGGCGCTCTTTCAGGTGGCCGTCAACGAGCGCCGAATGAAGAAGGTTCTTTACCGCGCTCCCGGAGCCGCCGATTGGGAGGAAAAACCCTACGAATGGGCCATCGCCCAATTAAGCAAGCGGATTAAGGCCGTCCGCGACGAAACATTCGTTGCGAAAAACGCCGTCGGCCAAATCGTCAACCGCGTTACGGGGCTCGCCAACTTCGGCGGCGCGGCGCTGGATACCGAAGAGTGCATGGTAATCAGCAAATTCGCCCGCGCCCTGGGAATTGTTAATATCGAACATCAGGCGCGCCTCTGCCACAGCTCTACCGTTGCGGGACTTGCGGCCAGTTTCGGACGCGGAGCCATGACCAACCATTGGATCGACATTAAAAACGCCGATTTGGTTCTGGTAATCGGAAGCAACCCCGCGGAAAACCATCCCATGTCCTTCCGCTGGGTTACCCGCGCCAAGGAACGAGGCGCTAAGGTTATTACCGTTGATCCGCGCTACACTCGCACCGCGGCGGTGTCGAACATTTACGCGCCAATGCGCTCGGGAACCGACATCGCTTTCATCGGCGGCATAATAAACTACTTGCTGACTAACGATCAGGTAAACCATCCGTACGTGCTTGCCCATACAAACGCCGCCTTTCTGGTGGATGAACGCTACGCTTTCAACGACGGCCTATTCAGCGGATATAATCCCGAGAAACGCTCATACGATAAGTCGTCTTGGTCGTTCCAGAAGGATGCAAAAGGGTTTGTGATAAAGGACGAAACATTGACGAATCCTCGTTGCGTCTATATGTTGATGAAAGAGCACTATGCGCGATACACGCCTGAAAAAGTTTCATCAGTTACCGGCACGCCGCAGGATGTCTTTCTTAAGGTCTGCGCCGCAATAGCCGAAACCCATCATCCCGACAAGGCTATGACGATACTCTACGCTATGGGAACGACGCAGAGCACGCACGGCGCTCAAAATATTAGGGCGTATTCCATTTTACAGCTGCTTCTTGGAAACATCGGCATAGCCGGAGGCGGCATCAACGCTATGCGCGGCGAAAGCAACGTTCAGGCCAGCACCGACGCGGGTCTTCTGTATCACATCCTTCCGGGCTACCTCCCGACTCCAACCGACGCGGACGCATCGCTGTCAGTTTATATAGAACGCAACACGCCGAAGTATGCCGATCCGAAATCGGCGAACTGGTGGCAGAACAGACCCAAGTATTTGGTAAGCCTTCTAAAAGCGTGGTACGGCGATCACGCGACGAAGGAAAACGACTTTGCTTACGACTACCTGCCCAAGCGCGACAAGAATTATTCTCACATCAATATATTCGAGTCCATGCTGGCCGGAAACATCAAAGGCGCCATTCTTTGGGGGCAGAACCCAGCCGTAGGCGGCCCTCACTCCAACAGCGAACGCGAGGCGTTATCTAAACTCAAATGGCTGGCGTGCATTGATTTGTGGGAAACCGACACCTCGATATTTTGGAAGCGCCCCGGCGTCTCTCCCGCTAGCATCTCCACCGAAGTCTTTTTCTTTCCGGCGGCAAGCTCCGTCGAGAAGGAAGGCAGCGTTACAAATTCGGGACGCTGGGCTCAATGGCGATACAAGGCGCAGAACCCGCCGGGCGAAGCGCGTCCAGATTTGGACATCGTCAACGACCTGATGAAGGCGTTAAAGAAGGAATACGCCAACGGCGGCGTATTCCCCGACCCGATAATTAATGTTACATGGAATTACGACTCTGATTCCGGTCATGGAGCCGACCCGCATAAAGCCGCCAAAGAGACAAACGGCTACTTCACGCAGGATGTAACCTATCCCGACGGAAAATCTTTCAAGAAAGGCGATCAGGTGCCTACTTTCGGTCTGCTTAAGGACGACGGCTCCACCGCGTCGGTCTGCTGGATAATGGCGGGTTCGTACGTCGGGCACGATCCCAAGACGGGCAATCTAATGGCCCGGCGCAACCGCCAAGACGCGATCAACAATATAGGACTATATCCAAACTGGTCTTGGGCATGGCCCGTGAACCGCCGCATCCTTTATAACCGCGCATCCTGCGATCCATCGGGACAGCCCTACAATTCCCAAAAGTGGGTTGTGAGATGGAACGCCGAGAAAAAAGCTTGGGAAGGCGACGTTCCCGACGGCCCGTGGCCTCCTATGGCAAGCGGCGACGCGGGACGCTACTCTTATATTATGACCGCCGAAGGCTTCGCCTACTTTTTTTCTCCGGCTCTCAACGACGGTCCCTTCCCCGAACACTACGAGCCGTACGAATCGCCTGTCGTCAATCTGTTGAACGGCCAGCAGTTCAATCCCGCTACGGATATAGCGGCATGGCGCAACCGAGCCAAAGAGACCGGCGTTGCGGATAAATATCCAATTGTTGGAACCACCTATCGTTTGTCCGAGCACTGGCAGGCCGGAGCCATGACCCGCAACCTTCCATGGCTGGCGGAGTTGCAGCCTGACATGTTCATTGAAGTGTCCGAGGAACTGGCCGCGGCGAAAGGTCTGCAACACGGCGGAAAAGCCAAAGTCATGTCCGCCCGCGGCGAATTAATAGCCTATGTGGTCGTTACAAAGCGTTTCAAGCCCTTCAAGATTAACGGTAAGATTGTGCATCAGATTGGTATGCCGTGGCATTACGGGTATTCCGGCATCGCCACCGGCGACAGCGCCAACCTGCTGACTCCTCACGTGGGCGACGCTAATACGACCATTCCCGAATACAAAGTGTTCCTCTGCGACGTGGCCAAAGCCTGAATCGCGTAACGGAAGAAAGAACGAGAATTCTAATGAGCGACGCCTTAACCTGCAATGCTGTTCTTATCGACACTACAAAATGTATGGGATGCCGCGGCTGTCAAGTCGCCTGCAAGCAATGGAACGAACAGAAGGCCGAATCAACCGCCTTCTTCGGCGGACCCGGTTACCAAAATCCTCCCGCCCTTTCAGCCGACACGTTTACCCTTGTGAAATACCACGAAGTAGAGACTTCCGAAGGTCTTAAGTGGGTATTTACCAAGCACGGCTGTATGCACTGCGAAGAGCCGGCTTGCGTTTCGGCCTGTCCCGTAGGCGCGTTGAATCGTCAGGCGTCCGGCGCCGTTACCTATGACGCGTCCAAGTGTATCGGCTGCCGCTACTGTATGCTTGCCTGCCCTTGGCAAATTCCTAAATACCAATGGACCGCCCTGGCTCCCTACGTCCGCAAGTGCACCGGCTGCGACGAGCGAGTCGCCCACGGGAAAAAACCGGCTTGCGTGTCCACATGTCCGACGGGCGCTCTTCAATACGGCCCGCGGGACGCGATGCTGGCGGAGGCTCGCAAGCGCATAGCGGATAATCCCAAACAGTATGTCAATCATATTTACGGCGAAAAGGAAGCGGGCGGCACCGGCGTGTTTTATATGGCGGCCGTACCGTTTGCCTCTCTGGGGTTCCCTATGGTTGGCGAAGAAGTCCGCTCCGTCCACGCCGACAGGGTGCTTCATGTTTTGCCCTGGTGGGTGATGGGGCTGGGCGCATCTTTGAGCGCGCTTTACTGGTTCAATGCTCGTAAAAAGAAGTTGGCCGAAGAGAAAAAGAACAACTCCGCGCCGATGGAAAAGAGGTAACTAATGGCGACGAACTTATTAAAAGGCTGGAAATTTCCCATTACGCCGGCGCGCGTAACGCTGCTGGCTTTGGCCTTCGTCGGGCTAGCGATGCTCGCCTACCGGTTTGCAGTCGGTCTAGGCGCCGCGACTAACCTTAAGGACTCTTTCCCTTGGGGCCTGTGGATAGGTTTCGATATGATGAGCGGCGTTGCGCTGGCCGCGGGCGGGTTCGTTATGGCGTTTTATGTCGAAGTCGTAGGAAAAGGTCGTTTTCACCGATTCTTAAGACCCGCCATCGTAACCGCCTTCATAGGCTACATATTGGCCATTGTCGGTCTCTTGGGCGACTTGGGACTTCCGTGGTTCATTTATCATCCTATATATATGTGGAACATCCATTCCGTCATGTTTGAAGTCGCTTGGTGCGTCATTATATACACGACGGTTCTCTTTGTGGAATTTCTGCCTATGCCGCTTGAACGGCTGGGCATGAAGGGGCCGTTAGCGTTGGTTCGCAAAATAATGCCCATTATGATTGTGTTGGGCATCATTCTTTCAACCCTGCATCAATCGTCTTTGGGGTCGCTGTTCCTTTTGATGGGGCATCGGCTGCACTCGTTGTGGTGGTCTCCAATTATTCCGGTGCACTTTTTGCTGACCGCAATTTCCGTAGGGTTCGGCATGGTGATATTCGAAGCGATTCTCACTTCAAAACTGCTGAAACATCCCTTGGATATTAAGTTGTTGGGCGATTTGGCCAAGCCGTTTCCTTGGGTTCTGCTTATCGCGTTTGTGGCGCGGCTTATCGATCTTGCCGTCCGCGGCAAACTTTCGTATATCGGCGAAGGCTCGCTGCAGTCGTTCTCGTTCATGGCGGAAGTGGGACTGGGTTTGCTGCTGCCGGCAATAATGCTGCTGACGCCCGCGGTGCGCTACCACGCCGGTCGTCTTTTCGCCGCTGCGACGCTGGTGGTTCTGGGCGTTGTGCTTAACCGAATCAACGTGAGCATTATCGGTATGTTTACCGAAGCGTCAACCTATGCGCCGAAATGGAATGAATTGGTGGTGAGCGTCGGTCTGGTATCGCTGGGCGTGATTATAATTGCATTCATCAACGAGAACATGCCGGTTCAGCAGAACGATCACACTTAAGCCCGAGCTATTCAACCGCGTTGACTTTGCGTCCGTTCGTTTACGGACGATCGGCGTCCGGCGCGTCGAAAGTAGCCTTTAAGGAATTAAACCGCCGACAAAGAGGCGAAGTCTTACAACCCCAAAGCATATTCATGCAGACGCAGACAGGTTGCGCAATTTTAGCGGGCGGTAAGGGTTCGAGGCTCGGAGGGACTCAAAAGGGTCTTATCGAACTGGGCGGCGAAACTCTTGTTGCGCGCCTTGTCAGATTGGCGTCTCCCCTGTTTTCCGAGCTTATGCTCGTCGCGAACGAGCCGTCCTTGTACGCTTTTCTGGGCGTTCCGGTTTATCCCGACGACAAGCCGGGGCGGGGACCGCTTGAAGGCATCGCCACAGCCTTAAGGCATAGTCGAAGCGAGCGCATTCTGGTTATGGCTTGCGACATGCCTTTAATAACTCAGAATGCTATGCAAACGCTGGCGGAGTGGAAATTCGGCGCGCAAGCTGTAACGCCGCGTTCGGTCAAGGGGTTGGAGCCTCTATTTGCGCTTTACGCTCGGTCAGCCTTGCCGGTCATAGAAGCGTATTTATCAGCCGGCGGACGGAAAATATGCTCCGTCTTCGACGAGTTAGACGTCGAATTTCCTCCGATGGAATTCTTCGATTCGCAAACTTATTATAATATCAACGAAGCAATCCACCTAGACGAACTTGCTCGTATTACAGGGCAAACGCCGAACATCCACGGCCAAACGTTTAGGGAGTAGGCTCGGACGGTCTGAACGTCCGCGGTTGCCGATTTTAGGAAATGACGCGCAATGAGCGATTTTATTAAAGCCGAAGCTATGTGGCGTATGGAAGGCGGGCGGGTCGAGGCGATAGAAGACCTTCTTGTGCGCGAGACTTCTTTGGAGCTGTTCGTAAACGGCAGCTTTTTGCAAAGTCTGAAGTGCCTTCCTGTCGATATGAAAAGGCTTGCCGTAGGCTTTCTCGTAAGCGAGGGTTACTTAAGCAAAAGGGGAGACTTAGTATCGCTTGAACTTTGTTCGGACAACCGGACTGTTAAGGCCGTTCTGAATACTCCGCCGGAGCAAATGGAGCGCGCCCGCCTTTTGCGCGAAAGAGCGCCGGAGATTGACCCTGTAACGCATTTTATCAGCCTGATGCAGCCCGCGCCGGACGCGCCGGATAGGCGAGGGGAGCTTATGACGCTCTCAGATATTGCGAGCCAGTTCTTCCAGTTTGCGAAGCAGTCCGAAACCTTCAGAAAAGCCGGAGGAGTTCACTCCGCGGCGTTGTCTGACGGAAAGAGGCTTATTTACGCCGCCGACGACGTCAGCCGGCATAACGCGATGGACCGCGTTATAGGCGCCGCATTTTTAGACGGGCGCGATTTGGGGCGCTTGTCCGTATTCACGACCGGCAGACTGCATTTGGACATGATTACCAAACTTGCCCTAACGGGCATACCGTTATGCGTAACGCGCGCCGCTCCTACGCATGAAGCTCTTGCCTTGGCTAAATATTGCGGTCTGACGCTCTGCGGACGAATTAAATCCGGAAGCGCTCTTGTTTTTTGCGGCATGGAACGCGTCTCCGCAAATTAGTAAGGCGGAAACACGCTTTCGCCTCACCTATCAATGACGCGCTGTAATTGTGAATTACGATAACGCTTTTAGAAGCCGTTATAAATCGGCGCGCTTTCGCCCGTTGACCAGTTCCAAGCGGCGATCTCCAAGAAGAGCGTCGTCCTCTTCGTCATGCGAGACCAACGCTAGTCCAATCTTTTCGTCCCGGACGAGCGAGCGTAATTCGCTGCGCATGGACGCCCGCCATTCGCGGTCCAATCCTGAAAAAGGCTCGTCTAAAAGAAGAAGTCTTGGGCGGGTTATCAAAGCGCGCGCAAACAGGGCGCGCCGCGCCTGCCCCCCGCTAAGCGTTTCTATCGGCCTGCGCGCCATCTCGTCAAGCCCCATTCGCTCCAGCCACGGCATCGCTTTAAGGCAGGCTTCCTTCTTACCGATTCCGCGAAGCGTCAACGGCAGCGCGACGTTGTCAATCACCCGCCCGCGAAGCAGCGCGGGCTCCTGAAGAATCGAGCCGATATTACGGCGGAGCTTTAACAGCGCCGAACGATTGGAAAAACAAACGGGTTGGCCGTCAAAATAAACTTCTCCCAAATGGGGCTTGCGAAGCAGATGCAGAATATAAAGAAGGGTGGTTTTACCGGAGCCGTTTGAGCCGGTTATTCTTAGGGTTTCTCCGGCGAAGACTTCCAAATGGTCGATTTCAAGTTGAAAACTCGGCCATGCCAATTTTACCCGTCGTAATTCAATTAATGGTTTTGGCATGGTTTATCACAGTTTCTTCGTCCTGAATTGAAGCCACGTTAAATAACCGCTGATTATGAACGTCAGCAGCATGAGCGCCAACGAGAGAAACAACGCTTTCTCAAAGTTCCCCTGACGCGCCTCAAAAGTTATGGCTGTCGTCAGAACTCGGGTTTCGCCCCGAATGTCTCCTCCGACCATCATAACCGAAGCCACCTCCGACAATACTCGACCTAAGGCCGCAAGAACAGCCGCAAAAAGTCCGAGTTTCGCTTCGTTAGAGAGCAGGCGGAAGGTTTGTAAACGCGTTGCGCCCAGGGCTTGCACTTGCCGCCTAACTTTCATGGGTATCTGTAGAAAGGCGCTGGCCGAAAGCGCGGCCACAATCGGCAGGGCGATAATCGTTTGCGCTACTGACATGCCGTTCGGCGTGTACAGCCACTTCAACGAAGCTAACGGACCGCCGCGCCATAACAACATCATTACCAAAAGTCCGGCCACTACAGGAGGCAGCCCCATCAGCGTGTTCAGTATGGCTAGAAGCAACGTACGGCCTTTAAATCGCGAAAGCGATACCCACGCCCCCAAAGGTACGCCAATAATTGCGGCGAAAAAGACCGCCGTCAGGGAAACTCGCAACGATAAGGCGGCGATTGCCCAGACTTCAGAACCTAGTACAACCCAATCTATCATGGAGTCGGTTCTTGTTTTACAGGTTTATCAAGCGGTTCAGCAGCGGCTGCAGGCAGGAAAAGGCGTTCTCCGAAACGGTCAAGACCATATCGGCCAATGAGTTCCATGATTTTGGGCGACAGCAAAAATTGGGCGTATTCCAAAGCCTTGGCTTTTTCGGAAGTATTTGCAGCCGATTCTGCGACAAGAATTGAATAATGATTTACCAGCCTCGGATCGTTATCCAAGACAATCTTGAGGGCGAGCGAAGAACGATTCATCGCGTACGTTGGAAAATCGGTCAGTATATAAGCTCCCAACTCGTCCGCTAAACGTAGAGAAGCGCCCATCCCGCTTCCGGATTCTTTATACCATGCAGAATTGGGAACAATGTTCGCGTCTTTCCAAATCGCCGTTTCCAAAGAATGCGTGCCTGATTTGTCTCCTCTTGAAACAAATAGCGCTTTGGCCGCGGCAATTCGCTTAAACGCCTCAACTGAATTTGCGGAACCAGCCGCTTTAGCCGGATCTTTATCCGGCCCCAGCAGCACGAATCGACTGGTCATAAGCGGAATGCGAACCCATTCTTTTTTTTCTGAAAGGAAGGCCGCCTCCGCCTTCGGATCGTGCGCGATTACAATATCGGCTTCTCCTTTTTTTGCCATCGCCAACGATTGGACGCTTCCCACGGCCACGACATTTACGGCGTAACCTCTCGGTTGCGCCTTAAATTGCTTGGTGATTTCATCCATCAACCCGCTGTCCGCAAGGCTTGTCGTTATCGTCATAATTACAACGGGTTCGGGCTTCGCCTTATTCGGGGATGAACATGCAAACGACAATATTCCTAAAAAACAAAGCGCCATTACGGTTATCGGCAGAATTGCCGCGCCGTATTTGAGCCGCTCTAAGCGAGCAAGAACGCCGGCTCTCATACTGGAAATTCTTTTATTCGCGCGTTGTCCGGCGGCATAACGGTCGAGTCCGCGTCCTTGCTCGCAATAGAAGCGTTCATTTTACTTGATTTTCAGGCGACTTCTGCCAGTTTAGGGTCGAGATCTTGTCTTTATCGGTAAGAGGCGTGTTCAAACCTTTTAAATAGTGCGCCGCGCGACCATTCACAAGAATGGTGGAACGCTCCAGTTCCTCCGTAAAGACGTCGCCAAATTCATCAGTTCCGCGCTGGATAAATTCTTTCACCGAGGCCACAGGCCAATTAAATTCGTGCGCGCCCATTTTTTTTGCCAATCTGAAATGGGGGTAGAATGTAGCCATTGGTTACCTCCTGATCTGCAAACGGTCAAGGGTTTTCTCGGTCGGTCTGCCGTTTGTATCCCAGCCTCTTGTTTTGTAATAGCGAGGCAGCATTTCAGACAGCGGAACGCCGCCTTTTTGCTCCTCAAACAACGGTTCGTTAAGAATGCGTCCCGGCAGCGTATCGTCTTTGGCCGTAACGCCTTCCCGCACGTTGAACAAACGTTCCATGTTGAAGTTGCGCTCTCCGGTTTCCAAGATGCGGCCTAATGTGTATTTCTCGCCGGTAACGTATCCTAAATAACGCTCGTACCACAGCACGGGCATGAAGGGCTTTAGTTTTAAAACTACTTGCATCAGCGGGCCGGAATTCTTCAGAACGGCCGCGAGTCCGCGGTAAACCGGACCTTGAGGGTTTAGTTCGCCGGCGATTGAAGGGATAACCGCGTAGGCGGAGAAGGTGCAGGTAATCATCGCATTAATAACCGCGATTAGATTTTGCTGTAAAATAACGAACTCCGGTTTGGCTTTGACGGACAACGGATCAATCGAAAGAGCTCCCGTCGCCTCGAAGAACATGGTCGCTCCGTTGATGTGATCGCCGCCGCGCGTGGCGGTCGCGTATTCAAGCCCCTGGCCGTAGCATCCGCGGGGGTCGTATCCGGCGATCTCAAGGCCTTTGACGTGAATGGCAAAATCCTCTCCGCCGTATTTCTGGGAAAGGCGGCGCGAACCGTCAGCCAATTCTTCCCCGATGCCTCGCCGATAGGCGATGTCTTCAATGGCTTTTTCGATTCCTTTCACGTCTCCAAATTTCAGGCCGCTGCGCCAGACGCCGCGCTGCTCGGCCTCCATCGCCCAAGATAATGTTCCGCCCAAAGAAATCGTATCGAGTCCCATCTCGTCGGCTATTTCGTTAAATTGAACGACGGCGCCGAGGTCGAACACGCCGAGATTGCTTCCCATCAGCGCCAGCGTTTCATACTCGGGTCCTTTGGTCGTAGTTCCCGCATGTTCTCCTTTGAGGCGGCGAACAACCCTGCCGCAGTGAATTGGGCAAGCGGTGCAGCCGCCGCGTTTTTCAAGACATTCGTCCCGCATCTGTTCGCCGCTGATTTTCCAAGCCAGCTCGTGATTCCCCTTTTGGAAGTTAAGGGTGGGCAGGATATTGCGGCTGTTCGTAGCCATTACAAGGTTGGCGGTTCCAAGAGAAGGGAGAATGCCGCCCGTAACGGTGTGGTTGCCGTAGTAGTCCGCCAGCCATTTGTTCAGGTTTTTGAATTTTTCTGGATCGGCGATTTCTACTTTCTTTTTTCCTTGGCAGACGACGGCTTTGAGTTTTTTTGAACCCATTACGGCGCCCATGCCAGAGCGCCCGACGACTCGGTCGTCGGAAACGATAGCGGCGTAGAGAACCTGATTTTCGCCCGCTGGGCCGATGACGGCGGCGCGCGCTGCTTTGGGGAATTGTTTCTGAACTTCCTGCGCTTTCATACCCCAAAGATGAGCGGCGTCTTTAATTTCTGCCTTATCTTCCGTTACGTCAAGATAAACTGGACGGTCGGCTTTGCCGCGGATAATGATAAAATCATAACCCGTCCGTTTCATTGCGATGGCAAAATCCCCGCCGCATGCGCCGTTTCCCAATATTCCCGTCTGGGGAGATTTCGCGGCGACCGCAAAACGACAGGACTGCAGTCCGAAAGTTCCCGTGTACGGTCCGGTGCCGAACACCAGCGGGTTATCGGGGCCAAGCGGATCAATGCCCGGTTCGGTCATGTCATAGACCAGTCTTGCGCAATAGCCTTTGCCGCCGATGTAATGCTTGACTTCGTCGTTGAGCGGCATGGTTGTGCACGTCCCGCGGGACAAATCCACGTCCAAAATCCGACCCATATATCCAAAGCTCATGGCTACGCTCCTTTCCTTGATAACATCCAAGGTTCAACAGTGTTTGTATTTTGTTTAACGGCCTTCCCTTACGGTTAGCGCCGCGCGCATTCCATTGCTATTCCCGTCGACGTTTCAAGAGCGTGCAACAGGACGGGAGTTACAATACCTAGTTGTTCTTTAACTGCTTTAGGGCTGCCCGACAGGTTCAGGATGATTGTCTGCCCTCGCTGTCCGGCTACCGCCCGCGACAGCATAGCGCGAGGGGTGTACGCCAGACCCGCCGCGCGTATGGCCTCCGCTATGCCCGGAATCGTTCGATCGCAAACCGCCTGCGTGGCTTCCGGCGTTACGTCGCGAGGCGACAATCCGGTTCCGCCGGTCGTTACGATTAAGTCGCATATTTTGTCGTCGCAGAGGTCGGCGAGTTTGCGTTCGATGGACTGCCTGTCGTCTGGAAGCATGCTTGATTCGACTAAAATTCCGTCGATATGAGCCTGAAGAATCTCGACCGCCAACGGCCCCGATTCATCCTCGCGCTCTCCGCGCGAACCTTTGTCGCTTAATGTTAATACCGCGAAACGGTAGCGGTCAAGCTGCGGATCGGTTGAAATAGCGTCTCCCGGCTTAACTATTCCGGATCTAATTACCCGCGCGAAAAGCCCGTCCACAGGCATGATACATTGACCGGTTTGTATTTGTATTTGACATGGCTTAGGGCAATGCTTGCCGTGTTGAGTAATCTGGATTACAGCCCGCTCTCCGATATGCAGCCGACGCCCTATCGCGGCGTCTTTCCGGTCGATTCCTTTGGTTACAATGTTTTCGCCATAGGCGCCGGGCTCAAGACTCAACCCAGCGGCGCGCTGTTCGTCGATGCGTTCGCTCGCCAGCAGGCTAAGCTGACGATGCCATGCGCCTGCGTGAATATCTCCGGCTACGCCGTGTCCGCGCAGCAATTCAATTGAATCCGCTGCTTTTTTGGGTCCGCGCGTCGCGCTTGCGCACACCGAAATTACGCGGCCTGAAATTATTGAGTTTGTCATTATTTGTCGCCTCTCGTCTTGTCGTGGACGAAATGACCGCTTTTACCGCCTTCTTTTTCTTCAAGTCGCACTTTTTCAACGGTCATATATCTATCCGCGGATTTGACCATATCGTATATAGTCAGGGCGGCAATCGACGCCGCAACCAACGCTTCCATCTCGGCTCCGGTTTTGGCGTGGCAGCGAACTTCCGACCGGATTAAAACCGCGCTTGGTTCAAGCGTAAAATCGACGCTCACGGTATCGAGATTAAGCGGATGGCACAAAGGAATAAGCTCGGACGTACGCTTGGCCGCCATGATGCCGGCCAAACGAGCCGCTGCGAGAGCGTCTCCTTTGGGCAGGCCTCCGGAGCTTATCAGCTTAATAACTTCTTCGGTCGTGGACAGGCGGGCGCTGGCCGCAGCCCGGCGCAACGTAACGGGTTTTTCTCCTACGTCCACCATACGAGCGCGCCCTTGTTCGTCCACATGAGTCAGTCGGCTCATTAGGGTTTCAACCTTTCAAATCTAACCGTATCTCCGACGTTTAGACGCGCATCCCCCTCCGGAAGATGCAGCAGGGCGTTGGAGCTTACGGGCGAAAAAAGGTCGGAAGAACCTTTTCCCTTCGCAGGAAGGATTTCCCAGTATTCGCCCGTCCATGTCGCTCGCGCCGGAACGAAAAGAAAGCGGTCGCTGTTATATACAAGCGGCGCCGCCAGTTTTCCTATAAAGCGGTCAACCGACGCGGGCAAGCCCATCTTGCCGCGGATGGCGGCGCGCACGTAACGGTGAAAACATAAATGACTGCCCATCGGCGTGCCCGGCAGCCCGAAAATCAGGCTATTCTCTTTTGCCGCAAAAAACAGGGGCTTTCCCGGTTTCTGCCAGACTTTATGAAAAACTTCTTCGGCTCCCCACTTTTTCACCGCTATGGGAACGAGGTCATGTTTTCCCATCGAGACGCCGCCTGATAACACGAAAATATCAATGTCCGAGAACGCCTCAAGCGTCTCCGCTAGTTTATCAAGAGAGTCTTCCGAATGGACGCGGCGTATGTCCCAAATTCCCGCTTCTTTCGCCAGCGCCTCCAACATTGGGCCGTTGGAATCGCGGATTTTCCCTTGGCTTGGCTGCGTTTCGCATCCCGTTACTTCGTCGCCTGTCGTTATGATTGCCATAGAAGGCCGTTTCCATACCGCGACCTCTTTTTCGCCCAATGCGGCTAAGGCGGCGATGATTAGCGGCGTTATCTGCGTTCCGGCTTCAATTACGATTTGACCGCGCGCGCATTCGCTTCCCTCGGCGGCAATATTCTGACCGGGCCGGATTGTTACGGGCAGGCGAACATCCTCGCCGTCGCGCCGCGTCCGCTCAAACTGAACGACGGCTTCGCAGCCTTCGGGAACGGGAGCGCCGGTCATTATTTCAAGACATTCCCCAATAGGAGGCATTTGCGGCGTCCATGCTCCGGCGGCGATTTCTCCGGTTACCCGCAGATTCGCGCCCGCATCCGACAAACGGACGGCGTATCCATCCATCATTGCGCGGTTAAAGGATGGAAAATTCTCATGGGACGCGATGGACTCCGCCGCGACGCAACCCGCCGCGTCGGCGATGGGAACTCGAACGGCTTCGCGCGGCAAAGCCCGGCTTATCACCCGCTCCAGAGCCTCTTCATGCGAAATGCAGGGTTTCACGGTCAGCCTCCGATGATTGCCATTCTACGGTCGGGCCAAGACTGCCGCATAGGCTTTTTAGCTTCAATTATGGCGGCAATGCGATGACGGAGGCCTTCGCGGTTTCCTTCGCGCAGTTCCTTTGCAAGGGACTCGCCATTATCTTGTCTAAGACATGTAAACAACATTCCGAACGAGTCCAAACGCAACCGGTCGCATGTCGAGCAAAATGGGCGCGATACGGCTGCAATAATTCCAAGATTGCGAATAATTTTGCCGTTCGTCAGGCTGTAGCGCATTGCGGTTCCCTGAACGCCAATCGGGTGAACGCTCGGATAATTCTTTTTAAGGATTTCGAGAGCTTCCGCGGCGGAGAGATGTTCGTTAGAATAAAGTCCCTGTCCGGGGCCGATAGGCATTAGTTCTATGAATCGCGGTTCGCAGCCGAGGCTGGACGCTAATTCAACCAGCTCCGCCAAATGGTCGCCGTTGTATGTCCTCAAAAGTACTGTATTTATTTTGGTTCCTGCAAAACCGGCGCTATTGAGGGCTTGGATGCCCTCGACAACTTGGCAAAGCGCGTCGGCTCCCGTGATAAGGCGGTAACGATCTCGACGCGGGCTGTCGAGACTCACGTTTACTCTATCCAAACCGGCGGATTTCAGGCTTTTAGCGTGTTGGGATAAATTTATGCCGTTGGTTGTAAGAGTAAGCTCGATATTCGGTAAATTTTCGCGAAGTCGGGCAATAAGCCTTATCAACTCGACCCTCAACAGCGGTTCTCCTCCGGTCAGGCGAAGCTTCCTGATTGGAATCAAGGCGTCGATTATTTGTAATAATTCAATGATTTCAGAATTGTTCAAAGGAAGAGCATGCTCTTTTATTTTGCAGCCTTGCGGGTTGCAATAAAGACAGCGCAAGTTGCAATTATCGGTCAACGAGAGCCGGATATATACCGACTTTTGCCCTGAAGTTTCAGGCGTCTCTCTTGAGTTTTGAATTGAGCTCAGCTTCATAAATTACCGTTTTAAATAGCTTTTCATCCGCCTTTTAGCGTCGAAATAGAAGCGATGCGACTTGCCTGCGCCGTAATAACAACGATAAGAAAAGAGCTATAACCGCTAAGCAACGAACCGTTTGCGCTTGGGCATAAAGGTCTTTGCATATTAGCTACAATACATTTCCCTATCGCCAGCATATCAAATTAATTATACAGAAGGATAATTACAATGTCAATAAACTGTGCAACCAGCTATCTTTTCAGCCGTTGAACTTTGCCTTACAACTGCGCCGTCGTCGTTGCGAAGTTGCTGCCGTATTTCTAAGTTAAAAAAAAGCCCGCGCAGGATTAAAAAATTATCCCGCGCGGGAGCTTCTCGGCAAAATGGTTAATTTTAAATGGCTGCGCAGTTGCCGGTAACGTCGCAGGTCTCGTCTGGCCTGCATCCGCCGCAGACGCCGGTGCAGCCGTCGGAGCCGCAGGTCTTGCCAGTGCAGTCCGGAGTACAGGAGCCTCCCGTCAGGTCAAGTCTGCCTTCGCCAGTCGTGTTTAGCATTTGAACAATAACGCTGGCGGAGTCTTCATCATAGACGGCGAACGGCAACGATGGAACTATGTTTTGGTGCAGAGGAAGGCCGCCGACCGTAAAGGATTTAACCATTATATATCGTTGACCGCCGTACGGGAGCATTATTTTATTATCAAGACTTGAGTCCTGCGAAGCGGCATGGGCGGGATTGCCGGAAGGAGCTCCGAGGTAGAATTTGGCTCCCGTCGGCACGCGTTGGCCGGTGAATGTAACTTCAATATATGCGATGTCCGCAACGTGAAAATCGTTTTCAGGGAAACTGGCGGTTACCGAAACGCGTCCCCAAAGCTGCTGCACGGTTATGCCGCTAACGTAAGTAATTTGACCGGCCGAGATGGTAATGTTATTTACCGTGGCGCTGGCCACCGTCATGTCTTCATCCGGTTCTCCGACCGCCGGTTTGCCTTGGAGCGTCAGCGTCAGACTCGTTCCGACCGGAATATTTACGAACTGTTGGTTTACAAAGGTTCCGTTTGTTACGTCGAACGTGCGAGTGAAAGACGGCGACGTGTCGAGATTAACGGTCAATCTGTCGAAATAAGGCGCCGCCCACAAACCTATTTGCAGACCGCCGGTGCCCGGCGAGCAGTTCGAGCAGGGAAGCTGGGTTATTTTAGCGTTATCCGGCGTCTTGATTCCCTCGCTTCCGCAAGAGAATGCCGCGAATCCCATCGCCGCAATTATTAGAGCCGCTGCAATAATTTTTCTGTTCATTTTTCTCTCCTTGGTTTATTGAGTTAAGCGATTACGATTTCAAAAACAATCTTCATCTCTTTGTTTCCGCGCAACCTATCGAACGCAATACGTCTTTCTCGCTGCAATAGTCTGTATGCCGAGTCGTTTTCTCCCGATCCACGATTCCATATAAACGCTTTCGCGCGAATCCTACAATTGGCAAAAATACGAAATTTAAATACGTAAAAGTACTTACGGGAAACGACGGCAAATTGTTAGGCCGGCTTTAACGCTTCGGTATTGTTTTAATTTTTTCGCTGGTAAGTTTTATCGCGCTTAGAGCCGGTGCTTTAAATCTCAAAAAGGGAAAAGTTTTTATTAGCGTCGAGGCGTTTAACGCAATCTCCTTGACAGTATAAATATGAACTTTTATATTAAATTCATATTTAGTTAAAATTTACTTGAGATTTATTAATGGAAACGATTTCTTCAAAGCCGATAAAGGTTGCGGTCGTTGAGGACGAGGAGTTGATTCGGGCCGCGGTGGTGTATTTTCTTTCGTCGTTTGAAGGAATCGAAGTGGCGGCAGAAGCGTCCAACGGAGCGGAGGCGGTCGATTTAGCGGGCCGCGCGGCTGTTGACGTCATTCTAATGGACTTGATAATGCCGGTGATGGGAGGAATAGAGGCCGCTAAGCTGATAAAGGCCAAACGCCCCGAAATAAAAATTATAGCTCTCACAACATCGTCCGACCCGATAGAAATATCCGAGGGCATGGCCGCGGGGCTGGACGGTTACACTTTAAAAAAGTCCTCTCCCGCCGAACTTAAAACGGCGATTCATGAAGCGCTTCAAGGGCGGCGTTATATTTCGCCTCGTATTGTTGAATCGTTGGTCTCGTTTAACGAAAAGTCCGATTCGGACAAAGACCATGAAGAGTTGTCGGACAGAGAGCGCGAAGTGCTCCATCTTATTGGCGAGGGATTGCGCAATAAGGAAATGGCCTACAGACTGGGTATAAGCGTTCGCACCGTAGAAAAGCACAGAGAAAGCCTTCGTAAAAAATTGAAAGTAGATACAGTGGCGGAACTTGTTTCTTTAAAATATAAATATAAGGATAACAAGGTTTTTTCTCGCAAATCAGGCGTTTAGTCCGAAGACTTCGGACGATTCAGTAATAATTCGGCGAGCCTTCCCGCTTCAATTAAATCGCCTTTCTTGGCCGACGATTCTATTTTTGCTCCAATCTCCTCAACTTCCGTCAATTGAAACGTCATTCCAATACCTTTTAAAGAATGTCCGGCCGTTGCGGTTTTTTGCCCCTCTCTCGCTTTCGATGAATAAAAGGCCTCCCAAGCCAAGACGGCGACTCTTTCCTTCGCTTTTTTCGTTAAATCGACCATAGTTGCGTTTGTTTTATTTTCATTCTTCGGTAGTTGCGAAAGCGTTCTGAGCAAATCTTCCCGAGAAAGCGGGCGCGTCAAGTACAAATCGCATCCAGATTCCACGGCCGTTTTGGCGGCTTTTTCGTATGCGTCCGCCGAAACCGCTATTATATGGGTTTTCTGTAATCCGCGCTCTTTCTCGATTTGTCTCATTTTGGCCGCGACTTCCGTTCCGAGCATGTCGGGAAGCTGAATATCCAGGAGAACTATGTCGTATCTTTCTTCCGAAAAAAGTTTAATCGCTTCGCGTCCATTTTCCGCTTCGCTTATCAAAACATTAACATCGTTCATGTAAAATTTTAAAATCATAAGATTTTCGGGAACGTCGTCAACCGCCAGAATTCGAAGGTTGGAAAAGGTTTTTTGCCGCCGTCTTGCATCTACTTCCGGAGCGAGACAATCCGGTCTTTCGGCAAGAATCAATGGAAGGCGGATTTCAAAAACGGTTCCTCCGGCTTTGCCGGCAACGGCTCGAATCTCTCCGTTCATAGCGCAAACAAGGTTCTTCGTAATCCACAAACCTAGCCCCGCGCTTTTGCCGGTTTTATTTTCTTTGTCGGACAAACGTATAAAAGGCTCGAAAATAACCGTTAATTTGTCGGAGGGAATTCCTACGCCCGTGTCGCCGACGTCTATCCTGAAAGTCATCTCTTCTCGCTTTAAAACGACTTCGACGCCTCCGGATTCCGTGTATTTAAGAGCGTTGCCCACAAGGTTTGTAAGTATTTGAATTATTCTTCTCTTATCGCCCCGCAGCGCCGAAGGCAGGTCGTCGGATTTTACAATCTTTAAGTAAAGTCCTTTTTTTTCAAATTGAGAAGAAAACAGAGATTTCAATTCGTCCATAATTTCTTCCGCCGCGTAATCGACGTCCGAAAGACGCAGACGTCCCTCTTCAATCAACGACAAATCGAGCGCGTCGTCGAGAAGAACGCGAAGCGCGGCTCCCGATCTTATGAACAAATTAAGGTAGGCGCGCTGATTTTCGTCTAGCTTTGTGTCGCTTAGCAGTTCCGCCGATCCGAGCATCGAGTGCAGCGGCGTCCGCATTTCATGGCTTATCATGCTTAAAAAGCGCGTCTTCTGAGCGCTTGCCTTCTCGGCCTCTATCTGAGCCAATCGGGCGGTTTCCTCGGCTTTTGCCAGTTCGCTTATATCGCGCATCGTTATTAGCGAACCTTTTTTATTCCTTCCCTTGGCGATTACAGGCGCTATTACGATATGCCAGCTTATCCCGCTCGATTTTTCTTTTATCGCTTTATCTACTAAATAGTCTGGGAGTTCGGCGATAGCCGACAAAATTTCGGGTCTGTCGGCGAAAATATCGGCGATTTTTAAAGGGTTGACGGGGCTTAATGCGAAGTTAAACATTTTGCCCGCGGATTTGTTTGCCTGCGCAATGTTTCCTTCGTTATTAACAACCAACACGGGGTCGGGAAGAATTTCAAACAGTTTGTCGCGCGCAATGGGCAGCAAATCCAGCATTTTATATTTAAAAATAGCAAGAGCATAGCATGCGCCTACAAACCAAAATACGGATGTAACCGGCAAAAATCCTTTTACCGGCGTTAGAGGCAGAAAGTTGAAGGCGATCGAAATAAGCGTGGCTAAATAAATCAATCCAATAGCCTTCCTCTCCATTTCGTCCGACCTGGGGAAGGAAATTGCAAGGAATAATAATCCCGCCAAGATAATAAGCGTTGGATAAAATACCTGCGCGCTGTAAAGCGGAGCGGTTTTAAAAGTTAATAATAACAACGAGTTTTGCTCTCGGATGCCGAAATCGTAGCGCAGCAATTGATGGAAAGGCGTGGTAATTATGAGAATCGCGATTGCGGTCGGAATAATGGAAATTCCGACGACGAATTTTTTGGTTAATATTGAAGAATATCCGGCTACTATAACGCACATGATAAAAGCGGCCACTCCGAGCGTCTGAGCTCCCAGAGAGGAAATAATAGTTCCTAAAACTTTCAAATCCACCGCGGTCGCGGAAAGATTGAACGCATAGCCGAAAGACCACGCCGCAAGTCCTACCATCATCCAGAAAACGGGGGGCGCTGCTGGAAATTTAATTTTTTTGTACGCGTAAACGGCGAGAGCGGCGGTTACCAAACCAGAAAAAACTGGAAGAACGACGTATCCGGTAAAATAAAACATTTAAAGCCGCCTCGTTTCGACAGTAAAAAAGAACTAATCAATGAAACGATGTTCATTGAAGTTGATAATTAAGTCAATTAATTAAACTACAAAACGGCTTTAATGCGAATGGGTAATTATACGTATTGGAGCCGTGGTAATTTTGCTAATTGATATACCCCCCATAATAAGATTAAATAGTCTAGGAGTCGTTTGATATTTTCAAAGAGATTAAAAATGAATTTTCTTCGTTTGGAAAAAATTTTTCATATGAAAGCCCGCCGTCTTAAGAAAACGCCGCGCAGCATAACGCTTCTTTTGCCGATTGCATTGCTTTTTATTTTTTTATGCGGGTTTACAAGGGTTGAATCGACTTACCCCACCCATTCTCCATTGTATTGGCCGGCTGAAAACTTTTCTCCGGTTTGGTATTACGGAATTAATTATAAAAGCGACGTCGATACGATTTTGGCCGCGGAAGCTATTAAAGGAGCTTTTGCCGCTTGGGAGGAAGTCGAATGCTCGTATTTTAAAGCTCAATTCGGCGGATTCGTCGAAATGGGATCGGAGGATTTCAACGGCTTTTCCGGCAAATACGATTCAGTAAATCTTTTTACAGTCGCGGATAAAAACTGGCCGGCGGAATGGAACAAAGGCATATCGCTGACAATGCCCATATACGACGGCGCAAGCGGATCGATTTTCGAGGCCGACGTGATAATGAACGCCGACCCTGAAAGAGGTTACAAATGGAGCGCATTAGCGGAGTGCGCCGATGATTATATGGATATTCAAAACGTTGCGACTCACGAAATAGGACACTTTTTAGGGTTGAACCACTCCTTGTCAAACATGAGTACGATGTATTACAAAATCAATCTGGGGGAAACCTCCAAGCGATCGCTCTCGGCGGACGAAATAGCGGGAGTTTGTTCCATTTATCCAGTCAGGAAGGCCAACGGTTCCAAATGCGAAACCTCGGCGGATTGCGCGAAAGGGGAGTGTCTCTTTCACAGGGATTCGGGCGGTAAAATTTGCGCATCCGACTGTAAATGCGACGGCGACTGCCCTTGGTATCTGACGTGCAGCGAGGGATTTTGCCTCCCCGAAGAGAAAGGCTTCGGGCAAATGGGCGAAGATTGCGATTCCGAACGTCTTTGCGACGCCCGGCTTTATTGCCTTAAAGCCGACGGCGAATCCGTCGGTTACTGCACCAAATCATGCGGACAACAAGTTTCATGTCCCAACAAATGGAATTGCGTTTCGACGGGCGCCGGCGGCGAATTTTGCGTAGCTCCGGCTGACGGTTCCGGAAAAATAATTAGCGATATGGCGATAAAAAAAATTAAAATTGCGCCCGACCCGCCGAAGCAGGGAGTTAAGGCCAATATTTCTGTTGAAATCGGAAACCATTCGGGAGAGGAACTTGAAATAAAAGCGTCCGTACGACATATAAGGGAATGGAAAGTTATTTCGGAATATTCGTCGTCGTCGGAATTTTCTTTTGTTCCCGACTTTCCGGGCGCGTGGACTCTTAGAATAGAAACGCGCAAAAAAAGCTCCGACGCATGTTATCAAGCCGCGAAAGATTACGTCTTTGACGTAATGCCCGACGGAAAGCCTATTTCAATAGTCAAGCCGCCCATAAAAGACTTTCCTCAAGGCGATTATGATTTTTCCTCTTTCGAGGACCAAGCGAAGACCGCCAATGCCTGCGGCGCGGGGAGCCTAGACGGATTTGCCGCCGCCGCCGCAATAGGACTATCGGCGCTGTTAAGGCGCAGAAAGGCCTAAGGAATGAGACGCAGCAATTATTTCTATATAATCTTATTGTTTGTATTTGCCGCCGCATTGTCCGGCTGCGGAGATTCGGGTTTGTATCCGGCTAAGCAGGGAGCTCTCGGCCAACCGTGCTATCCCAACGCCACCTGCAATTTTGGACTGTGCTGCGTTGAGGAGAAATGCGTCGAATACAATCCGGCGACCTGCTCCACTGCGCCTAATCCATGCGACCCCGACCCATGCAAGCGCGAGCATGAAATTGGCTGTATCGTTAATTCTGCCTCCGGTTACGCGTGCGAATGTTCCCCCGGATACGTTTGGGACTTAAACGATATGTCGTGCGTTCCCGCGCCGGACGATCCATGCTACCCCGACCCTTGCGGAGCGCGCGGTCGGTGCGACGTTGAGACCGGTCTTTGCGTATGCGACCCATTTTATACCGGCAAACGATGCGAGGAGTGCGAAGCGGGAAGAATAGGTTATCCTTACTGCATTCCTTACTCGGCGGACGAATTCGGACTTTTTTGGGTTGACGTTAAAAGCGGAACTTTTTTAATGGGCTGTTCCGAAGGCGACGACGACTGCGAAGACTTTGAATATCCTAATCGAGAAGTAAACGTTTCATCCTTTCAAATAAATCCTTACGAGGTAACTCAATCCATTTACGAGAAGGTCGTCGGTTCAAATCCCAGTTCGTTGGGCAAATGCGCCGATTGTCCGGTGGACAGCGTAAGTTTCACCGAGGCCGAGGCGTTCTGCGCGCTTGTCGGCGGCCGATTGCCTTCGGAGGCCGAATGGGAGTACGCGGCCAGAGGCGGCACGACGGCAAGATACTATTGTTGGGAGAAAGACTCGGATTGTCCCGGTTCAATTGCTTGGTATTCTGCTAATTCAGCTCAGACTTCGCATCCCGTAGGATTAAAAAAGCCTAATCCTTTCGGACTGTACGATATGTCCGGCAACGTCTGGGAATGGACGGCGGATAATTTTCACGACAATTACGAAGGCGCGCCCATTGACGGCCGAGCCTGGATTGACGAAAAGTCTTCAATATACAGAGTCGCTCGCGGCGGCGGTTGGGGATACAACAAAATCAGCCTTAGAATATCCACTCGTTATAAAAACGCCGAAACGGTTAAATACAACCGAAACGGATTTCGGTGCGTTAAAAAAACTAGTAGATAAAAGAATCGTTATTACCCTTGTGGCTCCGCTTGCGCCCTTGCCTTTTCGTAAAAATTTCAGGCGATTAACTGATCGCGGCATTTATTATAGCGTTTCTCATAATTTTTTTGGAAATAAACCGACCCCTCGATACAAACGCTTACGCGTTCGCTCGGGGCAAACGGTTTATTTAATTATTTTAACGATTGAAAATCTTTCCTATTTTCCGTTCGTCTCAAGCGTTTTGCTTCTAGCAAAATGTATCGAGGGATGAATGGAAAGGGTATTTCAGTCGGACAATATTTTCGGAAACGTTATAATAATATCCCTTCTTGAGCTTAAGGGAGAGTTCTAACAAGCCTTATTCCATAGGCGTTAGATTTGAATTCAGGAATGGAGGACGCTCTGTTTGCAGAGCGCAAATTCTTCGCCACCGTGCCCCATCCTCCGCTTCTGGTTACGCGGCTGTTTCCGCCGCTTGCGCAGACAGGGTTTACAAGCGGTTTGGAGACGTCGCTTGATTCGTAAGCGGCATAGACGTCGAAAACCCATTCCCATGCGTTGCCGCACATATCGTAAAATCCCCAAGCGTTAGGATCTTTTAAACCTATCGGCTGAGGCCCGCACATGCCTCCTCCTGGAAAGACGTTGCCGCAGTTAAAGGCTCCCTCGTAACTTGCCGAAGAATTGCCTCCAAACCATCCTATCTGGTCGGCGTTGGGATCGACGGGAATATGTTCTGTGTAGGTTATGCCGCCGTCGTTGCCCTGACTTGGGTAAAAAGGCGTAGTCGAGCCCGCCCTGACCGCGTACTCCCATTCCGCCTCGGTAGGGATGCGAAATCCCGGGCAGTCGTACGGCGTCGAATATATCGGCTTTAACGAGCATCTTGTAGAAGCGCCGGTTCCGGAGCAGTCGAAACATTGAGGGAAGCCGCGCTTCGCAGAAAAGGCGTTAGCGTACGCCAAAGCCTCGTGCCATGTGCATGCGTCAGCCGGGCAATCGTCTCCGCAAGCTGGAAAGGCCGTAGAAGCGTATCCCATAACGTCGAAGAATTCTTTTTGCGTGGTTTTGTATTTAGCCATCTCAAACGAGCGGGACAATATTACATAATGCAGTTTTTCATCCGCATCGCGTCCGAGCTCGCTTTGGCAACCGCCTAAATAACCGCCCGGTGCGGGACATCCTTCCGGGCTTCCCATCCAAAACGATCCGGCTTGAACCTTTATGAATCCTTTTGTAAGTCCCGTTTCGCAGGACGACAAGTCGAAACCTTCGCAAGAATCAAGGCAGTTTGCCTCTCCGCCGACGTAATATGCCGAAATAAGCGAACACCGCTTCCTTTCGCCAATTTCGCAAAGTTCGCCGTCGTCAACCGAATTATTGCCGCAAAGAGATTTATCTCTGCATTTGCCGACGCTTTCGTTGCAGGCAAATCCTTCCTCGCAATTTCCGCATTCGCCGCCGCAGCCGTTGGAGCCGCAATTTTTACCGTCGCACGAAGGTTCGCAGACTTCTTCTTCGGCTTCAACGGAATCGGAGTCGCCGTCGGATGACGCAAGGCATTCGTACTTGCCCGAATCGCCGTTTTTTCCGCAGAGTTTGCCTTGCGCCGCGCAGTCCTCGGTTTTTCTGTACTGTCCGTCGCATCGTATTAATATGTACCCCGCGCACTCTGTTTCGCCCGTCTTTAGAGAGCCGCAATTGGAACAATTCGGATACCCGCTGTAAGTCGGAAAACAGGAGTCGCATTGACTTCCCGTATAACCTTCGTCGCATTTGCACTCGCCCTCAATTTCTTCTCCATGACCAGCGCAAACTGGCGCGCACTTGTTTAGCTTGCACTTCTGCGGGCGGGGCGACTGGGGGCAATCGGCATTCGTCGAACAGACCAAATCGGCGATTGAAATTTCTTCCGCGCCTTCGGATAAATAAATTTTCAGCTTGGAGTGAATTGTTCCTCGCCATGACTTTAAGTTGGTATGACCAAAGCGGGAGTCTTCGGATTGAAGCGCTTTAATTACCGCGCCGAATTTTCCTCCTAAAAGCGCTCTGTTGAAGAACGGCATTGCCGTAAACGATTCTTCCTCCTTGGCGTTCAATACATCCGTCCATCCCATATAAATATTCAAGCCGTTTTTTATTAACGCCGACGAAAGGGAGTCGTTATAACTTCCGGAATTTGCGGAAAGATAAACTATGCTTCGTTCTCTGAACGGAACGGACTGAAAGAACGACGGATAAATTGTATAGCGGTTTTTATCGTCTCCCACGACCGCGCCGATTCCCATTTTTCCGCTTTGTAAATACTCGACGTAGGCGTCGTCCGCCGGTTCTGTCGCGACCATAAAATTAAACAAGCCGTCGTCTATCGAAGAGTGAGAGCGAATGTATATCGCGTCGAACTCTCCCATTTGTTCAAGGCTTTTCGGAGTTGCGTCGTCGTCGGCATAAAGCGTCGCGTCAAATCCGGAGGACTCGAATTTCAAAGCTATGGCGCCGTTGACCGAAGGCGCGTTATCGTCGCCTGCAAAGGGGGCGAATAGGGCAAATTTTCTCTTTTCTTCCAGATCGTTCGCATTCGCGGCGACTTTTGAAAGGGTTTTAAGAGTTTGCGCGGTCGAGCCCGAGTCCATGCGGTCTATGTAAATTCCAAGCCTGATTCCGCCGAAGGAGAAAAAAATCGCTCCGTTGTCTTCTTTGGGCGTAATTGAAGAAATCCCTTCGGTTTGTTCCAAAAGGTTAATTAACGAGGAAACTGCTGAAATGCGGTCTTCAGTCTGAAGTTTGCCCTCTAAAAATGATCTTGCATACGCAAGCAAACTTGATGCTTTTGTTACGTTTTGCTTAACGTCGTCCGAGGCGATTTCAAATTCGCCATCCGAAAACAAATTTTCTTCGTCGTCCCCTGAGATTTTATCTTTTTCGTTTTCTATATACGCTTCAGTATCGTCGTCGGAGTTCCACTCTCCGCCGGAATTCGAGCAGGAGAATGTCAGCGGCGCGCAAAGCGCGGAAAAAAGTAGGAGATACGCCTGCAAATTTCCAAGTTTTGTCATATAATTATTTCTCCTTGCCGCTCCCCGCGCGCTTAAGGTTTAATAAGGCTTCAAAGGTCGGCTTTCAAACCTATCTCATCATAACTACAATTCCCGTCAGGTCGGTTCCGGTAACCGACCCTAAAAAGAAATCTTTGGTCTGACTTGAGCTCATCCGCAAATCTACAACCTTGCTGAATTCGGTGGCCGATTGAAAAGTCATGGTCGTCGAAGCCCTTACCATTGAAGTAATAGTGTCCGTCGTTCCGTCGTTATCGACCAACGTATAGGAAAAATCCTGAATTGTTATCGGAATCGCTACGCTCGGCTGGGAAAAGGAATAAAAGCGCATAAATCCGCCGTTCAAATTTCCCGCGCCGTCGTCGTTCATCGAACCGTAAGCGACTCCTATGACCTGCGATTCCAGGACAGTGTTCAAAAAGATTACAATTCCCACTTTCTCCGCCGGATAATCCGCAATAACGTGGGTCGTCGCCGGAATCGCGCCCATGCCAAGTCCTACCGGTACGGCGGTGGGGCTATTAATATCAAGTTCGCTGTACATGGCAGAAGAAATAACGCCGTCGCCTAGATAGCCTACAAACCCGAATGAAAGTTCGGTCGTCCCGAAGATAGAGCAATAGAGGTTGCTGGTAATAACTCCAGAAGATTGAACGCTATAAGAGCTGGTATTGTTTACCATTATTGGCCAATACGAATTTGATACCTGAACAAGGATTTGACCTTCGAAGCGGCCGTTTCCGTCTCCGTCCATGAACCCCTGAAGCAAACCGTATTGCGTGGAAAGCAGAGCAACGGCGGCTTTGCCGTGAGCGTCCGCGTTTGTAGGAGAAGGAAGAGGTTTGTATAAAAGCGCCTGGCTTGTGCCAAACGAAGAACCGAACATTGCCGCGCTTCCTTTTTTGCCGTCAGCTGCCAAACGTCCGTGAATTTCTATCGGGCCTGCGGACGTCTCAAGCGTAATGTCCACAAAGCGGCTTAAATCAACGGCATAGGTTCCGCTGCTGACGGTAATTGCCTCCGAAACTCCGCCGCCTTTATAAAGCGTGAATTCCGCGCTTGTTACTTCTCCTCTGCCGTTTGAGGTAATTGTGCCGGCTATGTCGCCCATATGGCCGTCCGCATCCATAACGTAACTTCCGCGCAAATAATAAAATCCCGACAAAATGCGATTGAGGAACATTCCGCGGCAAGCTCCCGCGTCGCAATTTTCCTCAGGCGGGCAGCCTCCGCATTTGCCGAGACAGCCGTCGGAGCCGCATTCTTTTCCTCCGCAGTTGGGCAAACAGGAATTGCCTGAGAGGTCTATTCCGCCTTTGCCGGTTTGGTTAGTAATTGAAAGAGTCCACTCGTTGCGGTTGTCGGTTCCTTCGTAAACCGTGAAATTGGTTAAGGCGCCCATGTGCAGCAAATCGCCTGACGCGCTATACGCTTTTACTGTTAAATTTCTTGGATAGCCGACCGGAACTTGCAATTTGTTTTCTCCCCCGTCTTGAGAGTCGCTTTCCGCCGGATTGCCGGACGGGGCGGTAAGATAAAACAGGCGGGTTTCATCGACTCTTGCTCCGCTGAAGGTTACGGTAACGTAATCGACGGCGGGAACGTCGATGTCGTTTCCGGGGAAGAAAGCCTTTAAGGAAACGACTCCCCATACCTGCGCAAGCACGACTCCCGAAACGTAAGTAACTTGGCCTGCGGTAATAGAAATGTTGGAGATAGTCGCTTTCGCGGTTGCCATGTTTTCGTCGGCTTGTCCCTCCGCCGGTTTTCCTTCCAACGTAATAGTTAAATTCGTTCCCTCCGGAATGTTCAAGAATTGCTCGTTTGCGAAGGAACCCAAAACGACGTTAAACGTTCTTACGTAGGCAGGAGACGAGTCGATAGTCAACGTAACTCGGTCGAAATAAGGCGCGCCCCACAGGCCGACTTTTAAAGCCCCGGTTCCCGCTTCGCAGTTTGCGCAGGGAAGCGTGGAAATATCGTATGAAGGGTTGTCTTTGGCTTTTTGAGCTCCGCAGGAAGCGCCGACGAACAAAATGAGGAACAGGAAGGTAAAGGAGACATTCAATCGTTTAGTCATTTTTTTCGTTCCTTTCTCTCAAAACCGCGCATATGGTTCAGTCGCTATAAAATAGTCTTTAGTTTTGCCGGACTCGAATTTTGAAAGAGTCCATATTATTATTAAAGGTGTTGGCAAGAGTTTTTACAATCGGCAAAAATACCCAAAGGATAATGCGTATAAATACGTAATGCCTTTAAATTATGGGGAAAATAAGGATTTCAGGAGTCTTCGCGACGCAAGGGCGGAGGCGGTTGGCTGAACCGCTTGCGCCGCCGGTTTGCTTAAAGGAGAAAGCGAAGCGCAACGACGCAAGCGGCGGTTTCCGCTGCGTTAAACCGGTTAAATAGGCGCCGTCGTCGGCGCATCCGGCGGTGGGTTGATTGGCTATAAATCGAATTTTATTCCGCGGCGGTCGCACGCGGCTTTTACGGTATTGTAAAGAAGCATAGCGATTGTCATAGGTCCTACGCCGCCGGGCACCGGCGAAATGTAACCCGCAATTTCCTTTGCCGCGTCGAAATCTACGTCGCCGCAGAGCTTGCCGTCGGGACGCCTGTTTGCTCCTACGTCTATCACTATTGAGTTGGGTTTAACAAAGTCGGCCGTTACAAGGTCGGCCTTGCCCGCCGCCGCTATAAGAATATCCGCTTCCTTGGCTTCTTGCGCCAGGTTTGGCGTGCGGCTGTGGCAGACGGTAACGGTTGCGTCGCGGGCTAAGAGCAAATGGAACATCGGCTTGCCGACTATATTGCTTCGGCCGATTACCACCGCTCGTTTGCCGGCGATTTTCTCGCCGGTAGATTCGATGAGTTTTATTATTCCGTGAGGAGTGCACGCCACAAGGTTGGACATGCCTAAAGCGAGCGCTCCCGCTGAAAGCGGCGTCAGGCCGTCGGCGTCTTTTTCGCTTAAAATGCGCCGCAGAACCTCTTTATCGTCGATATGTTTTGGCAAAGGGAACTGAACGAGTATCGCGTCAACGTCGTCGTCGGCGTTAAGAACGTCGATTAATGAAAGAAGTTCATCCTGCGTCGTTTCGTAGGGCAGGCGGATTACTTCCGAGCGCGCTCCAGTAGCCTCGGCGGCTTTTGCCTTGGCCGCAACGTACTGCATTGAGGCGGAATTTTCGCCTACGAGAACGACCTTCAGGTTGGGAATTACGCTTTTGCGGGCAAGCTCTTGTTTTATAAACTTAGATAAGCCGTCTTTAACGGTCTGAGCGACCGCCTTCCCGTCGATGATTTTTGCGGTCATAAAACGGCTCGCGTTATTGATTTTTGGGGTTATGCGAGCAGCAGGCGCAGCCGCCTCCATGGTCGGACGCGGAGGAGCACGATTCGCCGTCGGCCTTGGCCGCCATGCTGGAATGCCCTTTAGCGTAGTCGTTTAAGTAAAAACCGGCGCCTTTGAACCGTATAGCGGGCGCGCTGATAAGTTTGTTCACCGACGTGCCGCCGCACTTGGGGCAGACTACATCGGACGAGTCGTCCATCTTCCGCATAAGGTCGAAGTGATTGTCGCAATCCGAGCATTTATATTCGTAAATAGGCATGTTGCACCTCCAAAAAAATGCAAGGGTAAATTTAAGGCTAAACGCCCGAAAGTCAACATTAAATTGCGTAAAATAAAAAAAGCGCGAATATTGTCCATTGAATAGAAACAACCGCGCTTTGCGCCGCTGAAAATATTTCGTAAAAAATCACGGATGGATTTTCATAAATTTTCGGTCTAAAATACAGCTAATTTGCAAACGCAACCTTATTATACGCTTTTAAATTTGCAGCCCAAAGGGTAATCGATCAATCGTTTGAGCAAAATGAATCTCCAACCTTACTATTTCCTTATCGGGTAGCCTTTGGATTCCAGCGCGCTCATAGCTGTCGTCCGCAAAGCCTCTATTTCCTCGCTCGCAAGCGTTCTGTCGCGCTCGCCGAAAGTCAGCCTGAAGCTAACCGCTTTCTTCCCTTTTTCAAGACGCTCGCCCGCGTAAACGTCGAATATCTCCGCCGCCATGAGTTTGTTTCCGCAAGCGGTTTTGAGTATGTCCAGCATGCTTTGCATATAAACGCGCTCGTCGGCCACGGCTGTAACCTCGAAGACGCTGGTGGGATGGGCGCTCCACTGCTCGTATCGCGCCTCGCGCTTGCGCGCGGTAAATAAAGAGGTAAGGTCCAGCTCGGCCAGAATTACGTCGAACTTCTCAATGTCGAACGCTTTTGCGACCGCCGGGTGAAGCTGCGTAATATGGCCGATTTGCGCGCCGTCGGCCATTACGGCCAAGGCGCGGCCCGGGTGAACCCAGCCAAACTCGCTGTCCGAGGTCGGAACGAACGCGAAGTCGGCTAGTTGCATTCTCTCCATGTAGCGCGCGGCGGCTTCTTTCATATCTAATACGCCGTATTTTTTGCGGCTTACCATCGAGGCGGCGACCAGAGTCCGCTCTTTGGCGGGTTCGGGCGACTTGCGGTCGTCTTTAAGGTATGCGCGCCCCAGCTCGAAGAGAGCAAAGTCGTCGAAGTAACGGCAGTTGGCGTAAATCTGAGTCAACATGCCGGGAATTAAATTGCGGCGCAGCCTGTCGTACTGGCTCGACAAGTCGTTTTTAAGCCTAAGCTCGCGGTCGGCGCTCATGCGGCACTTGGCTAAAAGCTCCTCGCCGACGAACGAATAGTTGTAAACTTCGTTGAAGCCCAGCTCCAGCGCGAAGACGTCGCGCGTCTTCCACTCGAAAGCGCGGAACGCGTTCCACTCCGCTGGAGGCGCGAGGACGACTTTCGGCGGAATCTGCGCGATGTTGTCGAAGCCCCACACGCGGCCTATTTCCTCTACGATGTCGGCTTTGTTGGTTATGTCTTTCGTGGCGCGGAACGACGGAACCGTAACGCGCAGCGCGTCGCCGTCTTCCTCGACGCCGAATTGCAGCGAGCGCAATATGGAAACGATTTTTTCTTTCGGTATATTCATGCCGATTTGGCGGTTGATGTAGCCGGCGGTTATTTCTATAACGCGAGTCGCTAGCTTAACCGGATAGTCGTCGAGCAAGTCGCTTGCGACGCACATGTCTGGGCAGGTTTCTTTAAGCAGCGCCAGCGCGCGGTAAAGCGCCAACGGGCAGTTTTCCGGGTCTTGGCTCTTCTCGAAACGCATTGCGGCGTCGGTGCGCAAATCAAGTCTGTTGGCCGTACGCCTAATCGTAGCGGGCTCGAAGTTAGCGCTCTCAATTACTATGTCGGTAGTGTCGGCCTCTATCTCGCTGTTGAGGCCGCCCATGACGCCGCCCAGTGCCACGGCGCGCTCGGCGTCCGCTATCATTACGTCGCTTGTAAGCAGCTCGCGCTCGTTTCCGTCGAGAGTCGTAAATTTTTCGCCTTCCGAGGCGCGCCTTATAACTATGACGTCGCCCTTAATCTGCCTTCTGTCGAACGCGTGCAACGGCTGCGCGAGTTCAAGCATTACGTAATTTGTAACGTCAACAATATTATTGCGCGGCTTGTGGCCGGCGGCCTTGAGCCGTTTTTGCATCCATTCGGGGCTTTGCGCGACGCGCAAATTCTTAACCGAAATAGCGCAGTAACGCGGGCATAAATCCGGCGCGCGGTTGTCGATTCGCAAATTGTCCTTGCGCGAAACGTCTAAAAGCCTGGCGGGAAGAGTCTCGTCGGCGTTAAATTCGAGTTTGCGGCCGTAAAGCGCGGCGACTTCGCGCGCCATGCCGAGGTGCCCCCAAAGGTCGGGGCGGTGCGTAATGGATTTGTTGTCTATCTCGAATACCGCGTCGGCGACGCCCGCGTAATTTACAATCGGCATTCCGAGCGTTACGTCGCCTTGCACGTCCATAATGCCCGAATGATCGTCGCTAATTCCCAGCTCCGCTTCGCTGCACAACATTCCGCGGCTCTCTACTCCGCGGACGCTCGCGAGCTTCACTTCGCCGCCCGGCAGCTTCGCTCCTACGGGCGCGAACGCCGTAATCATCCCGACTCGAACGTTCGGAGCGCCGCACACGACTCGCGCGCCCATGCCGCAGCCGAATTCCACGTCAACCAAATGCAGCTTGTCGCTGTTGGGGTGCGGCTCAACGGCCATGACTTTCGCCGTTATCACCTTTTTTAAGTGCTCGCCGACGAGTTCCATTTCCTCGAATTCCGCCGCGCCCATTGTGAGGCGCAGCATAAGCTCGGAGTCCTCGATTCCTTCGAGATCGACGTAATCGGAAAGCCAAAGTCTCGATATTTTCATTGCAAAACCTCGCAGTCAGGTCTGATTGTTCCGCCGCCTTTTATACTCCGTCGAACTGGCGCAAAAAGCGCAAATCGCCCGACATGAAGCGGCGTATGTCGTTGACGCCGAGCCTCAGCATCACCAGCCGCATCAGCCCCAAGCCGAACGCGAACCCTTGCCACTTGTCGGGGTCGATGCCGCTCATCGACAGCACGTTGGGATGAACCAGCCCGCACGGCAAAACCTCCACCCAGCCCGACTGCTTGCATACCGGACACCCTTTTCCGCCGCAAATAAGGCAGAGCATATCGAGCTCGAAACCGGGCTCGACGAAGGGGAAGTAGCCGGGGCGCAGGCGCACGGTAACGTCGGCCTTGAAGACCTGCGACAGAAGCGTCCGCATGACGTAAATGAGGTTGGCGACACTTATATCCTCGCCTATCATCATTCCTTCCATCTGGTAAAAGGTATTCTCGTGGCTGGCGTCGGTAGCCTCGTAGCGGAAGACGCGCCCGGGAGCGATTACTCGGAACGGCGGCTTGAGCCGCTCCATGCCTCTAATTTGCATCGTGCTGGTGTGAGTGCGCAGCAGGTTGCCGTCTTCCGTCCAAAAGGTATCCTGCATATCGCGCGCCGGGTGATCCTTCGGGATGTTCAGCGCCTCGAAGTTGTACCAATCGTTTTCGGTCTCGGGGCCGTCGAGAATTACGAACCCCATGCCGGTAAATATAGTCTCAAGCTCCCGCTGAATAAGCGAAATAGGGTGAAGCGTTCCCTTCAGTTTGCGGGGCCCGGGGGCCGTTACATCCATCCATTCGCTTGCGGCGAGGTTGGCGAAGTAGGCGTTCGCCAGAGCTTCCTTCTTCGCGTCGAGCTTCTCTCCAATAACCCGTTTAGCCTCGTTTACGGCCGCGCCTACTTCCTTGCGCTCTTCTCCGTCGAGGCTGCCGAGGCTCTTCATAACGGCTTGCACCGGCCCTTTTTTGCCGAGATACTTAACTCGAAGATCCTCGATTTCCTTCTCGTCGGCGGCTTTTTCAATCGCCGTTGCGGCTTCGGCTAAAAGTCTTTCGATGTCGGATATAATTTCGCGCGCGGTCATGCAGACCTCCTTACAGCGTTGCGAATATTCAAAAATAACGCCAAATTACCGCCGCATAAAATACCCCCGCGAACGATTTGTGTCAACGGGAAACTTCTTTATAAAAGAGTAGGCGCAAAAACGCTTTTTTAGATTGCGTCCGTTCAGCGCGGGCCGAAAATTAAAGTAACAAAGTAAACCTTTAATATTCGTCCTTCTCGAAGAGCGCGTCGCAGAAAGCTTCCGGGTCGAAGGGGCGCAAATCTTCAATCGCCTCGCCGATGCCGATGTAACGGACCGGAATTTTCAGCTCGTCGCAAATGCCGATGATTACGCCGCCCTTGGCCGTGCCGTCTAGCTTGGTCAAAATCAAGCCGGTAATATTTACGGCGTTTTTAAATTCGCGCGCCTGATTTATCGCGTTCTGTCCGGTGTTCGCGTCGATGACGAGCCACGTTTCGTGCGGCGCGTCCGGCACTACCTTTTTAACCACGCGGTCAACCTTCTTCAACTCTTCCATCAAGTTGAACTTCGTGTGCAGCCTTCCCGCTGTGTCGGCAATAACGACGTCGCTTCCGCGCGCCTTGGCGGCCGTAAGCGCGTTAAACACTACGCTGGCGGGGTCGGCGCCTTCGCTGCCGCGCACAAGCTCGCACCCGGAGCGGCTCGCCCACACGGCCAACTGCTCGTCGGCGGCGGCGCGAAACGTGTCGGCGGCGGCAAGCAGAACCGTTTTTTCCTTCGCGCGCAAAAAGCTCGCAAGCTTTCCTATCGTCGTCGTTTTGCCCGTGCCGTTGACGCCCACGACCATGAGCACGAACGGTTTGTGAGCGTCCGTATCGAACGGAGCGGCCGGTATATTGACGCGCGTCATCGCCTCTTGTTTGAGGAGAGAAATAATTTTCTCAGGGTCGGTCAGCGACTTCTTCTCGGCCTTTTCGTAAATCGACTCCAACAGCGACTGCGCGGTATTCGCGCCTATGTCGGCTGTGAAAAGAATTTCTTCAATTTCGCCCAGCAGGCCGCCTTCAATCTCTTTTTTGCCGCGAATGGCGTCGAAAATGCGGCGCACGAACCCTTTGCGCGTCTTCAGCAAACCGTCTTTAAGCGATTTCTGCTTCGGTTTTTCCTTAGGCTGCTCGACCTGCGGAGCTTCGACCTTAACCTCTTCGGGCTCCGGCTTTTTCTCCGGTTTGGTTTCCGGTATCGGTTCGGGTTTCGGCTCTTCGGCGGGCGCCGCTTCGGGAATTTCCTCTTTACTAGGAAGTTCTTCGACCTGCGGCTTTGGGAACGGTATGACTTCGGCTTCGGGCTTTGCTATTTCCAGCTTCGGCCTGGGCGCCGCTTCGGCCGGGGGCTCGGTCGGCGGAGCCTTGCGTTCTTTTTCCTTTTTTTCCTCGGCCTCCGCTTCGACTATCGTCAAATGCGGTTTCGGCTTGGGTTTCGCGCGTTCGAGCTCCTCGCGCTCCGCTCTTTCGCGTTCCGCGCGCGCCCTAGCAATGCGCTCCGACTGCTCGGCCTTCAGCATATCGGCTCGCCTGCCGGTTTCATCCTCGTCTTTTTCGCGCTCGTCTATCTTGCGTTTCTTGGCGCGTAAAACCGCCGCAACAAACAGCGATACGATTATCAATAAAACGGAAACTACTATTACGTCCCCGGCCTCAAACGCGCCGGACGTTTCGAGTAAAATCGGTTGATAGTTCATATGTGCGCCTATATCTCGTTAAAACAAATAGATTTTGCCGGACGCGCGGTCAGCCGCGTTCATCGTCGCGCCGCAAATCGACGCTTACGATTTTGCTGATGCCCGGCTCCTGCATCGTTACGCCGTAAAGTATGTCGGCGGTCTGCATGCTGCGTTTATTGTGCGTTACGACTATGAACTGGCTCGTCGTCGAAAGCTCGCGTATCAGGTCGCCCACTCTTCCTACGTTCGCGTCGTCCAGCGGAGCGTCCACTTCGTCAAGAATGCAGAACGGCGCGGGCTTGATGAGGAATATCGCGAAGATAAGGCTTACGGCCGTGAGAGCCTTTTCGCCTCCGGACAGCAGCGTAACGCTTTGAAATTTTTTCCCCGGCGGCCGCGCGATAATATCCACGCCAGTCTGCAAAAGATTATCGGGGTTCGTCATTTCTAAATAAGCCTTGCCGCCGCCGAAAAGCCGCGGAAAGAGCTTCATAAACGATTCGTTTATTTCCTCGAACGACTGGCGGAAGCGCTCCTTCGTCGTCTTGTCGATTTCATAAATCGTACGCTTTAAATTATCCACCGCGCCTTCGAGGTCTTTCTTTTGCGTAAGGAGGAAATCGTGCCTTTTGGCCACTTCCTCAAACTCGCTTAACGCCATTAAGTTCACAGGGCCGACGGCGTCCATTTTGCGTTTAAGCTCGACTACAATTTCTTCGGCGTCTTGCGGAGGCTCCGCCGTCGCCGCGATTGTCCCGGCGGTTGCGGCTAACGTCTCCTGATAGCGGTTCGCAGCGTCCTCGCAGATATAATCGAATTCGCCTTTTGAGCGCTCCAGCTCGATTTCGATTTGGTGAAGCGAGCTCGTAACGTCGTCGTGAGCGGCGCGCGCTTGTTTAATCTCTTCTCGCAGAGAGTTTTGAGCCGAGCGGGAGTCGTCAAGTTCGCCCTCAAGGCGCAAAGCGTCGGCCTGAAGAGCCGCAAGCCTTACTTTGTCGGCCTCGCCTTTTTCTGCGAGCCTTTTTACTTCGCGCTCAAGCTCCGCCATGCGCGCCATATCGCTCTCGGCCTCGCGCCCAAGGCGCTCAAGTCTCGCTTCCGCTTCCTTCCGTTCGCGCTCGACTCTTCCAACCGCGGCTGAAATGCCTTCCAGTTTTTCTCCCGCTCTGGCCGCTTCTTCGCGGTCCGCCGCCAGTTTTTTCCTCAATTCTTCGCGCTTCGCGAGCAGTTCGTAGTATTTGTCCTGGCGTTTGGAGAGCTCTATCTGCGCCGCAGTTTCGGCCTCGGCGCTCGATTTAAGCTTCTCCGCAAGAGCGTCTTTTTCGTCGGCGAGTTTTTTACGTTCGGAGGCGAGCCTCTCTATTTCGCGTCCCGTAATTTTTACGCGTTCTTCTAGTCTAAAAAACTCGTTTTTACAGATGGAGAGCTCTTTTTCCTTCTCCATCGCCGCCATGCGCCCTTCCTGAGTTTTGTCCCGCAGCTTAGAAAGCGCGCGTCTTGCGTCGTCCACGCGCATTCTTGCGCCGTCCGACGCGTCGAGCCTTCGTTCTTCTTCAAGAGTCGCTTTTTTAAGTTCGGCGGACAGCTCCCTGATGCGTCTCGATCTCGCTAAAATGCCTGCAGCCGCCGCGTCTCCGCTTCCGGCCGTTATAGCTCCGCGCTCGTCTATTACTTCGCCTTCAGGGGTGGCGACCGATATTGCAGCGCCTTTGCCCGCCGCCTCAAACCAGGCTTCAAGAGCGTCGTCAAGCGTTTCGGCAAAGTAGGAGCGGCCTAAAGCCGCGCGCGCGAACTGAGAGGCTTCGCCCGCAGCCTCTATTTTAGACAACGAAGGCGACGCCTTTTGCAAGGAGAGACCGAAAGCTCCGGCGTTAAGAGACTCCGCGGTCTTTGCCGTTTGAAGGCTCGCGGCGGACGCTCTTCCTTTCGCCGCCTTTGTGAGAGCCGCGGCCGCCGATGCGGCGTCGGCGGATTCGTCCAGCATCAGCATATTCACCGCCGGCCCGAGCAGAGCGGCGACCGCGCGCTCGTATTTGGGCTCCACATTAAGGCGCGAGCCGAGCGTACGAACTTCTTTTTTATCGCCGAATCCCGCGCCTATCGCGCTTTTAAGGCCGTCTGGCGCTCCTTCCATTCGTTTGTCAAACTCTTGCAGCGAGGACAGCATCGAGGAAATCTTCGTCTTTGCCGTCCGCGCCTCCGCTAGTTCCTTCTCCGCTTTCGCCTCCGCCTCTCGCGCCGCTCCGAGCTCTCGTTCGGCAATCTGAGCTTTCTTTTCCTCGTCGGTCAAAGTCTCGCGCAAGGCGGCAAGCTCGTCGTCCAGTTTGGCCAGCGTTTCTTTCTGCGCCGCAAGCGACGCTTCAAGTTCCTCGCGCTCCTTCTCGTTTCTTCTTATTCGCAGCGCCGCGTCCTCTTCCAGCGTATCAAGGTATCGCGTTCTGTTTTTTATCTCGACGGCCGTCTGGGCAAACTTGAAGAGGTCGTCTTTTCCTTTGGAAATCGCCGCGTCCAGCGACGAAATCTCGCGGTTAAGAACGCTCTGCTCGGATTCGGCCGTTTCCAGGTTTCTGCGCGTCGCCGCGAAACCCGTTTCGAGCTCCTTCTTTGCGGCGGATAAAGCGGTCTCTTCATCTCTCAGCTTCGCGGACTTCTCCGCCAGAGCCGTCCGTTCTTCCTCTATTCCTCCCTTGCGCTCCGCAATGCGGATTATTTCGCTTTGACGGTGGTTTGCGGCCTGCTCGTCCAGTTTTATTTCGCTTTCGAGCCTATGAGCGTCGGCTTGGGCGGCTCTGAGCGTTTCCTCTCGTCCGGCAAGCGCCTGCTCGCGTACGGTCATGGCGGCGTCAAGAGAGGCAAGCCGCGCCTGAAGAGCCGTTTTTCGCTCGGTTTCGCCCGCCTTCGACGCTGCGAGCTCTTCGATTTTCGCTCGAAGACGCAATATTTTGCGCGCCGCAAGAAGAAGTTCAAGCGACTTAAGCTCGTCGCGCAGCTCCTGATATTTCTTCGCCCGCGCCGCCTGCCGCTCAAGCGATCTCCTCTGACGGCCTAGTTCGTCCGTCATATCGTTTACGCGCAGCAGGTTTTCCATAGTTCGTTCGAGTTTGTTCTCGGCCTCTTGCCTGCGCGCTCGGTACCGCGTTATGCCCGCGGCTTCTTCTATAATCTGTCTGCGCTCTTCGGGTTTGGCCGAAACTATGAATCCGACCGTTCCCTGCTCTACGATGGAGTACGCCTCTTTGCCTACGCCCGTGCCTAAGAATATATCCGTTACGTCCTTTAATCGCGCGCGTTTTTTGTTAATAAAATAATGCGATTCGTTTTCGCGGAACAACTTTCGCGTTATGGCGATTTCGTCGAATCTCGCGTACTCGGCTGGAGCGGTTTTATCGGCGTTGTCGAACGTCAGCGTAACTTCGGCCACTCCGGCAGGCGGTCTGGACTCGCTTCCGGCGAAGATGATGTCTTCCATACGGCGTCCGCGCAGAGCCTTTACGCTCTGCTCTCCCATCGCCCAGCGTATCGCGTCAACGATGTTGCTCTTACCGCAGCCGTTTGGCCCGACAACCGCCGCGACGGGCTTGTCAAGTTCTATCGTCTGCCTGTCAACGAACGACTTGAACCCCTCTACCTCGATGGATTTAATCCTCATTTCGCTATTCTGGACGCCGGCCTTTTTATCCGTCCGAATTCGCGGCGACTACCGTCGTTCCCGCTATATAATCTCCTATGCGCCTTCCGCCTGGGCTGAAAAGCGCGAACAAAAACTCAAGCAATACAAATCCGAAACCGACTACCGCCAGCGCGAAAAAAATTCCTCCGAATTGCGGCATCCAAACGAACGGCGCGGGAGCTACCGCCAAAGCGAACAGAAAGTTTCTTCCAGCGCTGCGCAAAAAGTCGGCGTCTTGGCCGTCGGCGCGCACCGTCTTCAATCCGGCGAGCCTCTTTCCAACGCTCGCTCCGCCTGCCGCTCCGTCGGAAAATAAAAGATAAAACAAGCCGACCGCTCCGCCCTGAACGGCGAGCAGCTGAAAGAGCGCGCCGCATATTATCAGATCGATAATTTTCGCTATAACGCGCTGAAAAAGAAAGTCGGGGGCGCTTTGCGCTCTCTTTTCGTCTTGCGCGCCGCTTTCGTCGCTTCCCGCAAGGTTGTTTGTTTCTTCGCGCTCGGTCATTTTTCTACGCTAGTCCCGCCTTTTGCGTTCAAACTTCCTTCGCCTTCTTCCTCTTCTTCCGGCGGCTCCGGTTCTTCGCGGATGAATGCCACGAAAGCCATGGATGGCCGGCGGCTTGATTCGCGGACTACGAAGTGAATCCCCTCGAAATGCCACCCTTGCGCCGAGTATAAATTAAGCGCGTCCTGCAGCGTTTCGTCGGTTACCACATTAAGCTCGACTACCTTATAAACAATTCGCATGGAGAAGCAATATATATATTGCGCCGCGATTAGTCAATCGCACTTGCTCATCCTGCGATATTAGCGCCGACTCGTCCCATATTTTTAATAAAAACCGCGGCGGGTTAATCTTTCCCAAGATAAGACTGAAGTTTTTGGTAAATAGCCGCCGACTTTTCCGCGGCCTCGCTCTCGCCCATATCGGAGTAAAGCGCCGCAAGATTTGCGTGAGAGCGCGGATCGAACGGATTAATGCTTACGGTTTGCAAAAAGTATTTTATAGCCTCGGCCTTTTCGCCAAGTCCCATGCACGCTTTGCCGAGGTTGTAATAAGTCATCGCCGGTCCGTCGTAAAGCTCCAATAACGGCAGCAGCGCCGCTTTTGCGTCGGCGAACCGGGACATTTTAATATTTAAATCCGCGACGATGTTTTGCACCATAGGGTTGGCTTTGCCGACCGCCGCCTGCGCTTTTTCAATTTCAATAAGAGCCGCCTTGTTGCGTCCTCTGTCCTTCAACAATTTCCCCAGCTTAAAGAATTTGGCTCCTTTCCCCTTGCCTAGAAATAGCTCTTCCTCTTCGCTGCTCGAATTCTCTTCGCTTTTTGGCGCGGCCTTACTGTTTTTTTTGAACGAAATATCAAGCCCCGCCGTTCCTATTTTTTCGCGAAGCCCTCGCGTAGATAGATACTGTCGCCAACGCGTTTCGAGCGTTTTTAGCGTCATGCCGTAAACTTTTTTCAAAGCCTCGTCCATTTCGTCGTCGTTTGCGAGCGATTCTAGCAGCTTGCGAATGTTTTCATAGCCGCCGTGCTGAGAATGAAGGAACTGAATTATGGTCAGCACTTCCGCGAAGGCCGTGGCGCCCGCCTCTCGGCTGGGCAGCAGCGCCATGGACGGGTGCATTTGGTCTAGCGTAATCATTTTATTGGAATAGTAAGCTTTGGCGAGCATCGTTTCGGCGTAGGCGTCCAAGAAGCCGCCCGGAGCCTTGTACCATCGCTCCTCCTCGAACTTTGCGATTCCCTCGTGCAGCCAAATCGGAACCGTATTGTTTGATTTTTGCGCGATTATTAAGTGCGCGTATTCGTGAGCGAGAGTGTCCCGCCAGCGGTAGCCCATAGTGGTAACCCTCGGCGTCGTTACCAAAAGTCGGTTGAACTTGGCTATTGCGATTGTGCTTGTCGTATTTACCGCTTTTACGTCCAGCCCGACAAGCGCGGCAAGAGCCTCCGGCGAATCGACAAACTCGACGATAATCGTCTCCGGCGGCAGCAGGCCAAGGTCTTTGCCAATGTTTTCGCGCGCGGCTTCCAGCGTCTCGCTTGCAAACTCAACCAGTATCTCGTCGATTCCCTTCGCGAAGCGATACTCGAAATGCCCCTTAGGTCTGCGCTCGTAAGAAAGCGAATATTGCAGCGCGGCGGAAAGATATTTCTCGAAATGCGCTTCGTAAGGCGCTCGCCCCGCCATATCCAGAAAGCGGCGCGCTTTTTCGTAATCGCCCGCGATGAAATAATAATGCGAAAGAAAATAAGCCGCCTCGACGTTTGACGACGCCTCGGAGAGAGCCTTATCGACAATTTTTCCGGCTTTCTGAAACTGCCAGTTCCACAAATCGGCGTGCCCCTGCTTGTATGGAGAAACGGTCGCAGGGTCGAGAAAAGACGCTTTAGGCTTTTCGTCTATAATTTGATGCGCGAAGGCGCTAAGCGGTATGATGCCAACGTGTAGAATACAAACCGCCTTAACAATTTTAATAAAAATTTTTCTCATTTTGCTTTCAGAAACTCATAATTAACCGACGAAAAAAGGTTTGTATTAATTACAGCAAGCCTTTTTCGAGCCGTTTCTATTGCCCGCTCCGACGCGTCAATGCCAATCCAATTTCTGCCCGTTTCCTGCGCCGCTATTAAAGTCGTCCCCGAGCCGCAAAAAGCGTCCATTACCAAATCCCCTTTATTTGACGATGATTCGATAATAAATTTAAGCAGTTCTAAATTTTTTTCGGTAGGGTATAAAGGATATTGAGGGTCTTTAAACTCCCAAATATCCTGCGCTTTTTTACCGTCGGTTTCATCTATATAAATCTTCTTGCGCGGAACGCCGTTCGCCGACCATTCAATAAGCCCCAGCCTGTCCAACTCTTCCAACTCTTCCGGTTTGCTGCGCCAATGCCTGCCTTTGGGCGGCTTCACTCCGCGCCACTCCCCGCCGGTTTTGCCGTTCAGCGTTTCCCCGGGGGCGTGAAGCGGAATTGTCGTATATTTGCGTCCGTCGGCATCAGTCTTTTTATAAAGTTTCTCGATTTCCTCGCTTTTAAATGCAATCTTGGGATTATTCCAAATTATATTTTCGGACTTTGAGTAAAAAAGAATTAAATCTTTAATGTTTCCGAACGCTTTTCTTTCAAAATTCTTAGGGTTGCATTTAATGCGGGTAATGTCGTTCTTAAAATTTTTCTGACCGAAAACTTCGTCCATTAAAATTTTAACGTAATGACCTATTTTATAATCAATGTGCAGATAAATCGACGCGTTATCGGACATCAGCTCGCGCAATAAAATCAGTCGTTCCCGCAGAAATTCCAGAAAATCATTGCCCGTCAAAGTATCCGAGTATGCTATTTCGTCGCCATGACTTTTACTTATGGAATTCGCCCTGTCTTCTCCGATTGTAAAATTTCCGTTGGTCGCAAACGGCGGGTCAATGTAAACCAAATCGACTTTGCCTTTAAGCGCGTAGTCCTCAAGCAAAGCTTTCATAACCTGCAAATTCTCGCCGAATATTAGTTTGTTAGGCGGCTTTATACTAGGTTTAGGCGCCAGTTCGGCTTTGCCTGAACGGCTTAATATTTCACTCTCGGACTTTTTGTTGTCGTAGTTAAGAAACATTTTCTTTAAACCTGATATAAAAATTCTCTTAAAACCAAGGCGCTCATTATGTTTTTTTCTTTATGCTTAGTCGTAACGTCCTTAAACATTTTATTTTGCCCTTTGATGTAAACGACGCCGTCGAGTATCGCAATCGGTATCGCTTTTGAATTATCATATCCAAATATCGAAACCGCGTCGTTAAATTGAGCGTTTTGATGTCCGCCGAAATCGGTTAAAAATTTCGCCTCTCCAATAACGTATTTTCCGTTAAACCGCCCGATAAAATCAAGCCCTTTGTCTCGCGTATAATTTAGTTCCGATTTCGCAAATTCCTTCGCCGCTTCGTCGCTTGCGCTTAAAACCGCGTTTGAGTCCGAAGAGATAAACTCGTCTATCCCGACGGGGGACAGACCTAGAGATTTCTTTTCCAACCATTTCTTAAAAAGCGGCCCGATTTGGCGGTTTGTTTCTTTCGGTTCGGAACATTTTTCAAATACTTCAGTCAGACCCATTTCGTAAATACGTCCGCAAAGACGATTTACCGTTTCTGGGTTTCTTAATATAGCCGACTTATCGCGCCGCAAATAAGCGACGTACGAATCTTTTAAGGGAAATAAATCAAGGCGGAGCAGGCTGTTTATTAATTTAACGTTGTCTTTCCGTTTAAAATTTTTCTCTACTTCTTTCCAGATATTTTCGTCTATTTCTCTTAATCCTTCCGGAATTGTGGGATATATTCTAAACAATTCGTCGAGATAGTTTCTTTGATTCGCGTATTCAACGCTCAAATTCGTCCAATAGTTCATTACGGCTCCTCGCTTATTTTATAAGCCCCTGATAATACTTTTTATTTTGCTGTTTGTATTTTTGGGGCGAAGCCTCCTTCATCGTTTTCAGCAGGTCGTCGCGAAGCTCTTTGGGGACGACGTAATTATCCGCGGAAGGAATTTCCACTTTTTCGGTTTTCATTCCGCCGGGGCCGCTCATTCCTCGATTGTCCCCGCTCATCGGCATCATGCGTTGACCCGCGTAACCCATGCCGGACTTCATTCCTTGCATAGCTTTGTTGAGAGCGTCTTTCATTCCTTTAATTTTTCCGTGCGCGCTTTTCGAGTTCTGGCTCGCCTGCGCCGAATCCTTGTTCTGCATTGATTGCTGCGCCTTATACATGTCGTTGGCGGCGTCCTGCATAGTTTGAGACGAGTTTTGCGGCATCATGGGCATTTCGTCTTCCAAATCTTTAATTTTTTGCGAAAGATTGGACGCCTTCTGCATTAAGTCTCCCTGCGTCTTCTTCAATCTGTCCATCTCCAGCTTTTCAGCCTCGGTCATAAATTGCGACGCCTTGGGCGCCGCTTCTTCGATTATGCTTGCAATTTTCTTGAGCGATTCCTTCGCGCTCTTAAGATGTTCGGCGTTCTGGTCGGCCTGTTTCTTATTCAGCGAATCGAATTTGACCATGTTCTCCGCCGCCGCCGCGTTGTCCTCGCCGCCTTTCGCCAAATCTTTAAGCATCATTATATCGCCGCTCTTGGCAAGCTCTTTCAGTTCTCCGGGCAGAGCCTGAAGTCCCGTCATAAGCTCGCCGCTGCGAGCTCCTGCGTCGGGCTTGAGCTCTTTGGTGTGTTTGCGCAGATTTTCGATTTCCTCCAGCAGCTTGTTGGTAATTTCCTTCTTTTTTTCCTCGAACTTCTTCATCATTCGATCGGTTACGTCCTTCTGCATCTCCTCGGCTTTCTTCGCCACGTTCCCTTGGTTGTGTTCGAGCTCTTCCAGATCGCTCATCATCGAGGAAATTTTCTGCATCTGTTCCCCGAACATGTTCTCGCCCATCATGCCGCTGCCGTCCTTCATCTGCGAGAGCATCGACTCCAAGTTTTTAGCTAGATTTTCCATGTCCGCAAGCGCCCCTTCTAGGTCGCCGGATTTCATTTTGTTTTCCATCGAGTTAAGCGGGTCGAGCTTTGCCTGCGCGCGCAAAGCGTCCATATTGACGAATCCTTCGGGCATCGTTTTGATAATCTGCGACATCTTGGCCATCAAATCTTCGATTCGTTTCTTAATCTGGTCGATTTGCTCCATAATTTTCCGTTTCAGAGCTTCGTCGCCGCTTTTTTTGTATTCGTCAAGAAGTTTTGCCAATTCTTCCTGCTGTTTCTTTATATCCTCGCCCATCGAAACGAGGTTGTCGTAACGCTGCTTGTTCACCATATCCATCAGCTTCGATGCGTCGTTCTCTATCTGCTCGACTATCTGCCCTTCGTAAACCGCGAGGCTGGCCATGTGCCACATTTCCATTGGATTGTTTTTAAGCGCTTTGAATTGCTCGGACTTTTCGTCGTACTGCTGCAAGAAATAACGATAAATCGGTTGACGTTCGCCGTTTTTAATCAAAAAGTTGTACGCCCGCTGCATTTCTTTCATAAACTCGATGACGTAGATTTGCGTCAAGCGGTCTTCATTCATGTGCTCAATAAGTTTGCCTACGGAGCCTGAAATATCTTTCGTCGCGTTCAGGTCGCGGTTGTAATAGTTGACGCCCTTTTCGACCTTAATAGCCTCAGATACGTTTTGTCCGCTGGGAGTCGCGTCTTCCAATAAATCGGCGAGCGTCTTCAGCAGCTTCTCGAACAGCTGCTCCTGCTTTTTCAGCGCCTCCTCGTGGTGGTCCCGCATGGAAAAGACTTTAAGCGTGTGAACCGCGGACTTTCCGGCCTTTGTCGGATCGCTCGCGTCGTTGTCGTAGGCGGCTATCCAATAGGTGATTTTATCTCCGGGAACAAGCGTGAGCCCCGCTATGCTCCAAACGTAAGAGCCGTCGGCCTCTTTCTCGTCGTTGAACGAAGAAATAAACCGCGATTCCTTCTGTCTGCCGCCTTTGCTGTCGGAGTATTCGTAAACCAGCTCCGCCCTAGCGAGGCCGAAGTCGTCCTTGAGCTTGTAAACTATGTTCACGTCGTCGCCCTCGCGGATTTCTAAAACCATCGGAGGCGCGGCGATTTTGACGTCGGGCGGTTTGTCCGGGACGGCTTTAACGGTATGGTGAACGGCGTCCTTCGTTCCGCCCAGAACGAACCTGTAACCGCCGTCTTTTATTATTGAAACGACGCCCTTGAACGAAGTGGGAGCGATTTTCGTCATCGCTATTTTCTGCCCCTCGTCCAATTTTATATAAGCCTTGGAGTAGGGTTTGTCCGTACGAATAGTTATCTCGGCAATGGTTCCCTTCAAGGCTTCCAAATCCCCGGACGAGCCGGGGACCGTTAAAACTTCCAGTCCCGAGTGCGCCGGATATTTGTAAGTTACGGATATGTCTCCGACGATGAACTCGAACGCCTCGTCGGTTTCCGCTTTGAAGGGCGAGCTGGCGGCAAGCGCGACTATTTTTTTGAGGTCGGGCATGTTCGTTCCCGCAATTGCGCCTATCAGCAGCGCGGCGAACAGAAGGAAAACTCCGGTAGGTTTCCATAATTCGAGCGGGAAAATATCGTTCGTTTCTGCGGAGCTCGTCCGCTCGAATCCGTTCTGAACGGCCTGCATGGCCAGCTTGCGCGTTATAGGGTCGGAGTATTGCGGAATTTTTCTTTCGAGTTGTATGGCTATGACCGCGGGATTTCCTTTTAGCGCGAGTCGTTCTTCCATCAGTTTAGCGACCGCCTCAAGGTCTTCGCCGAACGCTTTGCGAGGAAAGTAAACGTACTTATAACCCGTAGCTCCCGCGGCAATAGCTAGAAGCCCCCAAGCGAATAAACGCAGGAACCAGTCGGGCGCGCCCAGCTTCAAAGCTATAACGCACGCGAAGATAACCGCCGACGTCCACGCTGTAAAGCGCAGAGCTCCTTGAAGCGACAGCTCCAGCAGGAGGTTCCTCCGAATGCGCGATAATTTGTCTCTCAATGTCATTGTCAACGCTTCCGATAAATCAATCGTTATTAATATAACACATCGTATTAAAAAAATTTCATTTAAAATACCCCTTTTCAAAAAAATATAAAGCTCAAATAACGTTTGTAAATAAAAACCGGCGCCGATTGCGCGACGCCGGTTTCAAACAAACGCGAAACAATTGAATATTACCGCTTTTTGTCTTGTAAGAATTTGTAATATTGGTACATTTTAGCCAAAACCATTACCGCCTGTTCGGGGTTTTGGTAATGCACGCCTTTGTATTTTGCCTTGCAGTCGCCGAAAACCGTTTTGCCGGAAATTTCCGTCAAGCTGACCGCGATTATAGGCTTCTCGTACTTGGTCATCAGTTCGATGATGAACTTGCGGTAATATTCCTCGTATTCAGTTATCTGCGGCATTACCATGTTTAAAAAGTCGTGATAACTTTCGTCCATTGTTTTTAAGCCGCTTGTTACCATGTCTTGTATGAGCTTCGAGCGCCCCAGCACGCCGAGCGTTATAACCGCGTCAACGTCCTTCCATTTCGCCATCTCTTCAAGCGCGGTCAGGTGCGCCGTAGTGTCGGTTGTGCCGACCAAATCGACCGGATTGTTGCGGTTCCAATAAGGGGGCAAAACTTTGTCGATTACATCGACGATTGATTTGGGAAGAGGAGGAATTTCAAGTCCATAGTCGCTGCAAGCGTCGCTTGTTACAACTCCCCAACCGCCGCCGAGCGTCGTAATGCCAACGCGGTTCCCTTTGGGAAGCGGAATGTTTGAGAAGGCCGCGGAAAGATTTAACAGTTCCGGCGAGGTGGAAGCCCAGACCAGACCTGTTTGAGCGCACATAGCTTTATACATCGCCGCATTTCCAGCCATCGCGCCGGTATGGCTCTTCGCGGCGCGGCCTCCGAGCTCGGTTTTGCCGCCTTTAAGAATAATAATCGGTTTCTTCGTCGCCGATTCGGCCGCTTTTTCCAAGAACTTACGGCCGTCCTTAACCCCTTCCATGTAGAAAAGAATGGTATTCGTGTTTTCGTCTTCTACGAGAAAATCGAGATAATCCTCGCAGGAAATATGAGCCTCGTTGCCCGACCCGCAGAATATTCCAACCGCGATGCCTTCAGCCGCCGCCCAGGAAATCAGCTGGTTGCCCAAATTTCCCGACTGCGCGATGAGCGACACGCCGCCCTTTTTTAGTCTGGCGTGAACCGCGGTAATGTACATGTCGTTGTGGGTGTTGGATATGCCCATCGTATTCGGCCCCACGAACGCGAAACCGCCGTCTTCGGCCAGCTTTATAAGCTCGTCCTCTAGTTTTTTACCTTCTTCGTTCACTTCAGAGAAGCCTGAGCTTATTACGACGGCGCCTTTGCAGCCGATTTCCTTCATCTCTTTGAAAATATCCGCCACAGTGTTGGCGGGAGTCGCGATAACTACTAAGTCAATGGGTTCGGGGACGTCTTTAAGAGACGGATAGGATTTTATTTTAGCTACGTATTCGTCCTTGGGGTTAATCGGATAAATTTTTCCTTTATATCCTCCGGCGATAAGGTTTGTGTAGGTGATGTTTCCCCATTTGCCGAACGTGTTTGAGGCGCCGACCATTGCGACCGACTTGGGGTAAAATATGCTTTTCAAATCTTTCTTAGTCGTCATTGGTCGCTCCTTAAACGTTTCGCAAGGTTACAAGCGCATCGACTACGACGGCTTTCCCTTCTTTCGTAACGCGGACGGGATTTAGGTCGATTTCCGATACCGACGGGAATTCAAGCCCGATGCCGCCCAGCTTTATCAAAATGTCGGCAATCGCGTCAACGTCCGCCGGCGCCAATCCGCGTATCGCGCCGAGCAGTTTCTTTCCTTTGATTTCATTCATCATTTGCAGCGCCATGTTTTTGTCGATTGGAGCGATTCTGAACGAAACGTCCTTTAAAGCCTCGGTGAATATTCCGCCCAGACCGAACATTACGGCAGGGCCGAACTGGGCGTCTCTTGCCATTCCGCATACGAACTCGCGCTCCGCTTTTACGAACTGCGCGACGATAAAACCTTCGACCATGTCTCCGGCGCGGCCGTAAATTTCCGCGCAAGCCTTCTCGACTTCCGCTTTGGAGCGTAAATCTAGCGCCACCGCGCCCGCCTCGCTTTTATGAAGCAGTCTGCTTCCAAACCCTTTAACCGCTACGGGATAACCGATTTCATCCGAGGCCGCCGCGGCTTCCTCAGCGCTGGAAACGGTCTTTTCCACGGGGAACGGCAAATCGTAAGCGCTTAAAAAGAGCTTGCTTTCGGACTCGTTAAGAGCCGTCCTGCCTTTTTCAATGGCATCTTTGATGATTTTGTTTTTCATTATGCGCCTTTCTTCTTGACCTGTTGCCTATGACGCGTGTATGACATACCGCGTCAAGCGGATTTTTACTTCTCCGACGCAATATGTCAAGCGTTTAATAAAATGAATGCGGCGCGTTCGTCAAGCAATAAAATCATTCAATAATCTTTTATCAAGTTTCGTCTAGCTTCGGTTTGCCGCAGTCGGCGCGAAAAAATAATAAACCGCTTTACGTTGACTACATTTATTTCGCGATTATCATAATTTAAGTTATAGTAAAGACAATTTAATAATTGAGGAGCTGCGAATAATGAAAATAAAACAGGCGTTAATTAGCGTTTCCGACAAAACCGGCGTTGTTGAACTAGGTCGAAGATTAGCCGAAATGGGCGTAAAAATACTTTCCACCGGAGGCACGGCAAAGACTTTGGCGGAAAACGGCGTAAAAGTAACGGAAGTTTCCGAATACACCGGTCAGAAGGAGATACTCGACGGCCGCGTAAAGACGCTTCACCCTAAAATTCACGCGGGGCTTTTGGCTCTGCGGGACGAGCCGTCCCACATGGAGACGATTGCTTCCGAAGGATTTGAGCCGATAGACCTTGTCGCGATTAATCTTTATCCATTCGAGAAAACCGTAGCTAAGGAAGGCGTAAGCGTCGAAGAAGCGATTGAAAACATCGACATCGGCGGACCGACCATGATTCGCGCCGCGGCTAAAAACTGGCGGCACGTAGCGGTTTTGACCGACCCGTCCGACTATGCGCCTCTTCTCGACGAACTGGCGGCCTGCGGCGAGATTTGCGAGGATACTCTGTGGCGTTTGATGAACAAGGCTTACGCCCGCACCGCGCAGTACGATATTGCAGTCTCCAACTGGCTTTACGGGCATAACAAAACCGG
>CAYNVS010000021.1:0-51511 GCA_964400725.1 uncultured Myxococcales bacterium
AGCTAATAGGTAATGTAATGAACCGTACAACCTGCTTTGATTGTAGCGCATAGCGCGCGCTTGTCAAGGCGGTATAAGAATTTTAGGTATGGTATTGTGCGGTATTAATGCAGGCTTATGCGGTATTTTGCGGTATGGCGCATACGTCCGGATAAATTTTACTTGCGCGGGCTGGGAGGGGCGGCGCGGCAATCGCGGGGACGTATAAAATTTCAATCCATATTAATTATATAAATTTCCCGGCTCTCGCCCGCGTTGAAAATTTTTCGTAAAATCAAAGTTAAGTCGGAATTATATGTCGATTATCGCCAAACCCCTTGACATATTCATAGAGAAGTTTATTTTGGTTGAACAACCCGTTTTTTTCGGGAATATTTTAACGCATTTCATTGTTTATTCGGTTTATAGAAACGGCGCCGCGTACGGCGGCAAAACTAAAACCAACTTGTTGGCATTGCGATAGGCAGGTAAAAATGCTGAGGGTTCAAAATCTTACAAAATTTTTCGACGAGGTGAAAGCCGTAAACGACGTTAGCTTTGAAGTGAAGCGAGGCGAAATTTTAGGCTTTCTCGGCCCCAACGGAGCGGGCAAGACGACGACGATGAAAGTCATCACGGGTTATCTTGCGCCCACAAGCGGCCGCGTCTTCATCGAAGACAAGGACATCGCCGAGTATCCGCTGGAAGGAAAGAAAAAAGTCGGTTACGTGCCCGAAAGTTTCCCGATTTACGAAGACATGATAGTTTACGACTATCTGAGCTACATCTCGGATATTCGGGAGCTGCCAAAAGCTAAGCGAGTCGACCGCATACGCGAAGTAGGAATTCTATGCGGCCTCGAAGCGGTTATCGGGCGCGAAATAAGCCAGCTTTCAAAAGGTTACCGCCAGCGCGTAGGGCTTGCGCAGGCGCTTATTCACGAGCCCGAAATTTTGGTGCTCGACGAGCCGACCGACGGTCTCGACCCCAACCAGAAGATTGAAATACGCAGCATAATTAAAGAGATAGGAAAGACGAGAACGATTATTCTTTCCACGCACAACCTCCCCGAAGTTCAAACGATGTGCGACCGCGTCGTTATTATCAACGACGGCAAAATTATCGCGGAGGGAACGCCGGTCGAACTCGAGCACAAGATGTCGAAGAACAATCTCCTGCATCTGGCGTTCGAGCTTCCGGTTGCGGAAGCGGCGGACAAACTGAAGTCCCTTCCCGACGTCGTGGCGGTGAAACAGGTTGAAAACGCCGACAAGCTGTTCGAGCTGCTGATTGAATACCGCAAGGACGCCGAAATAAGGCGCGCGGTCTTCAACATGGCCGTAAGCGGCGCTTGGCCGGTTATGGAAATGCGCAAGGAATCCGCCTCGTTGGAAGAGATATTCCAACGCCTTACCCAAAGCTAGAAACGAAGAAAGGCAGGAAACAATGCACTCTACTATCGTTATCGCTTGGCGCGAATTTAAAGCGTACTTTAATTCCGCCATCGCCTATATCGTCGTCTGCACCTTCTTGGCGCTCGTCAACTTCTTTTTCTTCTTCTCGTTTTTTACAAGCGGAGTGGCCGACGTGCGCAACCTCTTTACCCTGGCGTCAATCATTTCGGCGTTTTTCGGCCCGGCCATTACGATGAAGCTCATAGCCGACGAGCGCAAAAGCCGCTCGATAGAGCTGCTTCTGTCGCTGCCGGTTACCAGACTTCAGGTAATTTTAGGCAAATATTTCGCGGCGTTATTGCTTTATCTGGTAATGATAGCGCTCACCCTTTTCGCGCCGATTACAATTTCGGGCATCGCCAGCCTCGAATGGGGGCCGATTATCGGCAGCTACATAGGTTTGTTAATGCTCGGCTCGGTTTACGTCGCAATCGGCCTGTTTACCAGCGCGCTAACTAAAAGCCAGCTTGTAGCCGTAATTTTAGGCATTGCGGCCTGCCTTACGGTTTCTCTCGGCTTTGAATACGCCCGGTTCTTCGCCCCGTCGTTTATCGGCGCGGCGCTTGAACATCTAAGCGTTCTTTCACATTTCCAAAGCATGGCCAGAGGCGTTCTCGACACGCGCGACATAATTTATTACCTGAGCGCGTCAACGTTCCTTGTCGCTCTGTCCGTCTATTTCCTCGACCGCGAAGCGGCTTAACGCACGGAGGCAGTCATGCGCGAATACGCTAAAAAAAGTCTTAGCCTGTTGACTTTCGTAATTTTGCTCGGCGCCATTTTAATTCTCATAAATATTCTAAGCCTCGCTTTCTGGGGGCGCGCCGACCTGACGAAAGACAAAATTTACAGCCTTTCCCCGGCGACGAAGAAAACTCTCGCAAACCTTGAAGACAACCTTTACGCCACGGCGTACTTCAGCAAGGATTTGCCGAGCCGCTTCGGAACGCTCGGCCAGTACGTAAAAGACATGCTCGAAGACTATAAGTCTTATTCCGGCGGAAAACTGAACTTCTCCTTCGTCGATCCGTCGTCCGACCCGGCGAACGAAAACAAGGCGAAGGAAGCCGGATGTCCGCCGCTCACGCTGCAGCAAACCTCCTCGGACGAATTCTCGACCAAGAAGGTTTACATGTGCATGCAGATTAAATTTGCGGACAAAACCGAAATGATTCCGGCTCTGTCCGACCCCAACGGCTTGGAGTTCGAGCTGACGAGCCTGATAAAGAAGCTCACGGCGAAAACGACTAAAATTATCGCCGTGGCGCAGGGAAACGAAGAGCCGGCGCTTAACTCCCCGCAGTACGGCCCGCCCGATCAAAAAGGCCCGTCCATGGATTCCGCGCGCGAGGCGCTGGGCAAAACCTACAAACTTCTCGCCGTCGATCTGACCGCGGACGACGCCTTTAAAAAACTTCAAGAAGCCTCGACTCTTTTAATCGTGTCTCCGAAGAAAAAATTTGAGGAGAAACAGCGCGTTATAATCGACCAGTTCCTCATGTCCGGCAAATCGCTCGGTCTGTTCTTAGACAAAGTTCAAACCGACCTCAACACTTTTCAAGCGTCGGTCATCGACTTAGGGTTGGAAGACATGCTCTCCTATTACGGGTTCGTAATCAACCCCGACCTCGTTTTGGACAAGTCGAATCAGATGATAGGCGTTACCCAGCGCGCCGGCGGCATGACGATGCAGGTGCCGGTGCAGTACCCTCTCTTCCCGGTGGCGCGCAAGTTCCGCGACTTCGACGGCCTGAACCCGGAGGAAAACGTAACGGCAAAGCTGGAAGGCGTCGTCTTCCCGTTCGTTTCTTCGATTACGATTAAAGATACTATGGCGGACAAGAAATTCACTTGGTTCGCCAAATCCAGCCCGATGTCGTGGAAGCAGTCGCAGTTCTTCCAAATTAACCCGATGCAGCTGCCCGCTCCCACAGGCGTCGGAGACAAAGGCCCATACACTTTGGTTGCCGGCGCGTCCGGCAGCTTCGACAGCTTTTTCCGCGACCGCGCGAGCGAAGCGAGCGCTCTGCTGGGCGGAATTGAAATCAAATCGAAAAGCCCCGAAGCCCGCATTCTTCTTTCCGGCAACGGCCTTATGTTCAACGAGCGTTTTATGAGCCAGCAAAACATGAGTTTCATACTTAACTCAATCGACTGGCTCGCGCAGGACGAAGACCTAATGAGCATCCGCGCAAAAGGGTTCGCGCCAAAACCCATCGACCCGGACGTTTCGCAAACGAGCAAAACGCTCGTTAAATACGGCAATATCGTCGGCGTTCCGGCGCTCTTCCTGCTGCTCGGAATTATCTTGTGGCAGCTTCGCATAGCTCGCCGCAATAAACTCGCCAACGAATTCTTCAAGAGCGAAAAAACAAAGAAAGACTAAACAATTTAATAAATTGCGAGGTTTGCACAATGAAAAAAAGCCAGCTTATTTTCGCGGGCATCGTTTTCGTGGTTCTGCTTCTTGTTACTCTCGTCGTGGTCATCGACCCGTACGAGAAGTACAAGCCGAGCTCCGCGTCGGTTAAACTCCCCGACCTTAAGAAGGACGGAATTACTATGATTGAAATCGTCAACCCCGACGAGAGCGCCAACAAAACGGTTACGCTCGTCAAGGAAGGCGAATTCTGGTCGGTTTCCGGCCCGAAGATGCCGGGCAAATTCAAGGCCGACAAACCGCAAATCGACGGCATTCTCGACCGCATTTCCTCTCTTGAAATCATTGCCGAGAGTTCGACCAAAAAAGACCGCCACGAGGTTTACGAAGCGGACGCGAAAAAGGGAATAAAGCTCTTAGTAGCCAACGCCAAAGGCGAAAAGCTCTCGATGATAGTGGGTAAAAACGCTCAAGATATGAGCGGGTTCATCGTTCTGCCTCCGTCCGATTCGGTTTACGCGATTAAAAGCGGACTGCGCAGTTTAGTCGATAAAGACGCCAACGGCTGGCGCGACAAGACGATTTTCGCCCTCGACAAAGCCAAGGTAAACAAAATTGAGATTAACGACGAGTCGTCAACCAAGACGGGCAAGCTGACGCTGGTCAAAAGCGAAGACGGAACGTGGAGCTCGCCGGACAAGCCGGGCGCGGCGCTGGACAAAACCAAGGTAGAGTCGCTCGTCTCGCAAATCGCGTCGCTGCGCGCGCAGGATTTCGTCGACAATCCGGAGTCGGCGGCGAAGTACGAGCTGGACAAACCGGCCATTACCGTCAAAGTAACCGTCGAGGGCGCCGGCGAAGAGGCGCTGCTTGTGGGCTCTAAAAACGAAAAGAACGTTTATACCGTCAAGAACATTAAGGTTGAAAACCCGCTTTATCAGCTGCCGTCCTACCAAATAGAGCGCTACCAGAAGGGGCTTGACTATTACCTGCCCAAAGCCGAAGAGAAAAAGGACGACAAGAAAACCGACGCCAAGGACGCGAAAAAGGACGAGAAAAAGGCGGATAAGAAAGACGATAAAAAGCCTGAAAAGAAGGAAGAAAAGAAGGATAAAAAGTAAGCGCAACTTGTTAAATTTACAAAAAAAGCGGCCGTTTGGCCGCTTTTTTGTTTTATACGCAGCAAAAATTCTATTCTCTGACAATTAAATCTTTGTCCACTACCGTATTGGCCGGCAATACGTAGCTTCCCTTCTCGCCGAGAATAATTTTAACCGTTACCCCTTTTAAAATTTTAACGTTCGCGCCTATATGAACGCGCCCCGCTACTTCGAGGTTTTGTTCCAGTTTGCCGTCGGGGCCGTTTTTAATGTCGCCAAGCGGTCGCGTCGCGTGGACGATTAAACTCGCGCCTTCCTCAAGCTCCAGCCCGTCCGAATAAGGCGTAGCGAAGCCTTCCGCGGCGTAGGGAACGCCCAAATAAATCGTCGCGCCCGCGCCGAGCTTCCACCCCTTGCCTACCCCGCGTCCCGCAAGCTCCGCAGGATCGGTTCCTACCAGCGGCGAAATTTCAACGTTCGCAAGCGGAGCGCCGTTTTCGTTAAACTTAATTTCGGCTCCGCAGCGAGACAAGAGCAAAGCCTGATCTTTCAACAGCCCCGCAAGCGTCGTTTGCAAAGAGTCTTCGCCCAGCACGTTCTTCGTAGGCATAAAATACGCCTCGCGCGGCGCGCCCATTACGCAGACGTTCTCCTTCTCGAAGCGCTGCGCAAGGTAATGGTTCAGCCACTCGATACTCGACGTCTCAATCTCTTGCCCAGAAGAAAGTTTAATCTTTTTGCCGCGGTAAACGGTGTGCGGAAAATCGTCGGTAATGCGGCTAAGCGACGCGACGTTTGTGTTTATGTGCGCGCAGTCGAACAGCAAAGCGCCTTCCTTGTCCCGCGCGTCGGCCAGTTCCGCCGGTATTTCGTTGTACTCTATAATTTTAACGCGCGAACGCCCGACGTCCACCACCGGCACGCCGACTTTCTCCCGCTCGTCCCGGCGCGCGACCATCGTCGTCGTAAAATACGCGCCGGAATTGGCGTGCAGCCCTATTCGCTTAAGGTCGAACGGCTTGTAATAGACGTTATCCACGTTCCCCATGACGACGAACTCCACGCCCGCCGCCGTGAGCCTGTCGCGCAGGGTTTTGCCTTTAAACGCTTCGAGCTTCCCTTTTTGCGCGCCCAATAAAGCGCGGTAAACGCCGCCGTGGCCGTCGCCCGTCTTGACGAGCGAGCCGTCGGCTTCCGCGACGAGGCAGCCGTCGTTATCGAGCCTCGGCAGCATGTTTTGCGGGAACGTAACGAGCAGTTCCCTGTCAAAGCCGGTTTGCGCCGCAACCGCGTCGAGATGACGGTTCAGGCTGGCGTCGTTAGAGGGGCTCGTCATAAATAAAACGTAAGGCGCGCGTCCGCAAATCGCCGCCGCCTGCATCGCTTCTTCAACTATGCGGAATATATAGCTTTTCCCGGAAACCGGCGAGACGGGATACACCGACTTCGGGTCGTCCTCGGCCTGCGCGTCCGCGCCCCCCATAAAAGGCTTCGCCTTGAAAACTTCTCTTATTTTATCGCGCTCGGCAAAGAAACGCGTCGCGGCTCCGCCCGCGAAAACCAACGCGGCGGCTTTCCCCTTGGCTACGGCGTCTTTTCCGGCCTGATAATCCGCGCCGGACGCGCGTCTGCAATCCGCCAGCCGTATAGGCGCAAGCTCCGCTTTGCGCGGCCTTTTCGGCGTCGTCCCGACAAGCTCCTCGCGGTGAATTTGCGCAAGGTCGAAATCGAGCTCCTCGACGTTTTTTAAAAAATTCGTCCACGCCTCGACGCCCGCGTCGTTTAAATACAAGTCAATCGCGTTGTCGAGCAGCCCGTCGTTGAATGCGAGCAAAAACAGCTCGGCGCGTTCCTTGGATGAGCGTTCCAGCGCGGTTACTAAATTTTCGGGAAATTGATCGGGGTTCATTATTCAACCTCCGCTAATTTATCAGCGGCCTAAACTATTTCAACGTCCTGCTCGATTGCGGCGAGGCGCTGCATGTTTGAATGCTGGGTAAGCGCGTCGATAATCGGGTCTATGTCGCCGTTGAGAGCCTCGGATAAATTGTGCATAGTAAGGTTAATGCGGTGGTCGGTAATTCGGTTCTGCGGGTAGTTGTAGGTGCGGATTTTCTCGCTGCGGTCGCCGCTTCCGACCTGAGCCTTACGGCTGGCCGCCATCTTTTCCTGCTGCTCGCGGTACATCTGGTCGTATAGGCGCGCGCCTAAAATAGCCATAGCTTTCGCGCGGTTCTGGTGCTGGCTTCGCTCGTCTTGGCAGGCGACGACCAATCCGGACGGAATGTGCGTGATGCGCACGGCGCTGTCGGTTTTATTTACGTGCTGGCCGCCTTTGCCGCCGGCTCGGTAGGTGTCCACGCGCAGGTCTTCCGGGCGTATTTCTATGTCAACCGCCTCCGGCTCCGGCATAACCGCCACCGTCGCCGCCGAGGTGTGTATGCGCCCCTGCGCCTCGGTTTCGGGAACGCGCTGAACGCGGTGCACGCCCGACTCGAATTTAAGCCTCGCGAAAACATCCTTGCCGGAAATTTTAACGATAATTTCTTTTATTCCGCCCAGCCCCGTCTCGTTGACCGATATTTCCTCAATCTTCCAGCGGCGGGCGTCCGCGTAACGAGAATACATTCTGAACAAATCCCCCGCAAAAAGCGCCGACTCCTCGCCTCCGGTTCCGGCGCGGATTTCTAAAAATACGTTGCGCTCGTCGCGGCTGTCTTTTGGGAGAAGAAGCATTTTAAGCTCTTCTTCAATGCGCGCCGCATCGCGCTCAAGCTGCGACAACTCGTCGGCGGCCATCGCGGTAAGTTCGGGGTCTTCGTTCGCCTCGATTATCTTCTTGTTTCCGGCTATGTTCTCATCGACAATCTTCCAGCGTCCGAACGCTTCGACTATCGTCATCAACTCAGCGCGCCGCTTGCCGAGCTTTTCAAGCTGTTCGCGGTCGGAAAGAACCTCCGGGGAGCCGAGCTGCTTTTCTATTTCGTGGAACCGGCTTTCGATTGCCTGCAATTGCGTCAGTATTTTCATAGCGTTACAACTTCATCCAAACTTTTTATTGTTCTTACGTGTCTTGCGTCGGGAAGAGCGGCCTGCGCGTTCCCCGAAATTTCGCGCTCGCGCAACAAAGATATTTTAAGCGAGACCAGCGCGACTTCCAGCATAGAGTCGTCCGGCTCCGCCGTAGTTAGCCGCTGCGACCACAGCCCGGGAGCGGAAAGCCAGCGGGCGAAAAACGGCGCGTTTTCGCGGCCCGCCAGCTTGATAAATTCGTAAGCCAGTCCCGCTATCGGCAGCATCAGAGGCAGCTTTACGAACATCTGCAATACGACGTTAATCGTTTTATTGTCGGACAACGGCGGCAGCATACGGAAGAAAAGCGCGAAAACCATTATGGAGACAAGCAGAACGATTATTATGAAACTCGTTCCGCAGCGCGGATGAAAGCGCGACTGAGCGCGCGCGTTCTCGACGGTAAGCGGAAGCCCTTTTTCGTAGCAGGCGATAGACTTATGCTCCGCTCCGTGGTATGAAAATACCCTGCGCATCTCGTTCATTCGCGAAACGCCCCAAATGTAGGCGAAGAAAATCGTAATTTTCAGCGCGCCGTCGATGATGTGAAAGGCGGCTCCGTTAATGGGAATATCGACGTCGAGCAGCTTGGAAAGCCCGACCGTAATTAGGTGCGGCAGGAACTTGAACAGCGCGACGGCAAAGGCGAGAGATACCAGCATAGTCAAGAATATCGCCGACTTGGGAAGCGGCTTGGATTCTGGCGGCTCAATGTCGGTCTCGTCTTTTCCGGCGGCTGCGGCCTCTTTCTTTTTCTTTTCGTTCTCCCCCGCGTCGATGTCGAGGCTCGCCTGTTCCGCGCTGAAAGTAAGAGCCGATATGCCGTTGAAAAGCGACTCGAACAAAACTATCATTCCGCGGACGAACGGCCACCGCAGAGGCTTGTGCTTGCCCGAAAGCGACCGCCAAGGCTCCTCGCGAACGACCATCGAGCCGTCCGCTCGGCGCACGACCACGGCAAACGAGTTCGGCGAACGCATCATAACGCCTTCTAAAACCGCCTGCCCGCCGACGTTGATTTTGTTTTCGTTCATGTGGTTGATTCTTCTATTCTAGTTGTTTCGACCGCGCCGCCGACCAAAGCCATAATAATAAAAATCCCACCTTTTTCAAGGTGGGACGCAAAAATCATTCGATTACGGCAAGCTAATCTTTTTTCTCTTCCGCCTTCGCTTCTGCCGCGGCCGGTTTGTTCAAGCCGTAACGGCGGCGGAAACGCTCGATGCGTCCTTCGCTGTCCAGCAGCTTCTCTTTGCCCGTAAAGAACGGGTGGCAGGCGGAGCAGATTTCTACGGAGTAGGAGCCGCCTGTCGAACGGGTTTCGTATGTGGCGCCGCAAGCGCATTTGATCGTCGCCGGTTTATAATCGGGGTGGATGCCTTTTTTCATGGCTGACTCCTTTTAACCTGTTTAATATACAAATCTTTTTGAAAAAATCAAGCTATTTCGAGGCCGCTTCGGTTTCGGGCTCTTCGAGCTTGGGCGCTTTTTCGGCGTCGAGATACTCGATAATAGCCATTTCCGCGCCGTCTCCCTTGCGGAAGCCGAGCTTGTAAATGCGGGTGTATCCGCCGACTCTGTCCGCGAAACGAACGCCGTGATCGGAAAAGAGTTTATCGACGAGCTCTTCCCTGATGAGCGTCTTGGAAGCCAGACGTTTCAACGCTTCCTTCCGCTGCGGATCGGCTTTCGCGCCCCTCTTGGCCAAAGTTACCATATGCTCGGCCAGCGTGCGGATTTCCTTAGCCTTCGGCAGCGTAGTTACGATGCGGTTGCGCTCCACGAGCGCCTGAACCAAATTGCGGAACAGCGCGATGCGGTGCTTGGTGTCTCTGCCGAATTTTCTGCCTTTATTACGATGACGCATTTTCTACCTCCGCTTTTATAAGCGAGTAATCGTTAAATAGTTAAACCAGCGTTATTCTTCGTTCTTTTCGGGTTCCCAGCCGTGCGGAGGGAAGTTCTCCAACTTCATGCCGAGCTGAAGTCCCATGCCCGCGAGTATCTCTTTGATTTCGTTTAAGGATTTGCGGCCAAAGTTCTTCGTGCGCAGCATTTCCTGCTCGCTCTTTTGAACGAGCTCGTAGATATAGCGGATATTGGCGTTCTGCAGGCAGTTGGCGGCGCGCACCGAAAGTTCAAGCTCGTCCACCGGTTTCAGCAGGTAGCGGTTGAACGGGGGCTCGTCGCGCTTGCTTTCTACGAATATTTCCTCTTCGTTCTCTTCGACTTCCTCGAAGTTGATGAATATGGAGAGGTGTTCTTTTAGTATCTTCGCGGATATGGCGACAGCGTCGTCGGGGCGTATGGCGCCGTTGGTGAAAACTTCGAGCGTGAGTTTATCGAAGTCGGTGATGTTGCCCAAACGAGCGTTGGTTACGGTGTAATTTACTTTAACCACCGGCGAGAAGAAAGCGTCGATGGGGATGAAATCGAGCGACAAATCGGGAATGTTCCCTCTGTCGGCCTGCTGGTATCCTCTTCCCGGCTCAATCCTCAGCTCCATGCGCACCTTCGCGTTCGGCGAAAGAGTCGCAATAATGTGATCGGGGTTGATAATTTCGACGTTGTGGTGAACGATGTCGCCCGCAAGAATGTGGCCGGGGCCGCTCTTTTCGACCGTCGTCATAACGACTTCGGTTCCGTGCAGCTTAAGGCAGACTTCCTTGAGGTTAAGAACAATGTGAGTAACGTCTTCCACCACGTCTGGGATTGTGGAGAATTCGTGGTTTACGCCCTCGAATCTCGCCGCCGTAACGGCCGCTCCGCGCAGGGACGAAAGAAGAATTCTTCTAATCGAGTTGCCCAGCGTTACGCCGTAGCCCCTCATAAGGGGCTCGCACGTGAACTTGCCGTAGGTCGCCGACAAAGTTCCGGCGTCCACTTCGAGCTTTTTCGGCTTAATGAGATTCAACCAGTTGTTTTCAACGTTCGGTTCAACCTTCATTGGAGTTGCGTTCATATTTTATCCTCCACGAAAGGAATAGGGCTTGCTGCCAATAACCGACTAGCGCCTTATACGCGGCGGCGTTTACGCGGCCTGCATCCGTTGTGCGGAATGGGCGTAAGGTCGCGGATAAGCTTGACGTGAATGCCGCTTTGAGCGATGGCGCGCAGCGCCGCTTCGCGTCCGGCTCCGGGGCCTTTCACAAACACGGACAACTCGCGTACGCCCTGATCGACGGCGCGTCTGGCGGCTTCCGCCGCGGCCTGCTGAGCCGCGAACGGGGTCGATTTTCTCGATCCTTTGTACCCGACCGTGCCGGCGCTGGCCCAGGACAGAACTCCGCCCTCGGCGTCGGTGATGGTGATAATCGTGTTGTTAAAAGTCGATTTGATGTGGACGACGCCCACGGTTACCGACTTTTTAATCTTCTTTTTACGCTCGCCTTTTTTAGCCTTTACCATAATCGGCTCCTATATAAAATGCTTGCCTGTAATGCCGAACTAATTCTACGCGGAAACCTTCTTCTTCTGTCCCAAGCCTCTGCGGCGCCCTTTGCGGGTTCTGGCGTTGGTGTGGGTGCGCTGACCGTTCACGGGCAATCCCTTGCGGTGCCTGATTCCGCGGTAGCACTGCATATAGATGTAGCGCTTTATGTTCATCGCTATTTCGCGGCGCAGATCTCCCTCGACTTTGTAGTCGGCGTCGATTACGCGGCGGATTTTTTGAATGTCGGCGTCGCTATAGGCGTCCGAGCGGACGGATCCGTCCACTCCGGCTTTTTCGCAGATAATTTTGGCGACTTTCCGCCCGATGCCGAAGATGGCCGTCAGGGCAATATCCATTCTTTTGTTTTTTGGAAGGTCAACACCAGCAATACGTGCCACGATAAGCCTCCTTTATTAGCCTTGACGCTGCTTATGCTTGGGATTGATGCAGATTACCCGCACGACGCCCTTGCGCTTTATTATCTTGCACTTGTCGCAAATCTTCTTTACGGATGCCCGTACTTTCATGGCTCACTCCTGTTTTCAAAAACTTACTTTTCGCGGTAAATTATTCTGCCGCGAGTCAAATCGTATGGCGAAATTTCAACCGAAACTTTGTCGCCGGGAAGAATGCGGATAAAGTGCATTCTCATTTTACCGGAGACGTGCGCCAATATCTGATGACCGTTGTCGAGTTTGACCCAAAAGGTTGCGTTGGGCAGCTGCTCTACTATCGTGCCTTCGACGACTATCGGCTCTTCTTTCGGCATTAAATAGCTTTTCTCCAAACTAAACTGTTAAGTTACGGCTCGCACCGTTTTCAACTTTACCGGGCGCCTGTCGGATAAAGTCAGGATTTCCGGCTCTCCGTCAACTATCGCAACGGTGTGCTCGAAGTGCGCGGAAAGTTTGCCGTCTTTCGTTACGACCGTCCAGCCGTCTTTCAGCACCTTCACGTCGCCGGTTCCTTCGTTGACCATAGGCTCAATGGCGATGACCAGCCCGTTTACCAGCTCCATGCGGCTGCCTCTTGGTCCGTGGTTGGGAACGCTCGGAAGCTCGTGCAAATTTTTGCCGATTCCGTGCCCGACCCAGTCGCGCACCACGTTGAAGCCGTGTTCGAGCGCCTTCTCTTCGACCGCCGCTCCCACGTCGCCCAGCTTGTTCCCTTTGCGGCACTCCGAAATGCCGCAATAAAGCGACTCTTCGGTAACTTCGCAAAGTTTAATAGCCGTCTCGCTTACTTTGCCGACGGGAAAGGTTCTCGCCATATCAGAATAATAACCTTCAAAGAACAATCCGATGTCCACGCTTATTATGTCGCCTTCCTGCAAAAACCTTTTGCTGGAAGGGATGCCGTGAACCACCTCGCCGTTAATCGAGGCGCATATCGTCGCCGGATAGCCTTGGTAGCCTTTAAAAGCAGGCCGCGAGCGCCTTGCTATAATGGCTTTTTCGGCTATTTTGTCAAGCTCTAATGTGCTTAAACCCGGTTTTATATTATCTTCTAAAAGATCGAGCGTTTCGGCAAGCAGTCTGCCCGCTTTGCGCATTATTTCTATTTCGCGCTTGCTTTTTAAATTTATCATTCGCTTCGCGCTTTTATGCTTCCGTCATTCAAACGGAAAGCGTTATTTCGCTCCCAGCGCCGCCATAATGCGGCCGCTAATCTCGTTGAAATCGCCGGTTCCTTTAATTTCGCGAACCGCGTCGAATTTTTTATAGTATTCCATCAAGGGGCTCGTCTGGGAGTGATAGACGGACAGCCTGTTGCGTATGGTGCCTTCGTTGTCGTCGCTGCGCTGATAAATCTCGCCGCCGCACTTGTCGCATTTGCCTTCGGTCGAGGGGCGCTTGAACTTAACGTGATACTCTTCGCCGCAGCCTTTGCAGACTCTTCTGCCGGACAGGCGCTCGACGACGTCGTCGTCGGGAACCATAAGCACTACCACGTGGTCGATTTTACGGCCGATTTTATTCATCAGCTTGGTAAGCTCTTCGGCCTGAGGTATTGTGCGCGGAAAACCGTCGAGGATGAACCCTTTTGCGCAGTCGTCTTCCTTCAGGCGCTCTTCGATAAGACCCACGACTATTTCGTCGCTGACCAGCTTGCCCGCGTCCATGAACTGCTTGGCTTTGACGCCCAGTTCGGTTCCGTTTTTAACGGCGGCGCGGAGTATGTCTCCGGTGGAGATTTGAGGAATAGAGAAACGCTCTACGACTTTTTTCGCCTGCGTTCCCTTTCCGGCTCCCGGCGGTCCGATAAAGATAAGGTTCATTTAAATTCTCCGTCAGTCCAGTACATTCGCGTTACGACTAACCCATTCTGCCGCGGATGCGGGGGCCTTTGGCTCCCGTGAAGCCTTCGTAATGTCTGGTGATGAGATGCGATTCGATTTGTCCAACGGTGTCTAGCGCGACGCCTACAACGATGAGAAGCGAAGTGCCTCCGAAATAGAACGGGATTCCCATTCTGGTTTGAAGTATGCCGGGCATTACGCAGATGGCGGACAGGTAAATTGCGCCGCCGACCGTGATTCTGCCAAGCACCGTGTCGATGTATTCGGCCGTCTTTTTGCCCGGACGAATGCCGGGGATGAAGCCGCCGTATTTCTTCAGGTTCTCTGCGACGTCCGTTGGATTGAACTGGATTGCCGTATAGAAGAAGGTGAAGAATACGATAAGCGCGACGTAAATAATGTTAAACGTAAGGGTTCCGGGCGCGAGCCACTGGCGCAGGTACTGCGTAACGATGAAGTCGCTGCCTACGAAATTAGACATTGTGGCCGGAAACATGAGAATGGACGAGGCGAATATCGGGGGAATGACGCCCGCGGTGTTCACTCTCAAAGGAAGATGCGTGGACTGTCCGCCGTAAACCTTGCGGCCTACTACGCGTTTGGCGTATTGAATCGGCACTCTGCGCTGTCCGCGCTCGACCAAAATAATAAGTCCGATGGTGGCGATCATAAGGGCGATGAAGGCGAACAAGGCGATAGGTTTGATTTGAGCCGAATCCCCCTGACCGGTGGTTAGGTTAAAGGTGGTGAACAGCGCGTTAGGAATGCGTGCGACGATGCCTGCGAATATTACTAAGGAAATTCCGTTTCCAATCCCTTTTTCGGTAATCTGCTCGCCAAGCCACATAAGGAACATCGTTCCGGCGCAAAGACCAACGACCGCGATGGGGTAGAACATCCAGTTTTCCCAGATGACGACCGATTTGCCGCCGGCTTCAACGCTTCTGAGCCACGCGGCGACGCCTGCGGCCTGAACCATACAAATTAAGACCGTTCCGTAACGGGTGTATTGGTTAATCTTTCTCTGCCCCGATTCGCCTTCTTTCTTTATTTCTTCAAGCTGCGGAACTACCACGACGAGAAGCGACAATATAATTGAAGAAGAAATGTAGGGCATAATGCCGAGAGCGAAGATGGAAACCTGCTCCATCGCGCCGCCGGTGAACAGGTTGAATAAGTTGAACAACCCTCCGGCCTGTCCCATATATTCCGCCATAACGACTCGATCGACTCCGGGCAGCGTAACGAATACGCCGATGCGGAAAACCGCCAGCATCAGAAGAGTGAATATCAGGCGTTTTTTAAGCTCCGGCACCCTAGCTATATTGGTAAATTGAGTTACCACGTCGGTTACCTCCGAGTCAGTCGGCTGACCAGCTTATACTACTTCGGCCTTGCCGCCGGCGGCTTCAATCTTCTGTTTGGCGGTTTCGGAAAATTTCGTCGCCTTAACCGTAAGCGCGACCGCAATTTCGCCCTCGCCCAGAATTTTAAGACCGTCCATCGGCTTCTTGAAGACTTTGTTCTCCATAAGAAGCGCGAGATCGAGCGTGTTAGTTTCGAGCGCGGCGGCGATTTCCGCCAAATGTCCGACGTTCACAACGTTGAAGGTCTTGCGGCAGCGGGAGAAAAAGCCGAATTTGGGCAGACGGCGCGCCAAAGGCATCTGGCCGCCTTCAAATCCCGGACGAATGCTCGACCCGCTTCTGGCTCTCTGGCCTTTATTGCCTCTTCCGGAAGTTTTTCCCTGTCCGCTGCTTTCGCCGCGGCCCAGGCGCTTGCGCTTGCTTCTGGAACCCTTCTGCGGTTTAAGATTGCTTAATATGCTCATCGAAGTCCTCAACTTGCGTCAATATTTTTATTCTTCTACTTCTTCGACACAAAGAAGGTGCTTTACTTTGAAAATCATTCCGCGCACTTCTTTGGTGTCTTCTCTGACGACCGTCTGGTAGAGCTTGCGGAAGCCCAGACCGCGAATAGTCTCGGCCTGATCGTGGCGTCTTCCGATAGCGCTTTTCTTCCAGGTTATGCGAAGCATTTTAGACATTGTAAACTCTCCCGTCTCAAGGCTAACAGCCGATTACAGGTTGTGCCCTTTTATCGTGCGGCTTTTGCCGCTGAAAGTCTTGCCGCGGCGCGCGAGCGATTCCTCGATGGTCGTTAAATCCATCAGGGCGGTCATCGTGGCCTTGATTACGTTGTGCGGGTTCGTGCTGCCCAAAACCTTGGTAAGGATGTTGTGCACGCCGACGCATTCCATTATTGCGCGGACTACGCCGCCGGCTATAACGCCCGTTCCTTCGCAGGCCGGTTTCATTACGACTTTGGCGCTTCCGAACTCGCCGACGGTCTCGTGCGGCAGGGTATAAGGCTCGACGATGGAAATTTTAACCATGTCGCGGCGGGCGCGTTCGGTGGCCTTTTTAATGGCTTCGGGAACTTCCGCGGCCTTGCCGTAACCTACTCCGACCCAGCCTTTGCCGTCGCCGACGACCACGAGAGCGGTGAAGTGGAAGCGGCGTCCGCCCGCCACAACCTTCGCGACTCGGTTGATGTACACTATGCGGTCGATCAGGTCATCCTGCGTTTGGTTTTGATTATTCAGAACCACAGCTTTTCTCCTTTGCTAAAAGGTAGCGTTAAAACTTAAGTCCGGCTTCGCGGGCGGATTCGGCCAGCTTTTTGACGCGGCCGTGATACTTGTAGCCGCCGCGGTCGAATACGACTTGAGAAATGCCTTTTTCAAGGCAGCGCGCCGCAACGGCCTGTCCGACTTTTACCGCCGTCTCCATCATAGAGAGATCTTTAAGCTCGGCCTTGAGCTCTTTGTCGATAGTGGAAGCCGAAACGAGGGTATGGCCGGCTTCGTCGTCTATTACCTGCGCGTAAATGTTGAGCAGGCTTCTGAAGACCGCAAGGCGGGGGCGTTCTTTCGTGCCGCGCACGTTTTTCTTGATGCGGCTTTTTCTAGCCTGCCGCTTCTGGCTTTTGTCTGTGGAAAACACTTGCTGCCTCCTTAAAGACGTTAATGCTGCGCAATATTCATTACGGTTTAAACCGTTTTATTTCTTAGCTCCGGCTTTTCCGGCCTTGGAACGGACGTATTCGCCTACGTAACGGACTCCCTTGCCCTTATAGGGTTCGGGGACGCGCCACTCGCGCAGGTTCGCCGCGGTCTGTCCGACGAGCTCCTTGTCGAAGCCTTCGACCGTGATTTTGTTTTTGTCCGGGCAGGAAAATTTAATTCCTTTCGGGGGCTCTACTTCAACCGGGTGCGAATAGCCGAGGTACATAACCAAGGTTGTTCCCTTCATTTCGCAGCACCAGCCCATACCGACGATTTCCATCTCTTTTTTGAAACCTTCGGATACGCCTTTGACCGCGTTGGCTATTAATGAACGGTATAAACCGTGAAGAGCCCGCACGTCGCGTTCGTCGCAGGAACGGACGATTTTAATTTCGTCGTTCTCGACCGAGACGGTCATCTCTTTGAAGGGAACGGTCAACTCGCCTTTTGGGCCTTTTACGTTAATAGCGTTCTCTTCGACCTTTACCGTTACACCCTTGGGGAGCTTGATGGGCAGTTTACCGATTCGGCTCACGGCGCAACTCCTTTCGATACAAAAAAATCAAACAGTAATTACCAAATCTTCAGAAGAAGTTCGCCGCCCAGTCTCTTGCGGCGCGCTTCCTTGTCCGTCATAACGCCTTCCGAGGTCGATACGAGCATGTGCCCAAGACCGGAACGGACTTTGGGAATGTCTTCGCATCCGGCGTACATCCGGCGGCCGGGAGTGCTGATTCTCTTCAGCCCTTTTATGACCGGTTCGCCTTCGGGAGTGTACTTGAGGACGATGACGAGATTCTTTTTTGCGCCGTCCGCGGTTACTTCGCACTTCTTAACGTAGCCCTCTTTGACGAGGACGTTGGCTACGTCGCGTTTGAAAGTGGAAGACGGTACGGTAACGACTTCCTTCCTGATTTTACAGGCGTTGTTAATGACCGCCAGCATGTTTCCGAGGTTATCCATTGCAATCCTCCATTACGGCCTTTGTTACCAGCTCGATTTGGTCATTCCGGGGATGAGTCCCTCGGACGCGTACTTGCGCAGACAAAGGCGGCACATGTTGAGCTGCCTGTAAAACGCGCGGGGTCTGCCGCAAATGGGGCAGCGGTTGCGCCAGCGGACCTGGTATTTCGGCTTGCGCTTCATTTTCTCGAACATTGTCTGTCTAGCCATTATTTGCCTCTTGCGATAAAAAAGTTAGCAAATTCCGCAAATTTATCTTATTCTTCGGTTTTCTCTTCGGCCTTCTGGGAAGGACGGGACGAGCGCCTGAACGGCATTCCGAGTAAAGTCAACAGCGCAAGCGACTCTTCGTCGGTTTTCGCGCTGGTTACTATCGTGATGTTCATTCCCTTAATCTTTTCGATTTTATCGTAGTTGATTTCGGGGAAGATAATCTGCTCGGTCAAGCCCAGCGTGTAGTTTCCTCTGCCGTCGAAGGCTTTGTTGGAAACGCCGCGAAAGTCTCTGACTCGCGGCAGGGCGAGATTGACCAGACGATCATAGAACTCGTACATCGCGTCGCCGCGCAGCGTTACCTTGGCTCCGACGGAGTTGCCGACGCGAAGTTTGAAGTTCGCTATCGACTTGCGCGCCTTCGTAACGACCGGTTTCTGACCGGTGATCGCCGCGAGTTCCGCCACTGAAGCGTCGATGATGCGCGAGTTTTGCAGCGCTTCGCCCAAGCCCATGTTCACGACGATTTTTTCCAGTCGGGGCGCCTGCATAAGGTTCTTGTATCCGAAACGCTTCATCAACTTCGGAACCACGTCTTTTTTGTAGAATTCAAAAATTCTGGCGGCCATTGTAGGACTCCTTTAACTCCGTAGCCTTTAGGGCTTAGTCTTCAAGTTTCTTTACGTTGGAAACGTGAATGGGACCTTCTTTTTCGATTATGCTGCTCACGAGGTTCTTTCCGCGTCCCTTCTGGTGCCGTTTTTGCATGTTCAGCTTTTCCACGTAAACCGTCAGATCTTTCGGCGAGGTCTTGAGCACTTTACCGCGCTTGCCCTTTTCTTTGCCGGCTATAACGAGAACCATGTCCCCTTTTTTGACGTGCAGCTTGGGGGTCTTTACTTTTTCGGTCTTTGCGCTCGACATTTTAAATCTCCTTAAATGTCGTATTGTTTAAAGCACTTCGGGGGCGAGAGAGACTATCTTCATAAATTTCTTGTCGCGAAGCTCTCTGGCGACCGGCCCAAATATGCGCGTTCCAATCGGTTCCATCTGGTTGTTGATGAGAACCGCGGCGTTGTCGTCGAAACGAAGATAGGAGCCGTTCTGGCGTCTGATGACAAAGCGGGTTCTAACGATGACCGCCTTGTAAACCTGACCCTTTTTAACTTTCGTGTTCGGAAGGGCTTCTTTTACCGTTACGACGATTACGTCTCCCACGCGGCCGTATCTTCTGAAGTGGCCGCCCATGACCTGGATGCAGGACACCTTCTTGGCTCCCGAATTATCCGCCACGTTCAACATAGTGCGAAGCTGAATCATTTTAGTCTCCTTTTGGGGCTAATGAAGGGTCTTTATTCGGCCTTTACCAAAACCTGAAGAACTCTCCAGCGCTTAGTTTTGGAATACGGTCTAGACTCCTGAATCAGAACGCTGTCGCCCACGTTGCATACGTTGCGCTCGTCGTGCGCGTGAAACTTTTTCTTCGCGGTTACGAACTTTTTGTAAATCGGATGAGCGTAGCGGCGGGTAACGCTGACTACGACCGACTTATCCATTTTGTTCGACACCACGGTGCCGATGAGTCTTTTTTTACGCAAAGTTTTCTTTTCCATTTTACAGGCTCCCAATCTGCCTACTTGCCCTGTTTCGCGGCTTCGTTTTCGCGCTCGCGTATAACGGTCAGAATGCGGGCGACGTCGCGCTTAACCTTGCGGATGTTAGCCGTATCGGCCAAATGTCCGGTGGAAAGCTGAGTTTTAATGTTGAAAAGCTCGTTTCTCAAATCTTCCAGATTCATCTGTAAGATGTTGTTATCCTTGTTTCTAATGTCTCCGATTTTCATATCCTTGCTCCTCTTGCAACAAAGCGGGTAGGAATCGGCAGCTTGTGTCCGGCAAGGCGGAACGCCTCGCGGGCGACTTCCTCGGTTACGCCCTCAAGCTCGAAAAGAATCTTTCCGGGCAGGATGACGGCCACCCACTCTTCCGGATTTCCTTTTCCCTTGCCCATGCGGGTTTCAAGGGGCTTCTTCGTAAGGGGCTTATCCGGGAATATGCGGATGTAAATTTTAGCGCCGCGTTTGGCCTGCCTTACGATGGCGACGCGGCAGGCTTCGATTTGCTTGGCAGTGATGCGGCTGCGGTCGAGCGCCTGAAGGCCGAACTCGCCGAAGCTCACGGTGGAGCCGCGATAGGCCAGTCCGCCCATCGTTCCTTTTTGTTGTTTGCGGTGCTTTATTTTCTTCGGAGCAAGCATCTGTTACCTCGCTTTCGATATAAATCGATAAGGCTTTATAGCGTCCGGGTTATTGGGGCTGGCTCTGCACGAGCTTCTTGACTCTCGCCTTCTCCGCGAGAACTTCGCCCTTGTAAACCCATGTCTTAATTCCGATTATGCCGTACGTCGTCTTCGCCATTGCGAAGCCGTAGTCGATGTCGGCTCTGAGAGTCTGCAGGGGCAGGCGGCCTTCGAGATACCATTCGCGGCGGCTCATTTCGGCTCCGCCTAGGCGTCCGCATACGCAGATTTTAACGCCCTTGATGCCGAAGCGCATGGCCTGCTGAATGGAGCGCTTCATGGCGCGGCGGAAAGCGACGCGGCGTTCGAGCTGCAAGGCGACGTTCTCTGCGATAAGCTGAGCGTCGGCTTCCGGCTTGCGGACTTCGACTATATTAATATAAACCTCGGTGTCCGGCAGAAGCTTCATAACGTCGTTCTTAATCTCCTCGATGCCGATGCCGCCCTTGCCGATGAGCACGCCGGGGCGCGCCGCATGGATTGTAACCTTAAGCTGTCTGGGCATGCGTTCGAGTTCGATTTTGGAAATTCCGGCCGCGTAGTGCTTGTCTTTGATGTGTTTGCGGACTTTAATATCCTGGTGAAGCCAAGATTTGAAGGCTTTATCCGCGTACCAGCGGCTTGACCACGTCTTGATGACTCCAAGTCTGAAGCTTGTCGGGTTTACTTTCTGACCCACGGTTATCCTCCTATAGCTTCTCGGCGACGACCACGGTGATGTGGCTCGAATGTTTCAAGATTCTGGCGGCCCTTCCCATCGATCTGGGCATGAAGCGCTTGAGCGTCGGCCCCTTGTCAACCATGATGGTTTTAACGTAGAGGGCGTCCGGATCGGCGTCGCCGTTTTGCGTGGCCGAAACGACCGCGCTTTTGATGAGCTTGGCAATTGGAAGCGCGCCGCGCTTTTTGGTGAACTGCAGCGCCGCGATGGCTTCGTTCACCGGCAGGCCGCGGACTACGTCCGCAACCAGTCTTACCTTGCGCGGAGAAATCCTCAGGTAACGCAATATCGCTTTTCCTTCGCTCATTTTATCCTCGCTTATTTCTTTCTGTCGCCGGAGTGGCCCGTAAACAGGCGCGTCTGGGCGAATTCGCCGAACTTATGTCCGACCATGTTTTCAGTCACAAAAACGGTTACGAACTTCTTTCCGTTGTGGACTGCAAAGGTAAGACCTACGCATTCAGGAAGAACTGTCGAGCGGCGCGACCACGTCTTAATCATTTTGTTGTCGCCGGTCTCTCTGGCTTTCTGCACCTTCTGATAAAGGTGATCGTCTATGAACGGTCCTTTTTTAACTGAACGGCTCACGTTAGTCTCCTTTACGGTTTCTTACCGTCAACAATCGGCCTACAGGGCCTTGTTCGATCTTCTGCGGACGATGTATTTGTTCGTCCGCTTGTTCTTGCGGGTCTTGCCGCCCTTGGCGTACTGTCCCCACGGGCTGCGCGGATGTCCGCCCTTGCCCTTGGCCTCGCCTCCGCCGTTCGGGTGATCGACCGGGTTCATGCAGACGCCGCGGTTGTGGGGCTTGCGACCGAGCCAGCGCTTGCGTCCGGCCTTGCCGACGATTACGTTGACGTGGTCGAGGTTGCCAATCTGTCCGACCGTCGCTTTGCATTCGAGCATTACTTTGCGAAGCTCGCCGCTGGGCATACGAATAAGCGCGTGGCGTCCTTCTTTGGCCATTAATTGTATAGCCGCGCCGGCGCTGCGTCCGAGCTGCCCGCCGTGTCCGGGGTACATCTCGACGTTATGAACCATGGTGCCGATGGGGATGTCCGCCAGTTTGAGGCAGTGGCCGGGAAGTATGTCGGCCTTTTGACCGGAAATAATAACGTCGCCGACTTTCGCGCCTTCGGGAGCCAGAATGTAGCGCTTTTCGCCGTCGGCGTAATTTACCAAAGCGATTCTCGCGCTGCGGTTCGGATCGTACTCTATCGTGGCGATTCTGGCGGGGATGTTGTCCTTGTCGCGCTTGAAATCTATCAAGCGGTAAAGGCGCTTGTGCCCGCCGCCGCGGAAACGGCTCGTAAGGCGTCCGAGGTTGTTTCTTCCGCCCTTGCTCTTGTAAGGCTCCATCAGCGGTTTGTACGGAGCGACCTTCGAGAGCTCGCTGTAGTCCAAGGTGGTCATATACCTGACCGCCGCGCTTGTGGGTTTATATTTTTTCATGCCCATGGGCTTACCTCATTATTGCCAACGAGTTAATGCTAGATGCTTTCAAACAAAGCTATCTTGTCGCCTTCGGCCAGCTTGACGGCCGCTTTTTTCCAGTTGGAATAGCGTCCAAACGTCCTGCCGACTCTCTTCCACTTGCCGCGGGTGATTACGGTGTTGACCGCCAAAACCTTCACGCTGAACGCTTTTTCAACGGCGGTTTTGATTTCGCATTTATTGCAGTCCTTGGGCACCGCGAAATAATAAATATTGGCGGCTTCCTGAAGCTTTAGCTGCTTTTCGGTCATCAGCGGCTTCAACAGTATTTCGTGCGTTTCGCGTTTCATTTAAGCGCTCCTTGCACAACTTCAAGCGCCTGCTTGGTCATAACCAGACGCTCGTGGTTCAAAATGTCGTAAACGTTCAATCCTTCGGGAGGAAGTACATCGACTTTGGGAAGGTTGCGGGCGGACAGCTTGAGATTGCCGTTGTCGGCCTTTTCGATAATCAGCGCGTTGGCGCCTACTTCGATTTTGCTCAAAACGCCGACCAGCTTCTTGGTTTTTACCTCGGCCAGCTGGAAGTCTTCCACGACTTTAAGCGTCTCGCTGCGGACGTGATGCGAAAGAGCGACGCGGAGAGCGGCCTTGCGCACCTTTTTATTGAGCGAATGCTCGTGCGAGCGCGGATGCGGCCCGAACGCTACGCCGCCGCCCTTGAGCACCGGAGACTTGCGGCTTCCGCGCCTCGCCATACCGGTTCCCTTTTGGCGGTACAGCTTGTGGCTGGAATAATTTACTTCGCTTCTGGTCTTGGTGTCGTGCGTGCCGGCTCTGCGCTTGGCGAGCTGCCAGACTACGACGTCGTGAAGGAGATATTCTTTATACTCGGCGCCGAAAATCTCTTCGGGCAGAGAAATCTCTCCGGTTACGTCGTTGTTAAGGTTGTATATTTTAATCGTAGGCATTTGTTACCTCGCTTTACGCTATTTACGGACGACCAGAATCCCCTTGATCGCTCCGGGGACGGCTCCTTTTACCACGACGATGTTCTGTTCGGCGTCGATGGCGACGATTTCAAGATTCCTCACGGTAACCATGGCGTTGCCGGTTTGGCCGGGAAGTTTCTGTCCTTTTTTAACGCGCGCCGGCGTGGTGTTGGTTCCGATGGAACCGGGGCGGCGGTGAAAACGCGAGCCGTGAGTTCTGGGGCCGCCGTGCATGCCGTAACGCTTTACGACTCCTTGAAAGCCCTTTCCTTTGCTCAAGCCGGAAACGGAAACTTTATCGCCGACCTGAAAGACGTCGGAAATTTTAATTTCCTGCCCGATTTGGAAAGATTCCGCCGCTTCGACGCGAAATTCCTTCAAAACGCGGGGAGCCTCTTCGGCTTCTTTGGGCATTTTGCCGGTTTTAACCAAGTGTCCCTTTTCGGGGTTGGTCAACCGGTGGGTTTTCTGGGTTAAAAAGCCGAGCTGAACGGCGTCGTAGCCGTTCTTGGCTTTGGTGCGGAGGCAAACGACGACGCAGGGGCCTGTTTCCAGAAGGGTAACGGGCAGAAATCTGCCGTCCTTCGAAAACATTTGCGACATCCCCAATTTTCGTGCGGGCAATCCATTCAGCATAGCCACACTCCATTAACAAGAAATTGAACTGTATCGGACGCTAATCCGATGTTTTCAGTTTTGGTTTTTAGCCGTTCGGGCGAGTAGCCGGCGAACCGACAAAACCTGCCTCAACAAATTGCGAGATTATATTTTAATCTCGACTTCGACGCCGGCGGACAAATCCAGTTTGGACAGTTCTGCAAGCGTCTGATCGTTGTGCTGGTAAATGTCGATCAGGCGGTTATGAACACGGATTTCAAACTGCTCACGCGATTTTTTATCGATGTGGGGTCCACGAAGTACGGTGAACTTGTGGATTCGCGTGGGCAGAGGAACCGGTCCCGAAACTCGGGCGCCCGACCGCTTTACGGTCTCGACGATCTCGACGCTCGCCTGATCCAGCAACTTGTAATCAAATGCCTTTAGGCGAATGCGGATTCTCTGGTTCATGCCTCACTCCTTGAGAAGTGGTGTTTACAACTTAAAAAACAAACGACAAGGGCAGTCTTATATTACTTTCCGAAATCTTTGTCAAGCATATTTAAAAATATTTTTCAAGAAAAGCATTCATAGTGCGACTTTAAGCAAACCGGCCTGCAAAAGTCGTAAAAACAGGCGGCAAACATACATTAAAACTTAGCTTTGTCAATTTTTAATGCTTAAACTCGAAAAAAATATCGGACGGCTTGAAGGATGGCCAAATCTTGCGCAATGCAAACATTTCGGTTGTTGGAGGGCCTTGATCCCTCGACAAATCGCAATGCAAGCATTCGGCTTGTGGGAGAGGGCCTTCGTCCCTCGACCGAATTTGACAGTGGTTATTTCTGTGGGAGGGCGCTCCGTCGCCCGACTGTATTCCGCTTTCTTTTCCGGCGAAAAGAAAGCTCCAAAGAAACGCCTTGAACCCGAGCTTTTTTCACGCCCTTAGGGCGCCGTCTCCGTCGTCGGAACGTCCGCCGACTTCGCAAAATGCGTTGCATGCTTGCTCAAATGTCGGCGTCCGCGGTTTTCGACGCCGTAAGCCTTGAAAAAAACGGGTTCTGAATAAGGAAAAAGGCTTAATTTAATTATGTGTTCTTTGCTCTATTAAAACCGCCGAGCGCATCCAGCCTTCGCTAAAGCTACGGCGGACAGGTGCGATAAATCAGCGAAGAACGAGAGGATAAGCGTCAAGCGTTGTTTGAGCGCTTTTGCGCGAGTTCGCGCCGACGCCCTCTCGTTTACGCGGCGCCGATGCAATCGGCGGATTTGAGTCCCGCGCAAGGCGGGAGCCCTTTCTTGCTCGCTTTCTTTGGGCGAGCAAAGAAAGCGAAATGGTCGCGGGACAAATGCCCGCTCCCACAGAGGAATTGTTAATATCAACAATTTTCGGTCGGGCGACGGAGCGCCCTCCCGCTGATTTGTTGTAACACTATGCTAATTTTCATGTTATACAAAAAAAACATTTTAATTATAATCCCAAACGCCCGATTGCCAAAAAAACTATTTTTCAACGGCAAACCATAAACCCCGCCTTATCAATATCATTAGCAATATTAAGGCAAAACTTATACCGCCGTGTTGACAAAGACGCCGCGGCCAAATAACATACGCTCGTTTGGTCTTTCAACTCTTGTTCAACATTCTTTTATGAAAGGATTTAACGCAATGGGACTTTTAACCAAGGCAGCAGCGCGCTTCGTGGCGGGAGAAACCATTGAAGAAGCCGTAGCGGCTATTAAGAAACTCAACGAGAAAGGCATCGCCGTAACCTTCGACCACCTCGGCGAGGACGTTGACACAAAAGAAAAAGCCGTCGAAGGCGCCGCCGAATACGTCCGCATCATCGAAGCCATCGACAAGAATAAACTCAACTCCAACGTAAGCATTAAGCTGACGCAGATGGGGCTCGGCCTCGGCGCGGATTTCTGCGCCGAAAACGTAACGACCATTCTCGAAACCGCAAAAAAATACGGCAATTTCGTCCGCATCGACATGGAAGGCAGCGACGTAACGCAGGTTACGCTGGACGTCTTTTATAAATTATACGAAAAATACCCGCAAAACGTCGGCATAGTCATTCAGGCTTACCTGTATCGCAGCGAGAAAGACGTCGACGAGCTTATTAAGCGTAAAGCCACGATGAGACTTTGCAAAGGCGCTTACAAAGAGCCGAAGGAAGTCGCATACCAGAAGCGGGAAGTAATTGCAAACTACTTGAAGCTCGCGAAGAAAATCCTCAAAAGCGGCCAGTATCACGGCATCGCCACGCACGACTTCGGAATTATCGAAGAGATTAAGAAGTTCGTCAAAGAGGAAAAAATTCCAAATTCGCAGTTCGAGTTCCAAATGCTTTACGGCATCGAGCGCGAGGCGCAGGAAAGCCTTGTAAAAGAAGGATACAACATGCGCGTGTACGTTCCGTACGGAACCGAATGGATGCCCTACACCATTCGACGCATGAAGGAACGCAAGGAAAACGTTTGGTTCGTCGTCAAGCACTTCTTCGGCGGCTGACGCTCGGCCCTCTCATACTCCGCAAAATACAAACGCCGGACGGTTTCGTCCGGCGTTTTTTTGCGCGCGCCGAAATAAATGCGGCGACGAAACGTCAAGCCGCGAACGATTTCGCGTAGGCTCTTACGGTCGAATCGGGGTCTTGCGCAGCTTCCCGCGCCGCCGCCGCGAGCGTTTCGGCCGTTTCAAACCGCGACATGACAAACAACGCGGTTTCGCGCAGCAGCGGGTCTTCGGACTTGAGGAAATCTCTCGCTTTGGCGGAGAATTCCCGCAGGCCGTTCTCCGCTATCGCGTTTAAAGCGGAGGCCGCGAGCCACGAATCGGACGACGAAAGGAATTCCTCTACCAGCTCGTCGGGCGACTTTTCCTTCAGGCGGAAAAACTTTTCGGCCTGTTCCAGCTTAGTTTGCAGGCTCACATTGTCAACCGCGGCCAGCAGAAGCGTTCTAATCTCGCTGTCGAAGGCGTTGTCGATGATTTCAAGCGCGTTGGCGCGTATGCTCGCGTTCGAGCTTTTCAAGTCGTAGGCGATCACTTCAATCATCCGCGGCGGGTAAATGAGCGACAAAAGCCCGTAAATGCTCGTCAGCGCGAGGCGCCGATTGTCTTTAATCGTGTCGTCAAGCAGCTTGGACGGCAGAAATTTCGCCGCGCTCTCCTCGTCGAGGAGCTTTTGATAAAAAACGCTGAACTGCGCGTGAATCAGCGAACGCACCTTAGGCGCATCGACTATAATGTCGGGGCGCTTGAGCCGCGCGTGCGCCAAAGCGTTGATAATCGCCGACTCCAGCTTTTCGTCCTTCTCGGGCAAAGCCTTTATAAGCGCGTCGAAGGCTTCCTGCGAGCGGATAGAGGCGAGCGTCTTTACCGCGCCCAAACGCTGCATTCGGTTAGAAGCCGGATTTTCGTAAAGTTTTACGAGGTCGTCCAATATTTCCGCGCCGCGCCGCGACAAAGCCTTGACCGCCGTTGAATGAACGTAGCCGTCGCCTAAAAGCTCCAATAGACGCGGAAGAAGCTCCGGCGAGCCGAGTTCCCCGGCGGCGGCCGCGCCTTGACGCCGCACTTCGGGGTCGCGGTCGTCCATCAGCTTCAACACCGATTGATGAAAGCTTTGAATTTTAATAAGCCCCAGCACTACCGCGGCGTTCTTGCGCTGCTCCGGCGAGCCGCTTTCTATCATTTCCTTCAACGCGCTGGCGCTGATTAAAATCCCTTCCAACCCGCCGTAGCGTATAAGTCCGGCTATCGCGGCGGCCTTGACTTTCGGGTCTTGGTGGGACAGAAAACGGTTTATAGTCGGCGCGCAGCGCTCCTGCGTCAGGTTGCAGTATGCCGCCACGGCGTTGGCGAGGCATTCGTCGTCCTCGTCGTCGAAACGCTTTTCAATATGCTCGACGTAATCGGCGCGCTTTGTGGAGCCCAAATACGCTATGGCCAAAGCTCTGGCGGAAGCGTTGTAAAGCGCGTTCTTGGGCAGCGTGGAATTCGGTTCGAGGCTTTTATTGTAGTCCCGCAGCATCGCGTAAACGGGCTCGTAAAAGTCCGACCGCTTGCTTCCCATCAGCAGTTCAATCGCGTTGTACGCTTGAACCGCGTCGCCGCTCGCCAGCGCGTTTTTAATCGCAAACGCCGGAATGTAGTCGAACCCTTCCGGCGCGGACGGGTCTTTCGCTTTGCGGTGAGAGCTTGCGACGAGAGCCTTTATATACGCCTTGTGCGACGCGAAGACCAGCATTCCCCATACGAGGCACAGCGCCGCGACGATTGAGCTCATCTTTACGATGGATTCGGAGCCGTACTTAATTAAAACGGCGCCTGCGGCCAGCGCCACGACGCCGCCCAGTCCCTGCGAAATCGGCCTTACTATTCCGCCGTCAATCGCCATAGCCTTGCGCCGTATCGCCGGAGTCAGCGGTTGATAAAGCATTTTAATGGTCGGGTCGTTCATGGTGTAACGGAAAACTATTTGCGAGCCCTGCGACAAATAAATCGCCCAAACGGCTATCGCGCCGCCCGCGGCGAACGAAGTCGCCGATCCCGCAAAAAGGGTTGCCGGCAGCGCTAGCAGCGCGTAAAGTATGCCGAATTTTTCAAGAATCGCCTTAAAAACGACGAATTGAATGAAAATAGAAATCATGCCGCTGTAGGCGTTGACCGCAAAGAAAAAGTCGGTCAACGACTTCGGATCGGAGAACTGCCCCTTGGCGGAAACTTTGTACTGGTAGTCGATTAAGGTTACGGTAAGAATCGAAATGCAGACAAGAGCCGAAATGCCGAACGACAGTTTCTTAAAAGATTTGAGGTATTCCGCGCCCGAAGCGCCCGCGGAGCTGTAAAATTTCTGAACGCCCGACTTCTTGCTCGACGAAAGATGCCGCGTCGAGTGCGAGTATTCCAAAGCGCCCTTGCAGTCGCGCCCCAAATACCGTACGATTAACAGAATGGCCGCCAAAGCCGCGGCGACGAAATACAAAAAGTTTTCGGGCTCCATATATTTTGAAAAGGCGCGCATCGGAAAACTGACGAGGTTAGCCATTACCCCGCCGCCCCAGATAAGGCTGCCGAGACGTTTTACCTCCCTCGTATTGAGCGTTTCGTTTAAAAAGGTTCCGAACTGAATAATCAGCATGCCGCCCATTACTTCGGCGAAAACGTACAGCGCGGCGGGAGCCCAGCTTATTTTAAGCCCCAGCGCCCCTCGAATGGAGAGGATTCCCGCCAACAGCAGAAAGGTTACTATTATAATGTCTTTATCAAGCCGCAGCTTGCCGCCGAAGCGCTGATACGCCAAGGTTATTCCGGCCACGACCAGAGCGACCAAAAGATAAAGGTAAGGAAGGTTTTTCACGCCGGAACGCGAAAGAAAAATCGAGCCGGAAATGATTCGGGCGATTATGAACGCCGAAACGACCAAAAACGAATATAGAGATAAGAGAAAAACTCTTATTCCTTCTCCTTGGCGCACTCCGAAGAATTTATTTAAAAACGCCATTTTCTCCGCCAAAGTGTTCTTTTTTTGCGCTTCCGCCGCGCTTTAAGCCTGACCGCGTTCTTCCAGCCGTTTAAACAGCTCGCACCACAGCGCCGCCGCGGTTTTTTCGGCTTCGCTTATATGCCTTTTTTCCGCAATGATTACGTCGTAATTCCCAAGCCGGTAAAAGCTCTGCGCAACCCGGCCTGATGGAATGAACTTCAAGCTCAACTTCGACGACTTATCCGTCAACGAGAGCCGGATGCCTTCTTCGTCGATTGAAAAATCCTTGACGCAATACCCTTTAAGCGTTTTGCCGCTCTCTATAATTTTTTTTATCGAGCCTAAAAGACGCGCGTTAATATCGCCCGTCTTCGCCGCTTCTCCGCTTAAAACGTCGTCCTGCCCGGTCATCCCGCGATGCGGCGGTTCCCCTTCGGGCAGAGCGTAGGAGAGGCTCCAATATTCCATTTTTTTCAGCAGTTTGCGGTTCGTAGTGGCGCTCGCGACTATTTTTGTCGCCATGCGCTTTATTTCCGCGAATTCTTTTTCGGGAGAAGCCGAGCAATTAATGGGGCTTATCGCGTACTGGTATCCGTCGAAGGAGACGTTTGCCGGAAAAACGCCTAAATTTTTCGCCATTTCATGCAGTTCGGTGCCGTACTGCGGTATCGCCAAAAAGATAATCGGCAGGTCTATCTGCGGCATACTGGCCACGCGTAAAGTCTCCAGCAGCTCTTCGGTCGTCTCGGTCGGAAAGCCCAGCATCAGAAAAGCGCAGGTGATAATGCCTATGTCGGAGGCGTATTGAACGTTCGCTAAAACTTTCTCGATGTCGAGCTGCTTTTTTATTATCTTCTGCATCCGTTTCGAGCCGGTCTCGATTGCGAAGGCGATGTAATAAGTGTTTGCGGCCCTAAAGCGGTCGAGCAGCTCCGGAGTCAGCATGTCGCCGCGCATTCCGTTGGGAAAAGCTATTCTGGCGTCGAGTTTGTGTTCGTCAATAATCGCGTCCAGTATTTCCCGCGTCCGTTTAACGTCGAGATTGAATATGTCGTCAACTATCATAAAGTCGCGGACGCCGTATTTGCTGCGAAGCGTCAGCATCTCTTCCAGCACGTTGGCGGCGCTGCGAAACCGCGTCTTTTTGCCGAAAATATTATGGCAAAAAATGCAGTGGAACGGACATCCCCGGCTGGTGCACATGCTCATGCTTTTATAGTCCGGCGAGGAAAAGCCGGTAAAAGTGCTTATTTTCTGATAATCGGCGAAATCAATCGCGTCCCAGTCGGGGAACGGCAGCTCGTCAAGATTTTCCACGTATTCGCGGACGGGGGTAAGCGCGAGCCGCCCGCCTTCGTTGTAGGAGATTCCTTTTACCGCCGATACGTCGCCGCCTTCGATAAGGCAATGAATCAGTTCGACTACCGTCTTCTCTCCTTCGCCGACGACGATATAATCGAGGTTCTCGTCCAGCATTACCGAGCGCGGCAGCACCGTCGCGTGAGGGCCGCCCAAAAGAGTAAGAATATTGGGGTTATACTCCTTTACAATCTTCGAGACGCGGGTCGAGGCGAGAAACTCCGCGGTAACCGCCGACATCCCTACAACGTCGGGCGCGAATTCGTCGAGCAGTTTGACGAACGCGTCTTTTTCCGCGCCTTCGGCGCCGCTGATTTCCACGTTGACGATTTTTGTAACGACCGGATATTTAAGCCATTTTTTTAAAGAGCTTGAAACGTACATAAGCCCCAAAGGGGGGCTTTTCGGCCAGTCGCGCCCTTTGTAAAGCCCGATGTCGGAGCATTTTATCAGAAGTATCCGCAGCTCCCCCGCCGGTTTAGCCAGTTTTTTAATCGCCATGCAACAATTATAAAGGGAGTTGCAAAACAGTCAAACTCAAACAAAATTAATAAAATTTATATTTTTAGATTTAACCATCCGCCGCCTCGCAAGTCGTATTTATCGGATTTCAGCTTTAGAATATTATTTAAATTTGCTCCCCTTGACCGCGCAGTTTAAAAGTTCTATTATTTTAAGTTGGTTCTTATCGCATCGCGTAAAAAAGGAGCCATGAAAGCGGGCAACTTCAACGGACACAACGGGGACAACGAGCGGCTCGTTCTTACCCTGCTCATTTCGCTGCTGCTGCACCTGCTTCTTTTCTTCTCCGCCGACGGCTCGAAAAACAAAGAAATTCAAGGGCTTCCCCCCGCGCATAAGTACAGGGTCAACGTGGTCAAGATGCCGGACAACAAATACAGCGCTCTTCCGCCCATTACTCTCGCCGATAAGAACATAGACTACAAGCCCAAACCGAAAACGGAAGAGGAAAAGAAAAAAGAAGAAAAGAAGGAAGAAGAAAAAAAGAAGGAAGAGCTCAAACCGGAAGGACAAATAGTCGAGCTGGCGGCGCCCGACAAAGAAGAAAAGCCTAATAAAAGCGACTACTTAAGCCAGTTCGACATTAAAGTAAAAGAAGAATCCAAGAGCAAATATCAAGACGTTTACGACAACGCCGCGCCGCGCCCAAGCCTTATGGGAATGAAAAAGGAAACGCTTTTTAACGAGGCGGTAAAAGACGAAAAAAATCCGCTGGAGCAAAAGATAGTTTTAAAATCCGAAAATCCCGAAGAGAAAGCGAAACAGGCCGACAAAATATCGAAGTTCGAAAACAAAGAGGAAGGAGCGGAAAAGCTCAAATTCGAGATTCCGAAAAGCGGCATGGAGAAGGCGATCGCCGAAAAAGACCCGCTCGCCGAAATAAAGCTGCCGGATGAAAGCAAAAATTTCATCAACTCCCCTTCCACTAATAACTCTTCGGACAAACTGGACGTAAACCTCAGCCTTGGAGCTTTAAACTCCAAAAGCGAAAAGTACGACTTTAAAAAAGGAGATAAAAGCGACAAAAACGACGCTAAACAATCGAACGGATCGGAAATTCTCATCGACAAAAACTCGATTATTTCCATCGCCGGCGGCCCGATGGCCGATTACCTGGAAAACGTCAAGGAGGGGGAAGAAACGTCGCTTAACAGCAAATCGTTCAAATACGCAACTTTTTTCAACCGAGTTAAAAAGGAAGTCGCGCGCAACTGGCATCCCGGCGCCGTTCATCGGCGCAACGACCCGACGTTTAACGTTTACGGCTATCAAGACAGACGCACGCTTGTTTACATCACCCTTTCCAAGGACGGCGCGGTTGAAAAGGTTGAAATACTGGAAGGCTGCGGAGTAAGCTATCTCGACGAAGAGGCGGTGAACGCGATTTACCGCGCTTCTCCGTTCCCGAATCCGCCCGCCGGCCTTGTTAAAGACGGCAGGGTCAACTTCCCGTTCGGATTTTATTTTCAGATTTCAAGCGTTAAATTCAAGTCGTTCGACGATTAGGCGGCCTTTTGCCGTTTAACCGAATTCCCTTATAATCATAACCGCTTTGCCGAGGCAGCGCGACAGCAGTTCCTTCGCGCCTACTTTTGCTGGGTCGGGCTCGACTACAAGAGCCCCCTTCTCGCGGCGAACGCGCTTTACGCCCGCGCGCCTGCCGTTTTTTACGGCGATTAAACAGCCTTCTTTGTATTTTTCCGCCGCTCTAACCACCACTACGTCCCCTTCCATCACGCCCAAAGTCTGCGCGCTTGCGTCGCAGATATAGGCTGAAATTTCGCGTTCGTCCTCGGCCAAAAGAGCGGACGGAAGAGCTACGGCGCGGATTTTAGGCTTTTCCTTCCCCCATTCGCCGCCGTCGGCGGTTTTTATTTTTAACTCGAAGGCGAAAACGGGAACCCATCCCTTCGAGGCAATGAATTTGTCCGCGTCGGTCATTTGCGGAGAGCGGCGTTTTTTTAAAAACTGCAAATCGTGCTTTCGTTTGCCGGAGCGCAGAATATACCCCTTTAGCTGCAGCCCCTTCAGCAGCTTCCACGCCTGCGACGGGCTCTTCAATCCCATCCCTTCCGCCACCTCGCGCACGCTCGGCGTACGCGCGTTGGTCGCTGCGAAAGCCGAAATAAAGTTCCACGCCTCGCGTTCCCGCTTGGTCAAATCGCTTGCGGGCGCCATTGTTAAAGTCCTCCGAAAATAAAAACGACCGAACTTTCGTCCGGTCGCCGTTTAAATCGTTACTCGCTTACGCGCCGGCGTTGTCGTCGGAGCCGGAATCGGGCGCGGAACCGGAAGCGGAGTCCTTGGGACGGCCGTTTCCGCCGCTCTTGTTTTTCCCCTTCTTTTTGTCTTTTTCAAAATACGAGCCGTAATAGCCGGACTGTCCGTAACCGTAATGATAGCCGTAACGGTTGTAATAGTAATGATAGTAGTAATAGCCGTAACGCTTTTTGCTTGGATCGAGCTCGTTGATTACGCAGCCCAGCAGATTGGCCTTGACGTCGGACAAGCTGCGCTTGCTGAACTTCAGTCTGTCCTTCGTGGTGCTGCCGAACTTGGCGACTAAAATAACTCCGTCCGTCAGCGAGGAGAGAATAAGCGCGTCTGAAACGGCGCCGACCGGCGGGCTGTCGATTACGATTTTGTCGTAATATTTGCTTATGTCGTCTATCATGTTCGCGAAGTTTTCGCTGCCGACAAGCTCGGTGGAAGAGGGGGTGCTCGTTCCGGCCAAAATGAAATCCAATCCGGGGACTTCGGTGTGCAAAACTACGTCCTGCCACTTAATATCGCCGACGATAACGTCGGTAACTCCGCGTCCTTTTTCCACGTTGAATACCTTGTTGGCCGACGGGCGGCGCAAATCGACGTCGATAATTACCGTCTTCCATCCGGCCTGCGCAAAACTCATCGCAAGAGTCGAGCTGATCGTCGTCTTTCCTTCTTTGGGGTTCGCGCTGGTTATCAGAAGGCGGTGAATCTCTTTGTCCGGGTGCGTGAAATGAATGTTCGTCCTTATTGTCCTGAAGCTCTCAGCCAGCGAAGACTTCGGGTTGTTGTAAGCGTGAAATGCTACGCCGCGCCTGTCCGCCTCTTTTCCGAATTCCTGCTTGACGTACGGTATTACGCCGAGCAGCGGAATTCCCAGCAGCCCTTCGATGTCCTCCTCGCTCTTAATCGTGTTGTCCATGTAGTCGATTAGGAAGGCGATGAAAATTCCTCCCAGCAGACCGATAATTAACGCGGCGACGATGTTCTGCTTTACGTTCGGCAGCACCGGCTTTGTCGGCACAATGGCGGCGTCGAGCATATGAATGTTGTTGGACTTGAACATGCGGGTAAGGTCGGTTTCCTTCAGGCGGCGCATGACTAGTTCGTAAAGCTGCTTTACCGTTTCGCGTTTGCGCGCCAGCATGTTGTATTCGACCTCGCGGCCGTGCAGTTCCAGCGCCTTCCCTTTTTCGTAGTTCATCTCGTCGTTGACTTTATTTTCGATTTCGAGAGCGGCGAGATAGGCGCGCTTTGCGCTTTCCTTAGAGCGGTTTATTTCCAATATAATGTTTGACTTAATAATTTCAAGCTGTCCATTAAGCTCTTTTATGACGTGATGTTCCGGCGTGTATTTTTTAAGATTTTTGCCAAGCTCCGCTTGAGAGGCGGAAAAATCTTTGTAAAGCTCGGATAAAAGAGAGTTGCGCAACAGAATGGGCGCGGACAATTTTTCAAAATCTTTTTCCGGGTCTATGTCTTTGAGCTGATTCCATTCGGACTCGAATAAAAGCCGTTTGTTTCTCGCGTCCGAAAGCGACGTTCCAAGCGTAGAGAGCTTTTGGCTGGTAATGCTGATTTTATCTTCCATCGTCGTGGTGATAATGTCGTTTTGGCGCTTGAAGTCGTTTAAAAGCTGCTCGGAGTCCGAGAGTTCCTTGGATAAATCTCTAGCCTGCTTATTAAGCCATTGAATCGCGTTATAAGTCGATTCCAGTTTGCGGTCGAGATTCATTTCTATAAACGTCTCGGCGTAGGTGTTGGCGAGCAGCGCGGCCAAAGTGGGGTCTTCGTGGCGCAGCGAAATTACCATAACGTAGGTTTTCGGCGTAATAGATACGTTAAGACTCTTTACAAGTTTATCGGCGGGGTCGATTTTTTTAATCATTTCATCGAGAATTTCCGGGTCTTCGACATTTTCTAGCCCCAGAAATTTAATGTCGTGATCGAGCCCCAGCTTCTCTACAACCTTTTCCGCCAATTTGCGGCTGCGAATCAAGTTTTCCTGCGTGGCTAAATATTCTTCGTTAAGGTAGGGGATGGTGCCGAGCTGATGAACCTGCGAAACGTTGTTGAGAATGGCGTCTTCCTGAAGTTCCACCAGAATTGTGCTTGTCGCTTCGTAAATTTTCGGCAGGCGTAAAGTATAAAGACTCGCTGCCGCGACGACGAACACGGTGAAACTTATCATGTACCATTTGGATTTTAGAACTATCGACCAATACCGCTTCAATTCCTGAAGAGGCGGAAGCCCTAAATCCTGTTTTATTTCCGGAGTGTTATCCTGCATAAAGACGGTTCTTTCCAATCGCCTCGCCGGCGTTTAAAACAGCGCGTCGGGAACAAAGACTATATCGCCGGGAATGAGCAAAAAATTCTTCTTTTTTCCTTCGCCGATGTCTTTCACCGGCACGACGACCTGATATTCCTTCCCTTCTATAATGCGCGTAACGATGGTCCGGTTAGAGGCGCTCCTTGGAGTGAGACCGCCTGCCAGCGTTACCGCTTGAATTATCGTCATGTTGTCTTCGTATCTGAACGTCCCCGGCTTGCCTACCTGCCCGAAAACGAATATTTTTTTGCTGTTAAACTCTTTTATGTAAACGGAAACGTAAGGATTTACCAAATAGTTTGCGAGATGTTTCTCAAGGTATTCTGATACCTTATTGGGCGTCATCCCTTCGACTTTTACCTTTCCGAGCATCGGAAAGACGATGAACCCGTCGGTATCGACGCGGTAAATGCCGGACAAATCCGGCTCCTTGTAAACTCTAATCTCGAACACGTCGTCGGGGCCGAGCGTCGCCGCCGTGGTAATCTGCCCTCCGTTTTTAACAGGCGAAAAATTAAGAAAATTATCCTGCGGATCTTTATTGACGTTTTTATCGGAGAAAACGCACGACGCGAGCGTAAAAGCGAGCGCGACGACCGTCCCCAAAAAAGCCGCATATGAAAAGACCGGTCGAAGACCGGTCATTTTACAGCCTAGCATGAAAAGCCTGACTAATTTGGTTGCTATGGTTTAGTAAGAAATCTGGTATTTAAACATTACCTGATGTTTTACAAAACCGTAGTCGATTGCCGTATATTTATTGGTAGCAAAATTTAATATGTGGAGATTATCCGCGCCCGAAGCCTTGAAATCGACGGTGTAGTCCAAGCTCACGCTCATCCACGGAAGAATGTCGTAGTTTACGTAAACGTCCGCGGAGATTAGCTTATCGGCTCTGCCGCTCTCCAAACCGGTAAAAGTGGTGGAGAAGCCGGTAAACTTCTGCTTGACCGCCTCTTCGTCCGGGTCGCCGAACGTCTGATAATCGAACGAACCGACTAAGCCTAAACGGATTTTATCGTTCATAACCCACTGCTGCAAATCGAGATAAATTTTGTTGGAAGCGACGTAGCCGTAAGTGTTAAGAGGCATGCTGCTTCTCGTGAAACCCAGCATGATGCGGGTGGAGTCCAGCGGAAGCACCGTGGCTTCGGCTTTGACTATAACGCTGTTGAAAGAGTCGAGGTTTTCGCTGAGAGTGTTAGCGTAGCCTATGTAAACGTTGGTGGAAAGGTAAGGAGTGATAAGACCGTAAACGCCTACGCGGACGTCGAAGGGCATGGCGTCAGCCGCTTTAAGAACCATAGGGTTGGTGTTTTCTTCGTATTTTGCGGTTTTTTTAACCGCGTCCAAATCGTATTTTACGAAGTCGTTATATTTAATGTAATCAAACGAGCCGGAAAGATAGACCGAGGTCTTGGGGAGGAAGAAATATTCAGCGACAAGCTCGCCAGTATGCTTAACGTAGTTGAAGTTGACCATCGAATCGGCGTCGTAGCGCTGATAATTGTTGACGTAGTTCAACCAAATCTTAAGCGTGCCGTCTTTGCCGTTCGGCTGAAGAAGAACATAACCTTTCGCTCTGTTGTTAATGCGGGTTTTGACGTCGAATATCACGACGCCTTCAGGAGTGGCGGTGCGGGCGAAAGTGTCGCTGACGCCGAAACTGAACACAGAGGCGCGCAGGAAGGCTAGAGCCAAGCGCGCTTTGCCGAATACGTTGCTCAGTTCGGTCGTGTCGGATTTGTCGATTCCAAAATATCTTCTATAGCCGATGTCGCCGCCGAAACTCATCGCCGCCATATCGGACGGGTAATTTAATCTTAATCCGCCGTTTACGATTAACGAAAGATCGGCCGCCTCGTTTGCGGAAACGTTGGAAACGTTGGTGTCGTAATTCATAAGAAGGAAAGCGGCTGTGTGAAGTTTAAAACCGCCGAAGCCGAACCCCAAATCTTTTTTATTTTCATATGCGGAATCCTTCGCCTTAGAGACCGACGAATCGTCGGAGCTTGCGTTGTCTTCCGCAAGAACCACACCGAAGGATAGTAACAATACCGCGAATACCCCTATCGTTAAAAATAACGTTCTTTTCATAATATTAACCATCTATTCCTTTCCATTATTTTGACAGCGTAAAAACGTCTCAAAATTTACAATAGTAAACCCCTAATTCTTGGAAGAATAGTTGTTCGTGGTGTCGTTGTTATCGCCGGTGGTTTTCTTGTCGTCGTTGGTGGAATTCAGCGGGTTATCGCCTTTGGCTCCGCTGGACGAAGTGTTGTTCTGGGAGTTTTCCGCGATTTCCTTGTTGCTTTGACCCGCATGCGCGTCTTCTTTATCGGTCGGGGGCTCAAGTTTGTTCTCGTCGCCTTCGCCGCCGGTTTTAGAAGTGTCTTCGCTTACTTCTTTTTTATCCTGATCTTTTCCTTCGCCTCCCTCGCCGTACTGAACGTCTTTTCCGCTCAGCTGAGCGATTTCTTCGCCGAGAGCCTCGACGTACTGAGCCGCGTTTTCAATTAAAATCATCTGCGCCTGCTGACAGGCGGAGTCGCAATCGCTCTGTCCCATTCTCTCTTTGGCTTTTTTCGCCGCGGCGAGATTGTTTTTCATTGCCGTAAGGCGCTCTTTGGCCGCCTCTTGATTTTCAGGGTTTATTTGTCCGATGGAAGTAGAAACAGAGTTAATCGCTTTTTCCATATCGGCTATTAAATCGCTAGCGCTTTTGCCTTCCGCCTTGGCGGCCGCCACGAAAGAAACGGCAAACAGCCCGACCATCGCCACCGTTAAAAATACTTTCTTCATTCTCTTCCTCCGATTAAAAGTTGAGATTCAACTTCATTAAACAACCTTAATTTTAACGCTAATTCCATAAACCAGCGCATTATACTCGAAATAAAATAATTAGTCAACACCAAAATTCAAGGGGTAAACGACCGTAACGCTGCCGTTTTCCGGTTTGGCTCCCAAGTCCATTGATTTAATGGCCTGAATAAGACAGTTGATAAGAATTTTGTTATCGATTGTAGTGCGTTCCTTCATCACGTTGACGGCGGTAATCTTGCCGTTGGCGTCGATTGTAATAGAAACCGTAATGGTTCCTTTTACTTCTTCTTGACCAAGAATACGGGCGTGGCAGACTTGAACTTTCGGCCATACGCTCGACTTGAGAGAAGACGAAATCTTTGCCGGATCAAGATAGCCGGTTCCTGTTTGCGTAACTGTCCCGCCGGTGTTGATTACCGACTTCTTCTTCGTCGGGCCGACTTCCTGCGTTTTCGTAAGTTTGCCGTCTCCCGCGGTTCCTTCGCTTCCCATCGACTTCGCGTCGCTGCCGAACGCCGCGACGTTGACTTTGCCGCCCTTGCCGCCGCCGCCCGCGTCGATTTTTGAAACCTTGGAAAGGTTGCTTGCGTTCAAGTTGTCGCCGGTTCCGTCGTCGCTTGCGACCGCCATGAACCCTTTGGACGACGCGCCAATGCCGGAGTTAGTGATAGCCTTAATTGAGGCGGTGCTCGACGCGCCCATTGAAAGTTTTAATAACTCCTCTGCCTTCTTCGTCGCGGCGTCGATTTTCTTCTCGACCGCCTTCTGCGCCTTCGCGACCTTCTGCTCCTGAGTTTCCGCGCCTTTGGCGTTTTTCTCGGCCTTCGTATCCTCGACTTTTTCTTCTACTTTGGCTTCTTCGGTCTTAGTTTCTCCCTTTTGGAGCTCTTTCATCATCTCCTCGACTTTCAACGCCTCTTCCTTCGCGTACTTGGCGATGAAGTCTTTGTCGATAGTCGATTTGGGAGCGAACTGCGCCTCGCGCGCCGAAACCGTAAGCGCGATGGTGGTAAGCACGAAAGTAACCATGAACGACGTGGCCATAAGCCAGTCCATCGTTCCGAACCATCCGCCGCGCATAGCCGCCGGAAGCATAGGCTTGGCGAATGAATGGGGAGAGGGAACGAAAAGGAACAAGAGCACGGAATCGCCTATTGTAATTCTTCCGCGGCTTTCGTCGGAAACCGGAATCAGAGCTTCCTTGCGGGAACCGGCGATTTCGTCCAGCTTTTTAGCCTGTCCGGCTATCGTAATCGTCCCTTTAATTTCTTCGGCGTTGTAGTTGATATAATACTTCTTTTCTTTTTTATTGTACGTAAAAATATTATACTGAGCCGGCACCTTCTTATCCCCGATGGGTATCGGTATGTCGGCCTCGTGGAAATAACCGATGGTCAGGTTCTGGGGGACGGGGAAGAGCTTTTCGTCGAACATTCTGCCGCGAAAAATAACTCCGACCCTCAGCGCTTTATTTGGTTTAGCTTCAGCCATAATAAAACCTTCCAGTTCCAAGCCGCAAAAACGGCGAATTATCAAGCAGGTTTAAAACCTGCGAACTTCAGAATATACAGTTAGCGTTTAAACTATAACCAAATCCGAAAAAAAAGCAAGCGGATTTGTATTTGTTTCCCAAAGCGAGAAAACAGCCCGGTTAAAACGGGTCTTTATTTACCGATTTCTTTATTCTGGGAATAAAACTTTCCTTCTTAGTCAGCTTATCAGACTTCAGACGCTCTTTTTTCCAAGAGAAGGCTTCCATCGGCTCAGGACGCCACGCCTTGCTTTTAATCGTTTCCATCTTCAACTCGACGATGCCGCCCATCTTTTTAGCGGGCTTCTTCTCGTCGGCAGCCAAAGCCGCCGCGGCGAAGAAAACTATAAACATCGCCGCAAAAATCGCAAGCGCCGTTTTTTTCATAAAAAACCTCCTGTGTATAAGACAGGCGACTAAGTAATTTATTCTACTATTAATAAATTTCATTGAGGCGTAACGTCAATCGGAGCTTCGTTGTTTGTCGCCGGAGGGTTGTCTGGCTGCGCGTTAGGTTGATTTTGTCCGGCGCCGGTTTCTTCTTTCTTTTCTTCTTTGGGCTCCTCTTTTTTCTCGCCCTCGGTTCCTCCGGCCGGCGGAGTTTGATTTTCTTCCTGCTGTTTTTTCAGCTCTTCGGCTTTCTTCGCGTCCTCTTCCTGCTGTTTTTTCAGCTCTTCGGCTTTCTTCGCGTCCTCTTCCTGTTGTTTTTTCAGCTCTTCGGCCTTCTTCGCGTCCTCTTCCTGTTGTTTTTTCAGCTCTTCGGCTTTTTTCGCTTCTTCTTCCTGCTGTTTTTTAAGCTCTTCGGCCTGAAGTTTTTCGTTTTCGATTCTGTCTTTTATGCGCTTTTTGGCGGTGCCGCAGTAATTAAGCATATCCTTGAGTTCCTTGACGCACGATTCCGCATATTTTTTAAATTCCGCGGCTTCGTTTCCCTTCGCGCCTTCTACTTTAGAAAAGAACTCGTCGAACAGCTTTATCGTCGCGGAAACTTTCTCTTCCGTCTTTTCGACCTCTTCAACGGTTTTCAGCGCGCCGATGATTTCAAGAGTGGTCTGCTTGATGTCCGCGGCGTCGAAAATGCGCTCCATGCTTAATACGGCAATGTTCAGCGCGGCTCCGTAATAGGCTGGGTTAAGCGAGAGAGCCTTTTGGTAGGCCGCAAGAGCCTCGTCGTAGTTGCCCATGGCGCGCAGAGCCGTGCCTTTGTTCAAGTAGGCGTCGGCAAAATCCGGATTGAGAGCTATTGCTTTATTGAAATACTCAAGAGCCTCTTTGTAATTCTCTTCGCTCAAAAGAAAGACTCCCATGATATTTCTTACCGTTGGATAGCCGTCGCTTATTTCCAGCAGCTTTGAAAGCTGGCCTTTGGCCGCGTCAACGCGCTTTTGGCTGAAGAATATCAGCGCGCGCAGGAATATCGCTTCCGGGTAGTCGGCGTGCTGAGTAAGCGCTGTGTCCAGCACCATGTCGGCGAGCTCGAACTTGCCGTTCTGGTAATAAGCCAAAGCCAAAACATAGCGCGCCTCGTAGTTGCGCTCGTCCTTCTTGGCGATTTCAAGCGCGATTTCCTTAGCCTTGTCTGCGTCGTCCCCTTTGTTGCGCAAAGCGTAAACTTCCGCGACCATCAACTTGATTCTTACGGAGTTCGGGCGGCGTACGCTCAATCCTTCGAGGAAGGCTATCGTTTTATCGTAGCCGGTTTCCTGAATGTAAACGGCCATAAGGTTGCGGATGGCGGGATAATACAACGGCTCGACGTCGAGAGCCTGATTGAACTGCTCGATAGCTCCGTTTTTATCTCCTTTGCGCCAAAGAGCCACGCCGAGATCGTTCATAGCTTGATACAGCTTGGGGTTGTCGGCAAGCAGTTTCCTGAACGCGGCTTCGCCCTTTGCAGGGTCTTCGGCGGCTTCTTTTAACGCCGCGGAAAATTTAGGCTGCAGAGAATCGCCGACCGGAAAGTAATAATTTTCTTTTTGCGCGGCTTCGTCCGCGGCCGTCAGCGTTCCGGCGCTAACCATAAGCGCGGCGGCCATGAAGGCGAAGGCTTTAATCGTGCGGGCAATCATTTCGCTTTTCATGTCCGGCCTCCTATTTGTCGCCCTGTTTAGAGCCGTCAGTTTTAGCGTCCGAGCCGTCTTTCGCCTTGTCCTTGTCTTTATCGGGCGGCGGAGGCGGCGGCAAGGCTCCTCCCGTAAGGTCGATGTCAACGCTTTGTTTCGGCTTGACCTTTTCGGCCTCTCCGTTGTCGAAGGAGAGCTGTATTATGTCGCCAATTTCATAGGAGCTGGGACGGGCGTCGCGGCGCAGCAGCCTCAAGTCTCCGCTGAGGTTCTTGCGGATTGACGGCTTGGCCATAGCCTCTTTTATGCGCTCGCGCCATATGGTCATTTCGACGTCGGTGCCGAAAATGCCCAGCAGAGCGAAACACTCCTGATAGAATTTGGCCGCGGTGGCGTAGAACTCGGCGGCGTCCTTTTGGCGCGGATCGCGGAAAGACGATTCAATCTGCTGAGCCTGCGCGCTGACCTGTTCGATGACTTTCATAATCATATCGACGTTGGCCTGCATCTTTTCGCCGAACGCCGGATCGGGGTTCTGAAGCATCAGGTTGTTGAACTCGTCGATGGTTTTATTCAGCTCGGCGATATTGTCGTTGAGAGACTTTATGTATTCGGCTATGTGCTTGGGCAGGTCTCCGGCTGCGACTTCCGTAACTTGGTCGGCTATCATTTCGAAGATTGCGCCCATGCGGTATTTGGCGACGACCGCGTAGCTGGCGACGTAGCTTCCGGCTATCTTTTTATAGCCGTCGGCCAAATCTTTGCCTGCGTCCAACATCGCGTCGATGCTCTCTTTGCAAATGTCCGAGTCGATTTTCGCCTCTAACGAGCTCATAATCTTTTTCTTCGCTTTGGCGTTTGGAGCGGCTTTGAGCTCTCTATTAATTTCGGCGGTCATCTCCTTGCGAAGCCTCTGGTCGAGCGTTTTCACGTCCGCTCCCTTGCAAGACAGCCTCATCTTCATAAAGTTCTCGAACAATTTTTCAAGGCGGGTAAAGTCGGCTTTGGCGGCAAACTTGTGCGCGAGTTTCGCGTCGTTGCTGCTCGCAACGTCTTTGAATTCGGCGCGCTGGTGGAAATACTTGACGATTTTATCGTAGTATTCGTCGCGTTTTTTCGCGGCTCCGCGCTTGTCGTATTCCTCGGTCAGGGAGTAATACCCCTGAATGAGCATAAAGCTGTATTTCGGGTCGTTGCCGTGCTTTTTCTCGAAAGAGCCGAGCGTTCTCTCCATGCCGGGGAGATCGGAGTTCTTTTTATGAACCTCGAACGCCTTGTAAAGCGTTTCGGCCGGGTTGTAAGGCTGCAACTCCTTCGCGAACGCTTCGGGTATGTCTTTTTCGGGGATGGACGCGCACGATATAGAATACTCTTCGTAACCCTGCGCCGCCTCTTTGTACCGGTGGTCGTATTCCCACAGCTGGCTGCGGAAGTATAGCGACATGCACTTATAATAAATGTTGGAGTTTTTCGTTTGGTACAGTTTGGTAAACTGGTCTTCCGCGTCTTTCAACTCGAACCCCTGATAGGCCGTAAGAGCGAGGTTCAGGCGGATGGCCGGCGTCTCCGGGTGGTCGGGGTAGCGGTCAACGAAGCGGCGGTAAATGTTGGCCGCGCTGGAGAAGAGCTTCGCCTGCTTATACATCGCCGCGGCGTTGTACAAAGCGGTCGGAGCGTTTTCGTTCTCCTTGTATTTCTCCGCGAAATCCTCGAACTGTTTGGCGGCGTTCTCGAACTTAGAGACGTCCTTGTAGTTCATAGCGAGGTCGAAGCTGGCTTTGGCTTTGATGTTCTGAACTTCCTTCGCCACCGTCTCTTCTTCCTGCGGAAACTTGCCTTTATACTTGCCAATATAGGCGAGCGTGTCGTCAACCGCAACGAACAGGTCCTTGATGTTTTCTTCCGCGCTCAGCATGTAAACGATTTTTCTGTGTCCGTCCAACGCCTGAAGCGTGCCGGGGTAAAGGTCGATTACCTTCTTGTAATACGCTTTGGAGCTGTCGTAGTCGCGGTAAACGAGATAGTAGAACGCGAGGTTGGAGAGCATCGAGAGCTTGTTTTCCTTGTTGGTAATCTTAGTCTCGATGGAATTAATCAGTTCGGCAAGAGCGTCCTTCGTATCCTGATCCTTCGTTTCGCTCATCTTCTTCTTGGCGGCCATAATGGTGGCGGGAACGTCTTTATCCAGCCAGTTCATATAATTGTTCGCCGCCTCAATGTATTTTTTGCGAAGGTCGGGCATTTCCTTTTTGACGACTTTATAGCCGTCCGCAAGGTCGTCCTTGTTTACTCTCTCGCGCTTCAGCTTTTCGTCCGCGGTCAAATCGACGCTGGCCGCTTCAATTTGCTGCAGCCCGGCGGCGTCCACCAGTTTGTCGTAGGCGAGATAAATGAACAGAGCTGCGTTGCCTTTATAATAAATGTTAAGCTGGCTGTCGTACACCGCTTTGTATTCAACGATGGCTTCGTCGAATTTGCCCGAATAATACAGCGCGTCGGCGAGCTGCATGTTGGTGTCGTAGGCTTCGGTGTCGTTGGGATACTGCAGCAGGAAGCTCTTATAAACTTCGGCGGCTTTCGCGAATTCCTTTTTCGCGTCGTCCATTTTGTTGTCCTGCATGAATTGAATGCCGCGGTTGTAATGGTCGTTGCCGTAGGCGTAGGTTACGCCTTTTAGCTTGTTGAAGGCGTTGTTAAGAACCGTCGGGTTGTCCTGATTGGCTTTGTACCATTCCGAGCCGGAGCCGTAGTTCTTGGTCATCGCCTCGCGCTCGCGGTCGATGAAGTCGCGGCATATTTCCGCGCTTTCTTTTTTGCCGCAAATATAATCGTTGTAATAAAGAATAACCTTGTAGTGAAGCTCCGGATTTTCCGGGTTCTTCGGGTCGAGGTCTATGAGCGCGCGGTAGGAATCGATGACGTCTTTATATTTGCGGTCGAGAGTCATCGCGGCGATGAACTTGAGATAAACGCCGCGCTGCCATTTTTTGGGGCCGATGGACTCGAAGTGTTTGCGCAGTTTGGCGCTCGCGGAACCGTCCTCGACTTCTTTGTCGCTTGCTACGTAAATTGTAGTGTAAATGTATGCGAAAATTTCCTGCGCTTGAAGCATTCTTTCTTTGATGCCTGCCCACGCTTTCGGATCTTCCGCGGAGCTCTGCTCGTAGAATTCCATAAATTTCTGCATGCAGTATGCGGCGCGCCAATCGTGGTTGGGCATTGCGAATTCCGCAATGGCGAGCAGGTAAAGCGTTTTGGTGGCGTAATCGACCTTGGTAGGCCAAACGTCCAGCGGCAGGTTGCTGGCAACCATGAAGTAGTGCCTCGCCATAACGGTGCCGAAGCGTTTGTTGTCGATAGGTTTGGCGGTCATTTCCTTGAGCTCTTTATCGACGGTGGCGAGCTCCTCTTTTTCTATGGAAGCCTTTTCCTGATCGTTCTTTCCCTCAAGCTGCGCCCACAGCTTCGCGTCGGCGATTAGAGTCTGCTTAACCTTCTCAAACCGCTTGTCTCCCTGCGGTAGCTCCAAGTTGTTGTACTGGTCGTAGTATAGAACGCCTAAACGATACAAGGCGACCGGAACCTTCTCGCTTTTCGGATACTGCTCGACCAATTCGTGCAGAGCCTTTTGAATGCACTTGTAATCTTGAAGGTTGCCGCACACCCTCGCGACGGCCAAATAGGCCAAATCGCGCTTGGCGTAAGTCGGGTATTCGTCGATGATTTTCTGCGCCAAATCGCGGGAGCGTTTGTACAGGCGCTCCGCGCCGGCGAAAAGGTCGTCCGCTTTGACGGCGTAATCCTTCGCCTTAATAGGGTCGGGATCCGTTTCCGCCAAATACTGCATCGAGGCGCCTTCGCTGTTTTTGTTGAGCGCTTGACCGAAATAAACGTCCGACAGCCTGAAGATGAGCTCCGGCGCGTATTTTAGGTCGTAGGGATACTTGGCTATAAAGGCTTCCAGCTTGTTGATGACTTCCATCGTCATCATTTGGTCGCGCCTTTCCAGCTTCTTGATTCTTTCGTCGTAGTCTTTGGAGACTTGCTCTTTGTTCGCCTCGTGCTTAAGCTCCACGCTGCCGTCAATATAGTTCATGTATTGCTCGGCGCGGCCTTCAAACTCCTTGGCGTTCCGCAGCAGCTCTTCAAAAATATCCTGCTCGGTCGCGAGCTCCTTAACCTTTGAAGGAGCCTTTTGACCGCCCTTGTCCTCCGCGTCCGATACTCTCGCGAGAGGAAGGACTAGCGCGAAAACCGCGGCAATCAGCAACGATTTATTTAAAATCTTATCCCTCATTGGACAACTCCTGTTCCGGCGCCGGCGCCGCTAGAGCCTTCGTCCGCCTTTTCGAATTTTGATTTCGTGTACGCTTCGGAAAGTTGGGATTCTTTGAGCTTCTTCTCCTTCTGAAGCTCGTCCAGCTCCGTTGCCACCTCAAGCCATTTCTGCCAGACGATTTCGACGTTTCCGGCGTCGGCTTCGAGGACTATGTTGTAGAAGTGATCTCTTATGTTTTTAATGTTTCCGATGATGATTTCGGTCGAGGTTTTATTCAAATCGCTCTCTACCGCATCCATTTCGGTTTTCCAGCTGTCGAGGCTTTGTTTCTGCGCGGTAATCTTTCCGTCGTAATCTTTAATCCATGTCGAGCCGATGTTGTCTAGGTCGGCGAGATAGCCGTCAACCGCGAGGTTCAGCTTCGTGGCTTTGTCGGATAGTATCTGCGCGGAGTTGAAAATAGCCATCTCGTCTTTGTTCATCTTCGATTGAACTTTAACCTGAAGTTCCTGCTCTTTGGCGAGAGCTTTTTCGTAATCTTTTACAAGCTGCTCTTCCTTCGAGTCCTGCTGGCCGATATTTACCGCCTGCGACTGAAGTTCTACCTTGCTCTTAATCGCGTCGTAAAGGTTGTTCAACCCTTCGATGGCCTTGGTTTCGTTCTCGATGCGCTCGTCCAGCTTCTTGAAGAAGTCCGGCGCGATGTTCGGCTTGTTGCGCATTCTCTCTTTTTTGGAAACGATTTCCTTCAGCTTCTCGGACAAGCCGTCGATTTGCATTTTAAGCCTGAACGCCATGTCGTTAAGGTTTTGAATTTTCGACAGCAGCGACTCCTTGTGCTCGGCTCTTTCCTTGTCGTTCTTAGGAAGATTCTTGTACTTTTCTTCAAGCAGCATGCGGGTTTTCTTCGCGTCTTCGTAATCCTTTACCATGTCGGAGCCGATTTTAAACGCGACGATTTCGCTGGAGATTTTGCCGAGAGTTTCTTTAATCGCCAAAATTTTATTTTGAAGATTCAGTCCGCTCTCGCGTCCTTCGCGCAGTTTAGGCGAAACTCTCGCCTTTTTGTCCTGCTGCTGGGCGGCTACCAGTTTGTCTAATATTAATGTAAGTTCTTTGAGCCTTGTCTTTAGGTCGGCTAACTCGTTCTCTAAGGCGAGAGCCTTTTCTACGTTGCGTTCCTGCTTGAGCCATTTAATCGCGACTATGGGAAGGTTTTTAACCTTGTCCATCGCCTCTTTATTTATGGCCGACGCGCGCTTTCCGCTTGTCAGTTTAATCAATTTGTCGAAGGTATCGACGACGTCCTGCCAGTTGGAGACGATGCTTTGATACATCGTTCCGGCTTCTCTCTGCTTGTCGAGTTTGCCCAGAAGCTCCGCTTTGGTCAGCTGCGCTTCGGGGGCGTAAAGCGATTCGGGCATGCTGGCGATCATAATTTCAATCGCGTTCAGGGCGTCTTTGTATTGGGCGCGCCTTATGTAAATCCATACCATTTCGTAGTAGGACTGGTCGTAGTAGGGGCTGTCCATCGGAATTTTGCGGTAGAGCGAAAGAGCCTTGTTCACAAGTCCCATCTCTTCGTTCTTCTGCGCTTCCGTCTTCTTCCCTTCCTCTACGTTCATGTAAACTATTAGAGAGCGCTCGTAAAGAATTCTCGCAACGTTCATGTTGGCCAGCTGAATTACGTAGGCGTCGTCTTTGCTGCCCGCCTGCGTCTTCGCGAGTTTCTCGAAAATTTCCTGCGCGGCTACGAGTTTTTCCAGTCTGGCTTTGTCTTCGTCCTTCATCGAAAGCGTGCGGACGGATTCGATTACGCCCAGATAATATTGCGATTTAATATAACAGGAACCCTGCTTTATCGTCTCGAAAATCTTTTGCGCGTCGTCGATTTTTCCGCGGTCGAAATAAGTCTTCGCCAAGTTGTACTTAATCAAGTCGCCGACTTCCAGGTTTCTCCCTTTAATCAGCTCGTAATGCTTCTGGGCGTCGTCAAGCTCGTTAAGCTCTACGGCTATTTGAATCAGCCGCGTAACGGACTTGTCGAAGAACTCCATCTTTTCGCCTTTGTCGATTACCGCCTTGAAGTATTTCTTCGCTAGAAAATAATTGTGGCGCTGATAAAGGCATTCGGCCAGATAATAGCTGATTTCGTATTCGAGCTGCGCGTCTTTCGCGTATCCGCCTTCCAACAGGTCTAAATACATGATTGCGGCGGCTTCGTAGTCATTGTGGTCGAAATTAATTTTCGCCTGAGCCGCTCTCTTTTTTGCGAAATCGGCCTCTATTCCCTGTTTGGAAGTATGATAATACTTCCCTTTAAGAGTTTCGAGTTCTCCCGCGTAATCGACGTACGCCTTTTCCAAGTCTTTTACTTTATTTTTAAACTCGGAAACCTTTTCGGACGTCAACCCTTTGGGCTCGTCCGAGGACGCGGCGTTCGCTCCGCCTGCGGCGAGAATCGCTCCCATAGCCGCAAACGCGAAAGCCGCCTTCCAATAACCTTTTAGGCTTTTAATTATCTTCATCGGAGACGTCTCCCAATTCCTGCCTTCGTAAGTTCTTCCTCGTAAAACGTCATAATCGCCTGATTTGCGCTTATGCGCGCAAACGCGCCGCAAACGGCTTTCGCCGTTCGGCGCGCGCCGCGGCTATTTCTTGCCTTCGACCTTAAGTTCGTTGGTCTTCGTCGTCTTGTCGAGTTCTTTGAAGGATTCGCCTTTCTTTCCGTCGTCTTCCTGCTGAAGCGCTTTGATCTCTTCTTGGGACATATTTTTATAATTGATGGAGTACTTGATGCCGGGACGATCTTTCATGGCCATGAACATGCCGCCTTTGTCGTAGGCGTAAACGTCGATTACGCAGACCTTGCCGTCTTTGGCGGTGAAGGTCTTGCTGGATTTCAGCGTAACCGCAAATCCTTCGACGTAAGTGAACACGCTGGACTGCCCTTTGAAGACCAAGTAAACGGAAAGCATGTGGGTGGACGAATTCACCGGATTGTTGTAAATTTCTATGACCTTCTGCTTGTCAAGGTCGCCGCCGACGTCCGCTTTGCGGTAAAGCGGCCTGCTGTCGAGGAAATAAGCGGCGCTTTCAAGCTTGAGGAAGCCGCCGATTTCGTTATGGTGGCGGATTACGAGCTTGGCTCCGCCGATGACTCCGCCAAGCATCGTCTCTTCGAGAAGCATCAGGCGGGTTTTGGTGCGGAAGACCTTTTCCTTCAGCTCGTTTATGCGCTCTTCGAGCTCTTTGACCTTGACGTCGTAGTCGGACGTCTTGAGGTCTTTTGCGTCGGCCTTGGGGTCGGCCTTGGTTTCGATGGTCTTCTTGTCGCCGGCGCCCGGCGCTTCTTTCGCGTCGGTTTTGACGTCGGCGGCGTTGGCGGCCGAAATCCCGATAGCAAGCGACATAATGCCCAATAAGAGAACGAACTTTTTCAGGTTTTTCATAACATTTCCTCCATCAATAACCTTCCAAAACTCGAGCTGTCTCATAGCCGTAATACGACAGACAATTTTGGCTTTAAGAATTTCATACAATCTATTCATTAATAACCAAAAAGTCAATTCAAACTAAATTAAATTTATGAACTCTCTTTTTGTTCGACTGCTTCTTTGAATCTTAATTTTATACTACAAAACCGTTTTTTAACAAAAAAAAACGGCTTTTTTTTTGAAGCGATGCGTTTTGTTAAAATAATCATGCCTTATACGCCGCTTTAAAAAAGACGCTTATAACTTTTGCCGCGCAATCTTTTTTTAGACCGCCTAATTTCATCTTTATGCGATGTTATAAGAAATATTCATACAAGTTTCCGCGCCTGCATATCTGCGTATATATCGTCCAAGCAAATACATACGACGCGGGGTGTCAAAAAAATTGACGGCGGCGTTAATCGCAAATGCTTGATTTAAAAAACGGTTGTTGTATAGTCGGCTTTGAAGCGCTTTTTTTAACCATCTTTTTAACGATTTTACAAGGAGCGAATCATGTCCGACATAAGACCGTTCAAAGGCGTAAGACCAAGACCCGAATACGTCGCGCAGGTTGCAAGCCCCCCGTACGACGTTCTCAACAGCGAGGAAGCGGCGGCGATGGCGGAAGGAAACCCGATCAGCTGGCTGCATGTGTCCAAGTCGGAAATCGACCTGCCGCCCGAGGTCGATCATTACAGCCCGCTCGTTTACGAAAAGGCCGCGGAAAATTTCGCAAAACTAATAGATAAAGGCGTCTTCATTCAAGACGACCGCGACTGTTTCTACGTTTACCAGCTTATTATGAACGGCCACAGGCAGCGCGGCATTATGGTCGGCGCGTCGGTGGACGAATACGAAAAAAATATTATTAAAAAACACGAGTTGACGCGACGCGACAAAGAGGACGACAGGACTAACCACCTCAAGGCGTTAATGGCCAACGCCGGCCCGGCGCTCTTCACATACCGCCATAAGCCGGAAATCACGAATTTTGTAAATAATTTGTGCGAAACCCGCAAACCCGACTACGATTTTACCGCTCCCGACGGCATTCGGCATACGGTTTGGGTTGTTGGCGAGCCGACCGAAGTTAAGCTGATTCAGGACGAATTTAAGAAAATCGACTGCATGTACGTCGCCGACGGACACCACCGCACCGCCAGCGCCTTCCGCATGCGCAACCTAATGCGCGACGCAAACCCCAATCATACTGGAAACGAGCCTTACAACTACTTTATGACGGTAGTCTTCCCCGACGACGAGCTTAAAATTATGGGCTATCACCGCGCCGTAAAAGATTTTGATCAGGTCTCCAAGCACGTTCATTGCCTCATTCTCATCTTTTCCCTCTACC
>CAYNVS010000022.1:0-49923 GCA_964400725.1 uncultured Myxococcales bacterium
GTAAACCGCAACGCCAGAGTCGTCGCCGCGGACGCGGCTGCTGAAGAGTCGCAGGCGGCGGCGCTGAACGCCTCCCAGAGATTGATTTACGACGAGCTGAACTCCTTTTATCAATCAATGAAAGATAAAAATTATTTCGAGGTGTTCGGAGTTGAAAAGACGGCGCAGGAAAAAGAAATAAAGGCTTCCTACTTCAAGCTGGCGAGGAAGTTCCACCCGGACAGCGTGCAGATTAAAGACTCGCCCGTAATCAAATCGGTGGCGGACAAGATATTCTCCATTATAACCAAAGGTTACGCAACGCTCACTAACGCCGAAAAGCGCAAAGAATACGAGAAAAAATTGGCCGGTCAGTCGGACGACGCCAGCGAAGAGCTGATTAATATAATGAATTCAGAGGCGCGCTTCCTAGAGGTTAAAGGCGCGATTAAGCGGCGCGACTGGAAAGCCGCTAAGGCGTTCATAGACGAATGCCTAAAGATGAATCCGAACGAAGGAGAGTTTCAAGCGTACGCGGCGTGGATTAAGCTGAATTTAACCGGCGCCGAAGACGGCAACGCGCTAAAGCGGGCGTTCGTCGAAATTAAAAAGGCGCTTGAGAAATCCCCCAAATCGGAGCAGGCGCATTATTTTCTCGGCATGGTAATACTGCTTATGGGCAAGCCGATGGAAGCGATGCGCGAATTCGAGGAAACGGTAAAAATTTCGCCGTATCACGAGCAGGCGCTTGCGCAAATTAGGAACTTGCAAAGAAACAAAGAAAATATTACAACTGGTAAGGAAGGCGGTCTGCTGGGCGGCCTTCTAGGAAAAAAAGATAAAGATGGCAAAAAATAATAACCGCAGCTACAAGGAGTAAACAAATGAAGCCGTTAGAAAAAATATGGATGAACGGAGAAATGCTTCCTTGGAACGACGCCAAGGTGCACGTTACGTGCTACACGCTTCACTACGGCGTGGCCGCCTTCGAAGGAATTCGAGCTTACAAGCTCGCCGACGGCAGAACGGGCGTGTTTCGCCTTAAAGAACATATGCAGAGGCTTTACGACTCCGGCAAACTGGTGTTGATGAACAATATTCCGTGGACGCTCGATCAGTCGATTCAAGCCTGCATCGACACGATTAAGGCGAACCATATGGAAGAGTGCTACATCCGTCCGCTGCTTTACTACGGCCCCGGCGACCTCGGCGTCGGCAAGGTAAATCAGGTGGAGCTGGCGGTTATGGTCTGGGAGTGGGGCGCATACTTGGGGAAGGACGGCCTCGAAAAAGGAATCAGTTGCAAAACGACCAGCTACGTTCGTCCTCATCCGGCTTCCGGTCTTCCCAAGGGCAAGCTCGCCGGCAATTACATCACCGGCTTCCTCGCCAAATGGGAAGCGTGGCAGGACGGTTATTCCGAGGCGATAATGTTCGACACCGAAGGCTTCGTCTCCGAGGGAACCGGCGAAAATCTTTTCGTGGTTCTCAATAAGGTTATATACACTACGCCTTACAGCTCTCCGGTGCTCGGCGGCATTACGCGCGAAACGATAATGCAGCTTGCGCGCGATTTGGGTTACGAAGTGCGCGAAAGCCTGATTTCGCGCGAGATGATGTTGTTGGCCGACGAGCTTTTCTTCACAGGAACTGCAGCCGAAGTTACGCCGATAGCCAAGGTCGATCATCACGCCATTGGCGCCGGAGTCGCCGGTCCCATAACCAAGGATATTCAGCAAAACTATATGAAGATGGTTCGCGGCGAATTCGAGCGCTACAATCATTGGATTACGATTGTTGAATAAACTTCAGCGGCCTTTTTCGTTAGGGCTTTGTCGAACCGGACTAAATAAAACTTGTTTAATCCGAAAGGATTATTTAAAATGAGCGCTTAATATAGCGCTCTTTTTTTATTAGTCAGTTTTTTGGAAAGGACTCAACGACTTAATATGTACGAAAACGCACAAGACCTCCTTCTGCTCGCAACGAGCGGCGGCGGCCTGCTTTCGATAGTTAAAGGAACGGGCATAGTCGTCAGGCTTACGCTTCTTCTGCTCGTTCTCGCCTCGGTCGCAAGCTGGGCGATTATCATATTCAAAGCGGTTCAAATGAAGCGGATGTTTGCAAATTCAAGCTCGTTTCTCGAATACTTCTGGCATTCGAGGAAACTTGACGAAATTTACGAAAACGCCGACAACTTCTCGCCTTGTCCGGTAGCCGAAGTTTTCAAGGACGGATACATAGAGCTGGGCAAGATACAAAAGGCGAGACGCCAGAAGATGGCCGATTCGTCGGCGGGAATGGCCGAGCTGTCGGGACTTGACGAAGACATGGAGAGCGTTGAGCGCTCGCTGAGGAAGGCGCAGACGACGCAGCTCGACGCGGTCGAGTCTCTCGTTCCGTTTCTTGCGACAATCGGCTCCACGGCTCCGTTCGTTGGATTGTTCGGAACGGTGTGGGGAATTATGAACTCGTTTCACGAGATAGGCGTTACTCAAAACGCTACGCTCGCAACGGTGGCGCCCGGCATTTCCGAGGCGCTAATAGCGACGGCCACCGGCTTGGCCGCGGCGATTCCGGCGGTAATCGCTTACAACTTCTTCATCGAAAGAATAAAAACGCTGGATAACGAAATGGAAAACTTCAGCCGCGATTTTCTTAATATAATCAAGCGGCACTTTTTAAGCTGAACGGTAAATTGTATGGCGTTTAACCTTCCAAGCGGCGGGGGGAGACGCAGAGCGATGAGCGAGATTAACATTACTCCCTTCGTGGACGTAATGCTGGTTCTGCTCATAATTTTTATGGTTACCGCGCCTATGATGGAACAGAAGGTTCCAATCGACCTGCCTAAAACCGACAAGGTTGATATTCTGACGCAATCGGAAGTCGATAACGTTTTGACAATAGACAAAGACTCGAAGATTTACTTCAAAGGAAGCGAAATTCCGCTGGACGCTCTTGAATACAACGATTTAATTAAAGGAATGGACGAAGTCTATCTTTACGCCGACAGAACGCTTCAGTACGAGGCGGTCGTTAAGGTGATGGGAAAATTAAAACGCGCGGGCGTAAAAAGGCTCGCTCTTGTAACCGACGAAGAGGGAAAGGACGACGGAAAATGACCGCGGACGACTTAAACTCGACGCGCGCCTTAAAGGGCGGCAGGGGGTTTAAAATCGCGCTGGCGGTTTCTCTGTTCGCGCACATTTTTCTTTTCAGCCTTTCCGCCATAGCCATTAAGCCGGACGAACCGGCCGAACCCGCGGTTAAACTCGAATACATCGACACGCGGATGGTCAAACTCGGAGCCAAGGAACTTCCCAAAAACTGGATGCCGCACAAGTACGTTCCGAAATACGAGACCGATAAAGCGGTCGCGATTAATCCTTATTCCGCCCAGTATCCGGAGATGGTCGATAAGACCGGAAAGAAAGATCCGAAAGAGGAGGGGAAGAAGGATTACTCGAAGGATATGGCAAAAGTGCTGGAAAAGTTCAAAAAAAAGAACAAAGAATTATACAAAAGCGCGTACGAAAACGAAGGCTCTCCCGACGGCTCGCCGGATGGAACGCTCTCAAGCGCGGCCAAGCAGGCTCTCGCCAACTCTTATCTGCTTCAGATAAGCCGAATGTTCAAGAGCGCGTGGGAAATACCGGCGATAATCGCCAAAGAGGAGCTGCCGACGCTTGAATGCACGATAGAATTCAGGATTGATAAAAACGGAAAAATAAAAAAAGCGTGGGTAAAAAAAGGAAGCGGCAACGAACAATTCGACGCTTCGGCGCTAGGCGCGGTTCTTAAAACCGGTTCGCTTCCCATTCCCGCCGACCCAGATTTCAGGAAAAATATTTTGGATTACGGGATGTTCTACACTTTTATTCCGGAGGAGGCGCAAAAATGAGCGTAATGAGAAAGAAACCCGCGGCTCTGGCTCTTGCGGCGGCCATCTTTATAATTATAGCTGTAGGCTCGGCCTTCGGCGTAGATAAAAAAGACAAGCCCGAACCGGATAAAAAAGAATCGGGCGGCGCGGCCGACGGCGGAACGCAGATAGGCGGGACAGTAGTGGGCGGAGAAGTAGTCAAATGGCCGCTTGCGGTTCCCGAATTCAAGGTTTTGGGGCAGACGCCCGACAACGACGGCCTCGCCAAACTCGGCGCGAACGTTCTGGCCAACGATTTGTCCATCAGCGGCGTCTTCGAAGTTCTCGATCCGAAAAGCTATCTTGAAGACGCGAAAAAGGGCGGCCTCACCGAGGCGAGCGTCAATTTCAACGATTGGCTTAACGTCGGCGCGAACGCGCTAATCAAGGCCGGAGTTACAATCGACGGCGAAAACGTCAAGCTCGATATACGCCTGTTCGACGTAGTTACTAAAAAAATGGTTTTAGGCAAGGAATATAAAAGCGTCAAATCTCAGTATCGCTACATGATTCACAAGTTCGCTTCCGAGGTTCTTTCATACTTCACAAAAGGAGCGCAAAAAGGGATTTACAACACGAAAATAGCCTGCGTTAAAAAAACGGAGACCGGCAAGGAATTATGGATAATGGACTTCGACGGAGCCGGAGCCTATCCGCTGACGAACAACGGCTCGCTTAATCTGCTGCCTTCATGGGACGCCGGCGGCAAAGGAATTTTCTTTACTTCATACGTAGGCGGAGACCCCGACGTTTACAGCGCGGCGCTTGGCAAATCCGATAATTTAGTTAGGATTACGACCTTTCCGGGATTGGAAATGAACGCCGTCGTAAGCCCGGACGGAAAGAGAATCGCGCTTGTTCTTACCAAGGACGACAACGCGGAGATTTACGTTATGAACCGCGACGGCTCAAACCTTACCCGGCTTACGAACAGCTGGGGCATAGACGTTTCGCCTTCTTGGAGTCCTGACGGAAAGAAGATAGCGTTTGTTTCAAATCGAAGCGGAAATCCTCATATTTATATTATGAACGCCGACGGCTCGAATCAGGACAGATTGACCTTTGTTGGAAGTTACAACCAGTCGCCGGTATGGAGTCCAAAAGGGGACGTAATCGCCTTCGTTGGACGCGACGAGCGTTACATTTTCGATATTTTCACGATTAGCGTTACCGATAAGCTGGACATAAAGCGGCTCACCCAAGATATGGGCAACAACGAAAGTCCTTCGTGGTCGCCCGACGCCAAGCATATCGTATTCGCAAGCGACCGTTCGGGCGAGTCGAAACTTTACATAATGAACGCGGACGGCTCCAACCAGCGTAAAATTACGATGGAAAAAGGAGAATACGCCACTCCCGCGTGGTCTCCTAATATGAGCTGGGATTAACGCCCGCGTCGAAGCGAGCTTGAAAAGGAGAACGACATGAAAAACGTTTGGCAAAAAATCTTAGCGGTCGCTCTTTGCGCCTTAACGCTCGCGGCTTGCAGAACTCTTCCCGAAAAGGAAAGAGCCGACGCGGAAACCGCCTACAAAAAAGCGCAGATCTCGAAACAGTGCAAAACCGACAAATACATGGCGGCGGAAAGCCTTATCATAGAGGCGCGCAAAAACGTAAACGATAAAAAATACGAAGAGGCGAAAATCGCCTTCGCCACCGCCGAGAAAATGTTCAAGGAAGCCGAAGAGGAAGCGAAAAAAGACCCTAACTGCAACAAGCAGGAAGACGCTTCCGCAAAAGCGAAAGACGAGGAAAAGCCCAAAATCGACGAGATGAACCTGAAGGGAACGAACGTTAAAAACGAAGGCGGGCTGGGCGCGGCCGGCGAAGAAGAACTCGCGACGATATTTTTCCCCTTCGACTCGTCCGATATAACCGACGAAGCCGCGGAAATTCTAAAGAAGAACGCAAAATGGCTTGAAAAGCGTCCCGAATTCGTTCTGATAATAGAAGGGCACTGCGACCAAAAAGGAAGCGTCGATTACAATCTAGCTTTGGGCGCAAGGCGCGCAGAGGCCGTAAAGCAGTATCTTATAACGCTCGGCATTTCGCCGGAGAGGCTCAAAACTATTTCGTACGGCAAGGAGCGCCCGCTGGACGATAGAAACGTGCCCGACGCGTGGAATAAAAACAGGCGCGCCGAATTCAAACCGCAGAAGAAAAAGTAAGCCGCCAATGCGGCCTGCGAACCGATGATGGATTTTTTCGCGGACAAGGAAGCGGCGGGCGCCGCGGCTCCGCTTGCGGAGAGGATGCGGCCTAAGAACCTCGACGAAGTCGTAGGTCAAGAGCATATTTTAGGCCCCGACAAACTGCTGCGGCGAAGCATCGAGGCAGGGAAAGTCCCGTCCATGATTTTATGGGGACCGCCCGGATGCGGGAAAACCACTATTGCCACGGCGATCGCCGGGCACGTGAGAGCTCATTTTGAAGCGTATTCGGCGGTGCTTGGAAGCGTATCTTACGTTAAAGAAGCTGCGCAGAAAGCTCGGTTAAGGCTCGAAAAAGAAGGGACGCGCACGGTGATGTTCGTGGACGAAATACACCGATTCAACAAAGCGCAGCAGGACGCCTTTCTTCCTTTCGTGGAAAGCGGAGTTATTACGCTCGTGGGAGCTACGACGGAAAATCCCAGTTTTGAGGTTATAGGTCCGCTTTTGTCGCGCTGCAAGACGCTCGTGCTCAAACCTTTGGACGAAGACTGCATACGACGAATAATTATTCGCGCCGTTGCGGACGAAAAGAACGGTCTGGGCGGAACCGGAATAAAACTTGACGACGACGCGTTGGAATTCCTTGCGCAGGGCTCCCGCGGCGACGCCCGACGCGCCTTGTCCGCTCTTGAGGCGGCGTCCGACATCGCTTTCGCTAGGGGCGAAGGCCGCATAGCGCTCGCAGACGCCGAAGAGGCTCTGCAATCGAAGATGCTCGTTTACGATAAAGGCGGAGAAGAGCATTATAACGTTATTTCGGCGTTTATAAAGTCGATGCGCGGAAGCGATCCGGACGCGGCGGTGTATTACATGGTAAGAATGATCGAGGCGGGCGAAGACCCGCGTTTTATTCTGCGAAGAATGATTATCTTCGCCTCGGAGGACGTAGGCAACGCCGACCCGACCGCTATGCTTGTCGCAACCTCGGCGCTGGCGGCGTTCGATGCGGTGGGTCTTCCCGAAGGTAAAATTCCCATGGCGCAGGCGGCGACTTATCTTGCGACCGCGCCGAAGTCGAACGCAAGTTACATGGCGTTGAACAAGGCCATTGCCGAAACGAAAGAAAGCGGATCGCTGGACGTTCCGCTTAAAATACGCAACGCTCCGACCAAGTTGATGAAGAGCCTCGATTACCACAAAGGGTACAATTATCCGCACGACGCGGAGGGTTCCTTCAGTCCGGAGCATTATCTTCCCGATAAAATAAAAGGTAAAATCTTTTACCAGCCGACTGAAAACGGCTACGAAAAAAAGATTAAAGAACGGCTTTCTGCTTGGCGCGCTCTGCGGGATAAAAAGGCTAAATGAACCGAGCGCAAAGAACCCAGGCGCGGCGGCAAATCGTAATTTACTCCAACCTTAAATGCGCGGGGCGGCGGCTTTTTTATTCGACAAAACATTGTAATAATAGTTCTTGTATGTTAAAATATTCCTAGTAGTACGGTTTTTTATCGGATACGCCGACGGCGTCGTTGATTAGAGAGAACGGTCGTTCGTCCTGGAATCGAAGCCGAATTACTAAAACGGGTTATAATTTTGAGCGGTTGGCGGTAAATTCATAACTTGCATTGATTGCTTTTAATGGGCAGCAGCGATACAAAACAGCAGTCGTCGATGGCGGGCAGAATCATAAACGGCAGGTACGAGCTGCTGGAAGAGCTCGCCGAGGGCGGTATGGGGCGCGTCTATCGCACCTTGGACCGCGAGTTGAACAAAATTGTCGCCCTTAAAATCATTCACGAAGCGCTTTCTAACAATAAAAGCGCCATCGAAATGTTTAAACGCGAGGCGTCTGTTTGCCTTGAATTGACGCATCCAAACATCGTAAGGCTTTACAACCTTGAATTGGAAAATAACCGTCTTTTTCTTGTAATGGAATACGTTGACGGCCCGGACTTGTATGAAATTCTTCGCAAAAAAAGGCGGTTCGAGCTGCACGAAGTAATCGCGATTATGCGCCCGCTGCTGGAAGGACTTGGAGCGGCGCACGCAGAAGGCGTCGTCCACCTGGACATCAAGCCTGAAAACCTGATTATCAGTAAAGAAGGGATTCTTAAAATCGCCGACTTTGGCATTGCCGCTTTGTACAGCGTCGAGAACATTGAAGCGGCTATAATGAACCCCAGAAGGCAGAAGGAAGAAGTCGCCGGAACCGTTTTGTACATGGCGCCGGAGCAGCTCTCAAAAGATCATCCCATAGGGCCGTGGGTCGATATTTACGCTTGCGGCTGCGTCATTTACGAGCTTTTAACCGGTCTGCCGCCGTTTTATAAATCTGAAAACATCGAGGAAAAAAAAGCCGAGGAAGACCCGCCCGCGCCTCCCAATCTTCCTGAAAGCTTCGTTCAAATACTAATGAAGATGCTCTGCCGGGACCCGCGCGAGCGTTACAAAACAACCCGCGAAGTCTTGCACGATTTAACTATTTTCGAGGCCGGGGTTTACGCCTTTGATTACGCGCACAGAGCTCCTAAAATCGAAAGCGCGAAAGCGAAAACGGACGGCGACGGCGAGGAAGACGACGCGGTAACCTTAAAACTTCTCGACACCGAAGAGAGCGGTTTCGAGATTCTGCCGAGCGAAAACAAGACGAAACTTTTAAAAACGAGAATTAATTTATTAATTCTACTGTGCGTTTCGCTTTTGGCTTTGCTTGCGGTTATGATCGCCGCGTCAGAAAAGGAAAAAATTTTCGACGAGGAGCGGGCGTACAGAAGGAATTCGGTCGATACCGAGCTGGAGACAAAGCTGGAGATACGCGGAGGCAAATTCACGATGGGCGGCGCCCCTGCCGACGAGAACGCTCCTCATCGAGAAGTTTATCTTTCGGGATATTACATAGACAAATACGAAGTTACGGTTTACCGTTACGCGAAATGTCTCAAGGAAGGCTCCTGCACCGTTCCGGCCGCCGACCAAGGCTGCGTTAAAATGATCTCGGCTCCGAACAAAGCTCCTATCAATTGCGTAACTTGGCATCAAGCGGCCTCGTTCTGCGAATTTTCAGGCGGTTCGCTTCCGACTGAAGCTCAATGGGAATACGCGGCCAAGGGCAAAACCGCCCGTTCGTACCCATGGGGAAACGAGGCTCCCAACTGCCGCAAGACGCAGGTAGCCGACCCGGATAAAAACTGCAAGATCGATGAAGCGGCTCTCGTCGGCTCGAAAGAAGAGGGCGAAAGCCCGTTCGGCCTTCAAGACATGGGGGGCAATCTTTCGGAGTGGGTCTTGGACTTTTACGCTCCTTTCGGCGCTTACGTAGAAGAAACCGATCCAGCCGGACCGCCTTCAGGCAAAGAAAAAGTCGTTAAAGGCGCCAGCTATCTTAACGCATCAGGCGACTCGGCGTTTAAAAACCACTCCAGACAAAGCAAGCCGCCCGATTATTTCGGCCCTGAGCTGGGTTTCAGGTGCGTTTACAAAGTTAAATAGAGCGTCCGTAACCGGTCGTTTTCTTATTGTCGATTATTTATTTTTAGAGTATTATTAAAAAGGGCGCATGCAGTATCGCGCCGCCGCGCGGCGTTTTCATCAGGGGTTAATGCCGCCGCGGTAATCGGTAGTTCTTTGCGAAAGGAACAAACAAACTCAACCGCATTTGCCGAAAAGACGGAAAACATGGACATAATAATTATCGGCGGAGGTCCGGCAGGCTTGCTGGCGGGAATCTCGGCCAAAAGGATGGGGTTGGACGCGCTGCTCGTCGAAAAAAACAGACTCGGCGGTTCGTTGTGGCATAAACCGACGGTGGAAGATCATCCGGTTCAATCGTTCGACTTGACCGGTCAAAAGATGGCCAGCATGACGACGGCCGCGGCCAGAATGCTTAATTTGCTCATAATAAAAGAAACGGTCGTTTCTACGGTCAAATCTTTCGACGGCGCGTTTGAAGTGAAGACCGGTCAGCGGGAATACAGAAGCGATTATGTTATCGCCGCAACCGGCCGGGCGCCAGCATGGGAAAAAGTGGAAGGAGAAGAGGAGCTTCTGGGGCGCGGAATCTTTTATTTTAACGACGAAATAGAACCGTCAACCATAGGAAAGATTATTCTTGTAATTGGAGAAGACGAGAACGCGGCAGATAGAGCGCTTTTAGCCGCTAAAATGGCCAAAAAAGTTTATTTCGTTTCTCCGCGCCCAAAGAGCGAATTATGCCGCAGCGATTTGGAAAGGCTGTCAAAGGCCGGCGTCGAAACGATTTGCGCTCATAGCCGCAAGCGTTTCATTAAAACGAACAACGGAGTCGCCGCTCTTTTTTCCGGCAGCGACGGTTCCGAAATTTCTTTTGAGGCGGATTCGGTTTTGCTTTACGGCAAAACGCGGCCTAACGACGATTTTCTGCCCCCGGAGGCAAGAGGCGAGAATGCCTCCGACCTGTACGGAGCTACTAAAATTCCGGGGCTTTATTTAATCGGCGATATGAGACGCGACCGCGGCTGGAGCGCTCCCGCATGCGTAGGAGACGCGATTGCCGCGGTTAAATTAATTTATGCGGACAAAATGAAAAGGAGCTAAACCGCAATGAAGTATTACGCGGGAGTGGACATAGGAAGTATGACGACCGCGACGACGATTATTGACGAAAGCGCCAAAATCGTCTCGATGGAGATTGTGCCTACGGGCGCCAACGCGATTACCGCCGGAGAGCTCAGTCTCGATATGGCTAAAAAGCGCGCCGGTATCTCCGACGCCGACCTTGCAGCGACGCTGGCCACAGGTTACGGACGGGTCGCCTTCCCCAAGGCGACGGCGTCCAAAACCGAAATCACTTGTCAGGCGTTCGGATGCGCCCGCTTGTTTCCAAACGCCAAGGAAGTCGTTGACATAGGCGGACAGGACGCAAAAGTTATAAGAATTGGCGAGAACGGAAAAATTCTCGATTTTGCAATGAACGATAAATGCGCCGCGGGAACGGGGCGTTTCCTTGAAATTATGGCCGCGGCAATAGGCGTTAAAATAGGGGAGTTGGGCGCCGTCGCTTTGGCAAGCGAAAAGGAATCGCCCATTTCGTCCACCTGCGCGGTTTTCGCGGAAAGCGAAGTAGTCGGTTTGCTGGGCCGCGGCGAGCCTTTCGACGCTGTGGCGAAGGGCGTTCACCGCTCGGTATGCCAGCGGTTTGCGGCGATGATAAAGAGGGTAGGCGTTTATCCGCCTATAGTTTTAACGGGCGGAGGGGCGCGCAACGCGGCCATCGCGGCGATACTGGCGGAAGAGCTTAAACTCCCGCCAAGCGACGTTCTAATTCCGGAAATCCCTCAGCACACCTGCTCGCTGGGCGCGGCCTTGTTGGCGCTGAAGGGGTAAATGCGGCGATTGCGGAGTAAAAGGGATTTTATCGCTTGCTCATACGCCGGCGCGACGACGCCAGAGCGGTTATTGCCGCGGCGGCGCCTATCATAGCTTCCGCTCCGCCTTGTCCGCAGCCTCCTTTCGAGCCGCTTTTCTTTTCGGCTTTTTCAAACGCGGCGTCGTCTTCAACTGACGCGTCTTCGTCCGTCGATTCTTCAAGCGCGGGCTCTAGTTCCGCGTCATAGTTAGTCTCATCTTCGGCGGATTCTTCTTCGATTGCCGCCGTTTCTTCAGGCTCTTCCTCGGCTTGGTCTTCTTCTTCCGGCGCGCCGTCCTCTTCGCCCGAAGCCTCCTCTTCCGCCGCGGCCTCTTCTTCCGCAGGTTCGTCATCCGAATCCTCTATTTCAACCGTCTCGGCGTCTCCGTCCGCGTTTGGGGGCGGGCATACGTTTGTCGGCAAAGGCTTGGAATACGAGAATTCTATATTCGATTCGGGTTGTCCGCCTAAATTTCCGGCGGCGGTTTTATGATAAACAAACGTCATTGTCGTTTTGGCGAACTGAGCGGTAAACTGAACCTCGACGAATCCGAATTCAACCTTCCATTTATTTAGTTTCTGCAAATCCTTGTTGCGAAAGGCGTATATCGAGTCCTGCAAAGCGCCTCCGCAGCCCGCCGTAACGTGAACGGGGCCTTCGCCGTAATCGACTACCTGACCGTTTTTAATCGGGTTGAAGAGCTCGTAATTGTGGTTATGCCCAACTATTACCAAATCTACTCCGCGCGCCTCTATGGCGGGCATGAACGGGCCGCTTTTGTTGTCCTCGTTGCTTACGTGGTTGCCGAAGGTGTAGTACGGCCGGTGAAAGAAAACGATTTTCCAAGGTTTACGCGTCGCCGCCAAATCGGCTTCCAGCCAATCGGTTTGAATTTTGGACGAGTTGTCGTTGTAAGTTTCGGTTGAAAGAACTACAAAATGCCCTAACCCATAGTCGAAGGAATAAAAATCTTCGCTCAGCGACGATTGATTTTTGGGAGCCAGCTGCAACAGATTAGGCATTGCGTCCGGACCGTCGAAAGAGTCGTTGTCGTGATTGCCAAGCGTCCAAAAAAGCGGCGCGGTATGCCAGTACGGAACAGTCTGCTCCATGAACTTAACCCATTGTCCGGCCACCGCTCCGTCGCGCACCAAGTCGCCGGTGTTAAATACGAAGGCCGGTTGAACCGTTTGAACCTCGCTTAATACGCCGGGCCAAGTAAAAGAAGGTTGATAGAATCCGAAAAGTTCCTCTCCGCGAGAATCGCCCGCGACAGCAAATTTAAAGTTGAAACATTCGCCTTCGGGCGCGGTTTTAAACCAGAAGTCTCCAGCGTAACCTTCCGTATCGCAGCCGACCCTGTAATGGTAAACCGAGTCGGGTTGAAGATTTTTCAATTCCGCCTCGTGCAATACGCCCCACTCGGCGAAGGGACGCGAAACGCTCGGCGTCTCCATCCCGTAGTTTTGGTCAAGGCCGTATTGAACCTTGCCGGCGCATTGCGTATCCGTCGCCCACCCGATTAATGCGGAATGCGCGAAGTCGCCGCCGTTGCCGATGCGCGCCCATTTGGGAGCGGCTGAGGCCGAGTTTGCCGTAAAAGATATAATTAAAATCGCAGCGAGCAGGAATTTCTTCATCGTTTCCTCCAATTCTTAAATCTTAAATTATTTCGCGGCGTAATTCAATACGACGGCAAACGTTTTTCTATAATTTTTCTAATTTATTTTTAACAAAAGCCGCTAAAATATAAGCAGGTCTAAAAATCTCTATTAGAGAAGCTAACGCGGCGAATACAAGCGTTGCGTAAAAAAAAATTGCATTCCGTCCGCCTTGTGCTATCATAAAATCAGAGATTGAGCTTTTACTGTGAAACAAAATAGTTAATGTGAAGTAAATTATTTTTGTATAAGGGGTATCGTTATGGAAGTTGGAAAAGTTAAATGGTTTAACGATGCGAAGGGGTACGGGTTTGTAGTGAGAAACACCGGCGAAGACGTGTTCGTCCATTATTCGGCGATTGCGGGCGAAGGTTTTCGCACCTTGAAAGAGGGGGAAATCGTCGAGTTTGAATGCGTTCAGGGGCCGAAGGGACTGCTCGCTAAAAGAGTTATGAAAAGAGCCTGATTAAAGGCTTTCTCGCTTTTTCAAGCCGTAACGGCGGCGATTATAATTGATTATCGCGTTGCGGCGCGCGGGGTTAAAAATAAAAATTATATAAGCATGAAGGATTTACAAACTTGAAGACTGATATCGCATTAATAACTTTAAATTAAGTTGGTAAAAATCAGAGCTTTTCGGCGTAAAAATAATTAGCAAGGGACGAGATATAATTATAGATTATTTTCGTCTTTTATAAATTAAAGCTCCGGCAATCCGCCGGGTTTTATTACGCCGCTCCATAATTCGAGCATATAAGACAAAAAAACACGACTATTTTATTGCTCCTTAAAGCGGTATCCCACTCCGCGGACGGTTTCGATGTACTCGCCAGCCGAGCCAAGTTTTTTACGAAGTCCGACAATCTGCACGTCAACGCTTCGGTCGGTTACCGGATAGTCTGAACCTTTTACCGCGCTTATAATTTGGTTGCGCGTAAAGACCCACCCCGGACGACGCGCCATGAAATTTAAAATGCCGAATTCCGATGCGGTCAAATCAATCGGTTCTCCATTAATTAATACTTCGTGGCGGGAAGGATTAATTACCATATCATATAGTTGAAGCGCGCTTTCCGCGTCCGTTTCGGAAGGCTTTTTGCGCCGTAATATCGCCCTGACTCTTGCGATTAAAACGCGGGGCGAAAACGGTTTTGTTATGTAATCCTCGGCTCCCAACTCCAAACCGCTGACTATGTCCGCGTCTTCTCCTTTGGCGCTGAGCATGACGATGGGTATATGCCGCGTCTTAGTATCGGCTTTAAGCCGTCTGCAAACTTCCAACCCGTCGATGTTAGGCAGCATTATATCGAGAAGAATAAGATTTGGCACGACCGACTTAGCTGCGGCTATGGCTTTTTCTCCGCTGTCGGCCTTTTCGATTTTATATCCTTCTTTCGCCAGATTGTAACTGACCAGTTCAAGGATGTCTTCTTCGTCATCCACTACAAGTATGATTTCTTTCGGCATGTTGTTTACCTTTTATCAAAGCGCTTTGGCGCGCGGCATTCTATCGATTCAAACAATATCGCCGGATTATTAAAATAAGGTTAAAGCAATATTTTAATTTTATCAATACGGAAAAAAGAAAGGCGGGTTTGCCGCGCCTTTTAGAAATGCAAACCGCCTTAAATCACTCGACTCCGCTTGAATATTGCTTGAAGTTAATGCGCTTGGCGTAATATTTTTTCGTTTTTACCGCCTGAGTTATAAATCCGGTTGATAAATCCGCTATCCGCTTCCCGTACATCCCAAGTATTTTACCGCTGGCAAAATGTATCTATGGACGCGCTGTCGCCCTCTCGTTCAAGCGGCGCCGATGCAGTCGGGGGATTTGACTTCTTCCTTCGCCTGCAGATAAGCTGCGGCAAGACAAGCAGCCCTTTAATGCCCGCTCGGTTCGGCGCGGCTTTAGCGCAGCCGGCCTTTCTTTGGGCGCGCAAAGAAGGCGAAAGAACAAGCCGGCGACTAACGTCTCCACATAGTATTGAACGAAGGCGGGGATGAGTCGGGCGTCTCGACGCGCGCGCTTTATTTATCGCTTGCTTTTAACGCCGCGATTTCATAAATTTATACGGTTATTTTAAATCTTCTTTTGAAAGGCGGCCGACATGCTGGACCCAAAACTTATAACCGACAAAACCGCGGAAGTAAAAGCGGCGCTAAAATTCCGCGTTGACGAGGCTCTTATCGACAAGGCGGCGGAGCTTTACGCGCGCCGCAACGAGCTGCTTACCAGAGTTGACGCGATGCGCGCCGATTTAAACCGTTGCAACGAGGAGATGAAAAAATTCGCTTCTCAGAAAACGCCGGAAGCAAAGGCCGCGATGGAAGAGCGCAGGGCTTCGATGAAAGAGCTGTCCGGCAGAGCGAAAGAAGCGGAGCCGGAATTGAAGCGTCTTGAAGAGGAATTTTACGAAGTCGTGATGCAGATTCCGAACGTTCCCAAGCCCGACGTAAAGCAGGCGAAGGACGAAAGCGAAAACGTGGAAGTCCGGCGATGGGGAGAGCCGCGCAAGTTCGATTTTCCGGTTAAAGACCACGGCGAGCTGGGAACGAAGCTGGGCATTCTCGACTTCGAGCGCGCCGCTAAAATTTCGGGCGCGAGGTTCGTTGTTTACATGCGCGAAGGCGCAAGGCTTGAGCACGCGCTCATTCAATTCATGCTGTCCGAGCACGTAAAGCGCGGGTACGACGAAGTTATTCCGCCGTTTCTCGTAAGCCGCAAAACTATGACCGGAACGGGACAACTGCCAAAGTTTGAGGAAGATTTATTCAAGACTTCGGGCGAGAAAGAGCTTTTCCTCATTCCGACGGCGGAAGTGCCGGTTACAAACCTTTACGCGGACGAAATCATTCCGGGCGAAAAGCTGCCGCTGCGGTTCGCGGCTTTCAGCTCCTGCTTTCGCGCCGAGGCGGGAAGCTACGGTCGGGACGTATCAGGCATTATAAGGCAGCATCAGTTTCAAAAAGTCGAAATGGTAAAATTCTGCCGCCCCGAAGAGAGCGAAAACGAGCTGCAATTGATGGTCTCCGACGCCGAGAACATTTTGCAAAAGCTCGGCCTGCCCTACCGCGTAGTAATGCTGTGCGCGGGCGACATGGGCTTTGGAGCGGCAAAAACCTACGACCTCGAAGTGTGGGTGCCGAGCCAAAACGTTTACCGCGAAATAAGCTCGTGCTCGGACTGCGGAGACTTTCAGGCGCGCCGCATGAAGGTTCGCTTTAAGGACGAAAACGGCAAAAACAGACTTGTTCACACGCTCAACGGCAGCGGCCTCGCGGTCGGGCGGACGCTGCTTGCGGTTTTGGAGAATTTTCAGCAGGCCGACGGAAGCGTCGTTATTCCCGAACCGCTTATTCCGTTTATGGGAGGAATTTCAAAAATAAATCCCCGCTGAAAGCGCGGGCGCGGTTAAGGCGCTTTGCGGTTTGGCGCCCGAGCTTGACCGCCGCTAAATTTTTCTTGATAAAACTTTAGCGATTTAGTATAAACGCCATGGGGATGGAGTCCCCCTCAACCGCCCTTTTGGCTGATGACTCCTATGGAATTCCATAGGGTTGTCCGCGTCCTAAGTGGAAAATCTCAAAGAGAAAAACGCGCGAACTTTTCAAACAAGGAGATTTTCATGTTTCAAATTTTTTCAATAGCCGCAGTATGGATGGCTCTGGCGCTGGTTTCCGCGGCGATCGCCCGAAGGCTTAAGGTTGCCGGAGCTCTTTCCGAAATTTTAGTGGGAGTCGCCGCCGCCGCGTTAATATCTCGTTACGTCGACTCGGATTTTCTTTGCGCCAAGCAGCCGTGGCTGACGTTTATAACAAGCTGCGGCGCGGTTATGCTCACGTTTTTAGCGGGCAGCGAAATAAATTACAGCACGCTGAAAACAAAATGGAAGGAAGTTATCATCGTCGGAATTATAGGTTTTCTGGCGCCGTTTTTGGGCTGCGCGGCGGTCGCGCGGTTCGTTCTCGGATGGTCGGCTCAATCGAGCTGGCTGGCCGGCATCGCGCTTTCCACAACTTCCATGGCCGTCGTTTACGCGGTTATGATAGAGTTCGGATTTAACAAAACCGAGTTCGGCAAAGGGATACTGGCCGCCTGCTTCGTCAACGATTTGGGCACGGTTCTGGCGCTGGGCTTTATTTTCGCGCCCTTTACATACAAGACGGCGGTTTTCTTCGGCGCGAGCGCGGTTATAATAGCCCTCCTGCCTTTTTTAACGAATAAAATCGCCGAGAGATACGCCTTTAAAACCGCGGCGATACGAACGAAATGGATTTTGTTCGTTTTGTTCGGTCTGGGCGCGCTGGCTCTGTGGGCGGACAGCGAGGCTATACTTCCCGCGTACGTGGCCGGCATGGTTCTTTCGGGCGGACATGTCGGCGGCGACAAAGACTACATCCGCAGACTGCGAACAATGACGGTAGGTTTTTTCGCGCCGATATATTTCCTGCGCGCAGGCTCTCTCGTGTCCCTTCCGGCCCTTGTCGCTGTCCCGATGATATTTTTCGTTTTGCTCGCGGCTAAAACGGCCACGAAAATTTTTGGGCTCTATCCGGTAATTGGTTTTTTCCGCCGGGATAAAAAGGAACGATGGTATTACACGCTCCTCATGTCCACGGGGCTTACGTTCGGCACAATCTCGGCTCTTTACGGCTTTTCGCGCGGAATAATAGACCAGACTCAATATTCTCATTTGGTCGCGGTCGTCATAGGCAGCGCGGTTTTCCCGACGCTCATAGCAAACGCGCTTTTTTTGCCTCGCCATCTTTTAGCCTTGGGCAAAACGCCGCCGAACGCCGAAAGGACGTGATTCAACGCAGAGCGGGAAATACTTTTTTAGCGTTTTGCGTCGTCGCCGCGGCGACTTCCTCGACGCTAACGCCCAGCGTTTCGGCTATTTTGGCCGCGATAATAGGAATGTAGGAAGGCTCGTTCCGCCTGCCCCTATGCGGAACCGGCGACAAATACGGCGCGTCCGTCTCCAATACGATTTGCGAGAGCCCGACCGCTCTTACCGCGTCCCTAACGGTTTGAGCCTTGGGGTACGTAACGGTTCCGCCGACGCCGAAATAGAAACCCAAGTCGGCGAATTTTCGCGCCTCGTCGGCTCCGTATGAATAACAGTGCACTATTCCGCCTTGCGAACCGGCGTCGCAGGCTTGCATTACGTCGTACGTGTCGGCGAACGCCTCGCGGCTGTGAACGATAATCGGAAGATTGACGCGCTTGGCGACTTCTATAAACCGCGCAAAAACCTCTCGTTGAACGTCCCGCGGCGACAAATCGTAATGGTAATCAAGCCCAATTTCGCCTATCGCCGCTATTTTATTGGCGGCGTTTGAAGCGAGCTTGACGGCTTCTTCGTAGTCGTCGTCGCGCGCTATTTTCGCGTCGTGCGGGTGAATGGCTGCCGTGGCAAACATATCGTCGAAACGGCCTGCGAGCCTTATCGCGTCGCCAAAAGTCTCTTCGTTATGCGTATCCTTCAAACCGATTGTAATTATACGGCCGATTCCGGCCTCGCGCGCTCTTTTTACAACGTCGTTAAGGTCGTCCGCGTAGTCCCGCATGGTAAGGTGGGCGTGCGTCTCGATGAATTCAAGAGGCATTTGTATCCTTAAAAAAGCGAGGGCGGGAATGCCCGCCCTCGCGCGTCAAATTATCTCAATCGACGCGTCATAAACGCGTCAAATTAAATTACGCCGAACTTCTTTCCGACCTTAGTAAAGGAAGCTACGCAGCGCTCTATCTGCTCTGGCGAGTGGCCGGCTGAAATTTGAGCGCGGATGCGCGCCTGCCCCTTGGGAACGACCGGATACGAGAATCCTACTACGTAGATTTTCTCTTCGGTAATCATCGCGCGAGAGACGTCGGCGGCGAGTTTCGCGTCGCCGAACATAACCGGAATTATCGGGTGAACGCCCGGTTTCAAATTAAAGCCCGCAGCCGTCATGCCGGCGCGGAACTGCTTGGCGTTGGCTTCCAGCTTGTCGCGCAGCTCGGTCGATTCGGTTAAAAGATCGAGCACCGTAAGCGAAGCGTACGTGATTATTGGAGAGAGCGAATTGCTGAAAAGATAGGGACGGCTGCGTTGGCGCAGGTATTCTACCACTTCTTTCTTGGATGCGGTAAATCCGCCCGAAGCGCCGCCCATGGCCTTGCCGAGCGTGCTTGTAATAATGTCCACGCGCCCCATAACGTCGTTGTACTCGTGAGTTCCGCGTCCGTTTTTGCCTACGAACCCGGTGGCGTGGCTGTCGTCCACCATCACCAGCGCGTCGTATTTTTCGGCCAAATCGCAGACGCCCTTGAGGTTCGCGATGTATCCGTCCATCGAGAAAACGCCGTCGGTGGCTATCATTTTAATTTTCGCGCCTTCCGCGTCGGCTTCCTTCAGACATTTTTCCAAATCGGCCATGTCGTTGTTGGCGTAGCGGAACCGCTTGGCCTTGCAAAGACGCACGCCGTCGATGATGGAAGCGTGGTTAAGCGCGTCGGAAATAATCGCGTCTTCTTCGCCCAGCAGCGTCTCAAACAAGCCGCCGTTTGCGTCGAAGCAAGAGGAGTAAAGTATCGCGTCTTCCATTCCGAGGAAATCTGCGATTTTGCGCTCCAATTCTTTGTGAATGTCCTGCGTGCCGCAGATGAAGCGGACGCTCGACATGCCGTAGCCGCGCTCGTCAAGCGCGCGCTTAGCCGCCTCGACGACTTTGGGGTGGCTGGATAGGCCAAGATAATTGTTGGCGCAGAAATTTAAAACTTCGCCCTCGGCCACTTCCACCTTGCTTGACTGCGGGCTCTTGATAGGCCATTCGTGCTTATATAGCCCCTCGGACTTGATGCTTGAAAGCTGTTCCGTCAGTTTATCTTTCAGTTTGCCGTACATAATTTTCCTCCTTAAAATTATAAAACGCGAAATAAACGCTTACAGTTTATACATTTGCGGCGGCAATTCAAGAGGATGATTTTATAGAATCAAATTACGGCAAATTTTTAAAATGGGCGCTGGCGGACGCGCCAAAACGGACTCTGTTATTTCTTTTGCAGCGTTACTTCCGCCGCCGAGCCGCTTAAATATTCGCTCTCGAAATATTTATTGTAACGCGCGTCGCCCTTCAGGTGAACGCCGAAGAACGCAGTCGTCGCAGTATTGATAAGAAGCCATGCTCGCTCTGCTTCGATGAAGCCGGGGCCGCAGCCGATTCCGGGATCGGAAATGATTTGGCACATGTTTGAAAAAGTCATGTGCGATCCGCCGGCAAGTATCCATTCCATAGAATCTTTTTGCGTCAGCCAGCGGAAAAACGGCTTCATATGGACGTCTAAGGGGAGCGTGTCGTCGAGCGAGCCGCCCATAACGAGCATCGGTATTTTTATGGAGGCTATTGACGCCTCTCCGAACGCTTCCGACATTCCCGGACACATAGGAACCGCGGCCTTAATGCGCGAATCGCCGAACTTGCACGCGCCGTCGCAAGCGTCGAGACAGCTTAAATCGCTTGACTCAGCGTCGGGACAAATCCACCACGGGCCGTGCCAGTTCTCTTCGCCAAGCGAGTCGCATTTAGCCTTAACAAGCGCGAAATCGTACGAGCCGCCCGCGGCCGCAAAGGTTGTGAAAGCGCCGAAGCTGTGTCCTGACATTCCGATTTTATCCTCGTCTATCGCGCCTTTTAAAAAGTTGCCATCCTCCTTATTGCGCGCGAGCATCGAGTCCAACATCGCCGAAACGTCCTGCGGGCGGTTGAACGCGGCGGTCGCAAGCTGGCCTTGTTTGTAAGAGCCGGTCGTATCGCCGACGTGGTCGCATGCGGCGACGATATACCCGTGCGACGCAAGATGCTCGGTAAGAAAGAACGACTGAGCGTCGAACGCCTGATGTCCGTGGGAAAAAACGATTAAAGGAAAAGGCCCGCCTGCGGCAAGCGGCGCGCCGTCTATCGCCTTTCCGAACGCGATTAAGTCTTGATATTTTATAATGTCGCCCTCTGTCGTCTCGGTTGGATACCAAATCGTTCCGGTCAAATCGCGGTTTCGCTTTTCGTCTCTGAAAGTCGTTAAAACGGCGGCCGGATAATATTTTCCGTAGCTTTCCGCAGGCATAAAGGCCGGTTCCGTCTCGGTTTCCGTTTCGCCCTCTTGTTCGGATTCCGCTTCAATCTCCGCGTCGGCGTCCGAGCCTGTTTTTTCGCTAGACGACGAGCCGCAGGCCGCGAGAGTAAGCGCGGTCGATAAAAACAAAATTATTGCCGAAACGGTCGCTGATATTTTCATGTCGGTTCCTCGATTTTAAAGTTAATAGTCGTTACGCGAAATAATTTACCACAGCTTGCGATTATTTCCAACACGCCGAGCCGCGTTTTTAAAAAAAATAACGCGCGGCGTTATATTGATTATTATTTTGGATTAAACGGGAGAAAGTTCGCGTTTACGCCGGATAAATTCTTCTTGCGAAAAGCAAAGACATGAGCAAATCGAGGATTATAAGGACGAAGGCGGGAAGCGCGAACCACGAGTATTTCTCGCGGTAAAGCACAAAGTCCGGCTCCGGCAGCGGCGTCTTTTCCAGCGCGTCGATAAGTTTGAAAACGCGCTCCAACGTACCGGCGTCGGTCGCTACAAAGTAACGCCCGCCCGTCGCGTCGGCGATGTCCCGAAGCAGCTCTGGGTTCACGTCTATCTGAACCTTCTGGTAGGTTTTACCAAAAAAGCCGTCCACGGGATAATCTACGAGCCCGCCCTTGCCCACTTGAATAGTATAAATCTTAATTTTGTATTCCGCGGCCATTTTTGCGGCTTCTTGCGGCGCTATGTTGCCTCGGTTGTTGTCTCCGTCAGTCAAAAGAATCATCGCCTTGCTTTTCGCCTTGCTCTCCCTGAGACGGTTTATTCCGGTCGCAATCGCGTTGCCTATGGCCGTGCCGTCTTCTATTACGCCCATTTTAACCGAGTCCAGCAGATTGAGAATTATGCTCGAATCGCTCGTCAGCGGAGCCTGCGTGAAGGCGTCGGCGGCGAAGACGACGAGGCCGACGCGGTCGTTTTTTCTTCCTTTAACGAATTCTTTTATAGTCTCCCGCGCCACCGAAAACCTGTCTATCGGCTTGAAGTCGGCAGCCATCATCGAAGTCGAAATATCGAACAGGACTACTATATCGACGCCCTCGCGGTTTATGGTAATTTCTTTTTCCTTCACCTGAGGTCTAGCGAGCGCGCAAACAATAAGCGTCAAAATTACAAACGCTGCGGCGGGTCTGGTTTTATGATAAAACGCCTTAAAACCGGAATCAAGCAGGCGCGCTTTGTCCATGGCCGCGGCCTTTGAGAGCGACGGAAAAGCGAAATGAGAAACTCGGTTTTTGCGCCGCAAATACATTAAAAGCGCGACCGGCATTGCGACCAAAGGAATTGCGAGAAACGCCCACGGGTTCTCGAAGCGGAAGCCGGCAAAAACGTCGAACAAACCGTTCATTTCAAAGCGTCCTTCGGAAGAGGAGAAAGGGAGCCTTCTTCGCGCTTGGTGCGATTGACTAGCAGGTAGGCCAGCGCAAGCAGCTTGTCGGCCTCTTCCTGCGAAGGCGAAAACGACGCGAATTTAACCATGTCGCACGGCGATAGAATGTCCGACGCGAGACGCTCGTCGAGCCCTTGCGGGTAGTGGCGGCGTATATAAGCCGTTATCTCGTCGGTGGTGTATTCGCGAGCCGGAAAACCCCAGCGGTTTTCTGTATATTCGCGGGTTATCTCGGACAGCGTAAAATGATACTCCCGGTATTTCCGCTTGAAGACGAGGTTGTCGGCCTTCAGCTTCTCCAGCCTCCGATAGGCGATTACGTGCGCCGGAATAGGCGGAGCCTTTACGACCTTCGCCTCTCGTTCTTTAGCGCGCTCCTTCATGCGGGAAACGACGTAAGCGGCTATCAAAACGGCCAGCAGAGCAAGCAGACCGTAAAGTATAGCGTAGCTCTTAAGTTTCAGGGGAACCGGCGGCTTTGAGTCCCGCGGGGCGAGCTGTATTTCAATTTGTTCGCCCTGCGGCCGGTTGTCTACCGCGCCCGGAGCGTTTTTTGTTTTATCGTATTGCTTGTCAACGTCGTCGAGACTGGGCAGACCGTTAGGGTTCTGAGTTACCGTCGGCTGCCGGTTTTTGTTTTTATCTTCCTCTTCCTTGGCTTTTTTTTCGAAATGCGCCTTTACCGCGGCCTCCTCCAAAACCGACTTCATCTTGAGCGGCTGAGCTTCGCTCCAAACCGTTTCTTCTTCCCCAGACGCGGTTTTGCATGAAAACGAAATTTTCGGGACTTCCTTCGCTTCAGGCTTGAACGTAGCGAGTTTATATTTAAAAACGATTTTATAGCCGCCCGGAACCGCTTCTTCGGTCTTTGCGTCGTCGATCAGCTCCATGTCGCCAAGCGGCAGCTTTCCGTCTGAAATCTGCGCGTCGAACTTCTCCTTCGCCTCAAGCGTTACCGTCAAAGTAATCTGGTCGCCGACGTAAATCTCAGAGCGGTCGAGCGCGGAGCCGACCGTAATTTTTCCTTCGCCCGCCGAAAGCGGCGAGGCCGAAACGAACGCGAGCGACGCGGCGCAAAACGCAGCGACGGCTAATTTCGCCCCGATTAAGGCCGACTTTTTTAAACCCGTCGTCATTTTATTTTCTCTTCGCCCTGCGCCTGAAGAACGCGACCAAAGGCGCCATATACGGGTCGTTGCGGAGGTCGGTCGAAACTACAAGCGCGTCCACTTTACAGCGGCGAAGCGTCTCGGCGCGCTTAGCCCTAGCGGCCTCGTGAAAGGCGCTCAAATATTTGCGAACGGCCGGATCGGACAAATCGGCCATAAAAGTCTCGCCGGTCTCAGGATCGTAAAGGTCGGCCATGCCCGCGTCGCCTACGCTCGTCTCGAACGGGTCGTCGGCGCATAAAGCGACGACGTCGTGCTTTTTCGCGCAAAGCGACAAAGAATGCAGGTAGCCGTCGTCCTGAAAATCTGAGATTACAAAAACGACGCTGCGGCGTATTTTCATGGAAAGAAGAAACTCAAAGGCGGCTGAAAGGCTCGTCCCTCTGCCGGAAGGCTCGAAGCTCAGAGCTTCGCTGACGAGCCTCAATACGTGCTTTCGGCCTCGCTCCGGCAGAATATATTTTTCAACTTTATCGGTGAAAAGTATCGCCCCGACTTTGTCGTTGTTCTGAATGGCGGAAAAGGCCAGCAGACTTGCGAGCTGCGCCGCAAGGCTTGCCTTCGTTTCGTCGCGGGAGCCGAACCCTTGAGAAGCCGACAGGTCGATGAGCAGCATAACCGTCAGCTCTCGCTCTTCGTGAAATATCTTTACGTAAGGCTCTCCGGCGCGCGCGGTTACGTTCCAGTCTATCGAGCGGACGTCGTCGCCTTGATCGTATTTTCGCACGGCGTCGAAGGCTATTCCCTGCCCTTTGTAAACGCTGCGGTAGGCTCCGGCCAGCGCATCGTTGACCGTCTTGCGCGTAACGATTTCTATTTTTCGCACTTTGCGCAGAATTTCGCGCCGCTTCTCGCGCCCCGCGTCCTTGCCGTTCGTCTTGGCTTCCGCCGTTTCGCGTTTCATATATTTTTAAGGCACCTGAACGTTGTCCAAAAGAGTCTTTACGACGTCGTCGGTCGTCGTTTCCTCGGCTTCGGCCTCGTAAGTAAGAATTATTCTGTGGCGCAGCGCGGGGGCTGCCACCGCCTTTATATCGTCGGGGCGCACCCATCCCTGATGGCGCAAAAAGGCTCTCGCCTTGGCCGCCATGGTCAGCGCGATTGTCGCGCGGGGGCTTGCGCCGTATTCAATCATTCCTTCGAGGCTTTTAATTCCGAATTTCTCCGGCGCTCTCGTCGCCATAACGAGGTCGAGGATGTATTCCTCCAGCTTCTCGTCGATGTAAACTTCCTTTACTACTTTCTGAGCCTCTAAAATTTCCGAGAGGGAAACGACCTTCTCGACGTCGGGAGCTTTTTGCGACGTTTGAGCGCGCATTATCGCCTTCTCCTCCTCGCGGGACGGATAGCCGACTACTATTTTAAGCAGAAAACGGTCGGTCTGAGCTTCGGGCAGCGGGTATGTCCCTTCCTGCTCTATCGGGTTCTGAGTGGCGAGCACAAAGAACGGCTCCGGCAGTCTGCGCGTCTCGTCGCCCAGCGTAACCTGACGCTCCTGCATTGATTCCAAAAGAGCGGACTGCACTTTTGCGGGCGCGCGGTTGATTTCGTCGGCGAGGACGATATTTGTAAATATTGGACCTTGCTTAACCTTGAAAGTTCCGCTGTGCTGCTCGTAAACGAGCGTTCCTATCACGTCCGCGGGAAGAAGGTCGGGGGTGAACTGAATCCGCTTGAAGCCGGCGTCAACGACCTTGGAGAGCGTTTGAACGCAAAGAGTCTTAGCAAGTCCCGGCACGCCTTCGAGGAGCGCGTGGCCTTTGCACAGCAGGCATAGCAGCAACCCGTCTATCATATCTTCCTGACCGACCACCGCTTTGTGCATTTCCGCTTTAAGCCTGTCAATGAACGCGCTTTTCTCCGCTATCGCGGCTTCTAAAAGTTTAAGCTCTTCGTATGTTGACGGCATTTTCAAGCCTCCGTAAAATTAATTGTCTTTCGTATGGGCGCCGGATTTCCGTCCGCCGTTAAAGCTATAAACAAACAAATATTCAAAAATATTTCAAGTCCAAGACCGTTTTTGCGAAAATTCAACGCTCTTTTTCGCCTCCGCATCCGCGGTTTAAGCCAACGTCGCGCCCCGAAATAACCAGAGCCAGCCCCGAAAAAATGAGAACGAAGCCGAAAAGCTGCCTCAGACCGGCGCGCTCGCCTAAAAGAAGCGCGGCCAAAACCGAGGAAACAATCGGCTGAAGCGTGTTGAAGGCCGCCGCCGTCGATGGAGACGACTTGCCTATTGCCCAAGAATTGAGCGCGTAAGCAAAAATAGTTGGGAATACCGCGATAAAGATAACGCCCAGAACAACCGCGCGCGGCAGCGCCGCAAAATCGACTTTCGCCATCTCTGACGCTCCGAGGGCGACGATGATAATTCCGCCGAAAAGCAGAGTCCACGCTATAATGGTAAGAGGAGGCAGCTCTCGCAGCAGGGGGCGCTGCAAAACGAGAAATCCGGCGTAAGCCACGCAATTTATAATAAGCAGAGCGTTGCCCAGCAAAGCGGCCTTCTGCGCTCCTTCGCCGAGGTTCGAGAAATCGAGCGTCGCAAAGGCTCCGGCGACGGCCAAGCCTATGCCTGCAAGCCTTCGCGGAGTTTGTTTCTCGACGCCGAAAATCATTCCTATCGCGGCCGTGAATATCGGCGTTGACAGCATTATGATGCTGGCGTTTGTGGCGGTAGTCAGCTTGAGGCCGGATATGAAAAAAATTTGATTTGCGACGACGCCTAAAAGCGCGAGCAAAAAAAGAGAGCGCATCTGCCGCGGCGTAGGAATTTTCCGATCGATTAGATAGGCGACGGGCATGAGAATTGGCGCGGCCAAAAGCAGGCGGAATCCGGCCAGCGCAAACGGGTGCATGCAGCTCAAAACGTATTTGCCGCAAACGTGGAACATGCCGAAGAAAACCTGAACGCAGACGAGAGCTGCGTTTACGCGCATCGCCTCGTTCCCCCGGCCGCAATGTGGCCGCGTCTTGACGGACATAATTTTTCCTTAACTCGAACGGGGTAGAAAAACCGTTTGGCAAAGGTAATACAATTTTATTTTTTTGTAAAAATAATCAGTTGCGCCGCTTCTAAAAAAAACGTCGTTTATTCGGATTTGGGCTTTTTAAAAAAAACTCGTCGGCAAAGAATGCGTCTTTCGGCTTTTTATCATTATTTATTTTTTAAAAAATCATTAAACGTACGGGCGACTTAAGCTCCCTCCCACAGAACTAATTGTAAAGACTGAAAAATTCCGTATAACGCATGCCCGTCCCGCCGATATAAACGCAATTTGAGCCGCATTACGGCGCAACGGGCGCGCTGTTTGTCGGCGAATCATGGGAAAGCTTAAGATTATTGAGAGTCGTTTCGCGCTTCGTTGCGGCGCGCAAATAGATTTGACTAAATTTGCTAAATAAATTATATACATATCGCCGCAAGCGCATTTTGATCGTATCCGCGCATTGGCGCGCGCAGGCATGCCCGCCGTTTTTTCCCCGGATTACATTCATATTATTACAGCGTTTGCCGTTTTCCTTGAACGCATCAAGGATGGAAAAGCAATTAATAGATGTCGTTTGAAGAGTTGAATCTTATCCCGTTGATTTTGCGCGCCGTAAAGGAGGAGGGATACTCCGCGCCGACTCCCATTCAGGAGCAGGCGATACCGCGCATTATGGAAGGGCGCGACGTGATGGGATGCGCCCAGACCGGAACCGGCAAAACGGCCGCGTTCGCGCTGCCAATACTGCAATTCATTCATAACAACCCTACGAAAGGCGGCAAACGCCGCATTCGCGCGTTGATTCTTACCCCCACGCGGGAGCTTGCCGGACAGATCGCGGACTGTTTTAAGGTTTACGGCAGATACCTTAACGTAAAGCACGCGATTGTCTTCGGCGGCGTAAGCCAGAACCCTCAAACAAAAGCGCTGGATCAGGGAATAGACGTGTTGGTCGCGACGCCCGGCAGGCTGCTCGACCTCATGGGGCAGGGGTTCGTCGATTTGCGCAGCGTTGAAATTTTTACTCTGGACGAGGCCGACAGAATGCTAGACATGGGGTTTATCATCGACATTCAGAAGATAGAGAGGCGCCTCCCAAAACAGCGGCAGACGCTTCTTTTCTCGGCGACTCTGGACCCCGGAGTGCGCGAACTCGCAAAGGGGATGCTCAATTCGCCCGTTTCAATCGCCGTAAACCCTTCCGCCTCTACGGTGGACGCGGTGTCGCAAAAAGTATATTTTATCGACCGCGGCGAAAAATTACAGCTGCTTACTTTTTTATTGACTCAAAAAGACGCGGTAAGGTCGCTCGTTTTTGCGCGCACGAAGCACGGCGCCGATAGAATAGCGCGAAACCTCGCCCGCTTCCGCATCCGCGCCGCGGCCATTCACGGCGACAAGACGCAGAGCAAGCGCCAGCGCGCTCTCGACGCGTTTAAGCGCGGAGAGGTAAAAGTCCTAGTCGCCACCGACGTGGCTTCCCGCGGTCTCGACATCGACGACGTAAGCCACGTTTTCAACTTCGACGTTCCAAACGAGCCGGAATCGTACGTGCACCGCATCGGCAGAACCGGCCGCGCCGGCGCCGGCGGCGTCGCGATTACTTTGTGCTCGCCGGACGAGCGGATACTTTTCCGCGACGTTGAGAAGTTGATTAATAAAAAGATTGAACCGGCCGAGCCGCCGCATTACCTAAATCTTCCTGAACCGCAGGAAGAGCCGCTGCGCGAATACGACCAAGAAGAGGAGCGTTCCCGCCGTAGAGACGAAAGAGGCCAAGGCGACGGCGGCGGCAATAGAAGAAGACCCCGCCGCAAATCGGGATCGGAAAGCGCGGGCGGCAGAGGCCGCGACTTTCGGCGGACGGAGACTAAAGTCGGAGACGGCGCGAGCGCCGTTCACGCCGCGGGCGAAAATTCAGGAGCCTCAGCAAAAAAGACCGGCGACGGCGGCGCGAAAAGAAGACGCAGGCGCGGCGGACGCGGACGCGGCGAGGGCGCAGCCCAGAGAGCAAAGCGCGAAGGAGAATAATTTCAATCTGAACTTGTTCGATGAAGCGTAAAAAAAGACGGGCATAACGCCCGTCTTTTAATTTAAGTTAAATTCGGTTTAAGCGAACAGTCTTCTGCGAGCCGCAATCGCGCCCATAATGACAATAGCCAGCATGGCCGTTCCGCCGGTTTCGCCGCCCGCGCATCCGGAGCTCTTTTTGGCCGGGGTCGTTTCGGTCGTTTCGGCGGCGTCCGCAGTTTCGGTCTCTTCTTCCTGCGCAGTTTCGGCTTCCTCTTCGTCTCCGTCTCCGTCGGCGTGGGTAAGGTCGTCCACGCGAATTGTAAACTTGCTGTTCGCGAGGTTTGAAATCGTTCCTTTGTCGCCGAGAACCTGAATAATCAGATTAGCGTCCCACGTGGGAGCGAGTTTTTGCAGAACCGCCGATCCGCCTTCGGCTTTTTTGCCGATAAGACATTTATGGTATTTCTTGCAGTCGGGATAAACCGCCAGATAATATCCTACGCCGTCCGTCGAGCTTAGCGATACGGTGTATTTGACGTCCTTTTTCGCCTCGAAGGAAAAATACTCGTCGGGGCCTTCCGCAGCCGTTCCGCCGCACGCCGCATCTATCGGACGAGCAAAATGACTACCGGCGAGCGATCCCTCGGTATCCTTCCAGAATTCCAGTTTGGTCGCTTTTTCGCAAACGTCGTTTGCGGCGAGCTGTTCGCAAGTCTGCGCAAAGCAAGCCTTGTCCTGTCCGCAGGCCGTCCAGTCGTCGAGATTGGCGTTTTCGCATCCGCCGATCGCGCATTTGTCGGTCGTGCACGGGTTCGAATCGTCGCAAAGCGAGTCGGTGAATTCGTTCTTGCACTTGCCGTCGGACGAGGCGCATGTATCGGTCGTGCAGGGGATAGAGTCGTCGCAGTCTTTCGGAGAGCCTTTGCAGACGCCTTTGTCGCATTTCGAGTTTACTATGCACTTATCTACGTGTTCGCATACCGTTCCGTCGTCCGTCTTGACGTCGGCGGGGCAGGCTCCGGCTCCGTCGCAATTTTCGGCCGGGTCGCAAACGTCCGAGGATTCTCTGCAAACTACTTCTTTGCCCGCGATGTTGGCCGAGCACCCGCCAGAGCCGTCGCAAGAATCCGCTTTGTCGCAGATGGAATCTTCCGCAGAGCCGCAAGGTTTTCCCGACTCGACGTAATTCGGAGCGCAGTTTCCCGCGCCGTCGCACGAATCGGGCTTATCGCACTCGGTTGAAGCGTCGGAACCGCAGACAACGTCTTTGGCGACGTAGTTCGGCTTGCATTCTCCGTCGGCGCCGCAGAAGTCGGGCTTGTCGCATTCGAGGTCCAGATTTGAGCCGCAAGGAGCGTTCTCCGCCTTCTTGCTCCATTCCGTCTGCGAAACGAGAGGATCGCAGTAGCGGCAGGAATTTGAGGCTTTCCCCTCGCCCTTGAAGAAGCATTCGCCTTCTATTACGCAGTAGTCGGGGAGTATCGTCGCGCCGCAGGCGCCTGACGAGCAAACGTCGCCCGTAGTGCAGTACAAACCGTCGGAGCAGGCCGCGGTATTGGCGGCGTGATTGCAGTTGTCGCCAACGGCTGAATCGTCGGTGCAAACTTTGCCGTCGTCGCACGCCGGAACCGTAAACGCTTTAATCGTTACGTTGGAGTTTGGCATGCTGGTCGTTAAGTCCGTCCAAGTGATGCAGGCCGAGCTTACGAAGCTCTCGTTTGCGTTTGCCGTCGCTTTGCTCGAATACTCCTCGATCGGCTTCTCGACCGGAATCGGGTTGTTTGTTCCCGGCGCGGTATATTTTACCGCCGCGGCGAACTTAGAGCCGGAAGCAAGTTTAATGGGCGTGGGCGGAGTAAGCTCAATTACGTAATAGCCGGGCAAATCGACTACGCCGCTCTGATTGTAAATAAGCGTTCCTGTGGACGGCGAAACTGTTACGTCGGTATAAATTTTTATTTCATAAGCCGTATTTATGGAAACGGCGTAGAAAGACACCGCTTTAAGAACTTCGTCGGACGACGCGGTAAAAACGTTGGCGGCGCAAGCGGTCTCGCTTCCAAAACCCGCCGAGGCGGTGGCGCCAAGCTCGTCGTATTGGTAAACGGCGGAATATTTTCCGGGGGGCTCCGCGCCTAAGAAAACGGCGTTTCTTTGTCCTATTAAAACGTCGTAATAGGAAACGTAAAAGTAGCCGTCGTCTCCCCATGCGGAGCCGTAGCTGTTGCGGGTTATGAACGCGCCGTTTCCCGGCGCTTCGGGGACGAACTTTTCTTTCGGGAAATCGTCGTCCCATCCGACTATATTTACGCTGTGATTGCGCTCTTCCGTTCCCGTATAAATGTAGGCGTTCGTATCGGCGTTAAGAAAAGTCATGTCGTAATAAAGGTTCGTCGCAACCGCTCCGTGTTCTATTACCATTTTTTTTAGCAGCGAGTTGTCCAGCGGGCTTTTGCGGTCCGGCGGATAAAGTATTGTTTGAATGATTTTTTTCGGCTTGAGCCCCGGAGGGGAAACGTAGCTCGAATCGTCGTACGGATCGTCCTCTTCGTAAACGGGGCCGTTATGGCGCGCAAGATAGGCCGAGGCGATTTTATAGTTTCCGCCCGCGCAAGGCTCCAAATCGAAACCGGTGGAATTTTTAATATGGTTTTCCGACAAATCGACGATTTCGCCCGGCGCCAGGTTCGACTCTATCGCGCCTATCGTGGCGAACATCCAGCAGGACGAGCAGTCCTTCTGGTCGCGGACGGGCGTAAGGCGGTTCTGTTTCCTAAGGTCGTAAGCCGATATGAAATCGTAAGGCGTGAAATCCATACGAATTAGGCCGCGCAGGGAATCGTTGTGCGACAAATCAAGAGGATCGGGCGCGTATCCCGGCGTTTTAACGCCTGAATGAGACGCTTTTTTAGATTTGAGATATTGGTTAAACTCTTTGGAGAACGCAGAGACTTGAAGACCGGGCTCGGTTGCGGCCGTCAGCGACAAAGCCGCCGCCGCGAGCGCCGAAAGAGTCGCCGCGAACAAAACAACCTTAAATTTTTTCATTAATAGACCTCTTTAAAAATAGGGTTTAACTGCTTTTTCAGGTAATTTTATACCTTTTTTCTTATAATAAATCAAATGCGTTCCGCCGGATTTTCGAGAAAATACAAATTAACAGTCTGCGTCCGCCGAGGCATCCGCGCTTTCGCCTGATCCTGAAGACGCGCATTCGTCCCCAGGCTGAATTCAGCGCGGTTTCCTATTGAATTATCGGAATTTAAATCTCGTTGTAGGAACGGTCTCCAGACCCCGATTGAATTAAGATGCTATTATAACTAGTTCAGCGAAACGGCTCTCCGCCGCGCAAAGGCCGCAATTGCCGCCAAACATAACGCCAAAGCCGTTTCTCCGCCGGCGCAGCCGGACGCCTTTTTAGCCGCGGTCTTGCATTGGCCGTCCGCGCAGCCGCTCTTGCAAGGAACGCACGCAGGTTCGCTCGTTCCGTCGGTTTGGCAAATCTCGTCGTCGCCGCATTTTGCCGCGTCTATCGGCGTTCCGTTCTCAAGCCGTCCGTCGCACTGCGCGCTCGAACCCGAGCAGAAACGCTTTTGCGGAATCGCCTGCCTCATTGCGCCGCAAGAGCCCGAGCACGCGTACGACATGCCCGCGTTCTCGTCGCAAACCGCCGACGCCGAAAGGAAGCGGCAGCCGTCGCAGCAGGGGCCGGAGTTGCATTCGCAGCAAGAGCCGTTGACGCACCCCATCGGGCAGGCCGCGCACTCCGCCAGTTCCTTGCTTCTTACAAAGCAACCGGCGTCGTCGGGGCAGTCCTGAACGATTGTCCATTCGGTAGGCTCGAGTCGCCCCGTGCATTCCGCGCCTACGCCCGGACAGAACTGCAAAAACGACCGTTTTATCGCATCCCCGCCGCACGACTGGCTTGAGCACGAATACTCGACTCCCGCGTTCGCGTTGCATACGTCGCCTATAGTTTTGTAGTTGCAGCCGTCGCAGCACGGCCCGGAATTGCAGACGCAGCACGCGCCGTCTTTGCATCCCATCGGGCAGTCAAAGCACTTGGCGGCTCCGTCCAAGTCGGTCGAACAGCTTTGGTTCGCGCCGCATACTTCCTGCAATTGCCATTCTCCGTAGTCTCCAGACAGCGCGCCGTCGCAGGCGTTTGAGTTTCCTTTGCAATAGCGTCTGGCCGGGCTCTTGGAAATCGACGAGCCGCATATTCCGGCGTCGCACCGCGTAATGAACGACGTCTCGTCCTCGCACTGAGCCGTGGAAGGCTTGTAATGGCATCCGTCGCAGCAAGGCCCGAATTCGCACTCGCAACAGGCGCCGTCAACGCAGCCGTGAGGGCAGGTCGAACAGTCCGCCGTCTTGTCGCCGGTCTGCTTGCAAATCTGGTTGGCTTGACACGTCTTCGACTTCGTCCACGGCTCGGCCTTGGTCGGGCCGTCGCACAGCGCGCTTTTGCCGGAGCAGAACTGGCTGGTCTTGCTTGAGTAAACGCCGCCGCCGCACGCCGAGTCCTGACAACTGTAAATCGAGTCCGTTCCCGACTTGCAGACCGTTTCGGCGCTTTTGTAATGACCGTCGGCGTCGCAGCAGGCCGCTCCGGGATTGCATACCACGCATCCGGTAGTTTTGCATCCGTTCGGGCAGTGCTTGCAGGCGGGCTGCGCCGTTCCGGTCTGCTCGCAAACCTGATAAAGCAGGCATTGCGTCATTGTAACCCAATTGCCGGAACCGGTCGAATAAACGCACCCCTGCGTTCCTTTCTGGCAGTTTGAAAGGCTCGTCTTCATCTGCGCGGAGCCGCCGCAATTGGTATCCGAGCAGCGGTAACTAACCGTAAGCTGCGTTTTGCAGCCCGGCGTAATGTTGAACGTCGCGCCCTGATAGTAATTAAAATTCGTATCGCTCGTTGGCGTCATGGCGTCAAGCGAGAAGAAGCCGTTATAGTAGCCGCTCCACCCCCAGTTGAAATGGAAGTTGTCTTCGGAGTCGTAGCCGTCGCAGACGAACGCGTGGGCGCTTGAGCCGTCGGACGCCGCGCCGTCGTAATAAACGGGCTTCTTAGCGTTGAGATCGTTCTTCAACAGAGTTTTCCAGTTGCTGGTATATTGCCGGTTCTTGTAGCCGTTGGTGGCGTAACCGAAATACTTCTCCAGCGCGGTTTCGGTCGCGGAGCCCGCCGCGCCCGATCCGTCGGCGGCGTAGTTCATATCGACGGCGACGCCGGCATGGTAAAGCAACAAAGCTACGTCCGCGTTGTAGTCCGTCAATTTGTTCGGCATGTTCTCGAAATGATAGGTCGTAGCGGCGAAATTGGCCGACAGCGTTCCGACGCCCGGCAAGTAGTAAGAATGGCTTGAAACGCCGACGCACGGCGAGTTGTGATATTTCATAATTTGCCCGATGGCCGTCGCGACGCAGCCCGCGTACGCGCGTCCGTCCGGTCCGCCGGACGCGGCGGGACAATTTGCGTTGTAGTACGCGTCCTGATTCCATTCTGTCTGAAGCAATGCCGCGACGACGACGGTCGGCGCGGGATAATTTTTGAACGACTTTTTAACCAATGCGTCCCACAGCGCCTTGTTTTCGGCGTTTGCAAGGTTGCGCGAAAGAGAGTAGTAAATTTCCTCGCCGTAATGGTCCAGCCAGCTCTTAAACTCCGGGCTCGTAATCGGGTATTCGGTTTGCGCGTCCGTCGAGTATCCCAGAACGGGCCTTATGGCGTCGTCCGCCGCGGTAATTACGAACCCGCCCGAGGCGAACGGAAATATGTAAAGGGCTGTTTTGCCTTTGTAGGTTTCCTCGTATCCCTTTTCAATCCACGAGTCGGGGACGGTTTTCTGCGAAACGAGTTCGAAGAAGTGCAGAGCCGCGGCGCGGGCGGTAGTTTTATCCACCGGAGCGGCCAAAACGGCCGATGGGAAGAGTATTATTAATATCAACGCCGCCAAACGGGCGCGTCTAATCGCTGCAGTCATTTTTACCTCTGTTGAATATTCCGCTAATATTTTATTGCGCGGTCGTTTTTTTCTTTTTCGACGAAAACATATCTTTAGCGCCGTTATCGCCGCGCAGTTTTTCTTTTTTCGGGCTTTTAAAGGTAAGGCGTCCTCTGGTCAAATCCTTGAAATAAGGTTTCTCGAACCCTCTTAGAAGGCCGTCAACGGTTAAAATCTGAAGTTTTGGAAAGGGTTTGTCGGTTGCGGGCGATCTGTACATTCCGGCCGTAGCGGCTTCTTCTATCATCGCCCTGGTCGGCTCGTAAAGCGTTACAAATAAACCTATCGGCGACTTTTCTCTTTCCATTACGCCTTTCAAATCGCGAATCATTGTAACGGAGACGTTTTCTCCGCCTTTTATAGATACGACGATTTTTTTCGCGGGGCCCAATTCGTCCTGAAAATAAATAACGCCGTCTATTCCTTTGTCCGCGCCTTTTTTATGCCCCATCGAAGGCTGGGCTCCGACCAGCGAGCAGGCCCACCACTGGAACTGATATTTGTCCCTTTCGGCTAAATTAATTGCTCCCTGCAAATCCTTCGGAGCTCCGACGACTTCGTATTTTATATTTTCAAAAGCCGAGTTGAGCCTGTTTTCGATTAGCGAAATGGCCAGATGGGTTATGTCGATGCCAAGCCACCTTCGGTTGAGCTTTTGCGCCGCGTGTATGGCGGTGCCGCAGCCGCAGAACGGGTCGAGCACGACGTCTCCCTCGTCCGACGACGCTTCGATAATCCGCTCAAGCAAAGCGACCGGCTTCTGCGTGGGGTAACCTAAAAATTCGTCGTGCGAACCGTGCAGGTGTTCGATGTCGTTCCAGTTGTCGGTAACGGGCTGGCCGAGCATATCGTCCAAATATCTAATTTGTCTGGGCACGGCTCCCGGATGCGCCTGATATATTATTCCGTCTTTGTAGGCTTGTTCCATGCGTTCTTTGGTCCAGCGCCAGACGCGTTTAACGCCGAGAAATTCATAGGTAAGATTATCTCGCTTTTTCGCCGGGTTAGTCAGCGGCCCAAGACTGTACCGTTTTCCGTTTTCATTTACATAACGATAGAATTTTTTTAAATAGTCTTCGTTATATTTCCCGTAAACTTTTTTAAATTTAGCCCTGTCCGTTTTGGCGTACCTAAAAATAACGTCGCGACAGTTGGGAAAATTTACGGTCGTATGACTTTTAGGCTGCGAGCGCGTCCATGAAATTTCGTTTCTGAAATTTTCCTTGCCGAAAACTCCGTCAAGAATAATTTTAAGGTAATGCGACGCGGTCGGGTCGCTGTGCAGATATAACGTTCCGGTAGGCTTCAATACTCTGTGCAGTTCCAGCAGACGGTTGCACATCATAGTTAGATACGCCATCATGTCGTTCGCGCCTAAAAAACTGAACAGCGCGTTCATTAGGCCCGCCACCGCAGTATTCGGCTGATGCAGAATTTCGTCGAATTCGCGCTGGGATTGCTCTCCCCAATGCCACGTGTCGTCGAACGCGGTAATTTGGGATTCTGATTGAGCCCCTCCGGGCGATTTGAAAAGAAGATTGTAATCGCGTTTGCTGTTGAAGGGAGGATCAAGATAAATCAAATCTACCGACTCGTTCTCGATTTTATTTTCCCCCATGTTTCTCAGAACGTCCAAATTGTCTCCGTAGTACAGACGATTCATCGGAACTCCGTATAAAATCTTCAGGCTCTTAAAATATAATTACTTTTAGCCAATAAAAATATATATATAAAAAAAAGCCCTTCCGCAAATAATTCGGAAAGGGCTTTGTGTTAGATTTTAGGCAGGTTTAACGCACGCGTACGATTTTATTCGTCTTGTAAACGTCGCCGTCTTTGCCGGTAATTTCGGCTTCTATCTGGTCGTTCAGGCGCAGATAGTTGGCTCCAAGATTGTTTTGGAACGCCGCGTCGGTCAAATCGGCCTTGCCGAACTCGACTTTGATTTTGACGCGCTTGCCGTTAATAGCGGAAAGGTCTTTTGTAACTTTAAAGACCACTACTTCAATCGTAACTTCCGGGAAGTTTCCTTTTGTTACCGACACGACTTTTCCTTTTAAGGACGATAAAGGTTTATCGGTAAGACCGGTCGGAGCTTCTTTCTCGCCGACTTTAATTATTTTCTTTCCCTTATCCTTATTTTTCTCTTCTTCCTTTTTTATAGCGTCGGTTACGGTTCCGGGAATGACGTGCTTTTCTTCCTTCTTATCTACGAGCTTGCCGTCTTTGGCTTCTTCTTTCTTTTCAACCGCCTTTTCGTCTTTTTTCTCAACGACTTTATCGCCGGCTTTAACAACTCCGTCTTTCAGTTCCTTCGGCTTCTCGTCGGTTTTGTCGATGGGTTTAGCCTGCTGTAGCCCGGTCGCCTCTTTCGGGGTTCCTTCCGGTTTAAGGTCGGTTCCCTTCTTTTCATCCTTTTTGTCCTTGTCGTCTTTCTTGTCTTTTCCAACTAAAACGTCTTTCGTTTCTTTCGCAAGAGCCTCGCCCTTCTTCTCGTCTTTCTTATCTCCGAAGCTGCTCTTTTTGCGGGCGCGGAAAGAGGCGCTGCCGTCGGGAACGTCAAGAGCTATCGCTCCGCCTTCGCCGACCGCGACGTCGTCTTTCGAGGCGGCTTCGACTTTTAGGTCGATGGCCGCGAGCGTGGAATAAACCGCGTCTTCCTTCAGACCGGCGATTTCGAGCGTCTTGGCGTCCAACATTTTTACGGTAGCCTTGCCGCCGAGCTTCTCTTCGAGCTGTTTTTTAACCGCTTCGGCGTTGTCGTCCTTTAAGACGAACTTGAACGTAGTATCGTTTACTTTCGACCACGACGCGGCCATTGCGGGAACCGGCTTGCCGTTATCTACCTTGACCAAGGGTTCGGCCATGGCGACCGAGCAGAAAAGAGTCGCAAACGCGACCGCCAGGGACAACGCAAATATTTTCTTCATCAATTCCTCCTTATTGCGGTTTATAAACTACTTGCCCGTTTGGGCTTTTCTCAAAACTTGAATTCTCGTCGGCGTAAGACCCGACTTGTCCGAAGTCTTGCCGGCAATCCAAACTTTGGCTCCTGCATTCTTCGATAATAACTGCGACATCTGCTCGCCGCCCGGCGCCAGCTTAATAGGCTCGGGCAGACCGGATACTAACAGCTTGAACGCGCCGCCTTCCTCAAGTAAGACGCCTACATACGGCTTTACCCCGCCGCCAACGTCAACGATTTCATACTCCACTACGGTCAGCTTTTCAAGCTCAATCGAAATCGTTTCTGTTTTCACGCCTTCAGCCGCCTTGGGTTTTAGCGCGGTTATTTTAACCTTCGCGCCGCCCAGTTTTTTAAATTCCGCGGCGTAATAACCCGACAGCTCGAAGGTCTGGCTCGTTCCGTCTTCGATAAACGATATTTTTACGAAAGGCTCGTTTCCCATAAGACCGACGACGCCGGTTTTAACGACGAGTTCGGATTGGGTCGCGGGCGCGGGTTTGTCTTCGGCCTTTGCCGGAAACGCGGTTAAAAAAGCCGCCGTAAGCGCGAGCGCCGCTAGGGCGAATATTTTTGTCTTCATCTTCGCAAAGCCTTTCCGGCTATTTGGTCGTCTGCACGACTATTACGCCGAACATAGCCATGGCGTCGGTTTCGAAGGTGAGCGCGACGTCGGCGGTCATGGCTTTAACCGTTACGAAGTCGGCTCCGACGGAGCGCGCCGTTTTATTTATAGCGTTGCCGGCAAAAGCCGTGGCCGAAACGCCTCCCGCCGCCGCTAGGTCTATTCCGTGCGGCTGGTTGGTTACCGGGTCGTTGGCAACGGCGTCGTAGTTGTATTTCTTGTCCGTCGTCTGCCCTTTGCCCGCTATGGCGAGGGTTACGAGCCAATTCTTAAAGCTTGTTTGGTAGTCTTCCCCTATGGCTGCGTTGAGGTTGGCGAGCCCTTTTAGTCCGCTGGAATAAAACGCGTTAGTAAAGGCGGCGCCGCCGCCGTCCGTCGGGTCGGACGTTGCGGAGAAGGTCGCGCCGCCGAGCCGCTCAAAGAGGTAACGCATGTAAAGGTAAGCCATTCCGCGGTTGCCGATTTCGTCCTCGCCCGAAATGAGACCGAAGCTTGACGGCGCCGCGAGATACGCTTTGGCGTAGTTGACGCATTCGCTTCCAAATCCGGTCAGGTCTTCCGCCAAGTGAGAAAGTCCCTCGTCGAGCCATGTTTCTTCATAAACGGGCTGTTTGCCGGTTTTCGCCGGAGAAAGCGCTTTAATTACGAAGTTGAGCATGTGTTGATACTCGTGCGCCAGCGTCGCGGCTACGCTTTCGACGGAGTTGTCTTTGTCGGGGATTGCGACGTAGAACATGTCGCGCTGATTGCGCGTCGGGTGGGCGTCGTCCTTTTTCAGCATGTCCTGCGGATTGAAGAAGCCGGCGTAACCTTCCATGGCGTTTACTTTGCTTGACATGAAGATTACTATTTTGCCGTTGGCGTCGATGTCCATGTGCTCTTTAGTAAGGTTTTTACCGAAAAAGAAATTGTCCCGCGGGTAGGCGATTTGATCGAACTTGCGTCCCAGCGTCTCAATGTCGTTGGCGGAAACCGTCGCCGCGTCGGCCTCGTCCACAACTATCACCGAAACGGTAGAGGCGCGCTTTACAAGGGCGTTTACGACCGAGTTTTCGCTGGTAAGCGGGTTTGTGAAATTAAGCGAAAGCGATTTAACGCAAAAGCCCGAATCGCAGTATTCGTCCGCGTTGCACGAAGCGTCGGACGCGCAGGCCGTTCCGCCTTCCGCCGGATAGGACGGCGAGGGAACCGCGAAGTTGTATATCTCTCCGCTCTTCACAATTTCCTGAGTCGTTTGGCGCAGATGGCGGTCGAGCATTATCGCCGCTTTGGAGAAACGGCCTTTGGGCGCGTAATTGTATTTCGTCTCGTTAAGCCCCGCGCCTTCTCCTCCTGCGGTTCCTGCGTCTGGAGCGAGTTTGTAGGCGTTCGCCGAGTCGGTCTGCGCAGCGGAGTATGGAATTACGAAATATTGTCCCTTGTCGCCGGTTTTTTTAAGGACGAAAGACGCCTTGCCGTCAAGCGTCGAGTAGGAATTGACCTCGAATTTGTCCGAGGTTGACGAGGAGTCGTCGAATAGCCCGCATCCGGATAAAAGCGCGGCCAGCGCCGCCGCTGCGGCGAAAATGGTTGCCTTGTTAATCATTTGCTCATCCTTTCTCTTTATAAGTTTGCCAAACCCAAAGCGGTTTCGGCGCCTTCTTGCTGCATTCTAAACATTAATATAAACAATCGGTTCGTAATTAATATTTCAATTATAATAGCAAATTTAAATATTACAAGAGGATGTTCCGCCTTCGGATTTGCGTATTCGTTACCTTTTGCTTGAAAACTTGAGACCGCGGCGGTATTATGACGCTATACGGCAAAAAATTGAACTGCTTGGCAAGCGAGGAAAATATGAAAGTTTGGATTGTAAGGATTTCCGAGCCGCTTCCTTTCGAGGAGAACGTCCGGTTGTGGCGCTGCGGGATGCTGGCGCAGAGGTTATACGAGGCGGGACACGAGGTCGTTTGGTGGCAGTCAACCTTCGACCACGCGAAAAAACGCCATACCTTCGACTCGGCCCGCGACGTGGAATTTAAGCCCGGTTATAAAATAAAGATGCTGCATTCCATCGCTTACAAAAAGAACGTAAGCGCCGCTAGGCTTATAAACTACGGAAAAATCGGCATGGATTTTTTCTTAAAGTCTTGGCGTCAGGAGAAACCCGACGTAATAGTAGCCTCCATGCCGACGATAGAAATGGCCGCGGCCGCCGTCTGCTACGGCAAAAACCAAAAAGTTCCGGTCGTCGTTGACATACGCGACTTATGGCCGGACATATTCATCAACCCGTTCCCGCAAAAATTCAGAAGGCTTGCAAGGCTGGCTATGACGCCGTACGAGATGCAGCTGGAATACGCGCTTAAGAACGCCGACGCGATTGTAGGCATTTCGCAGGAATACCTAGACTGGGGATTGGCAAAAATCAACCGTCCTCGCCGCGAAAACGACCGAATTATTTATTTGGGTTACGACCGCCGGACGCTGACGGAGGAAAAACGCGAGGCGGAGCGTAAAAAGTGGCTCGATCTCGGCATAGACCCGAAGAAAAAGATTTGCTGCTTCTTCGGAATGTTCGGCCATACCTACGATTTGGACGTCGTTCTCGACGCGGCGGCGCTTCTTCAAGCCGAAGGGGACGACAAATATCAATTCGTTCTGTGCGGCGACGGCCAGATGTTCCCCGGATGGAAGAAGAAAAGCGAGGGGCTGAAAAACGTTATTATGCCGGGCTGGGTTTCCGTGGACGCGATGACCGCGTTGATGGAAATGTCGGCTATTGGTTTGGCCACGTACCGCTTCGACGCCCCGCAGTCGCTCCCGAACAAACCTTTCGAGTATTTCTCGCAAAATCTCCCCATAGTTTCATCGCTTGAAGGCGAGTTGAAGGATATGACCGAAAAATACGGAATCGGCGAATACTACAAGGCAGGCGACAGCGCGGAGTTTATTAAAGCTCTTAACAGAGCCGCGTCGGCGGATAGTGCTAAAACGCGCAAAAAGATTAAAAAATTGTTTGACGAGTCGTTCGACGCCAATAAAGTTTACAGCGATTATATTAAATTTTTAGAGAAACTTGCCGCGGAAAAGAAAGAAGCGGGGTAAATTCCGTCTGAAGTTGTTTTATAAATAGAAACCCTCTTTCCCGACGAGAAAGGAGAAAGAAGGAAGGGGTGAAGGCGAAATTTAATTTGAGAGCCGCCCCTGCCATTGAGCGACAACGTTTTCTATGTTGTCCGATTCCATGCCTAAAAGAGCGTTCTCTACGTCTTCCTCGTCAACGAGGCAGAAGACGCAGTCTTCGTCGATAGTTTCGGTTTTGTGGCCGCCGTTTACCGCCATTGCCGGGACGTTTGAATTTTGGCCGCTCTTGAAGGGCGAAAGGACGGCAATTGCGCCTATCGCGATGAAAAACGCCGCGACCGCCGCCGCGACCGCGACGTTGACCAGCGGCGACGACCAAGCGCGCCTTTTTTGCGGAGACAGACCGAGCCTTTCGGCCATGAGGCTCATTTTGTCGGCGTCCGGCAGCGGGGCGTCGGCCTCGAACATTTTTTTCAGTCGGTATTTTATGAACATAGGCATAATAGCCTCCTTGCGCGCTAGTAGCCGCCGGACTCTTCCGGGGCGTAACCCTGAGCCGCGCTTATGAGTTTTTTCATTTTCGCGACCGCGTGATGATAATTCACTTTCGCGTCGTTCTCGCTAATCGAGAGCGCCGCGCCTATTTCCTTAAAGCTCATTTCGTCGCCGATGCGCAGCCGCACGACTTCCTTTTGTTTCGGCGGCAGCGAGCCGAACGCCTCGGCGAATATCCGCTTTGTCTCCTTGTCGAGCAGCAGCGCGTCGGGGGCTTTGCTTGGGTTAAGCTGCATCGCCGCCTCGAACGCCTCTTCGCCCGCCTCGAAGTTCAGTTTTTTGCGGCTTGCGAGGTAATTTTTCGCCGAGTTTACCGCGATGCTGAAAAGCCACGCTTTCGGCGTGGAGTCGCCGCGGTACTGGCTAGCGTTTTTAATAGCCTGCTCGAAGGCGTGCTGAACCAAGTCGTAGGCGGCGGCTTCCTCGCGGACGTAGGAGTAAGCGAGGCGAAAGATGGCGCCGGAGTGCTCCCGAAAAAGCTGCGCGAACGCTTCTTTGTCCCCGGAGGCTATTTTTTCCTTCGAGACGCTCATTCGTAACCGCTTTCGTCTGACGACACAAGTCTATCATACGACAACGCGGGAGTAAAAAAGTTAAATGGATTTGCCTTGCGCCGTTATTTTTGATATACTTCTTTTTGCGGCGAACCAAATTATTCTTACCGCCCTCTTTAGGGCTTGCGGACTGATCACCCGTTAATGGCAAGAATAAATGATTTTCCGCGGACAACACACTTCCCGAATTGCGCGCCCGTACGCGCCATGCCGATCACATGCGCGCCTCTGCCGGATGGGCGCATGTGTTTACGGGAAGTGTGGCACATGCAGCCCTTTTTTTATGGGCAAAGAAAGGTTTTGGTATGGCGCGCTTCTTGACGGGAATTTTAATTAAAATTCAACAGCTTTACTTTGTTTTTTTCGCGTTATCACCAAATAAACAAATATCTGCCAATCGAGAGAATGGTCTCTCTTTAAGGTATAATTTTTTATCGAACGAGAAAGGATGAACGTATGAAAAAAGCAACTTTAATTCTATTGGCAGTCTCTTTGTTATTGTTCGCTTCCGCGTGTTACAAGCACACTTTCAATATCGGAAACGGCGGAAAGAACGGCGCTGAAGTATATGACAAGTGGCATTCCCACTGGCTTTACGGTCTTATCGGCGACGAAAATTTATATATAAAAGATCTTTGCCCGTCCGGCAATGCCACTATCTATGAAAGGCATTCATTTTTAAACATGCTTATAGCTCCGTTTACGCTTTATATTTATATGCCGACAACCGTAACTATTACATGCGACCAAGACAAGAAAGCGGAAATCCAAATTCAAATTACTCCCGAAAAAGCCGCGAAAATTTTAACGAACCCAGAATTTTTGCCTTTGGTTGAAAGTACTTCCCCAGAATTGTTGCCTGACGCAATATTTGCGGCCGGTAACGCTAAAAAAATGTTGAAACAAAACTAAAGATGACAAAACTCTGAATTCTCATGTAGAGACGCCCAAATCGGGCGTCTTTTTTTGTTTGTAACGCAACAACTCAATTATTTCGAGCACTTCTGATCGACGCGCTTGGGGTCTATAATAATCTTGCACGTATCCGTCTCGCACGAATACCCCGCCGGGCAGTCGGCGCCCGAGGCGCATTTTACGCGGCAGTAACCGCCCATGCACGACTGCGTTTCGTCCGGGCAATCGCCGTCAACGGAGCATTTGTCCAGACATTCGTTCTCGTAGCATTCTTCCGTCGTCGTGCATTTAATAAGCGACTGTTCGCCGCCCGCGGCCAGCCACGCCTCGTTGAACTGAACCCAGCCTATCGTCTCGCGGTTGTGCGTGTAAGTTACCCAAACGGTTCCGTCATGGGTATTCTGCGCGATGGACGGATACGCCCAGCTGCACTGCCCCGCGACCGGACAATCGGCGTTAATGTCGCGTATGGCGACGAAGGTCGCTCCGCCGTCGAGCGAAAGCGCGACCGACAGCGGCCAGCGGTCGTTTGGATTATTGTTGAAAACCACGACGACGTGCCCGTCCAGCAGTTTGACTTGATCCATGCTGGAGCCGGGGTTCGGCAGGCCGGTGAGCGCCATTTTGCCGAACGTTTTGCCGTCGTCCGCGCTGGTCATCCGCTTGATGCGGTGCGCGGCGCTTCCGTCGCGCGTCATAACCGAAACCGTCCCGTCGTCCAGAACCACGATTGAGGGTTGTATTTCGCTTACTCTGTCCATGAATTCGGCGGACGTGAGCGTTCCTTCTTCCGTCCACGTTTTGAAGTCGTCGCTCGAGCGCATGAAGACAGGCAGCGCGAGGCATTCGTTGTAAAGCGGCAAAAGCAGGTCGCCGTTGGGCATTCTGGCCGGTCTGTGCCGGGCGTTCCAGCAGTAGCTTTCGCGCAAAAATACCGGCTCGCCCCATGTTTTGCCGAGGTCAAGCGACTTAATCATGCGTATTTTACAGCCGTCCCAGCCGTCGCCGAAAATGGTTGGGAAGAAGACGTACAGCTCTCCTTTCTCGTTCAGCCATACCGCGGGGTTGCCGTCGGAGCGCTCCGGGTCGTCGTATAAAACTTCGGGCCAAGTCCATTCGTCCGTTCCGGGCGCCTTCTTCGACCACACAATCCGCGAGTCGAGAGATTTCTCGAATTCGCCGTGGTACCAAACGGCGGCCATCGTGCCGTCGGGCAGCTCGGCCACCGTAGAACCGTGGTGGTTGCAGTTTTTTTGCGCTACGCCGGTGGAAACCGGGACGCATTCCAGAGAGTTTTGCGGCAGAATGAGCCCTTTTTTATAAAGCGGCGTCTGTTTTTCGGGAGGGAAAGTCTCTTTGCCGGTCTGTTTGTCGGCGTCCGAGGAGGAGCAGCCGAGGCAGAAGAGGAAGATAAATGCGGCGGCCAGAAGCGCGTTTGTTTTTTTCATTCGGGTCTCCGTTGCTGCGTTCGGTAAAGCAATTTTACGTTGTTTCATCTTACATAATTTCGGATTGCGTTCAAAGATTTAACGCGGTAATTTTAAAAGCCCTTATCATATTAAGTTATATTGGGATACCTGCGAGCGTTTCGACAATAAAAAAGGGCGGGATGACCCGCCCGAATCTAACTAACAGGCCGATTTTACCAGCCCGTCGGAGTTTTGAAGAAGAGTATTGCGTTTCTCCCGGAAGCTGTTCCGTCGGCGTTGGCGTCGCCGAATCCGGTTTGCACGTCGAGCAGAGAAAGCTCGCGCGAAATGGCGGCGATGCTTCCAGCAACCGCGTAATGGTTCATTACGACGGTTTTAAGAGCGAATACGCCGTTTCCGTAATTCAGTATTTCGTGGCGTCTGAATTGCTGCGGCCAATCGGCCAGGCTCGTTGATTGAATTTCAAAATAGCCGGGGGACGCGTCTTTTCCAGCTTCGCCTTTATAAACATGAATTCGGTTGTAGTGCATGTGGCCTTCGAGATAGGCGATCATGTGAGGATTGGCGAGGAATAGTTCATGCACTTTATCGCCTGTATAATAATTGTCGGGATCGCCGTTGTCGGTCAGGTCGTCGATGGGATGATGTCCGGCGAGAATTACCAGTTTTTTCTGGTTCTTCGCTTCCTCGACTTTCGGTTTAATGAAATTATCGAACTGGTCTTTAGCTAAAACGCCGTAAACATAGGTGGGTTTGCCGACGAATCCGGTCGGCCTGAAGGAAGTGTCAAGAATGATAAATCTTACCCCGATGTCGCTCCCTTTGAGCGGCATATCGAAGTAATAGTACCCTTTGTCGGCGGCCGCGTCTCCGGCTGTGTAGCCGTGTCCGGCTGGAAGTCCGCCCGCGTTCACGAACTTCATAATAGCTTCGCTGTGAAGCAGAAGCTCTCGGTTAATATCGGTCGGAATGTCCTCAAATACTATGCTGAAGTCCTGTCCGTTTCTCGTTCCCATCTGGCAGTAATCTATCGTGCTGTCCATTTTATTGCCGGGGTTAATCGCGCCGTTTCCTTCAATCTCTTCGTCGTGGTTGCCAAGCAAGACGTACCAAGGCAGTTTGAGTCCTTCGGCGACGAATACGTCCTGCGGGTCGTTGCCGGGGCCTGCAACCGGATCGTCTTTTGCGCCGGAGTCGGGGTTGATTTCTCCGCCGACCATCGCTTTAATGAACCAGTCAAATTCGTTTTTCTGCGCGCTGTTGGTCATGTCTCCGGTAAAAAGCGCGAAGTCGGTCGGATGATAATACGAAAAAGCGTTCATAGTTTTATTGGCCGAGTCAAGCCCTTGAAGGCTCATCATATCCTGCGGCCTAAGCGCCGATTGAATTCCTTTGGAATCGGCTATCGCGGTGCCTACCGGCGATTCTTCGTCGGTGATGTGAATGTCGCTTAAATGGAACCACGACAAGGCCGAAGTAGGAGTCGTCGTCGGCGCGGAACCTCCCAGAACGTCGGTTACGAGTACGGCCGTCTCGCCCGCGCATTCCTGAAGGGATCCGAATCCGTGGGCGCGCGCCGCGCCGATAACGTCCTCGCCGGGTTCGTATTTGGACGGGTTTTCGCACCACATCGGCTTGCTTGAGCATTCGGCGTCCGTCGGATTAACCGCCTGCATGGTCGGGCATAGTTTTGTCGTTTCCGTCGAAACCGGATTGAACGAAGGTTTGTTAGGGTCTTCGCCGGATCCGCCGTCGCTTCCGCAGGAGAACCCGGCCGCCGCTATTGCGGCTAAAGAGGCGATAATGAAAGTTTTACGAAGCATTTTTTACTCCTTTCAATTTAAAAATCAGCGTCAAACACAAATATTAACATATTCTTAATCAAACGCTAATGAAAATTAAACAACAAAATGAGAATTAAAAAAATTTTTTAAATAAATTTTTCATAAAAAATTGAATTCCGACGTTAAAGACTTGACAATCTGCGGACGAAATATAAAATTAGGTTGTCCAAACTTTTGGACAAAGGAGTTGTATCGTATGGCCGTAAATCTTGATTTTGCTTTGTCGGCAAACCAAAGCTTGGCTCTTTCCGAACTTCCCAAGGGAAGATTCGGAGTAATAAAAAAAGTAGGCGGAGACGCCCACTTTCGCCGAAGACTCGCCGATTTAGGATTCATTGAAGGGACTATCGTAAAAGTTAGCTGCTGCGCGGCGTTTGGCGATCCGGTCGTTTACTGCATAAGGGGCTTCCGCGTTTCGCTTCGCAAAAGCGAGGCGGCCAACATCGAGGTCGTCCCTATCGTAAATCATTGCAAAAACTACAAAGGCCATTGCCATAAAAAGAACGACGCATTCTGACGACGGTTTTGCAAAATCCTTTTAAACTCGTATATTTAAGGGAGTTAGGTTATTAAGCGTCGTCATGGCGAATATCGCGTCTAAAACCGTTCTCGCGGGGAACCCCAACACCGGGAAAAGCGCGCTTTTTAACGCTTTGACGGGAATGAGCCAGTACGTCGGCAACTGGAGCGGCGTAACCGTCGAGCGTAAAATAGGAAAAATCAAGCTGAGAGACGGAGGGGAGATTGAAATATCGGACTCGCCCGGCCTGTACGGACTTTCCGCGGCGAGCGCCGAAGAGCGGGAAGCCTTGGACGTTATTTTTAACGGCGGATCCGATTTTATAACGCAAGCGGTCGATTCCTCAAATCCGGCGCGGGGGTTTTATCTCGCTTTGCTGATGAAAGAAGCCGGGTTCAAGGTTCTTCTAGCGATGAATATGATAGACGAGGCGCGGGCGCGCGGCATTGAGCTAAGCGCGGCGGAAATTAAAAAGGCGTTCGGCTGCGACGCGGTTTTTTGCTCGGCCACCAAGGAAATTGGAATCGACAATTTGAAGGACGCTTTATTGCGCGCCTCCAAAGGCGAGGCCGACGACGAGACCGCGCCCGCGGTCGATTACGGCGAAACCGTAGAACGCGCGATAGTTGAACTTGTTGAAAGGCTCGGCTTGGACTCTAAAGGGATGCGGCTGCCGCCCCGGTTTGTGGCGATGGAGACGCTCGCCGAGAACGATTACTTTTTAAACGCGCTGTTTTTTGACGGCTCGGAAGAAGCGGACGAGGCTAAACGCGCCGCCGCAGAGATACGAGCAAAAGCCGAAAAGGAGCTTGGAGAAGGCTTTAACGAGCGGCTTGCAAAACGCCGTTACGAGTATATAGAGGCCGCGCTTGAAAAGATAGAATCCAAGAGAATATCCGCCGGCGAAAGCTCTTTTACGGCGAGAGCGGACTCGATAATTTTAAATAAATATTTAAGCGTTCCTATTTTCGCCGCGTTGATGTTTGTCATTTTTCAGGCTTCGTTTCGTCTTGCCGAATACCCGATGGAATGGATTCAGGCCGGCGTTTCCGCCGCCGGAGAACTGGTTAAGGAAGTAATTCGCAACGATTTTTGGTCCGGTCTTATTGCCGACGGCGCGATTGCGGGCGTCGGCTTTTTGCTGGTATTTTTGCCGTCCATCGTTATTCTGTTCTTTTTTATCTCTATTCTCGAAGATTCCGGTTATATGGCGCGCGCCGCCTTTATTGCGGATCCGTTCATGCGTTTGTTGAGGCTTCACGGCAAAAGCGTTATTCCTCTCATAGTAGGTTTTGGCTGCAACGTGCCTGCCATTATGAACGCGCGCATTTTGGAAAACCGCCGCGACCGCGTGGTTACCGCGCTGATTATTCCTTATATGAGCTGTTCCGGGCGTTTTCCGATTTACCTTATGTTCTCCGCGGCCTTTTTCACCGGAACCCTTTTCGGGTTGTCGCAGGCGGCGCTGGCGACTTCCGCCGTTTATCTCATCGGCGTGGTCGTTGGTCTCGCCGTTGGACGCTTCGTTTCGTCGGCGTTTTTCAAAGGAAAATCGGAGCCGTTCGTACTGGAATTGCCTCCTTATAGATTTCCTCCTTTGAAACTATTATTCAAGCACGTCTTCGACCGCGCGTTCGAGTTCGTGAAACGAATGGGAACGGTTATTGCTGGAGCGTCTATTGCGGTTTGGGCTTTGGCCAATTTTCCTGCGCAAAGCGAAGCCGAGCTGAAAAGGATAGAGGCGGAAAAGGCGAAGGCTCGCTTCGAGTTTTCGCAGAACCTCATTCCTGAGTTTCTAAAATCGGGGTTGACTCCTTCAAACCCGTTTGAGAATCCTCGGTTTAAGAAGATGTACGAGGCGCAGAAGGGGGTTAAGGCGCTTAACGAGGCGCGCGCTAAAGGGATTAAGCCGGGGCCTGAACTCGCGGCGTACGAGGCGTTAAGCGACCGCGAGCTTTTTTCCCGCGACGGTTACGCCTATAATCTAGTTTCGTTGTATATCAAAGAGGAAAACGCTTTGAACGCCAAGATAAACGAGATAGACCGCGGCGCGCAGACGAGAAAAATCGAGAGGTCTTTTTTAGGAATGATGGGGAAGGCGGTTGCGCCGTTATTTGCGCCGTTGGGCTTTAGTTGGAAAGAGACCGTCGCGCTTTTAAGCGGAGTTGCCGCCAAAGAGATTGTCGTTTCGACTTACGGCGTGATTTTCAAGGCCGCTTCGACCGAGGCGGACGATCCGTCGCTTATTGACGGACTGAACAAGACGGGGCTGGGCAAAGCCGGAGCGTTTGCATTCATGGTTTTTTCGCTTTTGTATTTGCCGTGCATAGGCGCGCTGACGGCTATTTACAGGGAAACGCGCAGTTATTATTGGCCTGCGTTTTCGGTGATAACCGGTTTGGCGGTCGCTTACGCGGCGGCGCTGCTGTCGCGGCTTGCTTTTCTTGCCTTCTAGGCCGTTTTGTCCGCCATTCTGCTCGGTTTTTTAAAAAAAGCGCGAGCGGCCAATAATATATTTGACAATCCGAATAAATTGTTTAACATGCGAATTGCTCAGTGCGGGGTGGAGCAGCTGGTAGCTCGTCGGGCTCATAACCCGAAGGTCGCTTGTTCGAATCAAGCCCCCGCTACCAAAAAGACTAA
>CAYNVS010000023.1:0-4406 GCA_964400725.1 uncultured Myxococcales bacterium
TAAGCGCCGCAGTTTTCGTCCGCCCCCCCGCCGCGCTTTTCAACCGCCGTTTACAAAGAATTCGTCCAATACCGTACGGTTGAAACGCTCGACGAAACCGTTGGTCTGCGACGGCTTCAATTTGTTTTTCTCCTTTCCATTCCTAATTATTGGCGGCGGCTTTTGTCGCGTCCGGGAAAAATACGCGCGGTCCCGGCCGCTGACGCGCCGCCTTGTTACGGGTTATACCACGCGTTTGGAAAGAAGGCTGGTTGTACACTTCAAGGTAAAATTGAGGAGATATTTTAATTTGATTTCCTTATCTTTTCGATAAATATTTAACATGTTTTTATTAAGAAAACCGCTCAGGAGATTGCCATGGATATTATAAAGGCGAGCGCAAGAGCAAAAGAGCTGCGAGAGCTGCTGCGTAAATACGAACATCATTATTACGTTCTCGACGATCCGCTTGTTAGCGACGCGGAATACGACGAACTGATGAACGAGCTGATTGCGCTCGAAAAAAAGTTCCCCCAGCTATCCTCGCCCGACTCCCCCGCCGTTCGCGTCGGCGGCGCGCCGCTTTCGGCATTCGAGGAACATGTTCATCGTTATCCGATGCTCTCGCTTGCCAATTGCTACAACGAAGGCGAGCTCCTCGAATTCGATAATCGAGTTAAAAAGCTGCTCGGGTTTGAGCAGACGCGCGAAATAGAATATTTCTGCGAAGCGAAACTTGACGGGCTCGCTTTGGAAATTGAATACGAAGACGGAGTTTTTGCGGTCGCGGCCACCCGCGGCGACGGAACTAAAGGCGAAAACGTAAGCGAAAACGTCAAAACGATTAAAAACGTTCCCCTTAGACTTACGTCTGAAGACGGAAAAGTCCCGTCGCTGCTTAACGTTCGCGGCGAAGTCATACTGCCTAGCAAAGCTTTTAAAAGACTGAACGAAGAGCGCGCAAAAGAAGGCCTGCAGCTTTTCGCCAACCCGCGCAACGCCGCCGCCGGAAGCCTGCGCCAGCTCGACAGCAAAATTACGGCAAGCAGGCCGCTTGCGTTTCACGCGCATACGTTCGGAGCCATGGAAGGCGCAAACGTCAAGACTCAAGAAGAATTCTTCGCGCTGATGACGAAGCTTGGCGTTTCGCCTAACCCTATACGCAAACTATGCAATGGCGCCGGCGAGGCCCTCGCGTTTTACGCCGAAATAATGGGGAAAAGATCCGAACTTCCGTTCGAAATTGACGGCGTGGTCGTTAAAGTAAACGACTTTGAGCTTTGCCGCAAACTGGGCGTTCTTTCTAAAAGCCCGCGCCACGCGATAGCGTATAAGTTCCCGCCCGTGGAAAAGACGACGAAAGTGCTGGAGATTAAAGCGGGCGTAGGGCGAACTGGAGTCATTACTCCAGCGGCGTCGCTTGAGCCCGTCGAGGTGGGCGGCGTAATAGTTCAGAACGCCGCGCTGCACAACCAAGACCAAGTTGACAGGCTCGACGTTCGCGTCGGCGACTACGTTCTTGTGCGCCGCGCCGGAGACGTCATACCGGAAATCGTAAAAGTAATTATAGAGCGTCGAGATCACGCGAACGGGCCGTACAAACTTCCGGACGTTTGCCCTGTTTGCGGAGCGGCGACGGTTAAAGTTCCCGAAGAAGTCGCCGTTAGGTGCCCGAACTCCGCCGGATGCCCCGCGCAAACGAAAGAATCAATCTGGCATTACGGCTCGAAGAACGCGATGAACATTGACGGTCTGGGCGAAAAGCTCGTGGAGCAGCTAGTCGATTCGGGACTTGTAAAGAATATCGCCCACCTATACGAACTTGATTTGGAAAAACTCGCCAACCTTGAAAGAATGGGGAAAAAGAGCGCGCAGAACATTCTCGACGAAATAGAAAAAAGCAAGCGCGCGGCGCTGCCGAAATTTCTTTTCGCTCTGGGAATACGCAACGTAGGCGAACACGTCAGCCTGCTGCTTGCGCGCCGATTCAAGACGTTGGACGCGATTATGGCCGCTAGCGAGGATGAACTGCTGGAAGTCAACGAAGTAGGTCCGGAGATTGCCCGCGCAGTCGTTACTTTTTTTGCCGAACCCAGAAACAGAGAAGTGTTGGACGGTTTGCTGAAGCATATCTCAATCGAACCGTACATCGAGGCGACCGCGCCCGAAAACGCTTTTACGGGTAAAACGGTCGTTCTAACCGGAGCTCTGGAGCGTTTTTCTCGCAGCGAGGCAAAAGCTCTTCTCGAATCTTTAGGCGCCCGCGTCTCGGGTTCCGTTTCCAAGACTACGGATTTGGTAGTCGCAGGCCCCGGAGCCGGAAGCAAACTTGAAAACGCGCGTAAATTCGGCGTTAAAACAATCGACGAGGAAGAATTCGCGAGAATGATAGAAGAGGCTAAAAGCGGCCTTTAAAGCTATTTTTCCTTTATTTCCGGAAAAAGCCTGCGCCCTTCAAAGACGGTCAGAATTGTGATTGAATTCCGTTCGGCTTTGTAAACCAGACGGTAATTACCCTCAATCAATTCCCTCAATTTGGGATCATCGAATTCCGGGACTTTTCTGCCGCATAAGGGCTGCTCTTTGAGAATGTCAGCTTTGCGGAATAATTTTGCGGCGAATTCTTTAGCGGCGCGGGGGTTGTCTCGTTCAATGAATTCGGCCAGTCTTATCAAATCGTTAAGAGCGTTTTCGCTCCATTTAACTTTCACGGCTAAAATTTGCCAAACCGCTTTTCCAGCTTTGCTTTCGCTTCCTTTTCCGAAAGAACTCTTCCGGTTTCGGAGTCGCTTAAACCTTTTTCAACCGCGGAAACGAAGCGCTCCAATTCGTTTATCCTATCGAATTCTTCCGGAGGTATGACTACTCCCACCGGAGCGCCGTTCTGCGTTACCACAATGGCGCGTTTGTCTTCGTTCACCTTGCGGAACAGCCTGGAAGCCTGTTTTTTAAACTCCCCGATCGGAAAGACGTCTTGCGAAATCAGTAAATTTTTCATAGCTTGGCTAACCAAATACAGCTCTGAATTCGAATTCATTTACAACTCTAAATATAAAGCTAAATTCAACTTCAGTCAAGCGTCGATTCGCGCCGAATACAAATAGCCTACGGCCTATTTAACCTCTACCAGCTCATAATTATCGCTGCCGAGGCCGATTTCCGCCGCGTATTTAAGCTGGATGCTCCAATCGACGTAAGAATAAATCTTGCGCAGCGGGTCGCTCTCTTCCCCTTGAACGACTTTCTTGCCGTCCCATTTAAATTTGCCGTTCACAAAATCGGTCGAGGCGCGGTCTATCGCAACCGGATCGCGGCTGACCAGCAATCCAATATCGGGAACGAACGACTGCTGGCTTGAGCCCATGCAGTCGCAGTGCGGCGTAATGTCAAGCAGCGAGTTGACGTAAAGGCACTTCCCTTCCTTCTGCTTGCTGACGGCCAGCGCGTATTCGGCCATTTTCTCCTGCACCTGCTTCGTGTTCGAGTCCCACGGAATCGTAATCGCCTCGAATTTGCAAACGACCGTGCATTCTCCGCAAGCCATGCAAAGGCTTTCGTCCACCCTCGCCTTCCCGTCCACTTTTATCGCTTTTGTGGGGCACCATTTCTCGCAGACGCGGCAGGCCGTGCATTTGTCTTCATCGACGCTGGGCTTGGCGTGGCAGTGCATCCGGCGCTTCCCCTGCGGAGTGCTGCAACCCATGGAAAGGTTCTTAATCGCCGCTCCGAAACCCGCGGCCAGATGCGCTGTGAAATGGCTTAACACAATCATGCTGTCGGCGTCGTATATTCCGTCGGGAATAGGAACGTCCTTGAAGTATTTTCCTCCTTCGAAGGCGTAATCCTGATATGCGTGGCCGTGAATGCCGTCCGCAATTATTACCGGCGCTCCCATAGTCGCCTCGTTGAAGCCGTGCGCGGCTGCGGTGTTGAGGTGGTCTATCGCGTTATGGCGTTTGGCGCGGTAAAGCGTGTTGGTGTCGGTAAGGTAAGGCTTCGCGCCCAAGCCTTTAATCGCTTCTATAAGCGTTCGCGGAAGCGTCGGGCGGGTGTACGTTAAAAGCCCGTCTTCGCCGAAGTGCATTTTTAGCGCCGTAATATCCCCTTTTGCGACGACGTCGCCCATTCCGGCCTGCATACAGGCTTTAACCAAGCGCGAAAGGACGTGCGCCCTGCCCGAATCCTCGTGCGAGTAGGCGTTATGATGAACGTAAAACGGAACGAAAAAAACTTTTGAGGGGGTGGTCGCGGTCATGGAACAATATCCTTTATAATAATTATTAACAGCCGAGCCGTCGAAGCGGCGATTAAAATTTACAACAAAATTATATCCGCCGCGCTTAAGGGAGCAAGGAAAAAGATATAACTATGACGATAGGTTGCGCCAAATAATTTCAACAGCCGCATAACCCTTGTAAAGCCCCGAA
>CAYNVS010000023.1:4506-45819 GCA_964400725.1 uncultured Myxococcales bacterium
GGGGCGACAATCAATAGCTCGGCCCGTAAGCGCCGAGATATTAGATTGGTTAATTATTTCATTCTTGTCCAAAATAGGTTTTCTAAAATAGACGCATATTCTTCATAAAGCCCCGAAGGGGCGACAATCAATAGCTCGGCCCGTAAGCGCCGAGATATTAGATTGGTTAATTTTAAATTTTATTTAAATAGATAATTCTCGTCGAATGAGATGCGATGCTTTTTTAAAAGCGCAATAATTTCCTCTTTGAAATCATGGCGTTTATGATGTTCTTCCTGATTGCTAATGTATTTTATTACATTTTGAATATTGGAATAACTTACGGAAAAGGCTCCATAGCCGCTCTGCCATGCAAATGCTCGGTATTCAGGGTATTCCGTATGAATGAATTTCGAGGAGTTCGACTTTATAAATCGAACTAATTCCGAAGTTGAAATTTGAGGATGTATTGATAACAACAAATGTAAATGATCGCTCGTGCCGCCGATGGCCAATAGTTTGCATTGTTTGTTATTCGCAATACCGCCGATATAAGAATACAGTCTTTCTTTAAAAACATCCTTAATCCACGCCTGTCTGTTCTTCAAACCAAAAACGATATGAATTGTTTGGCTGGAAAATGTAGCCGTCATTCTCAAACCTCGCGTATCGCCCCCTTCGGGGGTTCGTTAAATTTATCTATTTTATTCTCGGCGCTTACGGGCCGAGCTACTGAATGTCGCTCCTTCGGAGCTTTATTCGGAATACGCGCCCAATAAATAACCCGGGACTTACGTTTCCGGGTTAAATCTTACGACTCATTAAAGCAGACAGACAATTCATATATTCGCTTATTCTCTCACCGTCCCGTCGCCGCAATCTCCTGTATGAAGGACGAAATTATATTGTCCGCGCGCTGCTGGTCGTCGTTCTTTTCCGTTAGCACGTACTTGTTGCCGACGTAAACGACGCGGCATATTTGCGAGTTGCACTTCGACATTATCAGCTTAGGGCTGTTGTTCGGGTGCGAAAAGTCGTCGTTGTGCGAGTAAAGCAGCAACACCGGGCATATCACGCGGCGCAAGTGGTTCGGGTATTCGTTCACTAGCGCCTTTAAACGCTTTACGCTCCCCAGCGGAATAAACCGGTGATACGCTTCCGGGTGCTCGTGGTAAAGCTTTTGCGCGCGGTATTTTACCAGCGTATTAAGGAACGGCGCGAAGACGAACCATTTAGCCTGCATCACCGCGGGCGCCGATAAAGAGACGACGCCGGCAACCTCCGCGTTGTGCGCCGCAAGCAGCAGCGCCAGCGACGCGCCAAACCCCTGCCCAAGCACGAAGACCTTCGAGGCGACTTCGTTGATTGTGTAAAACCCTTTTTCTATCTCGTCGAACCATTCGTTCGGTTTGCTGTGCTCAAGGCTCTGGTGGCTGCGTCCGTGGCCTGGCAGCCTCGCTGCGAGAACGGCGAATCCCATCTCGTTAAGGTATTCGCCCAAATGGCGCATCTGTTCCGGCGTCGCGCCGAAGTCGTGAACGAGCAATACGCCCGCCGCGTTCTTCCGCCCCTTGGGGACGCTCAGCATAAACGGCAGAGCCTCTTCGCGCACGCCAGCCAGCTTGCTTTCTACAAGCATTTTCTCAAATAACGCCCGTCCGAGGTTTTTATGCGCGGCGTCCATGTCGGGCGAGAGCGCCAGCGAATGCTTGAAGTGATTGCACGCCTTTTCAATCAAAGCCAGCTTCATCGAAGCGGGAGCGGCGTCCGCCATTTCAAGAAAACGCTCCCCTTCCGCAAGGCTGCGCTCCGCCGTCAGTCCGTCGAAGAAGTCTTCGTATTTAATTTTGTGGTCGTACTTTTTGCCGAGCTTGTTAATGAAACTCAAATCCTTCGGAAGCCCCTTTTTTCGAAACGGGTTCGAGAACGAAATTTTGGGCAAATTCATGGCTTAAGCCTGTCTATAAGGCGCGGGAAGGGAATCGTCTCGCGCAGGTGGTGAATGCCGCAAATCCACGTAACGGTGCGCTCTACGCCCAGCCCGAAGCCGGAATGCTCGAAAGTTCCGTAGCGGCGCAGGTCGAGGTACCACTCGAAGGCTTCCTGCGGCAGGTTCTCGCGCTTGATGCGCTCCAGCAGAACGTCAAGGTCGTCCTCGCGCTGAGAACCGCCGATAATCTCGCCGTACCCTTCGGGCGCCAAAATATCCATCGCCAGCGCCTTGTCGGGCTCGTTCGGGTCGCGCTTCATGTAAAAGGCCTTGACGGCGGCGGGATAATGATGAACGATCAGCGGCCTGTCGAACTGCATCGTCAGCTTCGTCTCGTCCTCGGCGCCGAAGTCGTCGCCCGCTTCGTGGCTTGTGCCGAGCTGAACCAGCATCTCGTGAGCCTTGTCGTAATGCAGTCGCGGGAACGGCTTTTTAATATTCTCAAGCGGCGCAGTGTTGCGCTCTAATACTTTCAACTCCTCAGCGCGGTTGGCAAGCGCGCGCTCGACGATGTAACAGAGCATATCTTCGGCAAGCTCCATGTCGCCCGCCAAGTCCATAAAGGCGACTTCCGGCTCGACCATCCAGAACTCGGTAAGATGGCGGCGCGTCTTGCTTTTCTCGGCTCTAAAAGTCGGGCCGAAGCAGTACACCTTGCCGAACGCCGCGGCTGCCGCCTCCATGTAAAGCTGGCCTGACTGCGTCAAATACGCCTTCTGGCCGAAGTATTCCGTCTCGAACAGCGTGCTGGTGCCTTCGCAGGCGTTTGGAGTAAAAATCGGCGCGTCTATAAGAGTAAAGCCGTTGTTGTTGAAGAAATCGCGTATGGAGCTTACGACCTCGTGGCGGATAAGCATCTGCGCGTGCTGCTGGCGGCTGCGCAGCCACAAGTGGCGGATGTCCATGAGGAAGCCGACGCCGTGCTCTTTGGGGGTAATCGGGTATTCGCCGACGGGTTCGCCCATTAACGCAAGCCCCTTGACCGAAACTTCGTAGGGGAAGAAGGGCGCGCGCGCGTCGGAGCGGACTTCGCCCCAAACGTAAACAGTGGACTCCTGCCGCAAGTGCCCGGCGACGTTGAATTCCTCCTCGGTTACGTCGTTTTTATACACGACGCACTGAACGAAGCCTGAGCCGTCGCGCAGCTTGAGGAAGTGCAGCTTACCTTTGCTGGAGCTTTGGTATAGCCACCCCTTGAGCAGCACGGTCTCGCCGACGTGCTGCGGCAGCTGCGAAATGCGGTAATACGGTAGAGAGGGGATTGTAGCCATATAACAACCTTCAACTTTCTGAAGAATAAAAATTCTTCAAAGTTATACACCAAAGTTAAATTTTAAGCTAATTATTATTGGCGGGGAAAACAACATTAATAAAGGGAAGGCGGTTTTCAGTGCAAAAACCGCGCTTCCCAATTTCGCAGTAAAAAAAAGAAACTATTGAAAGAACTTTGTAAATCATTTTTCGGCTCGCTATACGAAGCGGATACGTCGCCTTATTAAATGGCTTTGCGGTCTCGCTAACGCCGAAATTTACGCGCAAAAAGCGCCCGGTTCAAACCGTTGAACGGCTTATTAAGCCGGAATTACCCTTTTACGAGCTTGTGCACCGCGCTCGTCATGCGGGAAATGCGCCTCGAAGCCTGGTTCTTATGGATGACGCCCTTGCTGGCGACCTTGCTGATGGTCTTAACCAGCGCGGGAAGGGCTTCCTGAGCCTTTGCGGCGTCCTTCGATTCGAGCAACTCGTTGAACTTCTTGATGGAAGAGCGCATGATGCCCTTGAAGAAACGATTGCGGATGCGAGCCTTTTCGCTCGTCTTGATACGTTTTTTTGCAGACCTTGTATGAGCCACTTTCTACCTCCGGTCGAAAAAACAAATCTAACAAATACCACTACAAACAAGACAGAAATATTTACTGCAAACGGCTCGTTAAGTCAAGAAGAAAATAATAAAAATCGCCTATAAATTTTTATTTGTCGCATTTCCTCGACGCAGGAACGGCGGCCGTTTTGTTAAAAAAGCGCGGATGCAGTTCTTTATCTCCACCCCGCTTCTAATACGCGCATCGCGTTGTCGTACATTATCATGTCGGCCTCTTTACGCGTAAAATGCTTGAGCATTTCTTTGTAAAGAGCATCGAGGTGCTTCGGAAGATAAATATCCTTGAACGGATCGGTCATGCCGTCGAAATCGCTGCCGATTCCTATCGTTTCGACTCCGCCCGCAACCTTTTTGATGTGAAGCATGTGTTCAATCATCACGGCTACGCCTTTTCCGGCCTTCTGCTTGTATTCCGACGGATGAACGAGCCATCTATGAGTAGGTATGAGACCGATTATTCCTCCGACGTCGCGCATTTTAATAATTTCTTCGTCGGTTATATTATATTCGTGATCGACGAAATGCTTAAGCCCCATATGCGAGGCGATAATCGGCCGTTTGCTCTTGAGCGCCATTTCGAGAACCTGAGAGCGCGCGTGCTCCTGCATGTGCGCTATGTCGATAATTATGCCGGCGTCGAAAAGTTTTTTAGAAATCTGTTCGCCGAATTTGCCCGGAGCCGGATATGTCCATGTCGCGCGCTTCATGTGGGCAAGCAAATCGTCTTTCGCGACAACTATTTTGCCGCCGACTTTCTTCGGGCGTATCTCGGTGCCGTCCGTTTGAGGGAAAAACATGTTGTCCCAGAAATGGCATATGGTAATCATCGCTACGCCGCGCGTTTTAAGAGTGTCAATGCGCTTCTCCACGTCTTGCCAGTAAGCCGCGAGCGTCTGACCGGCGGAGGGAGAATAACCCAGCGAATGCGCGCCTTCGAGCGTATGAATTAAAACTATTTCATCGTCGGCGATATTCGCCAAATCGCTGAATTTACGGGCGAATCTAAACCTTTTAAGCTTGCCGTCGGCTTTGGCGTTAGCTTTTTCCGCCGCGATTTCCAGCGTGTCCATCATTTCGTTCAACACCTGCCAAGAATCATTTCGAGTGAGGTAATTGTAAATATCGGGAACCAGCTTTTTAATAAGAGCGCGTCCCAGCGGCGTAATGCCGTTGGCGATAAAGTCGCGCTCGATGACGTAGTGCGCGCACATTAAAACCTTTTCGGGGCTCTTGCTTAGGTTGCGCTGGCTGGAACGAAAGGAAACTGGGTTGCGCATAGGCAGGGACGGCGCGAAAGAGCCGAGATTTTTGCGTAAAAACGGCAGATAATAAAGCTGTAAAGAAGGGTGAATGTGCAAATCGACCATTTTAGCCATGATGTATCTCCTCGAAGCAAAAACGTTAAAGCCGCGACAATGAATTAAAAGTTAGCGCTATAAAAAATGAATGGCAAAACTTTTTTCAAAATTACTTAAATATTTCAACGCGGCGCGGCGCCGGATATTAACGCGAATAATACGCGTTATCGCCGAATGTAATATATGTTTAAACATTTAGATAAAGGTTGCTAATATCGGCGAAATGTGTTAAATATCTAAGCGCATAAAAATTCTCTTAATAACCGCCGGAGACCGGTCGGCAGGCTTTGCGGCGGTAATACGGCTTGCGAGGCGCAAAATGAAACTCCTTAAAACGTTGTTATGGGTCGCGCTCTCGGTTCTGGGAGCGTTCAGTTACGCCGTAATCGTGAGGGTTGTCAATCCGTCGGAGAAGCTCTCAAGTCTTTGGCTTGTCGTAGCCGGAGCCTGCACTTTTATTCTGGCGTACCGCTTTTACGGCGCGTTCATAGCGGCCAAAGTATTCGCCCTCGACGACAAAAATAAAACGCCCGCGGTTCGTTTTGCGGACGGACGCGACTTTCACCCGACCAACAAATGGGTTTTGTTCGGCCATCACTTCGCGGCGATAGCCGGAGCGGGGCCGCTCATCGGGCCGGTGCTTGCGGCGCAGTTCGGATACCTGCCCGGCGCCTTATGGATACTCGTCGGCGCGGTCTTCGCGGGCGCGGTGCACGACTTCGTAATTCTCATATCGTCAATTCGCCACGACGGCTGCTCGCTGGCGGAAATAGGCCGCAAGGAAGTCGGCCCGGTTACGGGCTTCGTGGCTTCCATCGCGACGCTGTTCATCATCATCGTATCGCTGGCGGGGCTGGGGTTGGCGGTAGTCAACGCGCTGGCGCACAGCCCTTGGGGCACGTGGACAATCGCCTGCACGATACCTATCGCGCTCTTCATGGGGCTTTATCTTTACAAAATCCGCTACGGCAAAGTCGCCGAAACGACGATTATCGGCGTTTCCCTTCTGCTGATTGCGGTTATCAGCGGACATTGGATAGTCGAATCGACTCTTGCCGAAACCTTTACGCTGTCGCGCAACTCGCTCGTTCTGGCTATGGCGCTTTACGGTTTCATAGCCTCGGTCCTGCCTGTTTGGATGCTCCTTTGCCCCCGCGACTATTTAAGCACTTATATGAAAATCGGCACGATATTGCTGCTCGCCGGCGGAATAATCTTTCTCGCCCCCGAAATGAAGATGCCGTCCGTTACGCGCTTCGCCGGAGGAGACGGGCCGGTGCTGGAAGGCTCCATATTCCCGTTCATGTTCATCACAATCGCCTGCGGCGCGATTTCGGGCTTCCATTCGCTCGTGTCGTCCGGCACTACGCCCAAAATGGTCAGCAACGAGAGCGAGGCCAAAGCCATAGGCTTCGGCGCGATGCTCGTCGAAGGCTTCGTCTCGCTTATGGCGGTAATCGCCGCGGGCATACTTATTCCCGGCGACTATTTCGCGATTAACTCAAACCTTTCCGCCGACGCTCTTACGGCTCTCGGTTTTGCGCCCGAACGCATAAAGGAACTTTCGGCGATGGTCGGCACGGATGTGGCCAACCGCCCCGGCGGAGCGGTTTCTCTCGCGGTAGGCATGGCTTCGGTCTTCTCCGGTCTTCCGGGGATGAGCGGCCTTATGGCTTATTGGTATAATTTCGCGCTGATGTTCGAGGCGCTGTTCATTCTTACCACCGTCGATACCGGCACGCGCGTCGCGCGTTTTCTAGTTCAAGAAATGGGCGGCGTAATTTACAAGCCGCTGCGTCAACACTCGTGGATGCCAGGCACGCTCTTTGCAAGCGTTTTGGTCGTCGGAGCGTGGGGATTTCTAATTTATTCGGGCAGCATTAAAACGATATGGCCGATGTTCGGCGTTTCAAACCAACTGCTTGCGGCGCTGGCTCTTTCCATCGGCACAACCGTTTTAATTAAAATGGGCAAAGCCAAATACGCTTGGATTACGGCCGTTCCTATGACCTTTATGATCGCCACGACTTTAACCGCGGCCTACCAGTTGGTTTTCCGTTTTTGGGCTATGGCCGACAAGTCGCCGAAGGACGCTTTTACGCTGCGGATGGACGCGGTTTTAGTCGCGATAATGGCGGTTCTGACCATAATAATAATCGGAGACTCGCTTATTAAGTGGAAAAAGATGCTTACCGGCAAGTCCGCAGGCGCGGCGGCATCTGCGTCGCTTTAGAGCGGTTTGAAAAACGCTTAAGGCGCGCGCCTATTCGGTCGGCGGATTATTCCTTCGCTTGCAGGAATGCTGCGGCAAGATAAGCCGGGCGGCTAGCGTTGAACGAGAGCCGGTTAATTTATCCCAATCCGTCTATTTATTATCTTTTATCTTATTTAGAAACTAATAAATGCCGCTACTTTGGGAGGGATTCATTAGACTGCTCGTATTCTTCAAGAATGACGTCCAGCAAAACCTCGGCAGTCATCTCGTAAGAGTATTTCCGCCCGTTTATGAACAAGGTGGGCGTGGCAGTAACTTTGTTGCGCACGCCTTCTTGCTTAGATTGTCCGAGCGACTCCTTGAGCTCCGAATCGGCCATCAAGCGCTCAAATTCCGAACGGTCCAATCCGAGTTCAGCGGCCCACACAGGCAGCGTCTCAGGCTTAAAAGCGTCGTAATTTTCATAGACCTTTAACAAATATGGCCAGAACTTATCCATCTTCGCGGCGGCGGAAAGGGCGAGACCTCCCTGCAGCGAGCCTTCATGATCCTTTAGAGGGAACGGCCTAAAATAAAGTTTCGCTTTGCCTTTAAGCTCTCCCGTCGTCAACTCGCGGTATAAAGCTGGAACCACAACCTTGCAGTATGGGCATCGAGTGCAGGCATAAACCGTTACGGTTACCGGCGAAGAGACGTCTCCCGCCATCATCGCGTCGTTTAAAGAAAAAGACGCGGGTTTCCCCATAGGCGTCATGCTTTGGGCGCGTTTCAGCATCGCGCGTTCCACTTCCGACTGACTTTTCCCCTGTTTCACCAAGCGGCAGACATCCCGCGCCAGTCGCGTCGCAAGCGGACAAACGGGACGCTTATTCAAGCAAGCAGAAATCGTCTCGTCGCAGCAACGGTATGGGTGCAATTTGTCAAGAAGGCGCTTGAATAATTCCTGTTTCCCGGCGTCGAGCCCTTTGCAGGTAGAATCAGGGGCGGAAAAAGCGGCCGTCGCGCCGAGAACCGCTGCGAATAGCGATAAAAAAACGAAGACTTTACGATGCGTCATTTTTAATTATCCTTTTCTAATGGCTTTGTTTTTTTACGTTTTAAAAAAAACCGGTCAACGCCTAAAGGAGAACGGTCTAGAGCCATGACGTACACCGCCAGAAGCAGCCACGCCAGATCGCGGACTACAGTTTTCCATGAAATCGGGTCTTCCTCCAATCCCTGCGAGGCAAAGCAGCCGCACGACATCGCCAAGTCTTTTGATAGCGCTATGGAAATAGCGGCGATAAAAACAACCATCATTCCGGCAATGAGCAAAGCCGCCGCTCGCGTGCGGAACCCGGCGATCAGCATTGCCGCCGCAATCAACTCCAGCCACGGAAGAACGATGGCCGTCAGGTTGACGAGCGGCAACGGCAGTATTTGGTAGGTAGCCACATCGACGGCGAATGAGGCCGGATCTATTATTTTGTGCCAACAGGCAAAAAGAAACACGCCGCCCAAATATATGCGTATCGGCAAGGCCAGCCAAGAGCGGCCCTTCCAGTTCAAAAAAGCGCTCATGGTTTGTCTCCTTGCCGCGCGGCCTTTAACGCGGGCGCGCCGCCCCTGATGAAAAAGACGTTGCGCACTCCTTTGCCCGCAAGCTCCCGCGCCAACTGCTCGCCGCTGTCCGGATCGTCGCCGTCGCCGAAAACGAAGATTGCCTTCGCCCGCATTCGCAAAAGACTGCTTAGGGATTCCGGCGGCGTCGGCTCAAGATAATCATACGGCATTGAAACAGCCCCTTCAAGAGACCATTCTTTACTAATCGACGAGGCGCGGGCGTCCACAAATAGGCTTTGTCCGTCCTTGAGACGCGGATCATTGGCCGCAACGCTCTCTACATCCGCCCCCGTTTCCGGGCAGGGGACGAGTATCTGATAATCCTTCTTGGCGACGAGGGGCAGCCCGTTCGGCCTGGCGGCGTTTACGGCGAGCGCCAGGACGGCGGAAAGCGCCGTTACGATGACCGCGTCGCGAAAAACTGATAGAGTCGCTTTAAACCCTGCGTTCATGTTTAGTTCTCCACGCACGACGAGCCGTGCTGCACCGCCTCGTCCTGACGCAGCAAATCTTGAATGCGTTCTCCTCCGCCGTCGCCCCCTTGAAGTCCCCAATCAATTGGCGCGACGTCTTTCAGCGAGGTCGCTTTTGGCAGCCATGGGTCAAGCGAGAACGACCAGACAAACTTCATAATCACGCGGTTGTCAATGTAGGCGTAGGGGTTTGCCGCGCTAAAACGGTCGGCAAACTCATAAACCAGCCCGGCGCGAAAACCCGTCCATGCCGGCGACCAGAACCCCGCCGTTGGTTTGATAAGAACGTCCCGCCTTTTCGCGTCGGGTTTCAACGCGTCAAAATAACCGGCCGAATCGGGATAATATTCAATATTCGCAGAGAATCCGGCGCGCAGACTCATGCCGTAAGGCAGGAAATATTCGAGAGAAACGAGCGCGTTGGCGCCGTAAAGGTCGTAGGCGTTATTCTTCGCGTTCTGCCAACGTCCGGAAAGCAATCCCATCAGGTTCAGGTCTTTTAGAATTCGATAGCCGGCGCTTACGCCGCCGTCGATCTCGATTCGGTCTCGACCTATCTCTCGAAACCGACGTTTGCCGGCGCCGAAAAAAAGCGTAAGCCACGGCAATGGCGACGCTTCCAATTCGCCCCTATGCGCCTGATAAAACCAAACAGGCCCTTTCTCGTAGCGGTCGCCTCCGGCAAGCAGCAGGGATTCATAACGATAAGCGGCCGTAACGCTCCAGCGCGAGCCGCCGAAAAGCAGCCCCGGACGGCTGGAAAGCAGGATATAACTGTAATCGCGCCCGTCTTCGGAGGCGTAGCCTAGAGCCCGGACGTCGCCTTCTATCGAAGGATGCAGCCAAAAATTGAAGTTAGGCGAGAACCGAAGCCATGCGCTCATATTGCCGAAAGCGCTTTGATGACTTGTTTCTTGATTCGGGTCCTGCGGCGAACCGGCCTGCGCGTTGGACGTCCAACCGCCCCAGAGCTCAAGCCGCCATGACAAGGGGCGCGCATACATCGGGTCTAGTTCGGGTTTGAGAGAGGCGACGGCCTTACGGTCGTCCGGGAATATCTCTTGGCTGTTATAAGCCAAATCGAGCGACTCTTTCGCCTGCTGCGCCTTATCGTCATGTTTCTCAATCATTGACGCAAGAAGGTTGCGACGGGCAGCGAACGGCCCATTGTCGGGACATACGGCCTCATTCAGGGCTTGGCGCGCGTTATCAAGCGAACCTTGCAGCAGATAGACCCATGACAGCCTCAGACCGGCCTCGCAGTCTCCGGGATGACGCTCCAACCAATCGCTTAACGCCCGCAGAGCCCAAAAGTCGTTGTCGTCCTCAAGATAGGCTTTTGCGAGCAAAAGCAAGAGAGCGCGGGACTCGGAAAAGCGCTCGACTCCTTGCTTGAGAAGAGCGAGAGCCTTCTTAAGTTCGCCTTTTTCAATCATAATTAGAGCGTTTGATTCATAACACGATTCTTGCGCGTCGGCGCCGCAGACATGGCCGGAGTCCTGCGCCATAGTCGTTCCCGCGCAAAAGATATAAAACATTGCAACGAGAAAGAGCGCGATTCCAAATGTTTTCATTTCAATTCTCCGATTTTTTTTTGCGCAACACTTGGAAATACGACTATCGTCAATCTATCGCATATCACGGAACATCCCGGTCTTTGCAGCAACGGAAGCCCGCATAGAGATCATTCCAAGAAGCGTTGAAAGCGCATTGCAGCCTGACCGAAGGGCTGCCGCAATTGAACGCCCCGCCGCGCACTTCGTACCCTCTAGGTTCATTAGAAAGCGTAATTTCCCATACGTTGCCGTTAACATCAAACAGCCCGTAGGCGTTGGTGCAGTCTGGAAAAGAGCCCGTAGGCGTAATATAGAAACAATAGTATTGATAACCGCAGTTCTCATTCGTCATGCATTGGGAAATTCCGTTATCCGCGCAATAATCGTCGCAGAAGGTATCAACGCAATTACAGATTTCGGGGTTCCATACATTTCCAAAGAAATACGTCGCGTCGTCGGGACCGTTGCACGCCTCGAACCATTCGTCATTTGTGCATAAACGCTTTCCCGACGCCTCGCAGGCCGCCGCAAAAGCGTCCCGCGCCGATAAAGTCATTTGACTGACGTGCCACGGCAAAACGCCGGGGCGGCTTGTCGCGCGGGAGTCGTCTATCCCCATGGAGTTCGCCGTCGCGTCGGGCTTGGAGGCCTCCCAGATGTCCACGCATATCGAGCCTACCGGAGCCATATCGGGCGGGCAGCCGGAGTATTCCTTTTCGATTTCGCCTTCCGGCTCCATATCCGCGTCGGATAAATCTTTTTCGTAATCTTCCTCTTCCGAATCGAGCTCGACGTCCTCTTCGTTGACAATATCCGCATCGTCCCCGTTTTCATCAAGAGTTACTTCGTCTTCTTCGTCGTCAAGAGCTTCATCGTCCCCATCTTCGTCAAGAATTATTTCGTCTTCATAGTCCTCTAGAGCCGAATTGTCTTCGTCCCCGTCCGTCTCGAGTTCCTCCTCGGCATTCTCATCCGGCAGGCAGCCTCCCTCTTCCTCATTTTCAGAATTGTCAACGTCCGGTTCCGCAATTTCTTTATCAATCGGCTCTCCATCGCCGTCAGTTTCCGGAATGACTTCCGATAGACAGCAACGAAATCCGATAGCCGAAGGAGACCAGCTTCCCGGAATATAATCGCAGCGATGCAAAGTCGCCGAGTCTATGCAATTGTACGCCCCGCCGCGAACCGTCTGATCGTTTCCATTTGATATGCGCTCCCATAAATTGCCGTTCATGTCGAAAACGCCCCATTCATTCGCGCAACCTTGAAAAGAACCCGTCGGCATAAGGCGAAAGCGATTTGGCCCATTGGCGTCAATTCCGTTGCACGCAAGAGGGTCATAGACATTTCCATAGGCGTACGAAGAAGCGTTCGGCCCCTTGCAGGCGAGAGTCCACTCGCTTGGCGTGCAGAGCCGTTTCCCAGAGGCGTTGCATGCCGCCTCGGCGACGGCGTTGCTTGTCGCCTGCCATGGAATTACGCCCTTAACCGATACGGCGCGGCTATTATCAGTCCCCGGACTTGATTCCGTCGCGTCTGGACGCGAGGCCTCGTAGCGGTCGATGCAGTAGGCGTCGCCTATATTTGCCATATCTTCCGGGCAGACCAAGCTTGCGGCGTTTTCCTCTCCGTCGCCGTCTGCCGACTTAAGAATGCAACGGCTGCTCTGGCAACGGAACCCTGCTCCGCAATCCGAATCCGACGCGCATTCGTAAACGCATTTTCCCGCGCTCGTGTTGCAATAGCTCGGAGCGGCGCAATCGGCGTTCTGGAAGCAGCGCTCCTTTACGCAGCCAGTCAGGGCAATCACAAATAAGAAACATCCGCCAATTAAAATTTTAGAGTAAAAGGAAACGGATATTTTGGTTGCAGGATGAAACGTTACGAACGTCATGCGGCGGGCAACTCCTTTCTTTTACTTAAAGGAATATACTACATTATATAATTTGACCGTCAAAATTATTTTGAAGACGCTCTGTTGCGGAAAAAGAAATTCGACTTCCGAAGACCGCTATGCTATTCTTTCACAAATCTTCGTCGTTTGTCGAACGCTATCTAGTTTAATTCTTAAGCGCATTCTTTGAATATACAAATATTATATCGTATTTTTAAAGCAGTTTTCCCGGTTCTTTGTTTTCTTCCGCGACTCCGATTTTTAAAATTGCGGCGCACGGATAAAACAAAACCGCGGCGCATACGCCTGAAATCGCCGCCGCTAAAAGACAGTCTAAAGAAACGAAAGGACGCCACCACCTTTGTCCCGCGGCGTATATCAGCGGCAGACTGCTGCGAGAGAACAGCTCGCATACGAACCCGAAAAGCATTATCACTCCCCAATGCTTTAAATTTATTTGGTTTTTCGCCTTGTACAGCGCGACGTACGCTATTGTATAACCAATGGCCGCCGCTCCCGCGGGAGAGCCGTTGAGCCTGTCCGCGGTTACGGTGAATATAAAAATGAAAAAAAGAGAGCTCGGCATAGGGGCAAACGCCGCGAGCGCCGCAATAAAAGCGTGCGTCGGGCTTGGAATGAAATCCGACATTCCTGCGTGAAGCTTTATCGTTTTAAACAAAGCAAGCGTAAAAATCCCCAAAAGAAGCAGAAGCGTTATTTTAAGCGCGTTCATTGCCGCAGCCGCCCGTTTACCATTTCGCGCCCGTAATTACTAGAACGGTGCGGAGCAGCTTAAAATCGACGAAAGGCGCGACGTCGTAGTTTTCTACTTCTTCGCTGAAAAAACCGGCGAAAGTATGAACGGTTCCGATTGGAATTCCGGGGGGAAAACGCTGATCGAGACCGGAAGTTAAAAGAGTTTGACCGTCTTTTATTTCCGCGCCGTGCTCGACGAACGAAAAAAAGCACCGCAAAACCGTTTTGCTGCCCAAACCGCGGACGATTCCCCGAACCTTGGTTTCGGGTATGGCGGCGTCAACGGCGCCGGAGCGATCGACAATAAGCTGCACGAGGCTTGAGGTTGGAAAAACCTTGCTGATTACTCCGACAACGCCTTCTTGCGTGATCACTCCCATGTTCGGTTTTACGCCGTCTTTTTCCCCTTTGTTTATGGTTATAACCCAATTCGACGCAGACAAAGGAGCGGTCGTAACCATTGCGGGAATGGTTTCAAATTTCAGCTTCTCGGCGTATTCTTTAACCGGCATAAGGTCGGAAAGCCTGTTGAGCGTCTCTTTCATTCTGCCGTTTTCATGCTTCAATTCCTCGATTCGCTTTTTAAGGTAAGCGTTTTCAAGCTGAGCGTTTTTGAGAGAGGAATATTCGGCGCCGGCGTTAGTAATTTTTGACGCGACGTTTGAAACGAGGAGTTCGACTGAAAAAAAGACTCTGGCCAAGCTGCGGTCGATTAAAACAATCTGCTTGTCCGGGTTGTTCAGCGTGTAAACGTAAAGACTTATAGAGGCGGCAATAACCGCTAGAAGCCAAAAGGGAGAAATTCTGTTATTCCCTCTTTTCATCCAAGAAGGAGCTCCATGTTGTCGAGGGCTTTGCCGCAGCCTAAAACTACGCAGGCAAGCGGGTCTTCCGCTCTCATTACAGGCACGCCCGTTTCGTCTCGCAGCAGAATATCGATGTTTTTCAGAAGCGCGCCTCCTCCGGCCAGCACTATTCCGCGCTCCATGATGTCGGCGGCAAGCTCCGGCGGAGTGCGCTCAAGCGCCAAACGGACGGCGTTTACGATTTCGCGCAGAGGCCCCTGCAGAGCCTCGCACACTTCGTCGCTCGTGATTTCAATCTGCTTTGGCAGCCTCGCGACCAAATCCTGACCGCGGATTTCCATTACTTGTATTTCTTCCGTCGGGTAGGCGTTGCCTATGGTAACCTTGACGAGCTCGGCGGTCGGTTTGCCTATCAGCAAGTTGTGCTTGCGCCGGATGTAACTTATTATCGCCTCTTCCATTTTATCTCCGGCCGTCTTGATGGACGTGCCGTAAACGATTCCCGCAAGCGATATGACCGCCACGCCGCATGTGCCGCCGCCTATATCGACGATCATGTTTCCGGTCGGCTCCGTAACGGGCAGCCCCGCGCCGATTGCAGCGGCCATCGGCTGGTCTATCAGGTAAACTTCCTTGGCTCCGGCGGCGATGCCCGACTCGCGCACGGCTTTTTTTTCGACTTCGGTAATGCCGAACGGCGTGCCGATGACTATTCGCGGACGCACAAGCGCCTTATTGTTATGCACCTTGTGTATAAGAAATTTCAGCATCGCTTCGCATGCGTCGAAGTCGGCTATGACTCCTCCGCGCAAAGGCCATATAACCCTTATGTTGGGCGGCGTCTTCTCCGTCATTTCCTTGGCTTGTCTTCCTACCGCCAGCACTCTGCTGGAGCCGCCTTCGTCGCGCATTACGACCACGGAAGGCTCGGTCGAGACGATGCCTTTGTTGCGGATATATATAAGCGTATTCGCCGTTCCCAAGTCGATGGCTAAATCGTTTGAGAACAGGTTAAAAATTGAATCGAACATAAACTCTCGCTCCTGTCGCGCAAACGCCAACACTGCGAAATAATCACAGCTAAATGCAGTCTTTTAAATAAACCTTAAAACGTAAAAAAATCAAATTAAAATTTAAATCGAAAAGCCCCTCGAACGCTTTTTAATCATTTAACGGAGCAAACCGCGCCGATGGTTTAAAATAATTCCTTCAGGAAAGTATCCGCGTCGTAACCGCCGGCGTCTATATCGGCCATCCATTGCATCGCCGAAAGAGCGAATTGAGTAACCCACGCAAACAGGGCGCTTCTGACGTGCAGACCGACCGCGGTTTCGGCTTCTTGGTAATGAAACGCGCCTGCGAAACGCTTTCCCACTTCCCGCGGGATTTGTACGGAAAAAAGATACTCCTCCGCGTTAAGCGCCGCCTCGTGATATTTTAAATCTCTGGTGGCCGCGTAAAGAAGGGCGAACAGGCGTATCGCCTGCGCCGTGGCGTCGGTGGCCTTGTAGGGCAGCATTATGTTTAAAGCGCGCAGCGTAAAGTTTCTCCCCTCCTCCGGCACCGCCGGCATCGAGCCGTCCGCGAGCTGTATGTTTATCAGCGCGTCGGCGGCCTTCTGCGCCGAAACCATAAGCCTGTCGTCTTTGAGCGTCATCGCGCCGTAAAGCATTCCTTCCGCCGCGCATGCGTGCGCGTGCGTAAAAACGTATCGCATTTTGTCGTTCGCCCAAAAAAGGCCGTCTTCGCGCTGAAGAGCCAAAACCCACTCAAGAGCTTCTTTCGACGCTTTCAAATAACGGTTGTCGCCGATAAGAGCGTGCAGCCTCAAAAGACCGATTACGAGTTTGGCGTGAATGCACCCAGAATCGCCCTCGAAAGAAGCGGTATTGTAGCCGGGTTTCTTCCTTGACAAATCAACCCTGGAGTAAAAACTGCCGTCGGGGCGCTGCATGTTTTCTACGAGCCAGTTGGCGATTTCCTTTGCGGCGTCAAGCGCGTCCTCGTCTCCTGTTTGGGCGTTTAAGTCGCACAAGCCTTGCAAAATCATCGCGTTGTCGAAGGCGTAAAAATATTCGACGTCCTTGAGCTCGTCCGGTTCGTATGCCTGAGTGCAGGCTCCGTAAACTATCGAAGGCCCCTGCATCCGCCTGTGTTTTTGCAAATAGGTAAAAAGGATAAACGCTAGGTTTAAATCGGAGGCGCGCCGCCGCCTGCGGTGCAGATTAATAAGCGCGCTTATTCCGTAACCGTTCAATAAGTGCAAGACTTTAGAATAATTGCCTCTCGGCCGGTTCACCGATTCGTAAATTCCGCCGAATGCCGGATGCTGGTCGTCCAGCTCAAGAATTCCGGACTCGGTCAGCCAATAAGCCGCAAGCTCAATCGCCTGCAAACGATCTTGATTCATATGTCTGCCTTTCGCCTTCAAGTTATAATTAATATATATATGCGAAGGCTTTTTTGCAAAAGTAAAATAACAAATTTTATTATTAATAGATTAATCTGATTTATTATTTTTATGAAAACGCCGTTTACCGCGCCAACTAAGGTTTGAATTTCAAGAGAAGTTTTTCCAGCTTTTCCTTTTCCCACGCCTCGGCGTCTTTTTTATGTTCGTAACGGTTCAGCAGTTCGTAAAATTCGTCGTTGTGAAACGATTTCCTTTTTCCTTTATACATAACCTTGAGTTTAGCGTGAACCATTTCGTGATAAATCGTGTATTCTAAGACGTAAATCGGCGCTTCCCAGTCGTCCAATACCGGATGAATGCGGATAATATTTGAGAACGGGTTGTAAGAACCCATTATGACGCGCTTTTTTCCTTTGGCGAGCCGCCTTTTAGCCCAGCCTATTCTCGCGTCAACCGTTCCTCCGAAGTACTTTTCATTAAGACCGCGCATTATCGCGTCGAGGTCGCGCCATTCCCCTTTGCTTACAAGGCGAACCTTGGCCTTATTGGCGTTCTCGGCCATGTCCGTCATTTTCATTTCCGCAAAATCTTTAATTATTTTCTTCCGCTTTTCAGTCGTTTTGATTGCGCATCCGGCGATGGCTTTATGCACTTCGTCCGGCGCGTACATAAACAATTCGTGCAGCCTGAAGATAAGAACGTTTTCTTCGGTGTAAATCTCCATCGCCCTGCGTATGTTTTTCGTCCATTTTATTTCAAATTCGACGTCGCCGAGCGTTTTGCGAAATTTCGCCTCCACGAAACGAGAATCCCATTCCTTATCCCTTTTTTGAACGGATTGCTTAATCGTTTCCGTTTCCCGTTCGGGCATTTCGAGCCCCGGCATCGGAAGTTCCGCATCGTTTTCGCGCGCGCGCTTTTTCGACATATGTCAGCCGTTCGGCAGTTACTTCAAAATTGTTCCGATGCGCCCCGGCAAAAAGCCGTGCACCTCGCTTAGCGCAAGCCAAATTATCAACGCTTTGCCTTTTACGTTCTCGTGAGGGACGAAGCCCCAGCCTCTGCTGTCGTAACTGTGATCCCTGTTGTCGCCCATTACAAAATAGCCGTTCGGCGGCACGGTAAATTCCTGAGTCGTTCCGTAACCGTCGTCGGTGGTGTATTCGTAAATTACGTTAAACTTCTCGTCCGAATTTTTTGCGTCTTTCCAAAATTGGCATTGAAGCATAGTGGTTTCGTGATTTGCGCCGCTGTTGTCTTGGTAGGAGTACTCTTTTTCTCCTCCGCATTCGAGGAAGTTGTCGTTGACTTTTACCTGACGCCCTTTAATCGTAACTTTGTCTCCGGGAAGGCCGACCACGCGTTTGATGTAATCTTCCTTGGGGTTATTTGGGAAACGAAACACTATAATTTCGCCTCGTTTGGGCTCGCGCAGCTCAAATATGCGCTTATTGATGAAAGGAAGCTCCGGACCGTAAACGAACTTATTGACAAATATATGGTCGCCGACGTAAAGCGTCGGATACATCGAGCCGGTCGGAATTTTAAACGCCTCAACCGCGAAAAACCTTATGCACAAAGCTATTATAAAAGCTATGGCGAGGGATTCGGCCAAGTCGCGGACGTAGCTTTTGTAATACCGCTTCAGCTCGGTTTCTAGAACTTTTTGCAGTTCGTCCAAACGCATTCGGCCTTGCAGGGCGTTTCCGGCGTCGAGCTCGTTTGCAAGCGCGATATAAGCGTCGCTCAACAGCTTATATTCGTCCTGAGTCAGCTTTTTTCCTTTTTTATTGAGTATCCTTTTGGCTTCCGCCATCGGATATTCCGCGTCCTTTAAAAGATTTTTCAACGCCTTTTTGTCGTTAGACTGATCAGACTGCAGCACGATAGCTCCTCGAAGGCGCGCAAGCGTCCGCGCCGACTGCCCGAAGTTGCAAATTACAACGGATGAATTTTTTTTCAATTCATGCGCCAAAAATTTTGTCGAGATATGTATTACAGCTTTTTTGGCGGTAATGTCAATATTAAATAAGCGCGCGACGGGCGGCGGATATTCCCGTTTAAGCAAAAAAAATCCCTCCCGGCGAAGGGAGAGATTTTTTATAAATTTTAATCGACGTTAAATTTTACGATTTCGTTTCCGTCTCCATAGACTCGGCGACCAGTTCCACCAAATCCTTGACCTTTATATCTTCTTCTTTGTTGCGCGCCTTGCTGCCGTCGGTGATCATCGTGTTGCAGTACGGACAGCTGGTTCCAATCAATTTCGGGTTGGTCTCGGCGAGTTCGTCGAAACGTCTGTAATTTATCCTCGGCTCGTGCTCTTCGAGCCACATTCTTCCGCCGCCGGCTCCGCAGCAGTATCCGAAGTTATGATTGCGCCGCGTCTCTTTAAAGTTCAAGCCGCCTATAGCCTTGATAATTTCTCTCGGAGCGTCGTAAATTTCGTTGTATCTGCCTAAGAAACACGAATCGTGGTAAGTGATGTCGGCGTCGATTTTCTTTGCGATTTTAATCTTGCCGTCTTTGATAAGCTGCGCCGCTACTTCCTGCGCGTGATACACGTCCCACGTTCCGCCGAAGTCGGGGTATTCGTTTTTAAGCGTGTTGTAGCAGTGCGGGCAGGTCGCTATGATTTTCTTAACGCCGTAGCCGTTAATCGTTTCGACCAGTTGTTGCGCCAATATCTGGCCGAGGAATTCGTTGCCGAGCCTGCGCGCGGTTTCGCCGCAGCAGCTTTCTTCCGGCCCCAGCAGCGCGAACTTTATGCCGGCGGTTTTCATTATTTTGATGAACGCCTTGGTAATGCGTATGGAGCGGTCGTCGTAGCTTCCCATACAGCCGACGTAGAAGAGGAAATCGACGTTCTTTTTCTCCTCGTCCTCCATTTCGCCGAAAACCGGAATCTGCAAATCTTCCGTAATCCAGTCGGCGCGCTTGTCAAAGCCTAAATTCCAAGGATTGCTGTTCCGTTCCCAGCCTTTAAAGACGAGGTTAAGTTCGGACGGGAAATTGCTTTCCATCATCGCGAGGTAACGGCGCATTTCGACTATTCTCGGAACTTGCTCTATAAGCACCGGGCAGCGGTCTTCGCACTCGCGGCAAAGCGTGCAAGACCAAATCGTATCCGTCGTAACGACCTCCGGAACCATTTGCTCCGGGCCGTCGAACTTCGGTTCCGAGCCGTCCGGATTGGTCTTTTTGCCTAGAGCGTACGGCCCTTTCTCGTATAAATAATGTTTAATCGTAAGGTTGACGTCGCGCAGAGAAAGCGGCTTTTTGGTGTCGAACGCCGGGCAGTCGGTCGTGCATCTTCCGCACTCGGTACAGGAGTAAACGTCGAAAATGTGCTTCCACGACAAGTCGGCAATATCTTTAACGCCCATTTTGGGCTCGTCCTTCTCCATCTCCGCCTCGATGTCCTTTATCGGCTCAAGGCGTCCGTGCGGCGTAAGGCGCATAAAGAAGACGTTGGGAATGGCGGTTAATACGTGAAAATGCTTGCCGTACGGCAGATAGTTGAGGAAGCTCCAAACCAGCGTAATATGAATCCAGACGTTTACTTTCCAAATCCACGCGAGCGCGGAATCGCTTAAACCGACGAGGAACGTCGAGCCTATCGAGGCAAATGGCATGAACCAGCTGAAAATCAGCTCGCCGGAACGCTCTTTATCCAAATGACGCTCGATGCCGATTTGGCTCGCCTCGACGAGATAATCGGTAACCATGAGCGTGAAAATCCAGAAAAGAATTAACGTAGCTTCCCATGTTTTCGCGCCCTCGAAGCGTTTCGGCTTCGTTACAAGCCTGCGCCATATCAGCCAAAGAACGGAGAAGATTACGACGAAAGTCATAAGATCTTTGCCCAGCGCGTAAAGCTGGCCTAATATGCCGTCGGTTCCCAATATCCACAGATGAAAGTTCGGGTCTCCGGTCATTAAAACTATCGTAAGCATCACGGTGCGAATCGAAACGGTAAGAAAACCGAAGAAAAGCCCCATATGCAGCAGGCCGGGAAGCAGATCCTGCGGCATTTTATACTGCAGGATGGCGTATTTAATCATCAGCCAAAAGCGTTGAACCGGCTCGTCCCAACGGACTTCCTTTTTTTTTGCCAGCAAAAGAAGCTGCATTTTGTAGTAAGCCGAATAAGCGAACGCAGTCATTAGAAGAACGAAGAGAATGATGAAAGCGACCATGCTCGCCGTGGGATAATGGAGGAGTTTGTCCAGCTCCGCCGCGATATTGATATGATTCATGCCACACCTCTTAAAAAGTAAAAAGAACGAAATTACTCCTTAAACATTTCAAACTATGAACGGCTATTCATTTATGGATATTGTTAGCGCTTAAATCTCTTCAAAGCAAATTTTTTTATAAAAAGCATTAAATTTTCTTACACATTGCGTCAAAGGCTTCTCAATGCAAGACATTCCGCCAAAACGAGGCGCCGATTTCTGCGGTTAAAAAGTTTCGGGTTTGGCGAAAAACGGCCGAGCGCATGCGCCCTTCGAGAGAAAAAAAGCATTCGCTTTTTTCTCATGGACGCGCAGCCGCCCAGCCGCGCCGTCTCAGGGAGCGCCGAAGGCCGCCGAGCGCGCGTCAATTTAGTCCCGCGTCGTCTAACGGCTTAAGCCTCTCGCGAGGATTAGACGCGGCTGCGCCCCCTTCTGTCGGTTTTTAATTGAAAAAGCGTTTATTATTCAGCGCCGCAGCCGCCTTCAGGCCAGTCGGGCAGCGTATTCCCTTCGTAAAAATTAACCGAGTCGAACGGCTTCTCGGTTTTCTGAATCAAATAAGCCTTCGAGCCCGCCGAATCGCGCAGATGGTAATTAAGGAAGGCCGTAGCGTAATAGTTTATCGTCTCGTGGGCGTCGATGTAAGAGACGTTAATTTCCGGGTCGCAGCCGTCTTTAAGCGTGCTGCTGGCGTTGGTAATTCCAAGCTGCGGAGCCACGTTCAAAAGGTCGAGAATGCAGATGTCGGAGAAGGTGAAATGCCCTCCGCGTTCAAGCTCGTAAACGTACTTCTCGCAGTTGCCCAAAGCGCGGTAATCGCAGTACTGGTCGCGCCACTTGAGCGTGTTGTCCTTGGTTCCGCCCATAACCATTATGGGAACCGGATAGTTGGCCATGTCGCAGCCCCAAATTTCGCAAAGCGAAATAACGGGCGCGTGCGGCACGGAGACCTTGAATCGGTCGTCGAGCGTCGGAACGGTTACGCTTGTGAAACCGCCGAACGAATGGCCGGTAATGCCGACTTTATCGGGAATAATCATCTTGTAGAAACGGCTTTCGGCGTCTTCGTTGGCCGCGAGCATCCTGTCGAGAAGGAAGGGCAGATCCTTCAAGCGTTTGGGCGCGCTTGCCGCAACGGTATCGCCGCGGTACCCGTCGCGGATTATGTCCCAAAGCGTATTTCCTTCGTGGTCCATCGCGACGACGATATAGCCGTGGCTCGCAAGGTGAATCGTGTAAAATATCGACTGCCAGCGTATTCCGTTCGCGCCGTGCGAGAAGAAAATAATCGGGTAAGGGCCGTGCTCGCGGTCTATTTCGGCGTCTCTAATCGTCTTCGTCGGTATCTGGGGAATATCCAGCGTATCGAGAACGGCCTTCTTTTCGCCGAGCGGCGCGTCCTTGGCCTGCTCTTTCAGGTCGTATGTAAAAAACGGGCCGTCCTTATACTTCTGGCCGACCGGATACCATATTTCGCAGCGAAGCCAGCGGGGTTTTCCGGTTGTTTTGTCTTTTTGGTTCTCGTCGTAGTAGTCGATTGTGGTTACGCCTACCGGGAAGGGGCCGGGTTTGAACGGATCGGGCGCGGCTTTAGCGCTTGCGGGCTCAAAGGGCAGAGCGTTCTCGCTCTCGGCTTCCGCTTCCATCTCTTGGTCGGCGTCGCCGTCGCCGCCGTTGGAAGAAGAGCTTCCGCAGCCAACGAGCGCAAATAGCGCCGCGGCGGCTACAAACGCGCAAAATATAAAGGTTTTCCGTGTCATTCGAGCGGCCTTTCGATTGGTAAATGAACGAGATAATAATAGCAAACGCTTTTACAACATTAATTAATTAGCAAATGTAATTCGTTAAATCAAGAGCTTTGCCCTAAAATAAACCAGAATGACGCTTTGCTCCGACATAAAATTTAGTTATCAGGCGTTTAACCTTTTTAACCTTCGAAATGTCTAACCATAGGCTTGTCGGTAAAAAGCGCCGACAAAAAAGCCCGCGAATTTATTTTTATCAAGTTTGTGTCGTTTCGATATTGACAAATTTATTTAAGTTGCAATCTTATTAAGGTTGATAATATTAAGGAGTTAATAATGACTACCGGCGACCTTAAAAAGAAAACGAACGAAAACGAAGCGAAGAGGCTGGGCGAGCTGTTTCTCGAATCGTTCCGCGCTCTCATGTCCCGCTCGCGAGGCGATCATCTCGCCATAATGAACGAATCGGGGCTGACGATGCCGCAGATATTCGCGCTGCACATCCTCGAAAAAGCCCCGGCGTCCATTACGGAGCTTGCGGCCAAACTTACCCTTTCGGCGGCGGCGACGAGCCATCTAGTCGAAAGGCTCTTCCGCGCGGGCTACGTAGAGCGCGCCGAGGACGAAAACGACCGGCGCCATAAAAAGGTAAGCATCGCAAAAAAAGGCGCCGAGCTAATAAAGCGGCTCGACTCCGCAAGGGCGCGGGAGGCCGCGAAAGGCTTTTCCGCTCTTTCGCCCTGCCTGCGCAGGGAGCTGGCGGACGTTTTAACAAAAATGCGCGGCGAACTCGACGCCGCTTTGGACGACAAGGAAGCAAAATGAAACGGAAGGCAATTACGGCGCTTATCATCCTCGCCGCGTTTTACGGCGCAAGCGCGGCTGCGGCGGACCCGGTTCTTACGCTTGAGGACGCGATTAAAACCGCTCTCTCCAACAACCCGTCCGTCGAGGCGAAAAAGCAGAGCGCAAAATCGCTTTCGCACAAAGTCGGGCAGGCCGAATCGGGCTACTGGCCTCATCTGCAAGGGGACGCGGGATACAAGCGCTCGACGATGAACTCCTCTTCGCCGAAAATGAAAACTCAGTCGTCCGACTCGCAGAATAACTTTTCCGCGGGTTTAACTTTGGGCGTTACGATATGGGATTTCGGCAAAACATCGTCCTCGGTTGAGGCGTCCAAGTTTAACGCCGAGGCAGGCGCGGAAGATTACGCGGACGCCCGCGAAGACGCGGCCTATCAAACTATTCAGGCTTATTTCGGCGCGCTGGCCGCGCAGGAAAACCTTCAGGCCGCTATCGAATCTAAGAAACGGATGGAAAAGCGCCTCGACCTCGCAAAGGCGCGCTTCGAGGCGAAAATGACGCAGAAAATAGACGTCATCCGCGCCGAGTCCGACGCCGCGGCGGCGAACCTCGCCTTAATAAAGGCTCAAAACGTTTTGGCGCGCGCCAAACTCGCGCTTAACGCCTCTTTAGGGCTTGATCCCAACGCGCAGTTCGAGGTGGTAAAGCCGGAGCTCAAGTTCGACGCGCCGCCTTCCGACCGTTCCGCGGCGATAAAAAAAGCTCTCGAAAAACGTCCCGACTACAAAAGCCTCGCTCTTAAATTAAGCGCGGCAAAGGCTTCGCTCTCCGGCGCAAAATCGGGTTATTGGCCGACGCTTACCGCCAACGGCGGCTTTACTTACGGCGGGTACCAGCCCCAAGACATGGTTTACAACTGGACGATAGGCGCCGCGCTGACTTGGAATATTTTTTCGGGCTTTTACACGGACGAATCCAAGGCGCAGGCCGAGGCGGACGTAAAAGCGGTTCAGGCGCAGCTCAAAGCTATGGAAAACGCCGCGAAGAACGAGATTGAAACCGCCGCGATAGACTTCGCGGAGGCGTACGAAAAGCTGGAGCCGGCCAAACTGTTGTTGGAAAGCGCGACTGAAAATCTGCGTCTGGCGGAAGAGCGGTACGCGGCCGGGCTCGGCGGCGTAATAGAAATTTCCGACGCTCAGACGCTTTACGTGCAGGCGAAAGTCGGCGCGATACAGGCGGATTACGACTGCATGACCGCGGCAGCGGCCTACCTGAAGGCCGCGGGCGAAATAATGTCTATTTTGAAAAAATAAAAGCCGCGCTCCGCCGCGTCCCTAACGACGCCCGAATTTAGCGGCCGGTTTGAAAGGAGTATTTGCAATGTTTCGCAGCTTGACAACCTTTTTTAAAAAACATTACGCCGCGGCGGTTATAATCGCCGCGCTGGCCGCTTCCGCCGTGTACGGAGCGCGGGCGGGATGGTTTGGGGGCGGAGATTCGCAGGTAAACTTCGACCTCAGAAAAATATCTAACGGCTCGATAACCGCAAAAGTAACGGCCACCGGAACGCTGTCGGCGCTCGTTACGGTGCAGGTCGGCGCGCAGGTGTCGGGGCGCATAGCGAAAATTTACGTCGATTACAACTCCATCGTTAAAAAGGGCGACCTGCTGGCGAAGATAGACCCCGTCTTCTTCGAGGCGGCGCTGGAACAGTCCAAGGCCAACGCCATGGCGGCGGAGGCGAACCTTGAAAAGGCGCTGGCGCAGGAAGGGGACGCGGAAAGGACCTTAAAGCGCCTTAAAACGCTGCTGGATAAAAACCTCGCGGCGCAGTCGGACGTCGATACGGCGCAGACCAACTACGACACGGCGAAAGCGCAGGTAAGCGCGGCCAAGGCGGCCATAGCGCAGGCCAAGGCGGCGCTGAAGCAGGCCGAAATAAATTTAAGCTACGCAACAATCGTTTCGCCCATAAACGGCGTCGTAATATCGCGCTCAATAGACGTTGGGCAGACTGTCGCGTCCAACTTTCAAGCCCCCACCCTTTTTACAATCGCCGAAGACCTCGGCAGAATGCAGGTCGATACCAACGTGTCGGAGTCCGACATTTCAAAATTGAAAGACGGCATGACAGCGACTTTCTCGGTTGACGCCTACCCCAACGAAACGTTTACCGGCAAAATAAGGCAGATACGCAACGCCTCGCAAAGCGTTCAAAACGTCGTAACCTACGACGCCGTAATAGACGTGGAAAACCCCGATATGAAGCTCAAGCCGGGTATGACGGCGAGCGTAACGTTCGTGCACGCGCACAAAAGCGGCGTTCTTGTTATTCCAAACGCGGCTTTGCGTTTTAAAATGACCGACGAGATTTCCGCAGCTTTAGAAAAGCAGAAAAACGACTCGAAAGACGGACCTAAGGACGCGGGCGCGTCTGAAAAGAAGCCTGCGGGCGGAATAAAAGACGCCTCTTCGACTCCGGCCAACGTTAAAACGATATGGATTATGCGCTCCGGACGTCCGGTTCAAGTCGTTATAAAAACGGGCATTACCGACGGCTCGATGACGGAAATCATCGAAGGCGACGTTAAGGACGGCGACGAGGCCGTCGCCGACGCTTCCATCGGCAAGGCGGCGCCCAAAACGAAGCAAAACAAAAACCGGCCTCCCGGAATGTTCTAACTCCAAGGAGGCGAGCGAATGAACGAAGAAAAACCATTGATAGAGCTTATCGGCGCGTCCAAGACCTATTACCGCGGCGACGTGGAAATACCGGCTATGAAAAACGTCAATCTCGCGGTCGAGCGCGGAGGCTTCGTCGCCATAATGGGCGCCAGCGGTTCGGGCAAATCGACGCTGATGAATATAATCGGCTGCCTCGACCGTCCGACCGGCGGGCGCTATCTGCTTGAGGGGCGGGAAGTAGGAGGGCTGTCGCGCAACGAGCTGGCCGAAATCCGCAATAAAAAAATTGGGTTTGTTTTTCAAAACTTCAACCTTTTGCCGCGCACCACCGCGACTGAAAACGTGGAGCTTCCGCTGCTTTACGCGGGCGTCTCCGGCAAAGAGCGGCGCAGGCGGGCATTGGCGGCCATAGAGCAAGTGGGCGTCCTCTCGCGCGCCGATCACCACACCAATCAGATGTCGGGCGGCCAGCAGCAGCGAGTCGCCATAGCTCGCGCCATCGTAACCAACCCCGGAGTCATAATGGCCGACGAGCCGACGGGAAACCTCGACAGCAGATCGAGCGTCGAGATTATGGCCATTTTTCAGCGTCTCGGCGCATCGGGCATCACTATAATACTGGTAACTCACGAGCCGGACATCGCGGCGTTCGCCTCGCGGGTCGTAACGATGCGCGACGGAGAAATCGTCTCAGAGAAGCGCCAAGACCCGCTTTCCGCGGAAGCCGCGGCCGCGGCGATGGCCGCCGCCCGAAAGGAGAGCTGACATGGGATTGCTGCAAACCTTTAAAATAGCCGTCCTCGCGTTAAAAAGAAACGCGATGCGCTCTTTCCTAACGACGCTGGGCATAATCATAGGCGTGTCTGCGGTCATAGCCATGGTCGCCATGGGCGAAGGCGCTAAGAAAATGGTTGAAAACGCGTTCAGCTCGATGGGCTCGAACATGCTCATCATAATGCCGGGAACGACCACTTCCGGCGGGGCTCACGGCGGCCACGGCAGCCTCCCCACTATCACCTACGACGACATGCGCGCCATTTTGGCCGAAATTCCGGTCGCAAAGTACGCCTCGCCAGCCTTGAGAGCCACCGCGCAGGTTATCAGCGAAGACCAAAACTGGACTACCAGCGTAAACGGCGTGTCGCCCGACTACCTCGACATCCGCTCGTGGAAAGTCGTTAAAGGTGAAGCCTTCACTTCCTCGGACGTCGAGAACTCCATGAAAGTCGTTCTGCTGGGACAGACCGTCGTCGATAAACTTTACGGCTCCACCTTCAATCCTGTCGGGCAGACGCTTAGAATTAAAAACATTCCGTTCCACGTAGTCGGCGTTCTTGAAAAAAAAGGACAGTCGGGCTTTGGAATGGACATGGACGACGTGGCGCTTATCCCCTACTCCACTTTTCAATCGAAAATTTCATCGGGCGGCATGGGGCAGTACATACCGGGCGGGTTGTTCATAGGCGCGACTAGCGCCGAAGCTACCGAGAAGGCGGAGAAGATGATTGCGGAGCTTCTGCGCGACCGGCACCGCATTCCGCCCGGCGGAGACGACGACTTCTCTATTCGCAACATGACGGAAATAGCCAAGGCTTCGCAGTCGGGCGCGGCGACGCTTACGACGCTGCTTGCGGGCATTGCGGCCGTCTCGCTGCTTGTGGGCGGCATCGGCATTATGAACATAATGCTGGTCAGCGTTACCGAGCGCACCCGCGAAATCGGCCTGCGCATGGCGGTCGGGGCAAAGCCCCGCAACATATTGGCGCAGTTTTTGGTCGAGGCGCTTACGTTGTCGGTGGCCGGCGGCGCGATAGGCGTTGGAATCGGCCTTTTTGCGGCGAACAAGCTGGCGGCGTCTTTCGGATGGCCGCTTTACGTGCGCGGAGACATAATGTTTTTGTCCGTCGCGTTTTCGGCTCTTGTCGGAGTCGTCTTCGGGCTTTATCCGGCGCGCAAGGCGAGCAAGCTCGATCCGATAGAGGCGCTGAGGTACGAATAGAACGGGCAAGAAACGAAGTTTAATAAAAAAAGCGGCCTCTTATGAAGCCGCTTTTCGCTTTAAAAAATAAGCGTTACGCCTTGACGCACGATCCGGTCGGGCAGACTTCGGCGCACTGCTGCGTGGCGAAGTGGCCTACGCACTCGACGCACTTGGCCGGGTCGATGACGTATTTGCCGTCGCCTTCAGAAATAGCCTGAACCGGGCACTCGGGTTCGCACGCGCCGCAGCTGATGCAATCGTCGGTAATTTTGAACGCCATTGTTAATTCTCCTGTATCAAATGGTTTCGGTTCATAAAAACTAAAACAATAATTCTTAACTCTAAACAAAATTACATATAAAAAAAGAGAGGCTTTGTCAAAAAATATTTGCCGCATTTAATTTGGCCGCGGACATTTTATAAATTCATCCGCCGGCTTTTTTTCTCGCTTCATTTAGCCAAGCCGTGGTAAACGGCAAGCCAGTAGGTCATTAAAAAACCGACGCCAGAAAATTTCCCCGACGGCCCGTTGCGCGGACCGGCTCCGCCGTCCTCGTCCATGCTCGTGCTCCAATCGAACTCCCGCGCCGGCCTGCGGTCGAATTGAACGTAACCCGAGTCGAAGCGCTCGTTAATCGCCGCGTACCAGCGGCCGTTGTCGAGGAACTGCGGAACGAATTGATACATTTCGTATAAAGCGCGCGTAAGCCCTTCGGCCTTCGGGTCGAGCGCCGCATAGTTGAGAGCGCCCCAAGCTATTCCGTAATCGAAACTGCGCTGGTAAACGTATTGCGCCGCAAGCGCGAGCTCGCCGTAAACGTCCGGAACGAGGTTGTACATAAATGTATGGTAAAACGCGCTGTCCGTAAAATGCTGAAAATTAGCCTGCCCCGGCGCCATGAACAGAATCGCCATTTGATTGAAGAAATTGGTGGAATATCCCTTCTCAAGCAGCTCGACGTACTTTGTTTTATACTTCGAGTTCTGCGTGAAATGCGACGCGATGGATAAAAGGTCGAAGGCTAAAATCGGCTCTTTGTAAAAGTCGCCGTACGTCGTCGAAAGGCCGTTGAACTCCTTGGCGCGCATGTCGTTGCTAATAACCGCGTCCGCTACCGCCGCGAAAATTTCCTTCCCTTTCGCCTTCTCGTCCGCGTCGGCAAGAAGGTCGTAGTAGTTTGCGATTCCGTGAAAATACCCCGACAGCTGATCGACGGAAATATCGCCTACCCAAAAAATTTGCCCGGTCGGGCTTTTATGCCAGCGCTTTATCGTCGTTGAGCCCGGCGAAACCGGATTTGTCTGATCGAACAAGTAGGAAACGAAATCGCGGACGACTTCGCCTTTCAGCGGCGTGGTTTCGGCCATCTTAAGCAAGACTTTGTAAGTGTAGGCCGCCTGCTTCTTCGCGCGCTCGTCGCCGGCCGCCGCGGCCTTGTAGGTCAGCGCCGAAAGATAAAGCCCCGTAAGCCAGCATGCGTCCTCCTGCCAAACGTTTTCTCCGCGGTCGAAATCGTGCTGGTTGAAGGCTACGGTGTTGATCATGCCGTCGCGGACGCAGCAGGAGTTCATGCGCCGCTCGACCCACAGAGCGCTCTTGCGGGTCTTTTCCCAAAACGCGGCGGGCAGCCCAAGCGAGTCGTCCTGCGTCATTTCCGAAAAAAGCGATCGCGCGTCGAAGCCGAAAAGCTCCGAATTAAGCGGCATGGCCGATTTTACCGCGCCTACTTCGTCCCACTTGGGCGCAAATTTCGCGGGAGTTTTGCGGACGGTCAAATTCTTTTCGTCCGCGCCGGGCTTGGACGAGAATAAATCGGCGACCGCGTGAAATTTCGCGCTCGAAGAGCCTCTATTGCCGGCGAGCGCGGCTAAAAGCGCTCCGGTTTTAGAAAGCTCGAACCGCCCCGCTCCGTTTTGCGCCTCGACGAAAAACGCGTCAACGTAAACTTTGTTCGCAAGCGCCATCCATTGCGCGGCCCATTCGTCAACGTCGGCATAGTCGTCGATGTCCGCCGGTTTCAGCCATTTGTCGATTTCTACCGAGAGCCAGTTTTTAATCGGCCGCCCCGGATAGCGTATGCGGATATTCACCCCCAGCTTGGGGTATTTGTCGTGAATCGCCGGAACGAGCTTCTCGTATAGAATTTTCGTCGCCGTACGCTTCTTGTCTTCAAGGTAATAAGGCGTTTCGTAATGAAAATACAAGCCGCCGAACGACGAATATTTCGCGTATCGCGCGTTGAGGTCTTCAATCAGCGCCATTGCGCGGTCGAACTCGAAAGTCTGATCCGCGTCCCACTGACGCGCCGTCATGCGCTCGCGCCACAAACCGGTATAAACCGTAATTCCCGCTCCGTCGGCGCATCCGTAAAGCGCCTCCAGCCAGTCGCCGGAGCCTTGCTTATAAGCCTTGAGTTTGACCGACTGCGTCGGGTACAGCGTCCATTCGAGCTGCGCGGTAAACGGAACGACGACGGCTTTATAGCCGTTGTTTTTAAGGGCTGCAAACAGCGCGTCGAATTTCGCCGCGTCCCATCCCAAGAGCGAAATCGGATCGAGATAAACGCCCGCCAAGTCGCCGTAGGGATTGAGCGGGGCGTCCGGGTTTTCCTCTCGTTCGCCGACCGTCTCGTCGGCGTCGGTTTTATCTTTGTCTATGGCGTCGTCGTAATCCGCGTCTCCTCCGTTGGAGCCGCCGGAGCCTCCGCAGGCCGCAAAGTTAAGCGCGCATGCCGCAAAAAGCGCCGCAGCAGCCGCGATATAAACGCCGCGCCTCATCTTGCGCCCCCTTTCTTCGCCGCCTTAAAAGCGTCCTTATCGAGCTTTAAATAAACCGCGTCGGTTCCTCCCTCCGCGTTGTCTTGCTGCCAGACGACGTGAAGAGCCGTACCGTCGAAGGCGCACGACGGATAAAACTGATTTGACGCGGAAATCGCGTTCTCGGCCTCGGTTCCGCTTCCGGCGTGCGGCCATACGGCCTTTTCTCCCGTCAGCGCTCCGTTTGCAAGCTCTCCGCAGCGTATTTCAAAATGAGAAACCGCCGAGTTGTCGGCAAAGCAAAGGTAGGTTCGGTCTTTATCGCCGCAAAGCGCGGGCTGTAATTGCTGCAGCGAGCGGTTCGAGTTTAAAACGACCGGCGAAGGCGACGAGAGCGCGCCGTCCGCGAAGAACGCGCCGTATATGTCGTAGTATTGGCCGTCGTTTCCCACGAGAGCCGCCGACGCCTGCGAGCCGTAATCGCGGTCGTCCTGCCAAACAACCCATTTCCCGCCCGCGCCGCTTATGCAGGCCGGTTTAAGCGCCGCGCTCGACGACGAAGCGTCGAGCTTCTCCGCGTCCGCCTTGGGGCTGGAGTCGGAGTTGAACGCTCTTTTGTTTCCTTTCGCGCTCCAGTCGTACCAAACGACGTCGAGCGTTCCGTCCGGCTCGAAGCAGGCCGAAGCGTCGGTGTTGAAGGCGTCGTTCGCCGCGTTGACCGCAACCGCCGAAGAGAAACTGGCGGCTAAATCGCTTGAGCGCGCAAATCGGACGTCCCATGAAACGCCTTTGTCGGCGGCCGTCGTCTTGCCGTCGTCCAGCCAGACGAACGCGACGTCGCCGCCTTGAAGGGAGACGCGCGGGTAAATCTGAGAGCCGGCGTTGTCTTTAAGCGGCGCGCGGTTCTTAGGTTGTTTGACGGAGCCGTTTGCGAGCAGCGCGAAATAAAGGTCGAAGTCGCCGCCGAACGGGTCGGAGCCTGCGTTGCGTTTGTCCTGCCAGACGATATAAGCGTCGCCGTTCACGCTCGCCGCGACGTCCGGGTTCATTTGATCGGTCTGCGTCGAATCGTCGTTAATCTGCATCGGCTCCGCGAAGGTATAGCCTCTGTCGCGGCTTACCGCCGCAAAGACGTCCCAGTCTATTTTCGGGTTCGACTGCCAGACGACGATTACAACGCCGGATTTGGCCGCGACTCTCGGTTTGAGGTTGGCGTCGGCGCCCAGCTTGGAACTGAGGACTACGGGCTCCGCCGCCGGCGCGGCGCCCGCCAGAAGCGGCAAAAAGGCCGCCAAAATAAATATTGCGCGCATTTTTCCTCTTTTCGTTCAAGCGATTTAAAAAAAACGCCCCCGTTAAAGGGGGCATTTTCGATTTGTTAAAAATTTACGGGTGCGGCGTAGCGTTGATTTTGCCGCTTTCGCCGTTGGCTCCCGGATTGCCGTTTCCGCCCGGCGCGCTTCCGCCGGTTCCGCCCGCGCCGTAAGAGCAGACGTTAGTCGAGTCGTACGACGGATTCGAGCTCGCCAAAACTCTGTAAACGCAGAAAGACGCGCCGCCGCCGCCGCCGCCGCCCGACCCGCCGGTTCCGCCGGTTCCGCCCGCGCCGCCCAAACCGCCTTGATACGAGCAGTCGCCGCTGTAACACTCGGTTCCGCCGGGGTTTCCGCCAATTCCGCCCGCGCCGCCCGCGCCGCCCGCGCCGCCGGTTCCGCCGGTTCCGCCCGGCCCCGTCGTTATGTTGGTGTACTGTATCGTTGGAGACGAGTTGTAACAGTAAATTCCGAACGAGCCGCCGCCGCCGCTTGCGCCGTAACCGCCGGTTCCGCCGCAGCCGCCCGCTCCTCCTCCTCCTCCTCCTCCTCCGTTGAGCCAGTTTGCAATCGCCTTCCATATCGCCATTCCGCCGCCGCCGCCGCCGCCGCCGTTGCCGGGAAGACCGGCTCCGCCGTTGCCGCCCGGACTGCCGACGAAGATTTTAAGCGTCTTAGACATGTAGGTATAGTCGGCGATTACGCCGTAAGAGTTTCCGCCCGCGCCGTGCGTTCCAAAAAGCGAAACCGCCGCGCCCGCGGTTCCGGCTCCGCCGACTTTGCCGTTGTTGTTTCTTCCCGCGGCTCCTCCCGGCGCGCCGCTCTCCGCCGCGGCGCCCGGTTCGGAATTGTTCCAGTCGTTGCGTCCTCCGCGCCCGCCGTTTCCGCCCGCGGTTCCAGTCGGACAGGTCGTATTAGTTCCGGCGGTCCCTCCCCAGCTTCCGCCGGGGCCGTCGTATCCGTTAGAGCCTCTGCCTCCGTCCGCGCCTTTTGTACCGGCGGTTCCGGCGCTTCCGCTCTCGCCCGCCGCCACCGTTACCGTAGTTCTGCGTACGGTTACGTAGTTGCCGCTGTCTTGGATGAAGAAGCCGTAATAGCTTTGACCTTTGGCGCCCGTGCTTGTAGTGGTCAAGAAAAGATGATCGAAGACCATCGGCGCCGTCGCTCCGACGATTACGAGACCAAAGCGCTCGGTGTAAATGTTCGCTTCGTTTGAATCGGCCCTGCTCCAATCGTAAAGACTGTATCCGCCGTAAAGAGAAACGCCGTTGGGAATTATTAGGTTCGTTTCGTTGTAAACGCCCGCGGCGATGTAAACGTTCTTTTTGACCGCGCTGGCGTCCGCCAGTTCGAGAGCCCGCGAAAGGCTCGCGACGGGATATTTTTTCGTTCCGTCGTTGCCGTCAGAGCCGGTTATCTGCGAGAGGAATATTCCCTTGGCTTCAACGCCGTCAATGCCGTCGCAGTTGGAGTCGACGAAGGCGTCGTCGGGCGCGTCGGTTTCGGAGGTTTTAACGCAGTAAGATTCGCATCCGTCCGTCTGCGAGGCGTTAAAGTCGTACCAATTCGTTTCGCAGGCGTAAACGCAGTCGGTTCCGTTGCAAGTCGCGGACTGGTGATTGCCCGGAGCGCACTTTTTGCAGGAAGCGCCGCAGTGATCTACGTCGCTTACGGAGTAGCACTCGGACGAGCCCGCGCACGAGTGATAGTTGGCGTTGCACGAAATTCCGCAGGAGCCGCTTACGCAAGTCGCCTGACCGTTGGACGAAGGCGCCGGACATTTTACGCACGACGAGCCGCAATGCGTCGGGTCCGTCGTCGTAAAGCAGCCGTCGCTGCAAGCCTGAAAACCGGCGCTGCAAGAGTAAACGCATTTATTGCAGTCGCAGGAAGCCGAGCCGTTGGGCGTTGACGGGCACGGCGAGCAGCTTGAGCCGCAGTTGTTTACGCCGCAGTTGTTTACGCAGTCGGTTCCGCAGAAGTGATAACCCGGCGAGCAGACCGCCGAGCATGAATACTCTCCGTCAACCAGCGCGCAGACCGGCTGGCCGTTTCCGCTCGTCGGCGGGGGGCATGCCGAACAGTCGCCGTCGTGGGAGCCGCAGTAATTTACGTCCATGTTGGAGACGCAGACGGTCGTTCCGCCGAAAACGCACTTGTGATAACCGGGGTCGCACTGAACGTCGCAGACGTACGTCGAGCCGGACGCGGCGCACACCGCCTTGCCGTTGGGCGTTGACGGACATTGCGTACAGCCGGTTCCGCAGGTGAATATGTTGTTGTCGGGCGCGCAGTAGTTCGGGTTTACAGTCGGGCACTGATGATACCCCGCGGCGCACGGCCAAACGCATTCGTAGTCTCCCTTCGCCGGGTTGTATTCGCATGCGTCGTCGGCGTTTACGTGCGTCTGGCAGACTTTGCACGAGCAGGTTTCGCAGCCTCGTTTGCCGCAGCAGTCGAGGTCGCTGTTGGGCAGACAGGCCGTCTTCTCGGCGTTGATGTGATACGCGACGTCGCACGTGTAGTCGCACGCGCCGGTAGCGGCGTTGCATTTTGCGTAGCCGTTTGCGGGCGCGGGCGTGCAATCGACGCAAGCCTCGCCGCAGCAGGTCGGTATATTCTTTAATTTGCAAGCGTAGCCGACGCGCTCGTACGCGGGCTGGTCGCACTCAAAGTCGCAGTAGTAGCCGCCGGAGCCGTCGAACTTGCATACCGCCTGCGCGTGAACCGGCGCGGTGCAGGGCGAGCACGCGGTTCCGCACGTTTCGGGCGAGGAGTCCAAGACGCATCCGCCCAGCGTTTTGCAATAATGCTTGCCGCTTGGGCAGACGTAATTGCACGTGCCGTTAATGCAGCGCGCGTCCATGTCGGGCGATGGTTTATCAGTGCAGTTGGACAAAGATTCCGGCTCTTCGTCCGTCGATCCGTCGCAGTCGTTGTCTTTGCCGTCGCATTTTTCGTCCTGCTTGTGGTCGATGCTCGCGGAGCAGACGAGCGATTTGTCGCTGCAAACGTAAGAACCCAAATACGCCGCGCATTCTCCCGTTCCTGCGCAGTCTTTGCCTTTCAACGTGAAAATTTCGTCCGCTTTGCCGTTGCAGTCGTTGTCTTTGTCGTCGCAGACTTCGACGCCGCCCTCGCTCTTTACGCAGTTGTACTCGCAGCCGTCGGCGCGGGGGCCGTCGTAGGCGTCGTTGTTGACGTCGTACCAATCCGCCGGACAGGCGCGTCCTTTGCCTTTAATAGTCAGGTTGAGCGACGGGTTTTGTCCGTCGTTGCTGGCTATAGCGAGCGCAATTGCGTATTGAATCGTCTCGGTCGGCGAGAAAGTTACGTTTACCAGCAGTTCGTTGGAGCTTGTGGAGTAAGGACGCACGCTGGCCGGAAGGTTCGTCGCGGGCGTAACGCCGAAAAAAGCCGCCTGCGCGCCGGTTTTCGTAATTGAATTTACGTAAAGCATGCCGAATCCGACGTTTCGGATTGCCAAAGTAACCGGCCTGCTCGTTCGTCCGATTAAAAATTCGCCGAAATCGTAGGACGAGACTTCGGAGCCGTCGTAATAAACTTTAATCGTCGGCGCGACCACCGTCGCGGTAAGCGTCAACAGCGTCTCCGGGAAATTCGGGTCGTTCGTTTTTATCTTCAGCGCGGCCTTGGCGTCGCGTCCGGGAGGGTCGCTTTTAAAGGTAACCGTTACCGGCTTAGTCATGTTCGGGTCGAGCGCGTTGAGGTTGTCGTATTTAACCGAGAAGCCCGCGTCGGGCGCGCTTTGACCTTCGGCGGCGACTACTTCGATTGCCTCGAACGAGAGCGGAGCGTTTCCTCTGTTGGCAACGATCAACATTACGTCTTTGCTCGATCCGCCGTTCACGTCGCCCACCGCGACTCCTGCGGCAACGCTTTGGCCGTCCGCGCGTTTGACTTCTATTTCGGGGGCTACGCCTTTGCCTGAAACCACTATCACGTAGGGCGCGGGGCGTCCTTCGAGATAAACCGAGAGCTGATTTTGGTAAAATTCCTTATTCAAAGGCGCGAAAGTAGCGTCGAACTCGAAAGAAGTTCCGCCAGCGACCGCATGCGGGAACGTCGTCCCCTGAGGGAGCTCCACCCCGAAGGGCGAGCCGTCCTGATCGTATTTAATTATATTAATTGTTACCGGGTTCGAGCCGTTGTTTATGAGTTTGGCCTGACGCTTTTCCGTCGTTTTAATAGTTACGTTATCGAACGCAATGGCGGGCGGATAAAGGTCGATTTCCTTGTTCGCGCCTTTGCCGGAGAGCGGCACTTTAATCGTCGCGCCGATTGTCGCGTCGGAGATTACGTCCAGTTCGCCGGTTTCTTCTCCTAAAGCGGTCGGAGCGTACTTTATAGTTACGTTTACGTTCGCGCCCGGCTCAATCTGCTTGCCGACGTTCGAGCCGCCGTTGTAAACGCTGAAAGAGGCGGCTGTCGTTTCGCTTAAATAAAGGTTTGTAAGTTTAACCGATTTTATTCCGGTATTTTTAATCGCGACCGTTTTCTTCGCGTCCGCGCCGACGGTTACTTCTCCGAATTCAAGCGACGCGGGCGCGGCTTCAAGCCGGTTCACGCCGGAATCGGCGGTTATGTAAATGGGCAGGTTAGGGTCGTTAAGCGAGTCGTTGACTATTTTCAAAACCGCGGTCCACTGCCCTTCCTTGGCGGCGTCAAATACGATTTTAACCTGCCGCTGAGCGTTTGCGTTTAATACGAAACGCGTTTCCTCCGGCTCGGCGACGGAGAACGGGCAGGGCGAATCGCCGGTTACGCAATTAAGAATAAAATTATTTACATTAATGCATTCCGAGAGCGACGAGTTTGTGATTTTGAAAATCGTGGTCGGCTTCTGCCCCACTTCGGTTTTGGCAAAGTTAATCGAGCGCGAAGAAGCGTCGATTGTTCCGCCGCCTTTGCAGGAACTGATTTTAATTTGAACGCTTGCCTGCGGGTAATTTTTGTCGTCGGTTTTAATTAAAACCGCGCCGCCGTCTTGACTGGTAGTTTTGGGCATGAAGCGGACGATTGCGTTTACCGACGATCCGGCCGCGACTTCCATAACCGAAGGATTTGAAACGCTGAAAACTTCCGCGTCGGTTTCGGAGGAGAGCGAAATTTCAGAAATATGCAGAACTCCCGCGCATCCGTTTTTGATTTCAAGCCCCTGCTGCTGAAGAACGCCGATTGCGGGCATGTCGAACCACAGCTCTTTGGGAACTTGTATGCACGGATCGCCTTGAACCGGTTCTTCCTCGATATTCTCGTCGGCAATCTCTTCGTAATCGGCGGGTTCGGCGTCGGCGTCGTCCTCCGCGTCGTCCGGAAGCCCGTCTTCCCCATCCTCAACGGGCGTTTCGTCCGAAATTTTATCTTCGGTTTCTGTCGGCTCGTCGCCAGTTTCCGCGGCGTCTTCAACGTCGCCGTCCGCGTCCGCCGCCGGTCTGCAGATATGCTCCGCAACCCAGCATACGGTTCCGTCGGGGCAGTCTTTATCGACGTTGCATTTGACGATGCCCGAAATCGAAGAGGTTCCGCAGGAAATCGCAAGAGCCGAAAGCGCGGCGATAAGCGCCGCCGCGAAAGCGAGGTTTCGAGCGCGCAAAACTAAAGAAACGGTTTGTTTAATCATGGCAATACTCCGACAACAAAAAAAACAAACGCAAAAAACGAGTCCTTTGCGACCCCTGATTTTAAAAATTACAAACGGCGCGAGGCAAACGCCACGCGCCCAAACAGCAAGTTCCGGCTTAGTTGCTCGGCGGCATAAAGGCGCCGTTGGACTTGACTATCGTCCATTCCTTCGTGTCGCCTTTGTTCTTCAGGTTCGCGGTTCTAGTCCAATCCGATTTAAATATTCCGTTGACGTAAAATTTAAGCGTTATGTCCGTGTCTTCGGGCGCAAGGCACTCCACCGGAATAGGCAGCGATAAAGGCAAATCCCAGTAACAGTTTTCTATAAATAGAACTTTAACTCGGTACGTGCCGTCTCCCGCGGCCTCGTGCGTAATCGCCTCGGTGTGGCCTACGCCGCAGCCGTTGGTGTATTCGGTTACTATCGGCGAGCCGTAATTCCCGAAGGAGCAGGTGCGCTGCGAGTTCATGGCGGCGGCGGAGCACATGCTTCCGTTGGGGGCGACCCACTGCAAGTCAACGTCCATGCGCGTTCCTTTGCATGTGAAGTTCATTTCAATCGTAATCGCGTCGCTGCCGTAGGTTTGAATGACGACGCTCTTCGGATCGCTTCTTTCGCCGTCCAGGTCTTCCACAACCAGCGTCAGCTTATATCTTCCCGAAACGTCGATGCCGGTTGTAAAATTGATAATAGGTGCGTTGCACTCAATATCGCCGGGGTTGTAATAGCCGTTTTGGCAGCCAGCGGGAGGATGGCTCGACGGGTCGCAGTTGCACCAGACCTGCAAGTTGCTGTTCTGAACGCTCTCGAAGTTCCAGTGATACGCCTTGATGCCGTTGGTGTTCCAGTCGTCGCGGTCGGGGTCGTAGGATATGTCGCCGAAGAAGGCGAGCGTGTCGCAGTTGACGCCGGAGCAGGTGTTCGTAACTATCGGCATAATAATGTCGGACTGCGCCTTGGCTCTGGCTATTTTCGCGACCGGCTTCTGATTGGGCTGTCTGCCTATGCCTGTAATATCCACTAGTATGTCCGACGAGCCGGGAATGTTGGTGGAAATGACGAGTTTGGTCGCAATTTCGCCGGCGCGCGTTGGGGCGAAGTAAACTTTAAACGCAACCGACCCCATTCCGCTTAAAACGACCGGGAAGGTCTCGCCGTTGATGAACTGCCACGTAAACGGCATGTTGACGCCCGCGACCGCTATTTTGGTAATTTTAACTTCCGCCGCAGTCGGGTTGCTGATAGTAACGTCGATTGACGGGGGCGGGTTGGGGTTCATCGGCACTTTGCCGAAATCTATCGGGCTGGGCTGAATATCCAGCGCCGATCTGGACGCTGTGCCTTCCATGTCCAGATTCACTACTTTAATCGAGGGCGAATCGGCGTTGTGGTCGATGCGCATTGTGATTTTATGAGTGTTGCCGTAGGTCGGCGCCGGCGGATGATAAATTACCGCCGCTTTGAGGCAGACGTCGGGCGACGGCGTCGCCGTCGGCGAAATGACGACCGGATCGTCGGCGGAGGGAGCGGTCGCAGGAGTAACGTCAAAGAGAGCCTGTCCGCCGGATGTCGTCATAACAAAACCGGTTATATTTATAGTTTTGTTGTTTTCTTCAACGGTTTCGGGCATGTTGCAAAGCAAAACCTCGGATTCGAGCTGGGTGTTGGCGGGGGTGTTGCCTACGGCGAAGTTGGCGCGTCCTTCGGCGTCGATGGCGAGCGGCTTGTAGTTGCCGATGCAGCCGGAGTCTCCGTCGAGACACGGAACTAAAATTTTCAGCTCGCTGGTTCCTTTGCGCTCGGCGCGCAGAGCCACGCGTATAATCGGCGCGTTCGTTGCGTCGGAGGCGATTTCGAGCGTCGCCCTGTCGTCTTTGTCGTCGTAGCGCGTATATTTTATGTTAATGTACGTCTCGTAACCGGCTTTAAGCTGAAAGGGCGAAAACGGCTCCGTCAGCTCGAACTTGTTTTTTCCGTCCGCGGCGGGCGTTTGAACGATGTCGATGAGGTTCACGCTTATCGTTTCGGTTCTGCTGTTATTTTTAATGGTCAAATCCATGGTTTTGGTTTGAAGAAACTGCACGCTTCCGAACGACAGCGAGTCCGCCGGTATGGTGATAAGGACTTTTCCGTTTTCTCCGTCGGCGTTGACGTCCGATTCGGTTTTGTCCGTTTCAACCTTTTCAGTCTCAAAGTTGAGATCGCCGTCGTCGTCTCCGTTGTTTACCGCCGTGCTTGAACTTCCGCAGCCGTGAAGCAGCCACGAAGCCAAGAAAGCAAGGCTTAAAAGGGTTTTAACCGCGTAAAATGTCCTATGTTTTGTTTTCACCTGTTACCTCCGCGTTAAAAAAGAACGTTCTTCTTTAAATTTTATCTATATATTTATAGTTATGCAAATATAAATCGACGTTTTGACGCAATAATTTTTACGCCGCCGCGGTTTTAGTTAATTCTTGCCAAACCGAAGCGTTTGTATTACCTTTCCCCGCATGGCCGAGATTAAAGTTATCGCAGGCGAATTGAAGGGGCGCAAAATAAGAGCGCCTAAGGACGAGCGCGCCCGGCCGGTTACGCACATGGTTCGCGAGGCCGTTTTCGGCGTCCTTGCGTCGCGCGTGGAAGGCGCGAGCGTATGGGATTGTTTTGCGGGAAGCGGCGGCTACGGCATAGAGGCGATAAGCCGCGGCGCGGTTAGGGCGACTTTTTCGGAAATAAATCTGCAAAACGCGCAAAACATCAAAGCGACGCTTGAAGATTTTAAAATCGGCGACAAATGTTTCGTTTTCCGCGGCGACTTCAGGCTTGCGGTTAAAAAATTCTCCCGCGAGGGGCTTAAATTCGATATAATCTTCTTCGATCCTCCGTTCATTCCCAACTTTTACCGATTTATTTTCGAGAACCGCCTAGTTTCCACGGTTTTCAAACCCGAAACCGTAGCGATTGTAGAGCATCCGGCTAAATGGTCGGAAACAATCGCCGGTTTAATCGCCTCCGCGGGATTTGAAATCTTCGATTCCCGCGTTTACGGCCAGACGCAAATCGACTACATCCGCCTTGCCCCCATCGACGGGGGAGAAACGTAATAATTCGCTCCAATCGCTGGATTTTCTTCCGCTCCTTTTTGCGGCGCGTAATTTTCAAACGCGGATTTTTCGTTTTGCGTTTTTTTTGGCGGTTCGTCCAACTCGTTTTGCGGCGCTTCCGTTTCGTTTT
>CAYNVS010000024.1:0-44948 GCA_964400725.1 uncultured Myxococcales bacterium
CGCCGGTGAGGATGGCGATGTCTTCGAGCATGGCCTTGCGGCGGTCGCCGAAGCCCGGAGCCTTGATGGCGGCGGCGTTGAGCACTCCGCGGATTTTATTGACGACCAGAGTCGCCAGCGCTTCGCCTTCGAGGTCTTCCGCGATGATAAGAAGGGGCTTGCCCATTCTGGCGACCTGTTCGAGCAGCGGAAGAATGTCTTTCATCGCGCTGATTTTCTTGTCGTAAATAAGAATGAGCGGTTCGTTCTGGGCGATTTCCATTCTCTCGGCGTCGGTGATGAAGTACGGGGAGATGTATCCCTTGTCGAACTGCATACCTTCGACGAACTCTTTGCTGGTCTCGAGTCCCTTGCCTTCTTCGACCGTGATTACGCCGTCTTTGCCGACTTTTTCCATGCACTCGGCGATGATGTTGCCGATGGTGGCGTCGCCGTTGGCGCTTACTATTCCGACCTGAGCGATTTCTTTGTGGTTCTGCACTTCGGTGCTGAAAGTCTTAAGCTCGGCGGTGATTCTCTCGACGGCCTTTTCGATGCCGCGCTTGAGATACATCGGGTTGTGTCCGGCGGCCACCATGCGCAGACCTTCGTTTACGATGGCCTGAGCTAAAACGGTGGCGGTGGTGGTGCCGTCGCCGGCGACGTCGCTGGTTTTGCTGGCGACTTCGCGGACGAGCTGGGCGCCCATGTTTTCGAGCTTATCGGCAAGCTCTACTTCTTTGGCTACCGTTACGCCGTCTTTGGTTACGGTCGGGGAGCCGTAGGCTTTTTCGATGCAGACGTTGCGGCCTCTGGGGCCGAGGGTAACTTTAACCGCGTTGGAAATCGCGTTCACGCCGGCGAGAAGCTTCCTTCTTACTTCGTCGGAATAGGCTATGGTCTTCGCTGCCATGGTAATCTCCTTTCAAGAGGTAAATGTATTAAAAGTTAAATTTATTTATTGACTTGCGTTATTTCTCGATTACGGCGAGAATATCTTCCTCGCGAAGGATGAGGTATTCCTCGTCCTTAAATTTTACGTCGTTTCCGGCGTATTTGCCGAAGAGAACCATGTCGCCCTCTTTGACGTCGGGCTTAACTTTGGTTCCGTCTTCCTTGGTTTTGCCGGGGCCGACGGCCACGACGCTGCCCTGAATCGGCTTCTCTTTGGCGGTGTCGGGTATGATGATGCCGCTGGCCGTTCTGGTCTCTTCTTCCATGCGTTTGACGATGATTCTGTCGTTCAACGGACGTAACTTCATTAGCTCCTCCTTCTAACTGGTAAAAGTGATAGGTTGAAAAATATCAACAAAATAAATGGTTTAAAAAGAACCGTAAAAAAATTGCCGTTAAGCAACCTCTCATGGAAGGCAAATATAAACAGCGGTTTACCGCTGTCAACACGGGCAGGCGTATTTTTTGCGCTAATTTTGGCCTTGCGCGGTTCGTTATATATTCTAAACCAATCTTAAAGCTCGCGAGACGAGATATAACCGCTCAATCCCTATGGAATTTTTGCAAGAAAAATAACTAAATTTTATAAAACTCCGCGTTTCTCCGCGTCCTTAACGGCGTTTATACAAACCGGGAACGTTTTGTAATATAGACGAATCGACGAATCGCGTTGAAAATTCTTTTTTTGACCGATTGCCGGCTATAAGTTATAATAGCTTTTATGTTCATAGTATTTGAAGGAATAGACGGAGCGGGCACGACAACGCACAGCAGGCTGCTTGCGGAGTGGCTTACGCGCGTTTGCGGCCGCGAATGCGAGCTTACGTTTCAGCCTTCAAGCGGGCCGATTGGCGCGATGATAAAGCAAGCGCTAAAAGGAAACGGCGCGTTTGAGCCGCACCCGCTCGTTATGGCGCACCTCTTTATGGCCGACAGACAGGAGCATTTGAACCGAGTAATCGAGCCCGCGCTGGCGCAGGGCAAAACGGTAATCTGCGACAGGTACAACTATTCCACGCTCGCCTATCAGGGCGTCGAACTGCCGCTTGAATGGCTCGCCGAAACGTCGAAGTTTTTTCGTCAGCCCGACTTGGTGATTTTTCTCGACATCGACCCTAAAACGTCGCTCGAACGGATAAAAAAAGACGGTCGGGGCGGCGAAATTTACGAATACGAAGACTTTTTAAACAAGGTTCGCGAGAATTATCTGAATATTTTCGCGTTGCAGCGGTCTTATAAGTTGTTGACCGCGGACGCCGGACTGCCGATAAGCGCCGTTCAGGAGATAATCCGAACTGAATTGTCGGCTATGGCGGAAGCGGAGCGAAGAGGTATTATTAATGGTCGTTAGCGGCAGCAGGAAGAAAGCTTTGTTAATCGCGGCGGCAGCCTGCGCGGTTTTGTCCGTTTTGTTTGCGCTTCTCGACGCCAAGGCCGATTTCAAGGTCAAGGAAGGAGAAGTCGCCGAGTTCTTCGGCCTGCCGCCTCTGCTCGCAAAAAAGGGCGAAGGCGGACTGGTCAAGATAACCAACTTCGTCGGCGAGGACGCCGCAAACCCCAAGAAGCTGCTGTTGGTAAACTTCTGGGCGTCGTGGTGCGCGCCGTGCAAAAAAGAAATGCCCGCGCTTGAGAAATTGTACGGAAAGTACAAGGACGAAGGCGGCGAAGGCAAAGGACTCATGGTTCTTTCCGTATGCGTCGATACCGACCCTGAAGGGCTTGAAGCCGCCAAGAAGTTCGCTGCGGAGAACAAGTTCAGCTTTCCGGTTCTGGGCGGCGGATACGTGGCTTTGATGCTTAAAAATTACTTCGACGGCAACATAAATCTGCCGGCGATGCTGTTCGTTGACAAAGATCAAAAGGTTCTGAAAGCGGTTTCCGGCTACAACGAAGCGAACGAAGAGGCTTTGGAGAACGAAGCGCGCGGCTATCTAGGCCTGCCGCCGCTTGAGAAAAAAACGGACGAGAAGAAAGCCGAAGCCGAGGTTAAGCCCAAAGAAGGAGAAAAGAAAGACAAGGCCGAAAAGCAAAAGAACGCGAAGGAAAAGAAAAACTGAGCGCATAGATGATGAATTTAACTTGAAACAAGTCCATTATAGGAGGAAAAAATGAAAAAGATACTGGCTCTTGCCATAGCCGCCGCGGCGCTGTGTTTGGCGGGCTCGCTTTTCGCCGCCGACGGTAAAAAAGTGATAATCAACGAGCTGAAGGCGACCGGAGTGAACGCCGACACCGTAGCGACGCTGGGCGAAATTCTCTGCACGCACTTTACAAACGCGGCCAAGGATATGAACGTCGTCTGCTCCGCCGACGTAAAAGTCGTTCTTCAGAGCAAAAACGAAGAAGCCCTCATGGGAAGCTGCAACGACGATAAATGCTACGGGCAGCTCGCGAAGGCTCTCGAAGCCCAGTACGTCCTGACCGGCAGCGTCGGCAAGGTGGGCGATCAGTTCGTTATCAACCTTACGGTAATCGACGCCGAAAAGGGGACGAGCGCGGCGCGCGCGTCCGCGAACGCGGCCAAAGAAGGCGATCTCATCGACGGAATTAAAAAAGCCGCCGACGACGCGATAAAGAGCCTTAAAGAAGCTCTAAAAAAGAACGAAAAGAAAGAGGAAAAAAAGGAAGAGAAAAAGGACGAAAAGAAAAAATAGTCCGGTTTCTCAGCCTTTACTGGTTTCGCATTTAACGCGAGAGGCGGCGCCTCGACGAGACGCTCCTCCCGCTTTGTTTTATCCGCCCCTTCCGGAGGACGCATGGCTGTGGCATTAATCGTAATGGCCGTTATTCTGGCTCTTATTATGGCGGTAATTATTTACTCCATAGTTATTTACAACGGGCTTGTCGCGCTTAAAAACAACATCGACAAGTCGTGGAGCAACATCGACGTTCTGCTCAAACAAAGGTTCGACGAGCTTCCCAAGCTGGTTAAAGTCTGCGAAGGATACATGAACCACGAGCGCGAAACGCTTGAAGCGGTGATAAAAGCGCGCTCCATGCTGCAAAGCGCCGGCGGCGAAGAAGCCGCCATGAACGCGCAGAACGCGATAAGCGGAGCGCTGCGCTCGCTGTTCGCGGTGGCGGAGCGCTACCCCGACCTGAAGGCCGACGCGGGCTTCAGGCAGCTTCAGGGGCGCGTAACCGAGATAGAAAACGCCATAGCCGACCGGCGCGAGCTTTACAACGAATCGGCGAACATTTACAACACGCGCATCGAGAGCGTCCCCGACGTCTTCATCGCGCGCATGTTCAATTACGGCCCGCGCAAACTCTGGGAGATTGAGCCCGAACACCGCAGGGACGTGGAAATCAAGTTCGGTTGATAAGCCCGGCGGCAAAAAAATAAGCGGCCAAATGGCCGCTTTTTTATTTTCCCTGTTGTTCCAATTGTTTTTCTTTTTCGAGAAATTCCGTCTCCGCGTCTTTGGGCAGCGGCGGCTTATAGTCGGGATTTTGGCCGTTGAGGAGTTTTATGATTTGAATCAATTCCTTAGGGCCGGCGGGCAAAATAATAAGCCTGTCGTTGATAAGCAGCGTGGGGGTGCCGTCGATTTTAAGGCGCAGCCCTTCTTCGACGTCTTTCAGCGTTTTGATATGCGCGTCGTTCGACGGGTCTTTCATGCAGTTTTCCACCGCTTTAAACTTCAATCCCATCTCTTCGGCGATAGACTTAAAAGTCGAGTCGTCCTCCAGCTCGCGGTATTTTTCGTGAAGTTTGTCGGAGGCTTTCCAGTAGTCGCCGCCGTTGGCCGCCGCGCAGCGGGCGAAATACGCCGCGTCGCACGAAGCCTGATGGAAACGCCGCCCTTTCAGCAGAGGGTTGCAGTGATGATCGAGCGGATAGTCCTTGCGGACGACCTTCAGGTCTTTGACCTGCTCGGCCACGTCCTTCAGAGCTTTTTCCATTTTTACGCAGAACGGACACTCGTAGTCTGTGAAGATGTAAAGCGTCGTTTTGCCGTTCGGGTTGCCCAGAATAAGGCCGGAATCGGAGGGGATTAATTCCTTGGGCAGAGGCTCGGACAAAAACATTCCCCACATCCTCTTCATCCGGTCTATGTCTTTTTGCTTTTCCTTGTCCGAAAGCTCGGTTCCCTTGTTTTCAGCGTCTGGGGAGGGAGCGTGGTCGGCTTTTTCGGTCTTTTCGGCCTTTTCTATTTCGGCCTGCTTTTTATTTATTTCATCGACCTTTTTCTTGGTCTCTTTCTCTTTCGCCGCAACGCCCAAAATCATCCCCGCCGAGACCGCCGCGCACAGAGCCGCTACCGCCCATACCTTCATGTTCGCAATCCCTTCCTTCGCAAAAAGAATCGCCAGTCTTAAACGCCCCGCAACGCCGCCCTCGGCGATTTTATGCGTGTAAACAAAGGCGAGAGTTGCGTTTATAACCGCGGTGATGTAGAAACCGATGCAGATGGGGCACGGAACTTTTACGACGAACGTAAGAAGAGTCGCCATAAATACGGCGTAGGCGACGCCGAAAACGGTTTGAAAGAAAAGAAACGACATTATGCGCCCGCGCCGATTTTTAGAGAGCAGCGCCGACGTCCATACCGCAAGAAGAACGACGTGATATATCGCTCCCCACGTTCCGTTGGATACGCCGAATATTTTTCCCCAGCTTCCGCAAATGGCGCTCGTGCAGCTGCTCGCGTCGCCCGTCCCGATTTTGCAGAAGTCGCTTTTAAGCAGGCCAAGCGGACAGTCGACGCTCATCGCCATCGCCTTGAAACAGACGATCAGCCCCGCTATTCCGGAAACGACGAGAAGATAAAAGGTTATTTTCTTAAGCATTTACAACCGCCTTGTTTCAATACGGCCAAAAGCGTCATTAAACTAATGTATAAATTGAGCGCGGTTATATGTCAATAGAGCGTATAATTTTGCGCAAATTTAATTTAACGCCCGCTTATCGCGGCGGGAAGGCGGACGCGCCTTTCAGCCGGAATTGTAAAAAAACGCGCAGGCCGCGCGGCGCGGAGATTAATTAAAATTAATTTCGCTCTCATATTTATTTTTAACCCGCCGAGCATGCGCCGCTTATAAAATACATTATTAATTATAGAAAAAGAATTGACTTTGTCTGCGGAATGAATTAAATAAATTTAATAAAAAATTCTTATAACTAGTTATTTTGATATTTTGACATTTTTGCGCCGCGAAGTTCATTTTGAGATACGTTTCTGAATTCGGGCGGTTACGCGCCTTTTCAACGGGTATTCAACGCCGTTATACTATATCTTGTGTTTAACATGCCTTATTAAGTTTTTTAACCACAATATATTGTGGTTTCTCTTGACAACCAACCAAGAGGGCGCTAAACCCATATATCAGTAAGCTAAAAAATTACATCATAAATTATTTTTCATAAAGAATTGCCGCAACGTTCTTTAAAAGGTTACTGTCGTCTAAAAACAAAAGCAAACGGAGCTATAAAATGACCGTCGAGAAAGAGACCAGAAGAGGAAGAACGATGACCAAAGTTAAAGCCGCAAACAGGCTTATCAACAGATATTTCACCCGCGCCGGACACTCCCCCTACGACATGGTCGAATGGAAAAAATGCGACAGCGCGATTTACCAGCCCAACGGCGAAGTAGTCTTTTCCATGAAAGGGGTGGAAGCTCCGGAGAATTTTTCGCAGCTTGCCGTTGACATAGCCGTTTCAAAATATTTCCGCAAAGCGGGCGCGCCCAAAACCGGCTGCGAAACCAGCGTGCGCCAAATGGTTTACCGCGTAACGCGCACGGTCGCGCAGTTCGGCCTTGATTTTGGCTACTTCAAAGACGCCGACGAAATGAAGACGTTCGAGGACGAGCTCGCCTACCTGCTGCTGACGCAGCGCGGCTCTTTCAATTCGCCGGTCTGGTTCAACCTCGGACTGCACCACGTTTACGGCATATCCGGCTCCGGCGGCAACTTTTACTGGGATTTCAAAAAGAAAACCGTAGTCCAATCGACCAACTCTTACGAGCGGCCGCAATGTTCGGCCTGCTTCATTCAAAGCGTCAACGACGACCTGATGAGCATTTTCAACCTCATAAAAAACGAGGCGCGCGTCTTTAAATACGGGTCGGGCAGCGGCACCAACTTCTCGCTCATCCGCGGCAAAATGGAAAAACTTTCGGGCGGCGGAACGAGCTCCGGCCTTATGAGCTTCCTAGAAGTGTTCGACCGCGCCGCGGGAGCGACGAAAAGCGGCGGAACCACGCGCAGAGCGGCCAAAATGGTCATTCTCAACGCCGATCACCCAGAAATACGCGACTTCATAAATTGGAAAGTAAAGGAAGAGGCGAAAGTCGGCGCGCTCATCGCTTCGGGCTACGATTCCGACTTCAACGGCGAGGCGTACAAAACGGTTTCCGGCCAGAACGGCAACAATTCCGTCCGCGTGAACGACGCCTTTATGAAAGCGGTCGAGTCCGACGGTCTATGGGAAACGAAATACCGCACCGACTCCAAAGTCAACGAGAAATTCAAGGCGCGCGACCTGTTCAACGAACTTGCCGAGGCCGCATGGAAGTGCGCCGACCCCGGTCTGCAGTTCCACGACACTATCAACAAGTGGCACACCTGCAAGGCGTCGGGCGACATCAACGCCAGCAACCCCTGTTCCGAATTCATGTTCATCGACGACTCGGCCTGCAACCTGTCGAGCCTCAACCTGATGAAGTTCGTTAAAAACGGCGGCGCGCTCGACGTTCCGGCGTTCAAGCAGGCGGTAAAGCTGTTTATCACCGCGCAGGAAATCATCGTGGACGCCAGCTCCTATCCCACCGCGGAAATCGCGCGGAACAGCCACCTGTTCAGGCCGCTGGGCATCGGCTACGCCAATTTAGGCGCGCTGCTTATGGTAAAAGGGCTTCCCTACGATTCGGACGAAGCCCGCGCGTTCTCGGCGGCCGTTACCTCGCTTATGACCGGTTTCGCTTACGAAGTCAGCGCCGGCATAGCCGCCAACATGGGCGCCTTCGAGGAATACGAGAAGAACAAAAAGCCGATGCTTGAAGTAATTCACATGCACATGGACGAAAGCCGCCGCATCGACAAAAGCGCGCTTTCAAAGGACGACCAAAACCTTTACGTCGAGGCGCTGGACGCTTGGCGCAAGGCGCTGGACGCGGGCGAGAAGCACGGCTACCGCAACGCGCAGGTCTCGCTTTTGGCTCCCACCGGAACCATCGGCTTCCTGATGGACTGCGACACGACCGGCATCGAGCCCGATTACGCGCTGGTAAAATACAAGAAGCTGGCGGGCGGCGGATTTTTGAAAATCATCAACGCCAGCGTTCCGCAGGCGTTAAAAAAGCTCGGCTACGACGAAGTGCAAATCAACGACATAATAGCCTACGTGCAGGGGACGCAGACGCTCATCGGCGCGCCGCATATAAACCACAAAACGCTCGCCGAGAAAGGGCTTACCCGCGAAGAGATAGCGCGCGCGGAGAAGGCTCTGCCGTCGGCAATGGAGCTCTCAAGCGCGTTCTCTCCGTCCATAGTCGGCGCGGCGTTGTACGAGAGAATCGGCCTGCCGCTGGAAAAATGGGGAGAAATACTTACGAGGCTCGGCTTCGACGAAAAACAAATCGCCGAAGCGGAAGACGCGATATGCGGCGTCGGCACCATCGAGGGCGCGCCCGGACTAAAGAAGGAACACCTGCCGGTCTTCGACTGCGCCAACCCGAACGGCCGCAAGGGCGTCCGCTTCATCGAGCCGATGGGGCACGTCCGCATGATGGCCGCGGTTCAGCCTTTCCTTTCCGGCGCAATTTCCAAAACGGTAAACCTTCCCAAAACGGCTTCCGTGGAAGACGTAAAGAAAATTTTCATGGACTCTTGGAAGCTGGGGCTGAAGGCGGTGGCGGTTTACCGCGACGGCAGCAAGCACAGCCAGCCCCTTTCCAGCGATAAAAAGGCCGACGCCGCGTCGAGAACGGCGTCCGACTACGAAGCCGAAATAGCCGATTTGAAGGCGAAACTCGCCGAGACCGAGGCCAAACTGGCGGCGGCAAACGCCGTTTTAGCCGCGCCCAAAGCCGAGCGCAGGCGTCTGCCGACAAAGCGCAAGGGAATTACTCAGGAAGTAAAAATCGGCGGACAAAAGCTGTTCATCCGCACCGGAGAGTACGACGACGGCTCGCTCGGCGAGATATTCCTCGACATGCACAAGGAAGGCGCGACGTTCCGCAGCATTATGAACATGTTCGCAATCGCGGTGTCGCTGGGACTGCAGTACGGCGTGCCGCTTGAGGACTTCGTCGATATGTTCGTCTTCACGCGGTTCGAGCCCTCCGGCATGGTCAACCACCCGAACATCAAGAGCACGACCAGCATCGTCGATTTCATCTTCCGATTCCTCGCGCTGGAATACCTTGGCCGCACCGACTTCGTGCAGGTTCCGCCGATGATCGCATTAATGGAGAAAAAAAGCGGCGACGCGGCGCACTCGCCTAATAAGCCGGCTCTAGTTCAAACTCCGCCGGCGTCCCAAAAGGCCGCCGCCGTTAAAAGCGAAGCAAAAACCGTTTCCGCCGCCGATACTAAAGCGGCTCGCGGCAGCGAGGGAAATGCTAGCGCTAATTCTCGCGAAGCGGACGCCAAGACCGGCCTTCAAGGCGTAAACGCGCAGCTCGGCAAACTGATGGGCGACGCGCCGATGTGCAATATATGCGGCAACCTGACGCTTCGCAACGGAACTTGCTACAAGTGTATAGTCTGCGGCAACTCGATGGGCTGCTCGTAGAGAGCGAATTGAAGAAAAACTTGGAAGACGGACTTAACTGTCCGTCTTTTTTTGTTTGCGCCAAGCCGATAAATTTTATTTCCAACGCCCGCGTTTTGGTATAATTTATAAAGATAAGAACTCTTTGGAGGCTTGACATGAAAAAAATAAACCGCCGCAAAATTTTTGCCGCCGCCGCCGCGCTTTTATCCGCGCTGTTATTCGCCGCCGGATGCGGAAGCTCCGGAACGGCCAAACAACAGGCCGACGACGAGCTCGAAGTTCTCGAAACCGCCGACGAGCGGGAGCAGGAAGCCGACGACGCCGAGAAGTGCGTCAAAGACGAGAAGGAATGCCGCGAAAACAACGCCGTGGTTAAGTGCGACGCGAACGGCAATTGGATATGGCAGACCACCTGCGACGGCGATTACGTTTGCTTCGAGGGGCGGTGCATAGATAAAAGCGAAATCGAGTTGGAGGACGAGGCCGAGCCGGAAATCGAGGAAGAAAAGGCTTCCGAGCCGGAGACGTCGGACGGCGACATAGTAACTTACGACGCCGAACCCGAACAGGATTTGCCCGCATGCGAGCCCGGAACGCTTCGCTGCCGCAACAACAACGTTGAAAAATGCGGCGCGGGCGGAATATCGTGGACGCTCGTTCAGAAGTGCAACGAGTGCCAAGTCTGCGACATCGACCATTGCAAAGAGGTAGGCGACTGCGACGTTCAGCCTGAGCCGGAGCTTGAAAGCGAAAAAGAAAAAGATCCGGAGCCCGTCGAGGAAGAGAAGCCTTGGTGTTCCGCCGCTGAAAATCCGGCTTACTGTCAAGGGTCGATATTAACGGTCTGCAACGAGCAAAACGGCGAGATGGAAAGCGTGAATTGCGAGCAAAACTACGCGTTGTGCATGATTTGCTCGGACGGAACGCCCCGCTGCGTGGGGCAGGAAGGCGCCTACTGCGACGACGGCGACCCTTGGGGCTGCCTGCCCGGCCTCGGCTGCGAAGAAAACTTCTGCGTTCCGCCCAAAGGGTGCAAGGACGTAAAAGATTTGGTAGAAGGAGACAACATAGGGACGACGATGAACGCTACGGACGACCTCGGCCACGAAGCCGGAACGTGCGCGCCGCGCTCTCTCTTCGGGTTCGACAACGTTTACAGGTTCAACCTTGCGGCCAACCGCATGCTTGAGGCCGAGCTGACCGGAACGAATATTAGTTCGGGCGCCATTTACGTTCTTACCGACTGCATGGACGGAGCCGCATGCGCGCAGGGAACGACCTACGTTGACGGAGCTTATAAAAAGCTGCGCTTCCTCGCGCCGCAAACCGGTTCGTATTATCTGGTCGTCGATTCCGACAACGGATACATTAATTATACGCTCAAAGCGAAGTTTATGCAGTCGTCGGCGTGCAATATAAAAGCGGTTGTGGAAGCGAACGCGGAGCTGGCGGGAAGCACCTGCGCGGCGGGAGCGAACTTCGACCCCGGCTCAAGCTGCCGCTACGGCTCGCTTAAAAACGCGCCCGGCGAAGAAGTTTACTACATGATAAAAGTTCCGGCCAACGCATCCGTAACGGCCAAACTGCAAACTTTCACCGCCGGAGCCGACGGCGTAATTTACGCGCTAAGCGACTGCTCCGCGCCGGTGTGCGAAATCGGAGTGGACGCCTACGGAGTCAATATGGCGGAAGAAGTAAAGGTCGGAACCGCGTCCGCGCGCTCGGCCATAATAGTGGTTGACGGCAAGGATAAATGCTTCGACTACACGCTCTCCATCCGCTACGAGCTGTACGGCGGATGCGACGCCGCGCCTTTCGCCTCGACGGCGCTCTTTTGGGCGGCCGCAATGGCGGCGCTGTTCCTCGGAAGAAGAGCGGCGCGCGCGTTTGCGAAGAAATAACCGCGCTTATCGTTAAACGCAAAGAACGCGGCGGCGTCCATGATGGAATCAAAAGAAAACCGCAGCAAATGGCGCGTATTCGTCGCGCTTCCGGTATCGGAAGAAGCCCGCGCCGCGCTGTGGCGCAGGCAGGGAGAACTGGAAGGCTCGTTCGACCGTAAAAGCGCAAACTTCGTCAATCCCGAAGGGATTCACATCACGCTCAAATTCATCGGCGACTGCGATCCGTCGGTTATTCCGCCGCTGGCCTGCAATTTAAAAAAAGCTCTCGAAGGCGCGGCTCCTTTTAAATTAACCGTCGCCGGAACCGGCGTTTTCCCGACTCCGAGCGCGCCGAGGGTTCTTTTCGCGAAAGTCGCCGACGACCCCGAAGGAGCGCTTGCGGACTTGCGGAAAAGAGTTGAAAACGCCTGCCTCGCCTGCGGATTTGCCGCGGAAACGAAACCGTTCATGCCGCACCTTACGATTGCGCGGCTTAAAAACATAAACCTCAACCATTACAAGCTGCTGCGCGTAGAACCCGATTCGCCCTTCTTCGGCTCGTTCGCCGCCGACAGGGTAAACGTTTACAGGTCCTTCCTTTATTCAACCGGCGCGCAGTATAAAATTATAGAATCAATAGTCCTTAAAGGCGGCTGAGCGCCGAAAACGCAAAGACTTTTACAATAAAATCCGCGCGCTCCGCGGCCTCTGCGGTTTTTTATCCAAAGCGGGAGCGGGTCTGAGGTTCTCGCGTCTTTCGCTCAAGCCGGGAGGGGCGAAGCCTTTTTCGGCTTAGTTTCATTTTCCGCTTGTCTCATATGGTTAATCTGATAATATTCAAGGCGTCGGAAATTTTCCGTCGGCATAACGGCAGGTTTTTGCGAAAGGTTTTTATTTAATGTGGGCGTCAATTAAAAAATACTTCAAAGCGTTTGCGGTGCTTAAAGAATGTCCGAGGGAAGTCTGGATAATGTACGGCCTGACGATATTCGACAGCCTCGCTTACTTTACGTTGTCCTACGTTTTAATAAAATATCTGACGGACAACTACGGCTTTTCCGACGTCGCCGCCGGATGGATTTACGGCGCGTGGACTATGGTCATATCCATAGTAATATTCTTCGTCGGCGCCTTTACCGACACCATCGGCGTGAAGAAAGCTCTGCTGGTGGGGCTCGCGATGCTTGTAATATCGAGAGGGCTTCTCGCGTTCGTGCCGACGCTGCCCGACAACCAGTTCCAATTCTCGACCGACTACCTCGTTCACGAATGGAAAGTGAACAGCTACACGCCGCCCGTCCCCAAAGGACAGGAGCAGCCTAAGCCGCCCAAGTTTGAAGAAGAAACTTGGCAAATTGAGAAAAAGGGAGACGAACTTGTCGTGCGGCAGGTCGGCGGCGAAACGTACATCTCGGACGTTATGACCGGCCACGAGCTTAAATGCTCGGACGGCACGTTTTACTCGAAAGAGGAAGAAGAGGCCGGCAAGCCGGAAATGAAGAGCGCCGTCATCTTCGAGAGCGCGGACGGAACGAAGAAGGGAAAAATCAATTTTACCGGCAAACTGCGCTCCCGCGACGGCGAAAAACGGACTGAATGGGAGAAGTTCGGGGCGGCGGGAGTATGGGAGGAACACCCGACGGCCAAGGGGCAGCCGCTGAACGTCAAGGACGAGAACTGGGTTCTGAGCCGCAGCAGGGAAGGGGAATCGAAAAAGGCGGTCGAAGAGGGATTTTTCCAGTCGCTTTACAGCCTCGGCAAGGCCATCGGCGCGGGGCGCAAGGTAATCGACCATTCTAAAATGGCGCTGGATAAGCTGCAGGTCGTCTCGCCCGACGGCGAAATATATAAAACCACGCTCGCCTGCTACACCGACGCGAAGCTGGAAGGCGCGCTTGCGAAAAAAATTAATTACCGCGGACTAGATAAGGAATACGCGGAAATCGAGATTAAAAATCAGGACGAAAGCAAGGTCGGCAAGCTGGCGTTCACCGGCATCATTACCGACGTCCACGGCAAAGAGATGACGATGTGGAAAATCAACACCGCCGCGATGACGTGGAGCAAACATCCGCAGCACGCCGGAACCTTCACGCCCGAAAACATTAAAAAAGACCCCAAGCCGCTGCCGAAAATGTTTTTTTGGAGCAAGATGAACATGATCGCGGTAATCGCGCTTTACATCGGTCTGTTCGTGCTGGCGTTCGGCACCGCGCTGATGAGCCCCGTCATTCTTACCGCCAAAAAATATTACACCAACAGCCGCACCCGCACGACGGTCTTCATGGGATATTACCTCGCGGTGAACATCGCGGCGGTTCTTTCGGGTTTCGTCGTGGACAAACTGCGAATTCCGTTCGGAAATCAGTCGATTTTCATCTTCGGATTCGCCATGGTTTTCCTTTCTTATCTTATAATCCATCTTTTCCTGCGCGAAGGCATAGACGAAGAAGAGCGCGAGCGGCAGGAGAAAATTAAAGAGCGGCTCGCGAAAGGCGAAACGGTCGATCCGTCCGAGCTTGAAGACCGCCGTTACAAAACGCCCGAAAAGCTCGCAATGCTCAAGATCGTAAAAGAGGTCTTTTCCAAACTGTACATCGTCGCCAAGGAAAGCAATTTCTGGCGGTACATACTATTCCTCGTGATTATTTTGGGAGTCCGGCTGATATTCACGCATTGGTTCATGGTAATGCCAAAGTATTACACCCGCGTGGTCGGCGAAGGAGTGCCGATAGGCTCGCTGAACGCGATTAACCCGTTCTTGATTTCAATCGGCTTAATCGTCGCGGTTCCGTTGATACAGAAATTCCCGATTTATCCGTGCTTCATAACCGGAACGATTATCTCGGCAATATCAATGGTTTTCCTTATGATACCGGGCGGCTCTTTCGGGTTCCTCGGACTGGACACTTGGCAGGGATACTTCCTCATCATTCTGCTTCAAATAATCGTCTTCTCCGTCGGCGAGGTTATATGGAGCCCTCGAACCAGCGAATACGCCGCAAACATCGCGCCGCGCGGCCGGGTGGGAGCGTACATGTCGCTCTCCGCGCTGGTTCTGTTCATCAGCAAGCCGCTCAACGGCCTGCTGTCGGGCTGGCTTCTTCAGGAGTACTGCCCCGAAGGCACCTACGAGCGTCTTTACTACCAAGGAGGCTTTTCATACTGGCAGGGGCCTGAGGTTATGTGGGTGATTTACGGCCTAATAGCAATCGCGTCTCCGATTTTCCTTATTCTGCTGCGCAACGTGATTCAGGCCAAGAACATAGACGGCAAGTAGGAGCGCCGGCTCGGCTCTTATCGCTGAAAGTTCTTTATAGAAGCGGCGTAAATCGTCATTCGCGGTGGTAGGGGCGTCCGTCTAGGAAGGAGAAGGCGCGGAAGAGCTGCTCAAGAAGAATGGCGCGCGCCAAATCGTGCGGAAAGGTCATGCGCGAGAGCGCCAGCTTCATATCGACTTCCGGGGCGGCGGAAAAATCTATCCCTTCCTGCCCGCCGATTAGAAACGCGAGCCCTTTTTTGGAAGAATTTTTAAATTTGTCCAGTTCCGCGGCGAATTCTACGGTGGAAAGCTGGCGTCCGCGCTCGTCCATCGCGATTACGGCGTAATCCTTCGGAACCGCCTTGAACAGTTCTAGCGTCTCGAATCGTTTTATTTCTTTCGGGCTGCGCGGGTCGGCCTGCCGCTTAACCGCTTTAATTTCAACCGCCGCGTATTTTGATAAAAGAGTCGCGTAATGCTCTATAAGCCGCGGGACTCCTTCCAGTCTGCTGGCGCCGGGCGACAATATTATTATCTTCATGCCTTGTTTAAACGGCGCCGCGCGGGCTATTCTTTATCTTTGTTTTTTTCTTTTTCCCCTACGGTTTTCTCGCTTACGAGCTTCCAGGCGCGCTCTTTTATGTTGTAGCTCCAGACCTGAAGCCATTTTTCCTTCTTTACGTAAATCATGTTCTCGGCCTGACGCTCGACCGCGATGAAGACGTCCATGAGCGTCGGCGTTTTGAGCTCTTTTTTCTTCGGCTTTTGAGCGGCGTTTTCGTCCTCGTCTTCGTCCTCGCCCTTCGCTTTGTTCTTCTCCTCTTCCTCTTTCTTCTTTTTCTCGTACTCGTAAAGCCCGTCGATGTCGCTTAGCTTGTGCTCGTAGGCGTCTTTCGGGTCGAGCGCGAGAAAGACGACGTTGGGCGGAAATTCGTCGATGCGTTTTTTGAAAACATCCAGCTTTTCCGGATCCCAGTAGGCGGCCGCCTTCCGCCAATTTTTATCTTGCACGATCTTTAAATACGCATATACTGTTTTTTCCAAGGCCGGCGGCGACTTGGGATCCTTGACCTGATTTTTGCATCCGGCGGCCGCGGCGGACAAGACGAGAGCCGCGAAGGCGGCAGCCAAAATAACTTTTAATAAGGAGTATTTATTGAGCATGTTTGCCTCCGTTAAAAAGATTGAAAAGAGCATATCAAATCAAGGCCGAGTTGGTCAAATGCTTTTAACCGGCGCCGCTTTAGCCGTTATTTTCGCGGCTGCGGCTTTTGCCGCTGGCTGCGGATCGAGCGAAAGTTCCAAGCAGGAAGACGGCGTGGACTGCTCCAAAGAGTTCGCCGCGAATACGCCCGATTATACCGCCTGCCTTTTCGTAAACGCGGTGCAGGCCGAGGCGGCGAAAGGGTTCAAAGGAAACGCTCTGGGCGCGGAAGTGGTTAAAAATACGGAGCTGTTTATCGACGATAACACCTACGACCTTTATTTCAACTCCAATCATAAAACGTATCCAGCCCTTCTCACGGAACTGAAGGGGGACATCGGCATGGGGATTTACACTCACGCCGGAGCGCACTTTCAGAGCCTCGATATAGTGAGCGAGCAGGACGCCATGATGGGAGCCATACGGCCTATTCCCAATAAAAAAATCGACGTTCATCTCTCCAACGGGTCCGGCTTTCCCATACAAACCATCGTTCAAATAAACGACCACTGGTACATTCTGACGCTGGCGCACGCCTTTTAGCGTTATATCGCGCGGGCGCCGTAAAAATGAATCTCGGCTTCGAGACGTGCGGCTGCGGAGGGCGCGTTCATTTTGCAACCAAACACTTCGAGCGGCTATTCGGCAAAAAAATCGCAAAGCTGACTTTGGACAACGGCGGAGTCTGCCCGCGCAGGGCGTTCGGCGGCTGCGTCTTCTGCCACCCCGACAGCTTTCTTCCGTATCAAATCGACGAGTCCGGCAAACTTCAGAGCGTTGCGGCTCAAATGCGGCTGGGGCTTCCGCGCCTTAAAAAAAGATACCGGACGGATTCCTTCTTCGCGTATTTCAGCCGCGAAACCAGCGCCGCGGCGCCGCTTGAAAAGCTGCGCGACGAATGGACCGCCGCATTCGCGGAACCGTCGATGATAGGCGTTATAGTTTCCACCCGCCCCGACTTTATGGACGACGCCGCGTTGGAGCTTCTCGCGTCGCTCTCTTCCGAATGGAGCAAACCCGCGTGGGTGGAGTTCGGTTTGCAGTCGTCCAACGACGCGACTCTTGCGCGCATAAACAGAGGCCACGACGCAGCCGCTTTCGCCCGCGCAGTCGAGAAGACGCGCTCCTTCGGCCTCCCTGCCGGCGCGCATACCATACTCGGCCTTCCGGGCGAAACTTTGGACGACATGATTCAAACGCATCTTTTCGCGGCGGCCTGCGGCGTTTCGACCGTTAAAATTCATCATTTTCAGGTTCTTAAAAACACCCGCGCCGAGCGGATGCACGCAGAAGGGCTCGCGCCCGTCTTCTCTTCTCTCGACGAATATCTCGACGTATTAATTGAGGTTTTGCGCGTCATTCCCTACGGTATCGGAATTCAGAGAGTTTTTACCGACAGCCGCGGAGGGCTGCTCGTCGCGCCGCGCCTTTTCGAGCGCAAAGAAGACGCGCTCGGCGCGCTAATGGCAAAAATGGAGGCGGGAAACGTCAGGCAGGGGGACAATCTTCCAAAATAGTTTGCCCTTCGGTTGACGCAATTTTGAGATTTTACATATATATTGTCCTATATTTTCTAATATTTATCTTTTTTTTCTTTACAATTTAACGATTTTGAAATAGTACTAGAAGATGAGAAAAAGCAATCAGGATTGAGGCGCGAAGGGCGCCGAAGATTTTTTGTTGCGACGGCGGTTAAAGGCGCGTTTAACGTATGATTATTCAATGTCCGAGCTGCAAAACCAGATTCCGCTTCGACGAACGGAAAATAACCGACAAAGGTTTGAAGGTTAAATGCGCGAAATGCTCGACTAAGTTTATAATCATGGCCGACGGCTCGGCTTTCAACCTCCCCGAAGCGCAGGCCGCCCAAACGAAAATAGCGGCCAACCCCGACGCCGATTTCGCGGCCATTTACGGCGCGAAAAAGCCTCAGCCGAAATCCGAGGATCTGCGCTCCACGCTGGAAGCCCCCAAACGGACTATCGACGCGCTCATAGCGAGAGCCGAGGAAGGCCCGGACTACGACGAGCCGAGGCGTCCGCAGCAGCCGCCGAGTCAATTCAAAAACAGCTCCGCCGCAATCGACGCCCTGCGCCGCACGCGCGAGCAGTCGGGCGAAATAAAAGTCGACGAGCTTCAGCAGAAAATCGACAAATTCGCGCGGCCTTCCAGCGAGCCGCCGGAGCGTCCGCGCTCCGACAGAATTTCGGTCTCGCAAAATCCGGTCGGCGGCCCCGGCTTCGACAACGAATTCATCAACGACGACAACCCGCTTGCGGAAATAGCCAAGCTGAGCGTTCAGAACGACGGCTACGAAGCGACCCGCGCGCTGCGGGGCGGCCAGGATACGCCCAAGGGGAGAACCGTAATGCTCGACGCTTACGCTCCGCAAAAGTCGGAGACGACCGCCAGACGAAGGGCTCCGGGAAATTTCGAGCCGCCTCAGGTGAGGCCGACGTCGGAAGCGACGAAAAAACGGACCTCGGCCGAGGTTCCTTCCGTCGGAGCAGACGAGAACACTCCGCGCAAGCCGGCTCGCGCGCCGGGGCCGGGGCTTCAATGGAACAACCCGCAGGAGCCTTCAATAAAGCGCGTAAACGCGGTTAATCCCCCCGGAAGCAGAGGAATGGAAACCACGGCGCGCCGCAAACAGGATCACACATACAGCGAGCAGCATGGCGGCGCCGGGTTGTCGCCGGAAGCTATTCGGCGCAAGTCTCTTGCGAATATGGCGGCTGTAACGCCTTCGGGCGACGCCGGAGGACGGCACAGAATGCCCACGGAGCCGCCGAACCTATGGGGAGCGGCTCAGAAAAAAGAAGGCGTCGTTGACGGAAACGCCGGAGAATGGGCCGCGCCCATTAAACAGAAAAGCGTGGGCAGCGAAGAAGATATGTACGGCCAGCGCAAGCACACCAGCATCGTATTGTCCGTTCCGGAACAAAAACTGGACATGGATAAAAAGAAAAAGAACGGCCCTGCCGCCGTTATTTTAATAATAATCGCGGTTGTTTACATTCTTTTCGCGGTCATTGCGTCCGCCAAAACGGGGCAGACCTGCATCTCGCCCGGAGCCATCGCCGGCGCGTTCGCCAAACAAGAGAAAGAAAAACCGAGCTCCGCCCAGACGAAACCCGACGCCGGCCAGCCGCCCGCTCACAACGCCGGAGCTTCCGCGGAAGACGACATAGATTTTCTTAAAAAACGCTGATTTTCAAGAATATTTTCCCGCCTAAGGTATGAATACCGACGATAATTTTAAATGTTTGCGAGGCGAACGATGTTTACGAGAATTCGCGGGCTTTTCAATACGTTAAGCGCGCTTTTTCTGACCGGTTTTTTTTCCGTATTGGCGCTTATTTCGCTCGTCGTCAAGCCCGGCGGCTCTATTGCGCGCTATATCGCCTATCGCGCTTGGCCGGTTTCGCTGCTGTTCGTCTGCGGAATAAAGGTCGAGCGTTTCGGCGCGGAAAAACTGAAAAAAGACGAGGCGTACATTTACGTAAGCTCGCATTCAAGCCTGCTGGACATACCGGTTATATTCAGCTCGCTGCCGCATTTCGCGGCGATGGTAACCAAGAAAGAGCTTTTTCGGCTGCCGTTTTTCGGCGCGGCTATGCGCCGGGCGGGCTGCATCGAGCTGGACCGTTCCAACTCGGCTTCCGCAATCGAAACGCTTAACCGCAACGCAGAAAAAATAAAGTCGGGCATGTCGGTCTGCATTTTCCCCGAAGGGACGCGCAGCCGCGACGGAGTTTTGAAAGAGTTTAAAAAAGGCGCGTTTATTATGGCGCAGGCGGCTCGCGCGGTAATCGTTCCGATAATCGTCGAAGGAACGAACGAAGCCCTGCCTCCGAAGAAGTTTTTAATGAAGAGCGGCAAAACTAAAATTTACGTCCTCGACTTCATAACGATGCCGCCGAAGACGCCGGAGGGGGAGGACGCCTTAAAGGCCGAGCGGGACGACCTGCTGCTGCGGACGCGCCGCGCTATGGTCGAATTTCAGAATAAAATCAAGGCGGAAAACGCGGAAAAAAGCGGCCGGGGCGAGTGAGCAGAAAAAAAATTCCGAGCGACAGGCTGCTGGGCGACAAGCTGCGCCGCAATTTGGCGTCGTCGCTGGCGAAGTATGAAATGATTGAGCCGGGCGACAAAATACTGCTCGCCGTTTCCGGCGGAAAAGACAGCCTGTCGATGGTAAAACTTTTCGCCGACGCGAAAAGGCGCTTTCCTTTTTCGTTTCGCCTCGACGCGGTTACGGTTGACGGCGGATTCGACCGCTTCGACTTCGACGCGGTAGGCTCGTTTTGCGCCGGCTGCGGAGTCGATTACAAAGCGTTGCGCGACCCGATTTTTAAAATAATAAAAGAAAATTCCGCGCCGGGAAATATCCCGTGCGTAATGTGCGCCCGCATGCGGCGCGGAGTTCTTTACTCTTACGCGGCGGAAAACGGCTACGGCAAAATCGCGCTGGGGCACCACCGCGAGGATTCGCTCGAAACGCTGATGATGAACGTTTTTTTCAACGCCCGAATCGCCGCGATGCCGCCCAAATTGATTTCCGACGACGGCCGCAACGCGGTTATAAGGCCGCTGTGCGACGCCCCGGAGGCTTGGATAGCGAGATACGCGGAAATTAACCGTCTGCCCGTTCAGAAGCCGCTGTGCCCGCTTGCGAAGGACGGCAAAGAGGAGGACGGCAAAAGGGTTTACGTAAGGCGCCTGCTCGACTCGCTCGACGCTGAATTCCCCGACGCCGTCGCCAACGCTCACGCATCGCTGCGGCGCGTAAGCCTGCGGCATCTTCCCCCGCAGGAAAAGAAGCGCGCGCCCCAAGAAGACTGATTCGATTTAAAGCCTTCCGCCGAAAATTTCCGCCGCGTATTCAATCCATTCGGTCAAATCGTCGAAGCCGACGCATTCGGCGTAGTTTTGCGAGTATTCGGCTGAAACCCCTTTGGCTTCCTTCAAGCACGAAACGAGTTTCTCCGCGCCTCCGTTTTTAACGAGAGCCGCCTTCATCATAGCGTAGCTTTGCGCCGTCGCGACGCGCTGCATATAGGGCGGAAGAGAGGCGAAATTCATGGTCAAGTCCGCCGCCTTTACTAGTTTGTCGAAGTTGTGCAGGCCGCCCGCGGTTTTGCGCCCGTAAACGCTTTCCTCGAACAGCGCGCCCAGCCCGTAGGCGACGAAGCACGGGCAGCGTCCTTTGCTCGCGCCGCTCGCCGCCGCCTGCGCGTAAACGTTGTAAAAGGCCGAGTCGAACAGCTCGGTTCCCGCGGCGAAAGTTTTAAACGGAATTTCCGCCGAACCGTAAAGCGACGCGGAGCATACGTTTCCGGCGCGGGCGAAGTCGCGGAACTCGATGAATCCGTTTAGCGAAACCTTGATCGTCGGAGCGAACCCCATGAACGCTTTCAGTTTTTCCGGCGCTTTTTTCAGAAGCTCCATGAAGGGAGGCAGGAACGCCTGATTGACCCCGCCGGAGGCCGAAATTTCAAAACCTTCCGCAAATATCGCCTTAACGCCGCCGTCGTTTATCGCCTCTTTCGCCTCCGCCAGAAAGAGCGCCTCTTCCAGCGGCTTGGCGTCCGCGCCCGATTCGGAGAAAATTTTAAGATAATTTTGCGCCTGCCGGTATTTTTTATCGGTGAGGCTGAGCCCGAACAGCCAGCGCGCCGCCTCTTTTCTGTCCGACGGCTCCGCCAGCGCCGCGCCGAAGTAGAAGGCGCACGACTCGAAGTTGGAATACGCGCAGTAAGCCTCGGCTATCGGCCTGTTAAAAAATTTTATTTTGCCGAGGTAATTCTGGCTGAGAGCGAGGTATAACGACGCCGTCGGCCACGCTTTATATTTGTAAGCGTTCCATCCGGCCAGAGCGAGCGCGCGCCCCGCGGTTTCGCGCAGAGCCTTTTTGCCGTTTATTACAGCCCTGTCCGTTCCTTTGAGGGACGTTACGACGCCCGCGCATTCGCCCCAGCGGCCTTCGTTGAAAAGAGCGAGCATCTTTTTGAAGAGCTCCGTCTCTTTGGCGTCGAGCTTTTCCGTTTCCAGATTGGGCGGAAGCGACGCGAATTTCGCAATCTCCCCTTCCAGTTTCGGCTGCGCGACGAAAATTTTTTCTCCGGTCTCGGATTTGCCGGCTTTATGAGCTTCAAAGCCGCCCTTGCGCTCCGTTTTGCCGTAATTGAGCCATATCGCCGCCGCCGCGACGGCCAGCATGGCCGCGCCGATAATGTAGTAGAGCGGCTTTAAGCGCGCGCCCGAAAAGTCGCGCTCCGCCTTCTCTTCCTTTTCGGGTTTTCGCGCTCCGCCGCGCGCGGTCTGCGCCTGCCGCATCAGTTTTTCGGCGGCCTTGGCCACCACCGCGTAGCAGTAGGGGCATTCGACGGAGCCGAGCGGTATTTCTTTTTCGCAGTTAGGGCAGCGCATTGGCGGCGTATCTTTTGGGTAAAAGGTTTTATTAAGGGCAAAAATTGCCAAATAAAATATTTGATAGAAATTATATGCAATTTAGCGCGGAAGGCAAGTCATTCTTAACCGGCGCGGCGGCGAGGCTGTGAAGCTATGGCGCTTCAATCGGTTCTCAGTTTGAATAAAAAACAGAGACGAGGAGATTTAATTATCAAACTTTTTAAAGTAAAGATTTGCATACCGATAAATTAATGATAATATTATATACTGAGTTTGAGCGCGATTTACGATTAATTTAACGATTTCGCGCAGCGGCGCGCTTTAAACGCGGCTGCGTTTCAATTTTAATCGGAGACCCCGCGGCGCAAGCCGGTTCGCAAATTGATACAGGCGGTTAGCGTGTCCCAGAGCGACTACATCGAAAACCATTTAAAAATTCTCGTCGTGGACGACGACCCGGAGACGAACAAAGCCGCGTCGTACGCGCTCATGCGGGAAGGCTACGAAGTAATGGGAGCTCTAACCGGCGCGCAGGCGCTTGCGGGAGTTCAAGTCGAAAACAACCTGCTCATCATTTTAGACTACCAGCTCCCCGACATGTCCGCGCTGGAGCTTGTGCACCAAATGGCTCTTCAGGGTCGCCTTCAACCTTTCATAATTACGGCGAATAGGGACGAAGCCGAAAGCGCCGCCGAGCTGCTGAAGCTGGGCGCGAAAGATTTAATGCTCAAGGACGAAACCTTTTTGCGCAGGCTGCCCGTCGTCGTCGCCGCGACGGTTAAAACGCTTTACAACGAAATAGTTCTAAAAGAGCTCGAAAACGCCCTGCGCTTCAATTTTCAAAAATATCAAGGGTTGTACGAAACAATCTTCGACGGAGTGGGAATATTCGTTCCGACCGAGGACGGCCGCGATTTCATCTGCAAAGATTTCAACGGCGCGGGCGCGAGGATACTCAACCGCGAACGAGAGGATTTGTTCGGGAAAAATCTATGGGACATATTCGGCAAAATACGCAGCGACGAGCTTTTCAACGTCTTTCGCAGCGTCATGGAAAAAGGGGAGCCCGAAACCATTCACCAGAACGAATACGTGATAAAGCAGCTAAAACGCTGGCTGTCGTTTAAAATAGCTCCGCTGCCCGGCGGCGAAATTATGGCCGTATTCGAGGACAGGACCGATCAGATTTCGGCGGAGCACGCTTTGCTGCAAAGCGAAAAGCGCTACCTCTCCACGGTTGACGAATCTCCCGTCTTCATCTCGCGCTTTCTGCCCAACGGCGAAATCACTTTTATGAACCAAACGCTGTGCCGCTACCTCGGCGAAAAGCCCGAAAGCGTGCTTGGGCGCAACTTCATCGAGTACGTTTACATCGACGAATGGAACATGTTCCTTAAAATCATCAAGTCCATCACCAAGGCGAACCCGGAGGTTACGCTTGAGAACAGCGTAAACCTGCCCCGCGCTAAAACGCGCTGGCACCGCTGGATTATCCGCGGCGTCTTCATGGGGAACTACCTCGTCGAGTGTTTGGCCTGCGGCTGGGACATAACCGAAGAGCGCGCGAGCAAAGAGTCGATGATGATGATGACCACGGCCATTAACAATCTCCGCTCGGAGTGCTACATCATCGACAAGCGGGGCCGCATTCTGCGCGTAAACAAGGCGGTGATCGACCTCACCGGCTACTCGGAGAAAGAGCTTTACGAAGAGATAAACCTGCGCGACGTGAACTATAAAATGTCCATCGAGGACTGGGAGAACTTCTGGGCGGATTTGCAGCGCTACCAGTCGGTTACGTTCGATTCCATGCACCGCACCCGCGCGGGCAAAACCTACCCGGTGGAAATAACCGCCGAGCTTATGAAGTTCAACAACAACGATTTCGCGTTCATAATCGCGCGGGACATCGCGAACAGAAAAGCCTCGGAGCGCGGCGGTGGCGGCGGAGGCGCGGGGCTTGAGATAGAGAGCATTCTCAACAACGTAAGCGATCCGTTCTTCACGATAGACGACAAGATGCTGATTACGTACATCAATCCGGCGGCGGCGGGCGTTCTGCGCGTCGCGCCCGAAGACGTTTTGCACAGGCATTTCTTCGAGATATTCCCAAAGGCCAAAGGGAGCGCCTTCGACACGCTTTACATGTACGCGATGAAAGTAAAAAAGGCTTTTTCCTTCGAGACCTTTTTAAGCAACGAGCCGAATTCGCCTTGGTTTACAATCAACGTCTTTCCGTTCGACGGCGGAATGTCGGTCTTTTTGCGCTCCGCGGGCCAGAAGGCCGCGCCGCCCGCCTCGTCGGGCTCCGGCTCCATTCCCGGCATAGGTTTGGGCAAAAAAGAGCCGCCTACAAACGTCAGCAAAATTTTCGGCAAGCGGTAAACGCGGCAAAATTACCGGGGGCTAGGTTAAGAGCTTGAAATAAAGAACGATGCTTTTAAGAAACGCCGTCGGCGTTTTCAGCGCGCAAAATTTTATTTTAATTGCTTTACGGAGCTAAAATATATATCATGTTACCAATTGTATTTAATTCATATCTCATATGGAGATACTTATGAAATCTGCGATGATTTTTTGCCGGTTTGTTTTTGTTTTCGCAGCCGCCGCGCTGGCGGGATTTTCCGCCGCCTACGCCGAGCACGCCGCGCCTCCGCCTCCGCCGCAAGACTTAATTCTCATTTGGCCGCTCAGCGCGCCCATAGGAGATTACAACCCTTCCGAGTCCGTCTATACGATGCTTCGCGAGCGCAAGCTGACGCCGGTGGAAAAAGATAAACTCAATCAGTTTTTAAACTCGTCGGAAGGCGCGCAGCATCAAGGCTGTCTCGCGGTCGCCTGCATGTCCGATATGGGCAGGGCGCTGGGCGCGAAATATACTCTTGGCGTAAAGGTTGAAAAAGACGGACAGAACGTCAACCTGCTCGTTTTCGCCGTGGACGCCGGCCAGCCGAAAATAGCCGCCAAAAGCGAAAAAATATCTCCGGAATCGGCTCCGGAAGTCATTTACATGGCGCTGGACATAATTCTCGACGAAATCGCTCCGCAAATCGGCGGCGTAACAAAGGCCGAGGCTTCGGGCGGAAGCGCGCAGCAGAACCCCGGCGATACCCCCCCCGACCCCGACGCGATGAAGGAGAAGGACGAAAAGGAAAAAGAAAAGAAAAAGAAAGAAAACGCCGTCGACGAGAAGTCCAGCGCGTCCAAACTGGTATGGAAAGGCGATTTAACGACTATCGGGCCGATGGACATCATCGTTCCGCGCAACCGCGTAGGCGCCGCCGTGGGTTACCGCCGCATATTCGTTAAAAATTACGTTTACGTCGATCCGACGGTCGATATGCACTTTTTCTCCGACAAACTCGCCTTTTCTTTCGACGTTCCTCTGAACATAGAAATATTCGACGGCTACATAAAGAAGGACGACGCAAAAGGAGGAAAGGTCGGCTTTCAAAACGCCGGACGTCTGCGCCCCGAAGACTGGAACGAGTGGCGCGATTATTTTAAGGTAATTCATTACATCCGCTACGGCAAAAAGGAAGACAGCCTTTACATTAACGTCAACCGCGACGTAGCAAACACGCTCGGCCACGGCCTTCTGATGAAGCGTTATATTCCTTCTCTCGAAACGGGAACCTACAAGGTCTCCGCCGTCGGCGCCGCATATAACGATTGGGGCGGGTTCGAGCTTTACTCCAACGACGTTACCAGCTTCGATATTTCGGGCGGCCTCGTATTCGTCAAACCGCTCGCGCTGTTCTTCGACAACTTTTTCGCGAAAAGCATTTCCATCGGCGGCACGGTTCTTCTCGACCGCAGCGCGCCGGTTTTGATTAACCCCGAAGACATCGACGCGTCCAACGGCCGCTTTAAGGTTATGCAGGACGGAATGGTAATGGGCTACGGAGTTGACGTTGAAGCGAAAGTCTTCAGAACCGAAAACATCGACGCCAAGCTATATTTTGATTTCTCTCATTTAAAGCCGCTTACTACGAGCGAGCCAAGCGCGTCCGATCAGGAAGTAATCCGCCGCTATCCGACGGTCTTTCTGCCGTGGCTCGAAAAAAAATACAAAGGCGGCTGGGGATACACTCTGGGCTCGCTGGTTCGTTTGAACTTCGGCGAAGAATGGCTTTCGGCCTTTAGAATGAGAGGAGAGCTGAGGTATTTCGCCGACAACTTCGACCCGGAATATTTCGACCCGTTGTACGAAATACAAAAATTTAAGTACGTGTCCGAGCACAGAGTAACCAGCAAAGCGGTCAGCGAAGCGATGGGCGGGAAAGCCATTCCCAGCAAATTCGTGGACGTTTTCGGACGCGCGGGCTCCAACCGCTTCGGCGGAATGCTAGAATTCACCTACGCCCTCAAAGACATAGTCGGCGTAACCCTGATGTGGGAAGACGCCACCGGCCCGGACAACGGCAAATTCATCGCTCACGTCGAAGTGCCGGCTCTGTCGTGGCTGCGTCTTTCGGCCACGTATTACAAATGGAATTTCGACTCTTATTCCAAACTTTTCAATTTGAACGACGAAAACGCCGTGCTTATTACCAGCGCGAGAGTGCATCCGCTTCCTCTGCTTTACTTCAATCTCGGTCTGCGCAAGGCTCTAAAGCCCTCCGATAAATACGTAAGCAACCTCGATAGCGCCTTCGACGTGCGTTTTGACGTGGAATTCAGCTGGGAATGGGACGCAGAATAGCTTTTTCGGCTCTTTTTTTAGTCGCGCTGTCGTTCGCCTCGCACCTGCCGCTCGTTCTCGACGGCAAAGAGTTCATTCAGGACGACACCACCTTCGCGGAAAACCGCGTAATACGCAAATTTGATCCGGCAGCTGCGCTGACTACCGACTTCTGGGGAAGACCGCTCAACGCCCCAAACTCCATCGGTTCGTGGAGGCCGGTGCCGGTTATTTCATTGCAGCTCGATTTTCCCGTCAGCGGATACGATCCGCGCGTAATGCGCTTTACAAATCTGGTCATTCACGCGGCTGCGGCGCTTTTAGCGATGATATTCTTCATGCAGCTGGGGCTTGAGTTTAAAATGGCGCTTATGGGAGCGGCCTTCTTTGCGGTCGCGGCTCGGCCGTTGGAGGCGAGAGCTTTTATTATAGGCAGGGCGGACGTATTCGCCGCGTTTTTCTCGCTTTTATCGCTCGTTATTTATATGAAGTGGCGAAAGAGCGGAGGAATAGCGCTTCTCCTGTCGTCCCTGCTCGCCTTTATACTCGGCGTTTTTTCAAAAGAAAACGCCGCAATTCTGCCGGGCGTAATTTTTCTCGTTGTTTTCCTCGACAAATACAATTCCCATATAAAGCGCGACGTAATAATAATGCTCGCCATGGCGGCAATCGTCGGCGTATGGATGTATTTGCGGATGCGGCTTATAGGCTCCGTAAGGCAGGAAATTACGATGGCGCAGCTCGCCGGTTTGACCTTCTGGGAGCGCCTTCCGACCGCGGGACACCTTTACTTCAGGCACATCTTGAAGCTGTTTGCGCCCGGCCTCGTTCCTCACGAGGAAGGGCAGTTTGAAGTCTTTCTGACCGACCACGCGAAGTTTTTGAATTACCTGTATCCCGCCGCCGCCGCCGCGTGCGTTTTGGCGTTCGTTTGGATTAAGCGAATAGGCGGAATAATCGGCTTGACCGCTACGGGAATTTTATTTACCAGCGCCGCGCTTGTTCCGGTCATTCATCTGTTCATGCCGGTCAACACCGTTACGGCGGAGCGTTTTTCGTATTTTCCGGCGGTCGGAATCGGCCTGACGCTTGCGGCTTTGTTCTCGCTTTTTCTTAAATTATCGGAGATGCGCAAGCGGGTTTTATATCTCGCCTTCGGGGCTATAATTTTGTTCAACGCCGCCATTACCTTCGCCGGAAGCTACGCGTTTCAAAGCGCGCCGCAATTTTATTTTCACTTAACGGCGGTGTCGCCTAAAAGCCAGCTCGCATGGCTTGGAATGGGAAACGTCCTTCTCGATTTAGGCAAAAACGAGGACGCTTACGAGGCGTTCGGGCATTGTTACGACGAGGCGCACAATATTCACGAAACGCGCTGCCTGAACGGAATGGGCGTAAGCCTTGCGCGTCAGGGCAAATACAAAGAGGCGGAAGACCTTTTAACGGGCGCGTTTAAAATGTCCAAAAGCTTCGAGGCGAAGCTCGATCTATTGTACAATATCGGCGTCGTTTTTTACACCGAAAAAAACAAGGAAAAAGCGGTCGCGTACTTTTCAAAGGTTCTCGAAACCAAGCCGGACGTTTGCAACGCCCGTTTTTCGCTCGCAAAAGCGAGAATGATTTACGTTTCCGACGCCGACGCGGCGGATTCGCTGGAACAAGGGATTAAGGAATTCGAGGCGTCTATCGCCTGCGACCCCGACAACGGAGCGTGGAAGGAGCGGAACAAAATCGAAATTAACGCCGAAATCCACGCCTTGCTCGAAGCGGTCAAAACGCCGGACGATAAATTTTACGCCGCCGCGGAAAAGAACGCCGAGCGCCTGCTTAACGAAGGCCAGACTGCGGAGATTAAAACGCATATCGCGCTGCTTAAAAAAGACTGCGTCAAGGCGGCTTCTCTGCGCGCCAAACTCCCCGCGAATACGACGCCCGCGCTGAAACAGCAGTACGAAGACGTTTGCGGCTCGAACCAGTGAAGACAATTCCGGCGGGTTAATCGCAATTGAAACTCTTGCGGTGGACGGGCGAAAGACCGCGCGTTTTTACGGCCTCTTTGTGCTTTTGCGTCGGGTAGCCTTTATGCTCCTTAAATCCGTACTGCGGATAATACGCGTCGAGTTCCTCCATCAGCTCGTCCCGCAGCGTTTTGGCGAGCACGCTTGCGGCGGCAATCGCGAGCGATCGGGCGTCTCCTTTTACCAGCGGCAGGGCGGGAAAAGCGCACGGTATCGAGAAGTCGCCGTCGATTATTACGACGGTATTGCCCGCGTCGAGCCCTAGAGGTTTTGCCTTTTCGGCAAGCAGCCCTTCCAGCGCGCGCCTCATCGCCAATCCCGAAGCGCTGCGGATGTTTATCTCGTCGATTTCTTCCGCGGACGCGGACGCCGCGCACCAGCCCGGCAGGCTGCGTTTTAGGTCGGCGCAGATTTCCCGCCTCGTTTTTTCATTAATTTTTTTCGAGTCGTTGAGTTTGGGGTGAAGGGGCGGGTTCGGCGAGCCTTCCCGCGAGAGAGTTATAAGCGCGGCAGCCGCCTCGACCGGCCCTGCGAGCGGCCCGCGGCCCGCTTCGTCGAGCCCGATGACATTTAAAATTCCCCGGTTAAAAATAAGACGCTCGACGTCGCCTAGCGTTTTAGCGTTGGACTCGTCGAGCGCCGATATTAACAAGCCGTCGAAAAAATTAGTCGTTTCGCGGCTGAAGGGGCCTTTTGCGCCGATGCAATACCCGCCGCCGTCTTTGCCGCCGCAATTTGCGTCGTCAAAGGGGAGGGCCGGCAGCCGGAGTCTGGTCTTGGTCAGACTATCTTACTTCCTTGAGGCGCGTGGCGCGGCCGATGCGGCTGCGCAGATAATACAGCTTGGCGCGGCGCGCGCGTCCGTGGCGGACTACTTCCACTTTTTCCAAAAGCGGCGAGTGAAGCGGGAAGGTGCGCTCCACGCCTACGCCGAAAGAATTTTTGCGGACGGTGAAAGTGGCGCGGGCGCTGTCTCCGTGCAGAATGCGGATGATGTCGCCCTGAAACACCTGAACGCGCTCTTTGTCGCCTTCGACGATTTTAAAGTGCACTTTAACGTGATCTCCCGAAGCCAGCTTGGCGGGCTCCGCCTTGCGCTGTTTCGCCTCGAACTCCTTAATGGTTTTCTGAATGTCCGTAATCATTTCAAACTCCTAATCGTCGCCAAAAAAACGGTCGAGCGTTATGGCCGCCGCAGCCCTAACCGACAGGTGGTTGTACTGCGCGCCGGGGCGCAGCGGGCGCATTACTGCGTCCATTCCGGCGAGAAACTCGTCGGAAAGACCGTAACCAGAACCAAGAATTATACACAAAGGAAGCGTTTTGTAAACATTTTTTTTAAGAGACTCGACGCTCGCCGCGTTTTCCTTCAATTTTGCGGTAGTTCCGACAAGATACGGCTTTTTGCCGGTTCGTTTTTCGACGTCCTCAACGACCTCGGCGAATGTATAAACGGGTTTAACGACGGAGAGCGCCTCTTTGCGGTCGGGGTTGAGCGCCGCTCCGGCGCCTTCGTCCCAGTGCGAAACGATTGCGCGAAGTATTTCGTGCATTTCGGGGTGGGGGTGAACGACGTAAAAATTCATAACGTCGTACGTGCGGCAGCTTCGGGCGATGTCGTGCACGTCTATGGTGGTGAGCGACGTGGTGAGCGGGCGTCCGTCCTTCCCCTTGCATCCGCTGTGCGATAAAACCATTGAGAACATATTGAGAACCTCACCCCCGGCCCCTCTCCATGCGTGGAGAGGGGAGCCGGAAAGCCTTTATTCGTCGTTAAGAGCGTCAGATTTCTTCTTCAATTTAACATATTCAGCGTTAATTGTCTCCAGCGTTCTTTCCGTTAAAGCGACAGCTTCTTCATTAGAAAACCTTAATATCGTTATGCCGATATTATTAAGCGCTTTGTCTCTTTTAGCGTCATAAAACTCCTGATTTTCATGCGCGGAGCCGTCGAGTTCTATCGCCAAGCCTGAGTCCGGATTGTAAAAATCGACTATATATCCGGCGATAACTTGCTGCCGTCTAAACTTAATTCCGTTCAGGCGTTTGTTACGCAAACTGTTCCAAAGAAGTTTTTCGGCGGGCGTCTGCTCCGACCGAAGATCGCGCGAAATTTCTTTTTTTACCGCTGCAACCTTTTGATTTCTTGAAACGCCTTTAACCATTTAAACCTTCTCATTGGCCTCGCCCTTTGTCCCTTTCCGCGGACGGGGAGGGGCGGCCTGCCGATGCGAAGGCGTCGGCGGGCGGGGTGGGGTAAAAAAACGCCGGCGTTTAACCGGCGTTTTCGTTTCGTTCGCTTGCGAGTCTATTTAAATTTCACAATCCGCTCGAAGCTCTCCGGCTTGAGGCTCGCGCCGCCCACAAGCGCGCCGTCGATGTCCGGCGCCGCCATGAGGCTGTCGATATTTTCCGCCGTAACCGAGCCGCCGTAAAGTATGCGAATCGCGTCGGCCACATCCGCGCCGCACTTTTCGGCTATCAGCGCGCGCAAATGCGCGTGAACTTCCTGCGCCTGCTGCTGCGTCGCGGTGCGCCCCGTGCCGATAGCCCAAACCGGCTCGTACGCAATAACGCTCTTTTTAAGCTGCTGCGCGTTTAAAATATTTAAAAACGCAAGCGTCTGCTCGTCCACAACGTCGAAAGTTTTTCCCGCGTCGCGCTCTTCCAGCGTTTCGCCCACGCATATAATCGGGACGATTCCGGCGTTGTGCGCCGCAAGCGCCTTTTTCGCCACGAAGTCGCTCTTTTCGCCGAATATCGCGCGGCGCTCCGAGTGCCCGACGATGACGTGCGAGCATCCTATTTCGGCCAGCATCGCCGCGGTCCACTCTCCGGTGAACGCGCCTTTAAGCTGGTCGTGGCAGTTTTGCGCGGCGACTTTCACGTTCGAGCCGGACGCGGCTTCGAGCACGTAGGGAATCATCGGCGCGGAAGGGGCTACGATTATTTCGCGCCCTACGACGTTCGCGGTTAAGGCTGCAAGCGCGCCCGCGAGCTTTACGCTCGCTTCGCGGCCAAGCTGCATCTTCCAATTTCCGGCAAGTATAGGAGTTCTCATTTGCACAACTCCGCCACCATGTTGGGGTCAACCAGCGCCACTACGCCGGGCAGCGGTTTTCCTTCTAAAAATTCCAGCGACGCGCCGCCGCCGGTGGAAATGTGAGAGATTTTGCCCGCAACGCCCGCCTTGTTGACCGCCGCGACCGAGTCGCCGCCGCCGATTACCGTTACGGCTTCGGTCTCGGCCATGGCCTTGGCTATGGCGAAGGTGCCATTGGCGAACGCCGCCTTCTCGAACACGCCCATCGGCCCGTTCCAGAAAATAGTTTGAGCTTTCTTGATTTCGTCGCAATACGCGGCGACGGCCGCCGGGCCGATGTCCAGTCCCATCAATCCGTCAGGTATCGAGCTGGAAAGGACTTTCTCCGTCGCGGCTCCTTCGGCGATTTCCTTGGCGACGATAGAGTCTTCAGGCAGCAGGAACCTTATTTTGCGCGCCGCCGCGCCCTTTATAATCCGCTCTGCGTCTTCCAGCTTGTCTTTCTCGAAGAGGCTGCTTCCGACGTCGCCGCCCTTGGCCTTTATGAAAGTGTAAGCCATGCCGCCGCCGATAAGAATGACGTCAACGATGTTGATGAGATTTTCGAGAACCGGCAGTTTGTCTTTTACTTTCGCGCCGCCTAAAATCGCCACGAACGGGCGCTTCGGCTCCGAGGTCAAACCGCCAAGATAATCAAGCTCCTTCTTCATAAGGTAACCCGCCGCGCGCTCTTTTATAAACTTGGGAACGCCGACGACGCTGGCGTGGGCTCTGTGGCTAGCGCCGAAGGCGTCGTTTACGTAAACTTCGGCCAGCGACGCCAGCTTTTTGCCGAACCCTTCCTCGTTTTCCTCTTCCTCTTTGTGGAAGCGGAGGTTTTCAAGCAGCATGACGCCGCCGCTGCGCAAATCTTGAGAGAGTTTGCGGGCGCTCTCGCCTACGCAGTCGTCGGGCAGCAAAACGTCCATGCCCAAATGCTCTGCCAGCTTCTCGCCTACGGGCGCAAGGGAGTATTCCGGCGCGACTTTGCCTTTCGGCCTGCCTAAATGGCTGGCGATTATCAGCTTCGCGCCTTTTTCCAGCGCGTATTTTACCGTCGGCAGCGTTTCGCGTATGCGAGTGTCGTCTGTAACTTTGCCGTCCGCAAGCGGGCAGTTGTAATCGACGCGCAAAAATACGCGTTTGTCTTCGAGCTCCAGCTCTTCGATAAGTTTCGGTTTTCTGTTAAACATGTACAGTCTCCTTTTCGATTAACAGATTGTATTTTACAAATTACGTTAAGTATTTTTGTTAAGCCGCATAACCGACCTTCGCGCGGCGTATTTTTCTTTATATTCCGCTTTTGGCAATACGCTTAAAGAACAGGGCGCCGCGAGGCGCCCGGTTCGTCGAGACAATTTAAATTAATTCTTGCTTACGATATACTTGCCGGTGTCGAGCATTCTGGCCGAATAGCCCATCTCGTTGTCGTACCACGAAAGGATTTTAACCATATTGCTCTTCTTGCCAAGCGCGCCGCTGTCTTTTTTATAGTAAATGCTGCTGTGCAGGTCGCCGTTGAAATCTATCGAGACGAGCTCCTCGTCGCAATAGCGCAGAATGCCCTTGAGCTCGCCTTCCGCGTATTTCTTCATGGCGGCATTAATTTCGTCGGTCGTAACTTCGCGCGGAAGTTCCGCGACTAAATCGACGAGCGAAACGTTGGGGGTCGGCACGCGTACCGCCAGACCGTCCATTTTGCCCACGAGCTCCGGAATTACCAAGCCGATGGCCTTGGCGGCGCCGGTTTTGGTGGGAATCATCGACAGCGCGCCGGCGCGGGCTCTGCGCAGGTCGGCGTGCGGCTGGTCGAGAATTTTCTGGTCGTTGGTGTAGCTGTGAATGGTGGTTACGTAACCTTTGTTAAGCCCGAATTCCTTCATTAAAACGTAGGAAACCGGCGCGAGGCAGTTGGTGGTGCAGCTCGCGTTGGACATAATTTTATGCTCGGCCGGGTTATAAGTCGTATGGTTTACGCCGTAAACGAAGGTGGCGTGCGCGCCGTCCAGCGGGGCCGACATTAAAATCGGTTTGCCGAAGGCTTCCTGCATTTTTACGAGCGCGTTCTGGGAGCCGTCTTTGCCGGGCTTGAGGTTTTTGTAAATGCCGGTGCACTCAAAGATAATGTCGGCTTCCTTGGCTTTTTCTTTCCACGCCTCGATGAGCTTGTCCACGTCTTTGTGCGCGGTAATTTTAACGTCTTTTCCGTTGATTTTCACCACGTCGGTCGGCTCTTTCGTCATTTTGCCGTCTTTTTCGACTTCCTTTGTCGCAACCTCGCTGCCGCCTCTGTAAATTCCGTGAACGGAATCGTATTTGAGAAGGTGCGCGAGCGTTTTGGCGTCGGTCAAGTCGTTGATGCCCAATATCTCGAGTTCCGTCTTGCTTTCAAAGGCGGCGCGAACAATGCAGCGACCGATTCTACCAAATCCGTTAATCAGAACTTTCATCTTCCATTCTCCTTTTGTCTGAGGTTGCAACTTCGAACATTTTCAATTTCTCAACTGCTATAATTGTATGAATTTTCTTCAAACAGTCAACAAAGAATTACGCAATTTAATAAAAAGTAAACGCAAAATAAATCTAACGATATTCAAATATTATGAGTGAACGGTCATTCAATTTCACAAATTGCCCGCTCGAGAGAGCTTCAAATAAGATTTGTGAAATAATAATTTATCGTTGCAACTTTAAATTTAAGCGTTTATATTAATTTTAACAAAAGGATGACGAAAGGTTACAAATTATGATTTATACGGAATTAAAGATGAAAAAACCTTTTCAACTTCTTGCGGCGGCTGCGGCGGCGATGTGGTTACTCATATCGGCTTGCGACGCTACGCCGCTTATAAACCATAGACAAGGCGACCGCGACGCTCAGATAATAACCGAAGACGGGGAAGAATGGGCAGACGAAGAAGACGATTCGGCGGCTGATAATGATAAGGAACCGCCGGATATTTACGAGGAAATGGCGTCGGAAGAGGCTGCGAATGAAAAGGAGGACTGGACCGAAGTTGCCGAAGAGCTTGACGAGATTCCTTTCGAGTTCGACGTAAAAGAAGAGGATTTTAAACCCGAAGCCGAAGCGGAACCCGAGGAAGCGGAGGAAATCTTTACGCCCGACGGAGGTTGCTGCGGCGAGGGGCTGCCGCCGTGCGAGCCCGATTACTTTTGTGCTTATTGGAATACAAGCGGCTGGAGGTGCAGTAAGTTTTGCTATTATCTTGATTCAATGCATGCAGTATATTGCGACTACTACTCAAATAATAGGTGCGTAAAAGAATCAGAAAGTACCGAGTTCTGGTATATGGGACTATGTTCGCTACAGGAATACCGCGACTGCTTCCCACCCGAGCCGACAACCCCGCGATGCGGTTGTTGCGGCGTTGGCAAAGGAGCATGCGGCGAAGGCAGCACGTGCTTGAATTTTAATGATCGCTTGGTTTGCACCGTTAAATGTTCTGGAATGGATAGAATGGGACAACCGCCATTGCAGGAAGGAGAAGCATGCGTTGATAATATGGGCGATTGCGCCGGGGCGTGGCAGAACTGCCCGGTTGAGCAGCAAACGCAATAATCGCGCCGGGTTGCGGCACGCTTAATGCCGAACTGCCGACTCCAAGTCCGAAAGCTTCGGCGCAGCTTTTTAAAACTCCGCGCGTATTCCCAGCGCCGGTATAATCGGGAACATCGTCATCAGCCCCTTTTGGCTGTAATCGTAGTTGTAAACAACTCCCAGCGGGTGTTTGGCCAGCGTAACGTTTTGCACGTCCAAGTAAACCGACAGTATCCACGTGTCGAAAACCCACATCTTATCGACGCGCAAATCTATTTCATACCATACCGGCACCACTCGCTCGGTGTTGCGCTTGTCCGGGTCGTAAATCGGGACGTAAGTGTCGGTATCGGCCATGTAAATGCTGCCGTTAATCGGCGTGTACGGCATTCCGCTTAAAAGCTGGAACCGCATTCCGAACTGCCACGTCTGCCACGCCTTGTAGGAAAGCAAAAGCGTTACCGTGTGCGGAACGTCCTGATCGAAGGCGCGGTAAAAGCCGCTCGCCGCGTCCTTGCGCTCGCTTTTGCAATAGCTGTACGCCAGCCAACCGAAAAACCGCTTAGTCAGTTTGTGACGCAGAAGAAGCTCGAAGCCGTAAATGCGCGCCTTGCCCGCGTTGCTGTAAAGCGTTTTGTCGTCGGGGACGATGTTGTCCCAAATATATTTATAGTAGCCTTCGGCGTTAAGCTCGACGTCTTCCGTTATCACCCATTCGTAGCCGAGAGACGACTGTAAAGCCTTCTTCGTTTTTAGCTCCGGGTTGCCCCACGGCGGCCATATTTCGTCGGGAGTGCCGGTTTGCTGGTAAAGCCCGACGGCGCTTTTCAGCGTCATTCCTTTAAGGAATTCCCATCTGACGGCGAGCCGCGGATCGGCGAAAATGTAATACTTTTTAAGCCACGCCTGCGTCAGCCGAACGCCCGCCACTATGCGCCAATCGCCGAGCTTTATGTTGTCTTCAACGAATATGCCCAGCGTTTCCACGCCCGCAAGAGTTCTGTCGCTGACTTTATCGACGTTGGAGAAGTTGTAATAAACGTCGCCTTCCTTCGGCGGGCGGACTATATCGGCCTTGTTGTAGGCGTGAATAAGGCTGGGGCGCAGGCCGATAGTTATCTCGTGGCTCTCGGACGCCTTGAAGGAGAAATCCTGAATTATAATCATGTTGTAGAACTTGGAATTCACGCCGTACTTCGTTCCGATGTTGAAGTTCGCTTCAACCGAATCGAAGTTAATTGCGAATGTGTTTTTGAAGTTCTTGTCCTTGTGTTCCCAAGTTAAAATAAGGTTATGGAACATCGTGTCGAAGCCGATGTTGCCGGTAATCGTCGGGTCTTCCGGAGCGGCGTCGCCCAAGTAAACGCTCATGCCGTCTCGCGCGCCGAAAACCGTTACGCCGAAAGTGTCGGTGGAGCTGATTTTATGGTCGTAGCGCGCGACGTAATCCCAGTAGTTGGGGTAAGCCGAGAAGCTCAAGCCTTCTTTGTATCTGTCGGGCAGCAGGCCGATGACGCCTTGTATAATATATTGTATAAGCGAATAGCGCACGCTGACGCCGACCGCCTGCTTGTCGCTTATCGGCCCTTCGAGAAAGAGCGTGGCGTCTAGGAAACTCGTGTCGAGGTATCCGTACCACCTGTCGAGCCTAAGCGGACGGGAGCGCAGATTGACGATGCCGCCCGTCGCTCCGCCGTATTCCGCGCCGAAACCGCCGGTTAAAACTTCGATGTCGGCGAGCAAATCGGAGTTGTAAACCGATTTAAGGCCCCCGAAGTGAAATAAAATCGGTATCGGGTGGCCGTCGAGGTAAACTTTGCTGTCCTCGTTGTTCGAGCCGCGCATGACGAGGCCGAAGGTGCTCGCTTCCTTGCCGACGCCGGGGAGGTTGGTTATCGCTTTAATAGGGTCGCCGCCGGAGCCGGGCATGGTTTTGAGCTCGGTCTGCGTTACTATTGCGCGGCTGATTTCTTTGCGTTCCTTCTTCCCTTTAACGACGATTTCCTCAAGGCCGTACACTTCCGGTTCAAGGTAGTAAACGACTTCCACCTTCTCGTTTTCCTTGAGGTTTTCCTCTACCGAATATTTATCGTAACCCACGGCCGTAACTATAATTTTATGCGGCCCTGCCGGCATTTCAGCTATTTCAAACGCGCCTTTTTCGTTCGTTTCGGTCGAAATTTCGGTTCCTTCGACGACTATCGTCGCGTAGCCTATCGGCTTCTTTTTGCCGCGTTCCAGCGCTTTTCCGAAGAGAATTCCGGTTTTCGGTTTTTCCGCGGGCGCGTCGATTTTCGGCTCGTTTACTTCATTTTTAATCGCGCCGTCGGTATTTTGGCCGTCTTTTTTATCGGCCGCCGTCGTTTCTTCTTTTTTTTCTGCGGCGCCGCCGTCGGAGTTAGGCAAAACGTCTTTCGCGCCTTCTTTTTCTTCCTTTTTTTCTTCTTTTTTTACATCCGCGCCCCCTTCGGCTTTGTTTTGGCCGTCCGAGGCGTTTTTCAGTTCCGTCGTTATCTGCGGCTGGGTTTGACCCGCGTCGTTCTTCGCGTCGTCCGCGGCGCCTGCGCGCTGCGCGAACAGCGTTATTGCGGCTATTATTAAGGGAAGCAATATTTTATTCGGCATGATAAACCTGCTGAACTGCGAACATTTTTAATTACGCCAATAACAATATTTTCGGCGCATTAAATATAACCGTAAAAGCTCTTTTTTGCAAAGCGAATATTTGCGGGCCGGCCAAACGGCCAAACCAATCTATGCGCTTGCGGGCCGAGTTATTAACTTCCAATTCCTCTGGGACTTTGTAAGGAAAAGAACGTAATTAATTATAAAAATATCCGCGTCGTCCGCGGCCTTCGCGGTTTTTTTAATTAGTTCCGAGGGACGGCGCGCGCGCCGGGCGGTTAAATCCGCTTTTTGAAGCGGGCGACGGCCACCGCCACCGAGCAAATTCCAAGCCCCGCAAGCCACAGCGCCTCGCGGCAAAGCGATTCGAGCCCGACGCCTTTTAAGAATATTCCGCGTATCGCGACCAGAAACCAGCGCAAAGGAATAACCGCCGTGGCGGGCTGAACCCACTTAGGCATGTTCTCCACCGGAAAGACGAAGCCGGAGAGGTATATGAACGGCATCATAATAAAGAACATTACTATCATCATCGCCTGCTGCTGAGTGGCCGCGACGGTCGAAACCAACAGACCTATGCCCAGCGTGTTCACAAGGAATAAAAGCGCGAAGAACGCGAGCGTTATTATAGAGCCTTTGATTGGAACTAAGAAGTAATAGCGCGCGACCATGAGAATTAGAAAAACGTCTATCGCGCCGATGATGACGAAAGGCAGAAGTTTGCCAATTATTATTTGATATGACTTCACCGGCGTAACGACAAGCTGCTCGATGGTGCCGATTTCTTTTTCCTTCACAATCGCCATGCTGGTCAGCATCATCGTCATAACCATTAAAATCATTCCTAAAATGGCCGGCACCATGAAGTTTCGGCTGCGAAGCTCCGGGTTGTGCCAAATTCTGTCTTCCACCGAAGCCATGGGCACGGCGGCCGCGCCGACCCGCGCCATTCTCTCGACTACGATTCCGGAGGCGAAGCGCGTAATTATCTGCGTCATGTAGCTGAGGCCGACTCCGGCGGCGTTGCTGTCGGTTCCGTTGAGAATGATTTGAATTTTCCCCTGTCCGCCGCTTCCCAGCTCGTCGGCGAACCCTTTGCTTATTACGACGGCGATGTCCGCCTTGCCGTTTATCAGCAGGCCGTCGATTTCCTTGGCGTCGTCCGCGCGTCCGGCGGGCGCGAAATAACCGTTGTGCATCAGCTTTTCCGCAAACTCGCGGCTCTTGGGCGTCTTGTCGTAATCGCAGATAACGGTAGGGATGTTTTTAACGTCAGTCTGCGCCGCGTACCCGAATATAATAAGTTGAAGCACGGGAGCCATGAAAATAATCGGAATCATCTTCCTGTCCCGCCGCAGCTGCGAAAATTCCTTGCGGATTAAAAACTTCAGCATTTAAATACGAAATTCCATTTTATAGTTTGCTTTAAGCCCTCGTTAGGCTTATCCGCCGCCTTCTCCCGTCTTGCGGAGAAGGCTTCTTGACCCCCGCTCCCGCTTTTGCTGGAGATGTAGTCCGAAGCGCGGGCGAGGGGGCGGTTTGCCGTCGTTGACGGAAGAGCCGCGCCGCTCCTTGGGTTGATTGTTGACTGTTTGGCAATATTATTTTTTAAGGCCGAAGCCGGCCCTTCCGCCGTCGCGTAAAATTTAAAGCCCCGCGAGCCGTCTGCGGGAAAGAAAGCGGCGCTCATACCAGTTTCGCCTTCGCCATTCTAATCGTCGCAAGCCCAAGCATAACCGCCGCGAAAACGAAGAGAGCCAGCAATTGCTGCCAGTACGCCTCAAGCGGCGCGCCTTTTAAAAGTATCGCCCGCAGCGTTTCGACGAAGTAACGCCCCGGCACCATGTAGCTTATCATTTGAATTGCGATAGGCATGTTGCGTATCGGGAAGATGAACCCCGACAGAAGCGTTGACGGGAGTATAGTCGTCAGCGCCGCGATTTGATAGGCGACCTGCTGGCTGCCGGTTATGGTTGAAATAAGTATCCCCTGGCCGAGCGCGCAAAGAATGAACAGAGTCGAGGAAACGAAAAGAACGAGGAAACTGCCGCGCACCGGAACGTCGAAGACGGCGGCGCCGACGAGCAGAATGCAAAACATGCTCAGCTGCGCTATAAGAACGTAAGGTATCGTCTTGCCGAGAATAACGTCGTAAGGGGTGAGAGGCGAAACGAGAAGCTGTTCCATCGTCCCGCGCTCCTTTTCACGCACGACCGACAGCGACGTGGAGATTGCGCTGGAAACCATAAGTATGAAAACGATGAGCCCCGGAATGAGGAAAATGGAGCTTTTAAGCTCCGGGTTGAACCAGACGCGGGGCTGGACGTCAACGGGAAGTTTAAGCGCGCCGTAACCTTTCCTTTCGGTAAATTTGGAAATCAGGCCGAGCGAGTAGCTTTGCGCGAAGCCGTTGAGATACCCTTTTATTATGGTCGCGTTCTGAGAGTTCGAGCCGTCGATTAGCGCCTGAAGCGAAGAGGGCGAACCCGACTCCAGCTTTTCGCCGAACCCTTGCGGAAAGACCAGAACGACGGACGCGTCGCCGCGGTCGAGCAGCGCGTCGGCTTCTTTCGGGCTTTGTACGTATTTTATAACGTCGAAGTATTCGCCGGCTGCAAGCGACGCGACCAGCTCGCGGGAGCTTGGGCTTTTGTCCTGATCGCACACGGCCGTCTTTATATGGCGCACGTCGAAGGAAAGGGCGTAGCCGAAGACTATCAAAAGCTGAGCCGGCACGACGACGATAAGGAACAGCGAGAGAAAATCCCTCGAAATCTGGCGGAATTCTTTTTTTACGACGGCCGCGATGCGCATTTACCGCTCCTCCACGAGGCTTAAAAATACGTCTTCGAGCGAAGGCTCGATGCGCGACAGTCTCGCGTTCAAAACGCCGTTGTCGGCGAGCGTTTTTAAAAGCGCCGCTTCCGCTTCCGCGCCTCGCCGCGCCGTAACGTGAATAGAGCCGCCGAAGATGGACGCCTGCTTTACGAAATCGAGCTTGGACGCAATTTCCAGCGCCGCCACCGGCTTGTCGCATTCAATCTCGAAAATGCCGTCGGACGAAAGCCGCTTTTTAAAATTCGTGGGCGAGTCGCACGCGACGATTTTGCCCGCGACCAGCAGCGTAATGCGTCCGCAGAACTCCGCTTCGTCGAGGAAGTGCGTCGTAACGAAGACCGTAACGCCGCGCGCGGACATATCGTAAATGAGGTTCCAAAAGTTGCGCCGCTGGAGCGGATCGACGCCGCCGGTCGGCTCGTCGAGAAAAATTACCTTCGGATTGTGCAGCATCGCGCAGGCGAACGACAGGCGCTGCTGGTATCCCCGCGGGAGCGTTCCGGCCAATTCCGAGCGTTTGTCGGCAAGCTCCAAAAGGCCGATCACTTCTTCCCGACGCTTCTCGATCTGCGCGCGCGGCATGTCGTACATTCCGCCGTAAAACATTATGTTTTCATCTACGGTCAAATCGCCGTAAAGCGCGAATTTCTGCGCCATGTAGCCTATGTTCGCCTTGACACGCTCCGGCTGCTTCATGCAGTCGAACCCCGCGACGCTCGCGAAGCCGCTTGTGGGCGCCATAAGGCCGCAGAGCATTCTAATCGTCGTCGATTTTCCGGCGCCGTTGGCTCCCAGAAAACCGAAAATTTCCCCTTCCTCAACGTCGAAGGAGATATGATCGACGGAGACGAACGCGCCGAATTTTTTTACGAGGTCTTTTACGACGATCGATTTTGCCACGGCTCAACCTTTCCCTATTATGTCGAGGAAGACGTCTTCCAGCGAAGGCGAAATTTGCCTGAACATGGAGACGGTTATTCCGGCGGCCTCAAGCCCTTCCGCTATAAGCCGCGGGCTCGTCAGGGCGTCGTCGTACGCGGCGTGAATGCGGTCTCCGAACATCTGCGCGCCCAAAGCTCCTTTCAATCCGGCCGCCGCGGCGTACGCCTCGCGCACCGGCGAGCATACGACTTCGGCGAATTTATACGGAATGGATGCGCGTATTTTTTTCGGCGCGTCGAGCGCGAGGATTTTTCCTTTGTTCATCAGCGCGACGCTTCCGGCGCGCTCCGCCTCGTCGAGGTATGGCGTAGATACGACGATTGAAAGTCCGCCGGCGAGCAGCTCGTTTAGTATTTTCCAAAAATCCCGGCGCGAAACCGGATCGACGCCCGTCGTCGGCTCGTCCAAGAAAATAATTTCCGGAGTGTGAATAAGCGTGCAGGCCAGCGCGAGTTTCTGTTTCATTCCGCCCGACAGCTTGTCGGCCAGCCGCTTGCGGAAAGGCGCAAGGCGGGTGAACTCAAGCAGTTTTTTCTTTCTTTCCTTGCTTTTTTTGACGCCGTGAATTTCAGCGAAAAAATCTATATTTTCGTCTATCGTCAAATCGCCGTAAAGCGAAAATTTTTGAGAAAGATAACCGACCCTTTTATTGATTTCCTTCTTTTGAGTCTTCGAGTCGAAGCCGAGCGTGGAAATATTTCCTTCGCAAGGGTCGAGCAGGCCGAGAGCCATTCTTATTAACGTCGTCTTGCCGGCTCCGTCGGGGCCTACGACGCCGAATATCTCTCCTTTTTTTATTTCGAGGCTGACGGCGTCAACGGCGACGTTGTCTCCGAATTTGAATTTCGCCCCTTCAACCGTTACGACCGCGTTTTCGGACATTTTATTCCGCGCCGCTTTAAAGCCGTTTTATTGCTTTTTTATAACTACGTCCACGGGCATTCCGGACTTCAGGTCGCCCGCCGCGTTATCGACGGAAATTTCGATTTTGTACATCGTCTTGACTCGCTCGTTGACGGTCTGCACGTTTTTCGGAGTAAATTCGGCCTCGCTTGCGATATACGAAATTTTTCCTTCAATCGGCTTGTCGGGCTTGCCGTCCATGAATATTTTGGCCGACGCTCCCAGCTTCACGACGGCGAGGTCAAGCTCGCTTACGTACCCCGCGACCTTCATTTTGCTCAAATCGGCGATAACGCCCAGCGGAACGCCCGGCGCGGCGACTTCGCCGACGTAGGCGTATTTATACAGCGCGGTTCCACCTATCGGCGCGTAAACCTCGCAGTAGGTCAGCTTCTTCTTGACGAGCTCTATCGCGGCTTCAAGCTGTTCCTTCGCCGCCGCCGCGGCTTCGATTTCCTCAGGCCTCGCGCCGTTTTGAACTTTGTTGTGCTGCTGCTTGACCGCCTCGTACTGCTGGCTCGCTATGGCGTATTTGTCGCTGGCGTCGTCGAATTGTTTTTTTGGAGCCGAGCCGCTTTTATAAAGCTGCGTCGCGCGGTCGAGGTCTTTCTTCGCGTTCCCCATGGCGGTTTCGGCCTGCGCCAGCAAAGCCGCGACGTTCTTTTTATCCTCCTGCCGCGGGCCTGTTTTAATCATTTTTAGCTGCGCGTTAGCGCCCTTTAGGTTCGCCTGCATTTGTTTAAGCTGTATTTGCAGCTCTTCGCAGTCGAACGCGGCTATAAGGTCGTTCGCCTTAACGGTCGTCCCTTCTTCGAGGTTCAGCTTTATTATGCGCCCGCCGATTAGCGGCGCCACTTTTACTTTATCCGCCTCCGCCGTTGCGGAAAGCCGAATCGTTCCGTCGTCCTTCGCGCCGCCGCACGCGAGGGAATTCAAGACGAAAAACAGAATAAACGCCGTCGAGAGTCTATTCATGGCCGCCTTCCTTGGAGAGCAAAAGTTTTTCGCGCCCTTGATCGGTAAGTATGCCGAACATTATTATGGAAAGAATGTTTCCGGCCATTTGCTTGGGCGACATGTTCAGCGCCAGCAGGTTTGCCGGAATCGCAAAATGCCGCACCACCGTAGTAATGAGCGTGATGAGAAAACGGCTGTCGACGTCTTTTCTCACTTCGCCCAGCTCCTGACCGCGTTCGATTACCTCGACGTACCGGCTTATCACTTCGTTTCGCCGCTCGTCGATTTTCTTCCACAGCCGCGGCATCGCGTGCAAATCCTGCAATATCTGGGGCGTCATCTGCGCGGAAAGCTCGTGGAAAATTGACGCGAGCCGCGCAAACGTTTCCTCGAAGCCGAGCTTCATGTCCAATAAGCCGTTTACCTTGCCGAGCGCCGGATCGACTATCGCGCTGACCGCCGCAAGAAGCAGCTCCTCTTTGCTTGCGAAATGCTGATAAATCGTTTTTTTGCTTATTCTAAGCGACGCCGCTATTTCGTCCACCGAAATGCGGTTGTAGCCGTACATTTGGAACAACTTCATCGCCGCTTCCACTATGTTTTGTTTGACGTTTTCGTCCTGCATGCAATTTATTCCAATCTTTAAAAACTAAGGAAACTATGGAAACTTAACAATAGTTTTCGGTTTTCATATTAACCGCCGCGAAAAATTTGTCAATATTTTATTGAAAAAATTACCGCCAGCGGCGCCCGGCGCGAATAAGCCGCGGCTCGAACCCGTCCGCGCCCGCCGAGCGACAAAAAAAAGGACGCCTTGCGGCGCCCTTTTAAATTAAAGACTGTCAAGATTCTTTCTTTGCGGCTTTTTTGGCCCTGATGGCTGCTCGAGCCGCGGCCAGTCTCGCGATGTGGACGCGGG
>CAYNVS010000025.1:0-44624 GCA_964400725.1 uncultured Myxococcales bacterium
GGTCTCCTTGGCCGCGGACTCGCGCAGGGCGTCGATGAGTTCGTTGAAGGACGCGAAGCGGTCGGACGGCTTTTTTGCGAGCATTTTTTTTATAATCCGCCAGACGGAATGCGGGTACTGCGGATTTAAGGCGTACAAATCGGGCGGCTCGTCGCTGATGTGCTTCATCACCAGCCCCATTATGGTGTCGGCGAAGAACGGCACGTTGCCGCTTAAAAGCTCGTAAAAAGTAACGCCCAGCGAATACATATCCGATCTGAAGTCGGCCTTTTCCCCTTTTACCGCCTCCGGGCTTATGTAGTTGGGCGTTCCCATCGCGATGCCGGTGTGCGTGAGCTGAGGATCGCCTTCCGCCATTTTCGCGAGGCCGAAATCGACGAGCTTGGCCCCGGCCTCGTTTTCAATCATCACGTTGCCGGGCTTAACGTCGCGGTGAAGAACTTTTTTTTCCGAGGCTTCCTGCAGCGCTCCCGAAATTTGCGTAATTATTTCGAGCATCTGGCCGCCCGTAACGCGCATCCGCTTGCTTATAACGTCGGCCAGAGAAATCCCTTCGAGGTATTCCATCGCGTAGAAAGGCGCGTCGTCGTCGTCGCGCCCTACGTAATAAACCCTCGCAATGTTTGGATGTTTCAGCTGCGCCGCCGCCATCGCCTCGCGCTCGAAACGAATTACGCTTTCTTTGTCCTGCACGATTTTATTCGACAGCAGCTTAATCGCGACCTTCATGTTCAGCCGCTCGTCGAGCCCCTCGTAAACCATCCCCATCGCCCCTTCTCCGAGCGGACGCACAATTTTATAATGGGCGACTCTTTCCAAATTTTTCCAGCCTTGTTCGTTTCGCGGCTTTGGATCCTTCGCTTTTATTTTGCGAAATCCGCCTTCAAACCGCTTTTTTTTTCAAAAAACTACCCTGTAACTTTGCGAATATTTACTATATTGCAGCGATCCGCGAAACGAGACGTCTATTGCCAATCGGTTTTCATTTTATAACATACGGCGTTTTTGTCAACGCGCCGCAAGAAAAAAATGGATATAATCAATCGTTATTCACTTTCGGAACAATCAGTTTCTCACAATGATACATCGCGCCGAACGCAGGGCGCGCGCCGCCTCGTTTAAAGCGGTTTTTATTTTTTACGTTAATTTATTTTTTCTTTTAAAAAAGTTTTGACTCAAACGGACGTTTTGAATATATTCGACTGTCCTTGTACTAACAAAGTACCGGAAGAATTCAAAACGACTCTTTAAGGAGCAAGACATGAGCAAAAAGTTTGAAATCGGCAAAAAACGCGTGGTCGGATTTATCGGGCACGGCTCGTCGGGCAAAACCAGCATCGGCGACGCCATACTTTATATAACCGGAAACAGCGACCGCCTCGGCAAAATAGACGACGGCACCAGCGTTCTGGATTACGAGACCGAGGAACACGAAATCAAACATACAATAATTCCGGGCTTTTACGATTTCGTTTGGAACGACAACCTTATACAAATCATCGACCTTCCGGGTTACTCCGACCTCGTTCACGAGGCGAAGAACGGCCTTCAGGCGGTCGGCGGCGCGGTTTTGGTCGTTCACGCGGTTGACGGCGTAAGAGTTCAAACCGAACAGGTCATCGGCTTCGCCCGCGAGCAGAACGTCCCGATGATAGCGTTTGTAAACGCGCTTGACAAAGAGCACGCCGATTTTAATAAAATTTTAAAAGAAATGGCCGAAGCCGGACTCAAGCCGCTGCCCATGTTCGTTCCCATCGGCAAGGAAGCCGGTCTCAAGGGCGTCGTGGACGTTATGAACGGCAAAGCCTACTACTACGACATGGACGGAAGCGGCAAAGTCAAGAGCGAAGGCGCGGTTCCGGCCGATATGGCCGACGAAGTCGCCTCCCTCAAGGAAAGCGCGTCCGAGACGCTGGTGGAGGCCGTCGACGAAATAATGGAAAAATACCTCGACGGCCAAGCGGTAAGCGAGGAAGAGCTTAAAAAATGCCTGCGCGAAGGCGTCCGCAAAGGGACTTTCACGCCGGTTTACTGCGGCGCCGCGCTGCACAACGTCGGAATACGCCAGCTGTTCGACGGCGTGGTCAACTGCCTCCCCTCCCCCGACGAGGAGCACGCCCGCAAAGCGATTAATCCCTCATCGGGCGAGGAAATTATGGTCGAAATGGCCGGATGCGACGGACTGCCGCTCAAGGCCATCGTCTTCAAAACGCTGACCGACCCGTACACCGGCAGAATCAGCATTTTCAGAGTTTTTCACGGTAAAATCGCGAGCGACGACACCGTGAACGTCTTCGGAAAAGACGGCAAGCAGACGAAGGAGCGCTTTGGCAAACTGGCTAAAATACGCGGCAAAAAGCAGGAGTCGTTCGACGAGATTTACGCGGGCGAAATCGGCTGCGTGGCCAAGCTGAAGGAAACGATGTCGGGCGATACGCTGGCCGCCGGCGCGCCTCTGCTGTTCGACGTTCCCGCCCCGATTACGCCCAACTTCTCCGTCGCGGTTTACCCCAAAGCCAAGGGAGACGAAGAGAAGATCGGCTTGGGCTTGGCGAAGATGCTCGAAGAGGACAACGGCCTCGTAACAAAGCGCGAACCTCAGACCAAAGAGCTTTTGCTTTACGGCATGGGGCAGCAGCACCTCGACATAACTTTCCACCGCATCAAGCGGCTTTACAACGTCGAAGTCCAGAGCAAAATACCTCTAATTCCCTACCGCGAAACGATTAAGAAATCGGTTAAGAACGTGGAAGGAAAACATAAGAAACAATCCGGCGGACGCGGCCAGTTCGGCGTGTGCGTAATAAATATGTATCCCAACCCGCGCGAGGCCGGGTTCGAGTTCCTCGACATGATCGTCGGCGGCGCCATTCCCAATCAGTTCATACCGGCGGTCGAAAAAGGCATCCGCGAGGCGATGGAATGCGGCCCGCTGTCCGGCAGTCCGGTTCAGGACATAAAAATAGAGCTCATCGACGGTAAATACCATCCGGTTGACAGCTCCGAGTATTCCTTCAAAGTGGCCGGAAGCCTCGCTTTCAAAGAGGCGTTCGACCGCTGCGAGCCCGCCCTGCTGGAGCCGGTAATGAAGATTGAAGTCCTCGTTCCCGAAGAGAACATGGGCGACATCATCGGCGATTTGAACGGACGCCGAGGCCGCGTCCTGGGCATGGAAGCCAAAGGAAGATACCAGTGCATCACCGCAGAAGTTCCGCTCTCCGAAATTCGCTCCTACGGCCCGACGCTGAAGAGCATCACCGGCGACAGAGGCAGCTACGCTCTGACCTTCGATCATTACGACGAAGTGCCGTCGCACATGGTAGAGAAAATCATCGCGGAACTGAAAAAGATGAAGGAAGAAGCGTCGTGATTTAACCCATGACCGCATACCGTAAAACCGGCGCGACCAACGCGGGGTTCTGCGGACTGGCGAAGAAAAAGAAACAGACCGGCCCGATGTATTCGGGTCGGTTTTTTTGCATTAATGCGGGCGCTTTTCATAAGGTTGCGCGGATATTATTTGCAGCAATCGCCGCGGTTATATCGTTCATTTATGCGGGCTGCGACGCGCCGTTTAAGCAAACTTCCGAACCGCCGAAAAAGAAGATTGAAACGCCGAAAACGCCCGAAGAAGCCGAAGCGGCCGCGCAGCTGGAGAAGACCGATATAGCCGAATGTCTTTCGTTTTACGACGCCCCTTTGGAGCCCGGCGATTACGCCACCGCGGAAGTCTTCATAAGCGCGGACGGCTCCGTTTTATCGGCCAAAATCAAATCGCTTTCCCGCCCGAATAAACGGTTCGAGAACTGTCTCATCAAAACGATGCGCTTTCAGAAGGTCAAGCCGACGGGAAAAATTATGAATATAATCGTCGGCATTCCGCTGAAATAATTAAACGTTTCAAGCCGTTTGCCGGGGCTTAAAAAATGGACGCCGCGATTCGGCTCGGCGTTTGTTTTAAGTTTTTCCGCTCCTTTTGCGAGGTTAAAAAGAAGGCGTAAATTTAACTTAATTTCAGGCATAAATTCGTTGACTTTTATCCCGTCGGTGATAGGGTATTACAAGTTTATATTTTTGCAGTAAACCCGTAAAAAGAAGAGTTGGCATTTTCCAAAATTAGAGGCTTTAAAGATGGATAAACAAATCAAGAATTACCTGAAAATTCTGGAAACAACCCCCGAAAACGTCCCGGCGTTCAAAGCCCTTGAAAAGATTTTCAAGGAAAAAGAAAACTGGATAGATCTCGTTTCGCTTTACGAAAAAAGAGCCGAGGCCGTAACCAGCCACGTGGACGAACTCTTCATAAACGCGGCGACGATTTGCAAAGAAAAACTTGAAATGCCCGACGAAATGGAGCGCCTTCTTCTGCGCCTGCTTGAAAAGCAGCCCGCCAACGAGAAGGCCGGAGCCATGCTTGAGGCGTATTACGAAGAGTCGAAGCAGACGGCGAAAATCCGCAGGCTGCTGGAAGAGCGCTACAAAGTCGAGACGGAGCCGGACCGCAAGTGCAAGGCGGCGGTAAAGCTGTCGTCGCTGGCCAAAGCCGAAGGAGACGACGCGGCGGCTTTATCGTTCGCGCTTGAGGCGCTGGAACACAAAGAGAACGATCCCGAAGCTCTGTCGGCGCTGCGCCAAATAAGGCTGGACATGCGCGATTTCGACGCCGCTCTGTCGGTGATGGAAAAGGAAATCGGGCTGTGCGGCGCGGGCGAGAACGCGATTAAAATAATTTCCGACACCGCCAAGGCTCTCTCGGAAGACCCGTTCGAGCTTGAGCGCGCCAAGGAGCTTTACGGCCGAGTGAAAGAGATGACGAACGGCAAGAAAAAAGTCGCCGCCATCGACGCCGAGATAAAGAAGCTCGACGAAATAAAAGACAATTACGCGCAAATCGTATCTCAGCTATTGGAAGAGGCGCTGAACAGGCAGAACAAAAGCGAGGCCGCCGAGGCTTTTTTAAAGGCCGCGGCGTACACCTACCTTTACAACCCGAAAGACGAGCAGACGATTACCGATTCGCTTTCCAAGGCGCTGCTTTTGTCGCCGACGAACATCCGCGCCATAAATTTGGCCGAACGCTTTTTTACCGAGAAAAAGGACGACCAAAAGCTGCTGGCCTTTTACAAATCCGTGGCCGAGAAAGCGATTGACGGCAAGCTGAAGGCTTACTGTCTGGCCAAAGCCGGACATATTTTGAAAACTCTCGGCGAGGAGCAGACCGCGACCGATTTGTTCCTCGAAGCGTTCGAGTCCGACCCGACGCTGGACGAGCCGTTCGCGGCCGTCTGCGAGATTCTCCGCGCTAAGGAAGCCTACTCCGAGCTTGCGCGCAAATACGAGAAGCGCGTCGAGCTCGCGCCGGACAAAGCCTTTAAAGTCCGGAACCTCGTGGGGCTGGCGAAACTGATGCGCGACAACCTGCGCTCTCCGCTTACCGCGCAGGATTTCTTCGCCGAGGCGTTCGAGCTGGATCCCGGCTGCATAGAGGCGGGCGCGGCGCTGGTCGATTCGTTCGTCGCTGACGAGCGCTTCGACGACGCGGCTCCGGTTTTGAAAAACCTAGTAGAAAACGAAAAGGACGAAGCGAAACGCGCGCAATACGCGGCGACGCTTGCGGGCATTTACCTCGACAAACTCGCCGACGGACAGCTCGCCTTCGAGTACGCGCGCAAGTCGCTCGATTTGGCGCCTCAAAACGCGGAGACGGCGGAGCTGCTCTGCAAAGCCGCCGAATCGTGCGATAAATTCGAGGACGCGGTAGCTCTGCTTCGCGAGGCGACGGGAAAAATAGACAGGGACGACAAAGCCCCCAGACGCGCTCTCATGCTTCTTGCGGCCACCGTTCTCGACCGCCAGCTTTCAAGCTACGACGAAGCCGAAAAAATGTATCTTCGCATCCTTGAGGAAAACGAAAGCGATTTGGAGTCGATGCGGCTGCTCGCGAGGCTTTACCAGAAGGACGAAAAATGGGAGCGCCTCGTCAACGTTTACGAGCAAATAGTGGAAGGCGCGGAAGACGACGAAGAGAAGCGCAGCCTATTGATGGAAGCGGCGCAGATCGTCGAAATAGAGCTGGGAGACAAGCGGCGCGCAAGCGGCCTTTACGCCCGCGCCCTCGACAAATTTCCGGAGGAAATCGAGGCTTACAAGAGGCTTGAGGAGCTTTATTTCGATTTGGGGGAATGGGAGAAGCTCGCCGACGTAATACGCCGCGAGTTCGCGCACATCACAAGCATGAGCGAGAAGGTCAGCCTGTATTTCAAACTGGGCGACATTTGCGAGAAGAAGCTCGACAAGCTCGACGAAGCGGTGCTGTCGTACAGCGAGGCGCTGCGCATCGACGACAATCATTATCAGTCCATCGAGGCTTTGGAGCGGCTTTTAGCCACAAGCAAAGACACCGACCTTATTTTTACGGCCTTGGAGCCCTATTACCTGCGCAAGCGCGAGTTCGGAAAACTGGACGACGGCTACAAGTCGCTTTTGGCCGCGGCCAAGGGCGCGCCGGAGAGAAGCGCGCTTTACAAGAAGCTCGCAACGCTCAACGCGGAATATCTTTACAAAATGGACGACGCCTACGGCTACCTCGAACAGGCGCTCTCCAACAATCCCGCCGACGTCGCGCTGCTTCCGCAGATGCGCAATTTGGCGAAGGAAATTAACGAGAGCCGGCGGCTGGTTAAGCTGCTGAGCGAGCAGTCCGGCCTGTTGGAGGACCCGGAAATCGTCGCGAAATATCTGCTCGTCGAGGCGCAGGTTTACATGGACGAGCTGAACGATCCGGAGAGCGCCGAGAAGTCGCTGCTTAAGGCGTACGCCAAGTCGCCGGTCAATCAGGAGGTTCTGCGCTCGGTGGTGGAATTCTACCGCTTCATCGAGAACTGGGAGAACTTCGCGCAGTACGCCGAGAAGGCGGTTCTTTTGCAGACGGACGCCGCCGAGAGAACGAAGCTGTCGCTCGAAATGGCGGTCTGCTACCGCAGCCGTCTCAACAAGCTGGACGCCGCTATACTAATACTCGAAACGCTGCTTACAAGCGACGTTTCCATTGCGGAGGCGCGGGTCATGCTGCGCCGCTTCTACCGCGAGGCGGAAAATTTCGACAAGCTGACCGCTCATTTGAAGCGCGAGCTTGAAATAGTAAAGTCCGACGACGAAATAATCGACGTCAAACTGGAGCTGGCGCAGATTTACAACGACGTTTACGGCGACGCGAAGACGGCGTGCGCCACCTACGGCGAAGTCGTCGCGCTCAATTCGCGTCAGGAGACCGCCATTTTAGGCTTGGAAAGAATGCTCTCCGTCGCGGAGGCGAAGCACGAGGCGGCCGGATACCTCGCGCCCATTTACGAGCGCCACGGCGAGTTCGAGAAGCTCGTTACCGCGCTCTCCGTTCTTTTCGAGACCGACGAGTCGGGCGACAAGAAGCGCGAATACGCCGAGAAACTTTCAAACATCTCGCTCATCGAGCTCAACCGCAAGAACGACGCCTTCCAGTGGATTTTGAAGGCTTACCTTTATTCTCCCGCGGTGGAACCCGGAAGCAACATGGAAACGCTCTCCGTGGATACCGGCGACTTCGAGAGCTACCTTGCGACGCTGGACGAAAAGAAGAAGATCGTTGACGACCGCAAGAAGCTGGAAACGATAGTCCTCAAGCAGTCGCAGATCGCCTACGAAGAGCTGCGCGAGTTTGAGCGCGCGATTGGATATTTGAAAGATTTCCTCGACGCGGACGACGCGAGCGTACCGGTTATGGAAGCCGCCGAGCGCGTTTACGAGCGCCAAGAGAACTACGAGGCGCTTTACAAGTTGTGGGAACGCAAGGTCGGCAAGCTGGAAGAGCGCAGCGCAAGGCGCGAGCTCAAACTGCGCATGGCGTCGCTGCTGCGCACGCAGCTGAACGATTTGCCCGCGGCGCGCCAAATCCTTGAAGATTTGCTCAAAGAGCGCGACAACGACGTGGAAGTGATAGAGCGGCTCGAAATAGTCCTTTCGGGCCTCGGCGATTTCAGAGCCCTGCTGGAGCTTTACCGCCACAAGATGGGCTTGATTAAGGAAGATTCCGAGACGGTTCCGCTGCGGATTAAAATCGGCGAGCTGCACGAGGATAAACTCGGAGAGCCGGAAGAGGCGCAGAAGGTTTACATCGGCGTCATCCGCAACTATTACGAGTCGGAACTGGCGCAGAAGCTCGTTGACAGGCTGCTCGGCCAAGAGAACATGCAGCTTGCCGTCGCCGACGAGATAGAGCTGAAGCTGACGAAGGACAAAAACTGGGAAAAGCTCGTTTTGGTGCACGAGATACAGCTTAAGCACAACAAGGACAAAGACGCCAAGCAGAAACTTTTAAGCAAACTTTCGGCGATTTACCAAGAGAAACTGAAGGATCCGGTCAAGGCGTTCGAGGGGTTCGCCCGCGTTTTCGTGGAAGACCCGTTCAACGACGGGGCGCTGTTCGAGATTGAAAAGCTCGCCAGCGAGCTCGCCTACTGGAAGGAACTCGCCGCGGTGTACGACCAAGCCGCCGACAGAACGGGCGACGCCCGCGAACGCGCCCGCGACCTGCTTTTAAAGGCCGCCCAGCTTTACGAGGAAATTCTCGCGCTTCAGGACGAAGCGATTAAGACCTACCGCAAGGCGCTTAACCACGATCCGGTCAATATGACGGCTATTAAGTCGCTTGAGGCGTTGTGCCGCAAGGCGGAGCTGTGGAGCGAGCTGGTGGACATTTACAAGCAGCGCGTCAATTTGGCCGCCGACAACGCGGAAAAAATCGAGCTGTACTGGTACATCTGCGACATTTACGAGAACCCGAACCAGTTGAACGATAAAATCGCATCCATACCTTACTTTGAGGCGCTGTTCGAGCTGGACGAGACTAGCCAAAAGGTTCAGACTACGCTTTGCGAGCTGTACGACCAGACCGAAAACTGGGAGAAGAAGGCCGCCGTATTCGAGAAGCAGATAAAGCTCGCAAGCGACATCGACGCGAAGGTCGAGAAGATGATGGAGCTGGCGCGTCTGTTCGAGAATAAATTGCAGCGCTATCCGTCGGCGATTGAATGGTTCAAGTCGGTCATCGGCCTTGACGAAACGCACGAAGAGGCGTTCAAGGCCTTGGAAACTTATCTCGCTCTCGACGAGTACCAGAAGGATTTGGCCTACTTCATGGCCCCGCTCTACCTGCACAAAGAGCTGTGGCCCGACTACATTAAAACGTTGGAATATCAGGTCAACTTCGCCGAGGAAAACGAAGTCAAAGGGAATCTGCTCGTTACTATTTCGGGCGTTTACGAGAAGCGGCTGGAAGACCAGCGCAGCGCGTTCGACGCCTATTCGCGCGCTTTGCGCCGCATGCCCGGCAGCGAGTTCATTCAGGACGAACTGCTGCGGCTGGCGATAGCGCTGGTCCGCTTCGACGATCTCGCCGCGCTTTACGAAGAGCTTATCGGCAAGAGCGAAGGAGAGGAAGAGAGCGAAGCCCGCAACGAGCTGCTCATCGCGCTTTACCTGCGCGCCGCCGCGCTCTACGAAGAGTACATCAAGGACAACGACAAGGCGACCGCCAAACTGCAGGCTCTCATTAAAATCGACCCGAAGCGCCGCGAAGCCCTCAACAGGCAGGAGCGCATTTACAACGTCGGCCACAAGTGGTACGAGCTTATCGAGACGTTAAGGCTCAAGCTCGCCATCTCTACCGGTCTGGACGAAACGAAAGACCTAAACTTCCGCATCGCGAACATTTACGAGGAAGAGCTGTCGCGCAACGACATGGCTATAGCCACTTACCGCGAGATGCTGGCGCTGGACGAGCGCGACCGCGACATACTGCACTCCTTGGCTCGCCTGTGCCGCACCGAGCAGATGTGGAGCGATTTAATCGGCGTCTTCGAGCACGAATTGCGCATCTTGAGCCCGGAAGAGCATCCGTGGGGCATCAAGGCGCAGATGGCGCAGATAAAATGGCAGAAGCTCGGCCTCATCGACGAGGCGCAGGAGCTGCTGAAAGAGATTACCACCTACGCGCCCGACCATATCGAAGCGAGAGATTTGTTGGAGCTTATGCTCGCAGCCGAAGATTGCGAGCTGGGAGCGTCGCTCATTCTTGCGCCGCTGTTCGAGGCCGAAGGGGAGTTCGACCGCTTGATAGAAATGTTGAACGTACAGATACGCCGCAACGAAGACGCGCGTATAAAACGCGGCCTCAACGAGCGCATCGCGAATATATACGAGCAGGAAAAGATGGACGCCGGAAGCGCGTTCGGCTACTGGAAAGCGGCCATAGCCGCCGAGCCGCACGACGACGGGCTCGCCGACAAGCTCGCCAAGCTGGCGATAGAGCTTGAAAAGTGGGACGACCTCGTTCTGCATTACATTTCCATTCTGCCGTCAGTCGAGGGCGACGACGAGCTGCTTTACAAATACCGCGTCCGCATCGGCGACATTTACCTCAACAAGCTCGCTTCCAGCGCGGACGCCGAGGGGTATTACCGCAAGGCTCTGGATCAGCGCCCCAAAGAGCTGCGTCTTGTCGAAACGCTGGAATACATTTACGAAGAGCTCGAAGACTACAAACCGCTGGTCGAAATGCTTTACCGCAAAGCCGACCTTCTGCAGGAGGTCGTGGAGAAGCTGCCGGTTTACTTCCGCGCCGCCAAAACGCAGGAAGAGAAGCTGGGCGACGTCGAGGGAGCCGTTTCCACCTACAATCTCATTCTTTCGTTGCAGCCGGCGAATTTCAACGCGCTGGCCGAGCTCGACAGGCTTTACCAAAGGCGCGAGGACTGGACGAACCTCGAATCGGTTTTGGAGCGGCTGGCCAATCTGGCCGAGGCTCCGCGCCAAAAGCTCGATTACATTTACCGCCGCGGTCAGGTTTGGCAGTTCAAACTTAACGACGTAAACCGCGCCATCGACCTTTACAGCGAAATACTTTCCAAAGACCGCGAATACGAAAACGCGTACGCCTCGCTTACCGATTTGTGCGGCGACGCGGCGCATCAGGACAAAGCCATCGGCGTGCTGAAGCCGATTTACGAGGAAGAAGACAGATGGGACCGCATCGTGGACGTTTACGAGCGCAAGCTCGCCACGATGACCGACAAGGAAGCCCGCATAGAGCTTTTGACCGAAATTAAGGAAATCCACGAGCTCCGCTTGGAGGACAAGACGAGCGCGTTCAAGTCGGCCAGAAGGCTTTATTTGGAAGACATTTCCAACCCGATTTCTTGGGCGGAGCTTGAGCGTCTGGCGGTCGATACCGGCGGGTACGACGGACTTGTCGAAACCTACCTTGAGATTATCGACGCGATAGAGGACGTGGAGCGGCGCATCGAGCTGCTGATGCACGTGGGAAGCATCTGCGAGGACAAGCTGGGCGATTCGCAGAAGGCGATAGACCAGTACCGCAAGGCTTTGTCGCTGGACGACAAAAAGCTCGACTGCGTGGAGAAGCTCGACAAACTTTACGAAAAAGAGTCGATGTGGGCCGAGCTGTCCAACATCATCAACCACCGCATCGGCCTCATCGCCGACAAGCGCGTCATACTGTCCGAAAAGCTGCGCCTCGCCTCGATATGGGAGAAGAAGCTCGAAGACAAAGAGGCCGCTATCGGCATATTCGAGGACATTCTGTCCGAGGCGCCCGACAACATCGAGGCTCTGGAGGCTTTGCAGAGGCTTTACGAGGAGCTTGAACGCTGGGAGCAGCTGGTTCAGATATTGCGCGCCGAAGTCCGCATCGCCCGCGGCGACGCAAAGAAGGCTTCGCTGTACGCTCAGATGGGCGACGTTCTCTTCCTCAAGCTAGGCCAGCCGCAGGACGCGCTTGCGATTTACAACAGAGTGCTTCAGTTCGACGAAAACAACGTAAGCGTAGTTTCGAGGCTTGAAAGCCTGTACGAGAACATGGAGCTGTGGGATCAGCTCGTCGTTCACCTGCAAAAGCAGCTGCGCCGCGCTAAAACGACGGAAGAGAAGGTCGCTTGCAATAAAAAGCTCGCGAACGTTTACCGCAAGCGCCTGAACATGGAAGACAAAGCGGTAACGCTTTACCACAAAGTCCTTGAAATAGCCGCGGACGACATGGAAGCGGTCGGCGAGCTTGAAAGCATTTACATCGCCAACAAGGCGTGGAGCAAACTCGCGGAGCTGCTAAATCAACTTCAATACAAAGTTGACGACGTCAAGCGCCGCCAGCTCAACGTCAGACTTTCGTCGCTGTACTTCCAATACGTAAAGGACGAGCAGCGCGCGATAGAATACGCCCGCAAGGCTCTTGACAACAACCCGCAGCTGGACGAGCTGAACAGGCTCGAAGAGATATTCCGCGACTCCGGACGCCACGAGATTTACGGCGAAATAATCACCAAGCAAATCGCCGTAGCCGACGAGCCGAAACAGAAGATTTACCTGCTGTTCAGGCTGGCCGATTTGTCGCTATTGAACGGCGACAAGCCCAAGGCTATAGAGTGCTTCGAGCGCGCGCTCGAAATCGAGCCGAACAATCTTCAGGCCGCCGAGAACCTCGAAACGCTTTACATCGACGCCCAGCGCTGGGACAGACTCGCCGTCATTTACGAGGCGATGCTGCGCGAATACACCGAAGGAGAGGAGCGGCTCAACACGCTGCTCAAGCTGGCCGACTGCTACCAGAACAGACTGCGCGACGTCGCCAACGCCTTTGACGTTTACGCCGTGGCTCTCTCCGAGAACCCGTACCGCTACGAGCTTATTGAAATCAGCGAAGACCTTGCGCGCCAGTGCAACAAGGTCGAGCAGCTTGTTACCGTTTACAAAGACATAGCCGACATCGTCCCCGATAAGAGCCGCCAGAAGGCTTTGTGCTACAAAATCGCGTCCATCAGCGAGCGCGACCTGCGCGACATGGAGGCTGCCGCGGCTTACTATACGCAGTACATCGAGTTCGGCGAGTACGACGAGCGCGCCGTGGAGTTTTTAATCGAGTACAACCGCGCCAAAATGCGCTACAACGAGCTTATAGCCATTTACGAGCTGAAGCTCGCCAAGGCGAACGTTAAAGACAAGGTGGACATCTACCTCAAAATCGGCGAGATTTACCGCGACAACCTCAACGAGTTCGACAAGGCCATCTCGGCGTTCCGCAAGGCGCACGACTACGACGACGCCAACATGACGACAATCGACATACTGATCGATTTGCTTAAGTTCGTGGAAGACTTCCAAGGCTACGTCGATATGTTGAAGCAAAAGCTGCACCTTACCGGCGACCACGAAGGGCAGGAGAGCATTAGGCTGGAACTGGCCGCAACGTACGAGAAGACGTTCAACGACGCGAAGAACGCCAAGGTTTACTACCGCGCAATTATCGCCGACAACCCGAACCACACCGACAGTTTGGACGCCTTGGAGCGCATATACGAGGCGGAAGAGAACTGGGACGAGCTGCTTGAAACGCTTTCCCGCAAAGTCGCGGTTCACAAAAATCCGGAACTGCGCATCGAGATTTATTTCAAAATGGCCGGCATCTGGGAGACGCGCTTCGACCAGCTCGAAATGGCTATACAATATCTCGAAAAGATTTTGCAGATAGACGAATCCAACGTCAAAGCCATCGGCGAGCTGGAGCGCATTTACAAGCACATCGGCGACTTCCAGAACCTCATCGAGGCGTACAAACGCCACATCGCGCAAATCGCGGAAGCCGAGGATATCGTCAAGCTGTACTGCGAAATAGGCCGCATTTATTACGAATCGCTGTCCGACCCCGGCGAAGCGATTAAATACCTCAACAAGGCTTTGAGCATCGACAACGAGAACTTCTACGTATTGGACACTTTGAGCAACCTTTATATTAAGGGCGAAAAGTGGGACAAGACGATTGAAACCTATCAAAAAATGGTTTCGCTGACCGAGGACAAAGCCGTGCGCACAGATTACATAATGCGCATCGCCGAAATATTCAAGGACAAGCTCAACAACGTAAAGGCCGCCGAAGGCCAGTTGAAGGCGCTGTTCAACGAGGACGATGACTACGTGCCGGCCATCCGCGCGCTGCGCCGCTTCTACCGCTCCATCAATAGATGGGAAGACTTCCTCATCATGGCGGAGCACGAGAAAGACCGCATCACCGATAAGAAGGACATGGCTCTGCTGCTGCACGAAGAGGCGCTTTATTACAAGGAGCAGAAAGGGGACGTCGCCAAGGCGATTACCCTGTTAAAGCAGGCTTTAGGCTACAACAACCTCTTCGGCGACGCGATTAAGGAACTTGCGGCTTTGTCGTTCGACAACCAGATTTGGCAGGACGCGTGGAACTTCCTCAACGCCAGTCTGCCCTATTACGATCAGGACGACGAGAACGAGAGCAAAGAGCTTGCAAAGGTATTTTACAAGCTGGGGCGCGTGGCCGAGAAGATGGGAAACATGGAGATAGCCCTCAAGCATTACAACGAGTCGTACAAGCGCGACTCCGATTCGCTCGAATGCCTCGAATCGCTTTCCGACGCTTACTACGCGAGAGAAGACTGGGAGCAGGCGTTCCGCTTCTATCAAACCATTCTCGTGCGCTTCCGCGCCAACAAGACGACCGAGCAGTTAGTCGGCCTCTTCTGCCGTTTGGGCGAAATCAACGGCAAGATACAGAAGCACGAGATAGCTGTGCGCATGTACGAGAAGGCTCTGGAGATAGACCCGAACAGCGTCATCGCTCTTTCGGAGTCGGTGAAATACTACGAGTCGCTTGAGCGCTGGGCGAAAGTGATTAAATACCGCGTAACGCTCGCCAAGCTATTAACGAAAGAAGAGTCGTTCGGCCAATGGGTGGCGATAGGCGACATTTACGCCGAACGCCTTAAGCAGAAGCGCGAAGGATTAGAAGCATACAAGCGCGCCATGATGGTCAAGGCGGACGACGCCAACCTGCTCGCGCGCGTGGCCGACATTCTGCTGGAACTGGAAAAGTATCCCGACGCGATAGCCGCCTACCGCAAGCTGCTGGCCGTCGAGACCGACCGGAGCCGCAAGTACGCTCTCAATATAAAAATCGGAGACTTGTACCGCGAACATACCGACGAGCCGGCTTTGGGCGCCGCATTCTACAACTCGGCTCTCGACATCGACCCGTCCGACGAGAGCGTTTTCGACAAGCTGGAAACGTTCCTTTTAAGCAAGAACCTGCTTGAAGAGCTCGACTCGGCCTACCGCCAGCAGATTGCGCGCCTTGCGACCGAGCGGTCCGAGGACAAGATAAACCTGTGGCGCAAACTCTCCATACTGCTCGTATCCAAGCTGGGCAAGGTGGACGAAGGCATAAGGGCGTACGAGATAATAGTCGGAATGAAGCCGGGCGACATGAAGCACAAGCTCGCGTTGGCGGAGCTGTACGCCCGCGACCCGCACTACTACGACAAGGCGCTGGCCATTCACGAGGGAATACTGGCGGAGAACATTTACAACCCTGAGGCGCATCAGGCGCTATTCGACCTCAACTTCAACCTGTCGCGCTTCGACAAAGCGTTCCTGCACGCGAGCGTGCTCGATTACTTGGGCGGCGGCGAGAAGAAGGCGAAGGAATTTTACGCTCAGCACTCCAAAGAGCGCTCCACCGAGCCGCTGGACTACATCGACCGCAAGGAATGGTTCAACTACGTCGTTCATCACGACGGGCAAAACATGGCCGGTCAGGCTCTCGCCATACTTTACCATCACGTCGAGAGCTTCGCCTCCCGCGATATAAAGGCGCTTGGAGTTAAAAAGAAGGACAGACAGGATTTGGCCGACTCGCTGTCGATTTGCAACCACATCAATCAAGTCTTGCGCACTATGGGCGCGCCGGAGCCGGAAGTTTACGTAAAGGGAAGCGTCGTTGACAGAATAGACGTCGGCGACGTTTATCCGCCTACGCTGCTCGTTCCCGACGATATGTTCTCCGGACATTCCAAGGCCGATACGCTGTTCCACATAGGCCGCGCCGCCACAATAGCGCGCCCAGACTTTATAATGGCGCACATTTATCCGCCGGACGAGCTGCACCAAATATTAGAGGCGGCTATGACGATGGTCAACCCCAAGCTGCCGGTGCGCAACGACCCGAAGAAGGTGGCCGAGCGTCGCAAGCAGATTGAGAAGGGGCTGTCCAAAAAGCACCGCCCGCAGCTGGAGCAGTATATTTCCGAGTTCATCGAAACGCTGGATTCGTTCGACTTCAACCGCTGGTACGCGTCGGTTTACTACACCGCAAACCGCACCGGCCTAATCGTCAGCAACGATTTCAAAACGGCGATGAAGTGGGTGGAGATTTACTCGCAGGGACAGAACGACGCTTGGATTGAGGCGCAGAAGAAAGACCTTTTGACTTTCTGGATTTCCGAAGGCTACGCCTACCTGCGCGCCAAGAAGCTAGGCTTTGCAATTTCGTAGCGCGCCCCAAAGAGCGGCGCGGCGCGTTTTGCGCACGGAGGAGACTATGTTCGACAAGCCGTTTGAAGCCCGCGTTGAGCAGCGCGTATTCGCCCGCCTGCCCGACGGCTCTTCGATTGAGGGGATTGCGTTTCTTCAGGCCAGAACGCTCGAACGCGCCGGCGGCGAGGCGGTTATCGATCTGCTTAACAGGCCGACCGATTTTTTCTCGATAAAGGAAGACGGCGGCGGCTTCGTTCTTTTAAATAAGAACAACCTGCTCGATTTGCGCGTAAACGCAATCGACGGAGCCCGCGAGCTCGGCCTTACCCTGAAGGACGTTTTAGACGAGCAATATACGCGCGTTGAGGTTTGTCTGATCAACGGAGACAAGCTCAAAGGCAAAATGCCGATAGATTTGCCCGCAAACAACCCTTTGCGCGCGCTTGACTGGATGAACATCGGTTTTTGTTTCGTATGTCTGCTGGCCGAAGACGAAATCATTTATCTGCCGCGCTCCTCGATTGCGTGGATGCGCGAGACCGGCGAAGAGCCGAAGCTGGAATATTCCATTTCGCAGACGATTGAGATTGAAGCGCCCAAAACGATGAAGAAGTGAACGGCTGCGGCGATATTTATTTTCCGCAGACGTTTTTTTGCGCAGCCCCCCGCCCCTCTCCTCAAACGGAGAGGGATTTTTTTTCGGCGCCATTTACCCGGCCGCGCGCCGGCGCGCCGCAAGAAAAAGGCTCACGCCGTTTTATCGGGGTTTGGGCGTTCCCGCAGCGATTTGGCCGCTCTTTCGATTTCTTCCGCCAGCCGTTTGGGCGGTCTGTCCAGTATCGCAAGTTTGAAATTGCCGGCTTCAATCGCGTAATCGCACGCGCAGCCGGCGGGAAGAAACGCCAGCCTGCAACGCTTTCCGGCCTCCGGCGCGCCGTAAGAAAACGACGCGATTAAAACCTCGTCGCCGCCCCAAGTTTCAATTTTATACGCCGCGGAAGAGACCGATGGAAGGCTTGCGAGAAAACGCCTTGCGTTAAGCAGCGCTTCTCTTGCCGCCGCTTTGTTAAAACTCTTGGCCGCGGCCGTCTGCGGGTTGTTTTGAGTTTCGGCATAACGCCGGTCGTTTGCGCCTTCGCCCGAACCGCCTTCTTCTCCCACCGTCGCGGCGCCGGTAACGGATAAAATTTTCCGCAGCTCCCTTTCGGTCATTGCGGGCGTTGAGATTATGTTGCAGGTCCGCGCGTCGTAAACCAAACCGAGCGCGTCGCGTTTGTAATAGAAGTCGCTTCCCGGCAGAACCATAAGCCGGTTGGCGTTAATGCGCGCGCCCAGCGACGAAACGTATTCGTAGCCGGCCATGAAGCCGTCGTAAGTCTCCCCCGGCAGGCCGATCATCAGGTCAACCGCCGCGTCAACGCCGCGGCTTTTCAACAGCTCCAAGGCTTTTTCAAAGCGGTCTTTTTTAAAAATCCGGTTCGACAGCCTTATCGCCTCTTCGCCTATCGTCTGCAGTCCTATTCCCGCGCAGGCGTTGAGCTCCGCCAAAGCGTCCGCGTCCGGCTCGCCGAAAATATCGTACCGTATATATACTTCGTGCCGCTTGCTTTTGGCGATTCCCATTTCGGCCAAAAAGCGCGCTCGGTCTAAAAGCGTTTTGCGATTGACGTTTATATAAGGCTCGTTGTAGTAAAATTTGCCGAATCTATCCCGCGCCCATTCGACGTCCTTAATCATCTGCGAGCGGGTCGTCGGCGCGAAACTTGAGCTGTAATAAGGCGCGAGGCAGAAACCGCATTTGTTGAAATAGCATTTTCCGGGGCCGTCAACGTTTATAAGCAGAAAGTCGTAAGCCCCGCTTCGAGGCGGGAAAAGCTGGTAAAGGCTTTTTTCGTATTCGGCGGCGCGCCCGGCCGGTTTTCCCTCAACCACGGCGCCGCCTTTGGGTCTGGCGCTCTTTTTTTGCGCAAAATACTCCGAAAGAAAAAGCTCTCCTTCGCGCCTTACTATTACGTCGATTCCTTTGTGAGCGGACTTTAACGCCGCCATGTCGCGCGCGTCGTAATTAAGCTGAATGCCGCCCGCTATTACGGCCGTTTCGGGGCGCTCCCGTTTAACGGCGTCGGCGAGCGCGAACGCCTTTTGGCAGTTCCACGCGTAGCACGTAAGGCAGACGACGTCGGGGTCTTCTTTTAAAACCAAAGCGAGCGTTTCGTCCGCGGACGCGGCTCCGTCGAAATCGAGAACGGCGGTTTCAATCGTCCCTTCGGGCGCCGAGGCCTGAAGATGAGCGGCTAAAACCCGGTTCGCCAGAGGCGGGCAAATCTCTATCCCCGCGGCGTTATGAACGCAAAATACGACTTTTTCCGTTTTCTTCATCTCGCAAGTTTCCGATTGCGCGCTTTCAATCGCCGGCGCGCTCTGCGAGAAATCCTTCGTAGTCGTCCAAAAGGTCGTAAACGTCCTTGTCGGCAGTCAGGGCCATTATGCGCGCTTTCGTTTCGCAGGCGTAAGGCAGGCCGCTTAAATACCAAGCCAAATGCTTGCGCATTTTAAAAAGCCCCCGCTCGCCGTAGTAATCTATCGCAAGCCGCAAATGACGGCGCATCAAATCAAAACGGCGGTTTATCGGAGGAGGCGACGCGTCGTCCGAGGCTATTTGCCCCGCGAGCCACGGCGCGCCAAACGCTCCGGTGGCGAGCATTACGCCCGCGCAGCCGGTCTTTTCCATCATTTCGACGGCGTCGTCGGGGGAATTTATTCCGCCGTTGCCGACTACCGGAATTTTAACCGCCTCGACAGCCTGCGCGATGGAGTCAAAGTTTACTTTGCCCGAAAAGAGCTGCTCTTTCGTGCGTCCGTGGACGGTAATCATGCACGCTCCGGCGGCCTCGCAGGCGAGCGCGAGGTCGAGCGCGCCCACTTTTTCCGCCGATATTCCCGCTCTGGTTTTAACGCTGACGGGCAGTCCGCTTGCGCGCTTCACCGCCTCGACTATTTTTGCGGCGTTGTCGGGGTATTTCATTAAAGCCACGCCGGAGTTGGACGCCGAAACGCGGCGCTGAGGACAGCCCATATTTATGTCGAACATATCCACGCCGCCGATTTCCGATAAAATTTTTTCGGCCGCTTTTGCGAAGGCGTCGGGCTGGAAGCCTACAAGCTGAACGCAGTACGGCCGTTCGTTCGGCGCGGGAAGAAGTTTTACGCGGCAATGCTCAAGCGTGCGGCAGGCTCCGCGCGCGTCAACCATCTCGCAGACGGTCAGACCGAACGGATATTCGCGGTAAACCTCGCGGCACGGACGGTCGAACACGCCGTCAACGGGCGCTAAAATTATGCCGGGCTTAATCGTTACGCCTCCGGCGGCGAACCCTCGGTTGATTTTTTCAATGCAAGGCCGCATGTTTTAAATTCGCCCGGTTTAAAATTAATTAAAAAAAGGCAGACTTACGCCTGCCCTGCGCCATTAATATTTACGCGACAAGCAAGGCTTACTTGGCCTTGCAGGCATATACGAATTTCGTCCGCAAATCAAACAAAATCTGCTCGACGAGCCTTTCTTCGGCCACGGAAAGGTTTCCTTTCGTCTTGGTTTGAAGCATCTCGATGATGTCTATCGTCTGCTTGGCCATGGGGAAGAGCGGCGTCTGCTTTCCCGTTTCGGGGTGCGGTATTTCGCCGAGGAACATCAGTCCCTCGTGCGCAAGGCTTATTACGAAGGATGAAAAGTCTATCGTAGGCGTCTTCGGCCTGCATTCCGCCTTCGAGTATTCCTCCTTCGCTTTTTGTTCCTTGCAATTTTCATTGCAGGGCTCTTCGGGCTGCGGGGCTTGGTTTCCGCCTTCTTTTGGGTCGTTTTCAAACATCTTTTTACTCCCGTTTCGTCAAACCAGTTCGACTCGCAAAAGCTGTTCGCCGATGAACACGTAATCGGCGTGTTTGAGTTCCGTGGGTTCCGTTATGCGGATGTACGTTCCGTTTTTGCTTCCGGCGTCTTCTAAATAGAAGTCTTCGCCTTTTTGAGAGAAAATAGCGTGCTTGCCTGAAATGAATTTATCGCCGGGGTAGTTGAAGGTGCAGCCTTCGCGCCCCATGGTAATCTGCGTTTTATCTACAAAATAAACGCCGCCGATTTTTCCGCCGCTGAGAATGTGTATAAGCCTGGGTTTGGGTCCGGCTTGTATAGGGCTGCCCAGAAACATCGTGTTTTCGCCGCGCTCGGAGAGGCCGCGCACCGGCGGCAGAGCGTCGTCGCACTCGAAACGGAACAGCTGCTCCCCTACGCGGAAATAAGCGCCGTGTCGTATTTTGGTCGGCCCTTTAATGCGGATGTAAACGCCGTTGAGGCTCCCTTTGTCTTCGACGAAGAACTGCTCCGCGAAATAAAAGAAGTTTGCGTGCACCGGCGAGCAGAACGGGTCGTCGGGGAAGAGCAGGAACCCTTCCTTGCGTCCAGCCGGATGATCTTCCTGCGTCAGGCTGTAGCTTGCGCCCTCAAAGCCGCCGCCTTTAATAAGAACCAGCTTGGCGCGGTTAGTTTCCTGCATCGCGCCGAAGAACTGCGTTTTGGCCGCTCCGCCCGACGCCGCGCCGCTTGACGCCGCCGGTTTTTTCATTCCGCAGTTAGGGCAGAACTTCGCGTTGTTGAGATTCTTCGACTTGCAGGAAGGGCATTCCCACGTTCCGCCTTCGGAGCCGACAATGCGCGTGAGGTCGAATCCGCACTGCGCGCAAAAGGTCGAAGCGTCGGTATTTTGAGAGTTGCAATTCGGGCATATTTTCATTAGCGCCGCTCCTTGTCGTTCGCGTTTGCTCACGCTAATATTAAAGAGTATTTTACGCGGATGTCAACTAAACAAAAAGGGAAGTTTTAAATTCGTTCCCCTTTGGCCTCGGCCATTTTCTCTTTTATTCTCAATTTGATTTTCTTAAGGTTGGCGACGTCGCGCTCCTCTTCGCTCGTTAAATGTTTGAATTTCCTGAATTCATCGAGCTTCCTCTCGATTTTCGCGTGAGTCTGCTCCAGCTGCTCTACCGTCAAGGCGTCGATTCCGCCCCGCGGCATTTCTTTGTCAAAGAAATTTTTAATCAAAACAACCTCCAATAAGCTAGATGCCGCCGCGCTGTTACGGCGCGTTAAAGCGTTTACCACGACGCTTTCGTGCAGCCCGTCGTTCCGTTGAACGACGTCGCGCTGAGCGAAACGGTTTCGCACGAAGTCCCTTCCGAGAAGCGGACTTCCGCGTAAACGTAATAACTGTCGTCGTGTCCGCCGATGCCCTGATTGTCGGGCCACCAAATACATACCGAGTCCGGCATTCCCGTCCCCTGCCTGCTGGCGACGAGATGCCCGGTTCCGCAGTATTGATAAACGTACAGGTCGTAGTTAATTCCCGCGGGAACGTCCAGAGTAAAACGCACGTCCAAGTCGGTCGGGAAAATGCTTGAGCTGCATTCGTTCAATTTCAGCTTCATCCAGAAAGAGCCGGGAGGCTTGAGCGTGTAAATATACGTCTGGTTGCGGCTGTTGCCGCTTCCGTCGGTCGCGGTCTGATCGCCGCACAACTGAGTGTTGGTCGAACCGCTCGCGAACATTTCCGTCGCCGTTACGCAGGTGTTTATCGGCGAGCTTAAGTTAACCTCGCAGCCGTTGGTCATACCCGCAGAGCAGTCGGCGTAACCCGCGTTGCAGCTGTATTGACAGGCGTTGTTTACGCACGCGGCGCTCGTGTTGGCGGGCGCTCCGTTGGCGCAGTTTACGCAGGCGGAGCCGCAGTACGAAACGTCGTCGTCTTTTTTGCAAACGCTTCCGCATTTATGATAACCGGCGTTGCACTGAAAAGAGCACGTCCCGCCTTCGCAGGTCGCGTAACCGTTAGGCGGAGCGTAGCCGCAGACGTCGCCGCAGTCCGAGCAGGCGTTGACCGTTCCCAGCTTGGTTTCGCAGCCGGGGTTGGAGTCGCAGTCTTTGTAGCCGTCCTTGCAGGAATAAACGCAAACGCCCGACGAGCACGTCGAAGACTGTACATTCGGGTCGGCGTTGCAGTTGTAGCAGTTGGAGCCGCAGTGGGCGCCGTCGGCTTCGTCGTAGCAGCCCGATCCGCACTTGCGGTAATTCGGGTTGCATTCCCACGAGCAGCCCGACGCGAGGCATATGGGGCGCCCGTTGAGAGGAGCGTCGACGCACTTTGCGTTGCAGGCGAGGCAGTTGTTTACCGTGTTCAACTGCGTTTCGCAGCCGTTCGGCGAGCAGACGTTGTCGCAGTCGCCGAATCCGGTCGAGCAGCTGCAGGAACAGACGTAATCCTGCGCCGTCTCCGAGAAAACGCACGTCGGCGTAGAGTACGCTCCCGACGTGCACGTTTTGCAGGAAACTCCGCAGCACGAAGTTACGCTGTTGCGCTCGCAATGGTCGCCGACCTTGTGCCAGCCCGAATCGCACTGCCAAGAACACGCTCTCGACGAGCCGGAAATCTCGCACGTGGGATGTCCGCCGGTCGGGGCGTACGTGCAGCGATTGCCGCAGACTCCGCAGTCGTCTATCGTCTTAACGTCCGTTTCGCACCCTTCCTCCGTCGTGCAGTCGCCGTACCCCGCCTCGCATTCGTAGTTGCAGACGTAATCCCCAAGTTTGGCAGAATACGCGCAGAACTTGACGTTTGCGTGAACGCCGCTTGCGCAGTCGCGGCAGCTCTTACCGCAGTGCGCCGCGTCTAAATCGCTGTAGCAAACGCCGTTGCAGGCGTGATACCCCGCGTCGCATTCAAAGCCGCAAATCGCGTTTACGCATATTTTGTGCTGGTGCGAATTAGGCTGCGGATCCGGACAACGCGAGAAGCATTCCGAGCAGTGCTGAATGTCGGCGTTGACGTTTATTTCGCAGCCGTCGGTTATATCCTTGTTGCAGTCCTTGTAGCCGTCGTTGCAGGTATAGGCGCATTTGCTATTTAAGCACTCGACGGTGGAGTTGTTTTTGGAGGGGCACTTAAGGTCGCAGCCGCCGCAATTGAGAGCGTCGCTTCCGCCGTCGGTTTCGCACCCCTCTATCGCCGCGTTGCAGTCTATCCATGGCGCGACGCAGGCGAAAGAGCACTGACCGTTTTTGCAGACGGCCGCCGAATGCAGCGGGATACTGGGGTTTAGCGTGCAATCGACGCAGGCGGTTCCGCAGCAGTCGGGCGTATTGGACGGAATGCAGACGCCGTTTTGCTCCACGTAGCCGGTTTTGCACTTGTATCCGCAGGCGAACAGGCCGCTGGTCTGGTCGGCGGCGCATACCGCGTCGGCGTTTTCCCGTTCGTTCGGGCAGGGCGAGCACCGGTCGCCGCAGTGATTGAGGCTGTTGTTGGCCGCGCAAGCGCACGAGCAGACGTGCTCGCTCGCAAGGCAGTAATATCCCTCGCCTTTGAGGTTCAAGCTCTTAGTCGGCTCGTTGAAGGCGTTGCTCGTTATTTTAATAATGCCGTAATGGGCGTCCTGACCGCTGGGCGCGTAGCTTACGGTAAACGAAATCTGCATCTGGTTCTCCGAGTAAGGCAGGAGAACGACGGGCCACGACGCCGGCAGACCGGACAGCGTAAAGTTCGGGCTTGACCCTTCCGCCTTCTCGATTTTGTCGATTATAAGCGAGCCGAGCGCGCCGATATTGCGCAAAGTTATTGTTTTTTGCTGGGCTTGGCAGCCTTCCGCGACGATTATTTTGCCCATGTAAATGGGGTTATCGACCGGAGCCGCGTCGATCATCGGCTTTACGGCGGCCGCTTTTATTTGAACGTCGTAGGAAGGCTTGTCCGGATCGTTCGATTTTATCGTCAAAAGACCAAGAGCCTCGCTGGGATTGGCCGACGCGGGAGGGGCGAAAGTTACGGTCAAAAGCGCCGATTTGCTCGGCTCGATTGTAATGTTGACCGCGCCGCTTGGCGTAAGCGACAGATGCGACGAGCCGCCTGCGCCTAAATTCGCCGAGTCGATTATAAGCGGCAGCGCGCCGTTGTTTGTTACTACGACGTCTTGCGCGGCCGTTTTGCCGACCACGACTTCGCCGAGGTTGAGCGCCGCGGGCGGATTGACCGCGATATGCGGCAGCGCGCCTGAGCCTGTTACGCTTATCTGAGGCTGAGAGCCGGTTCCGTCCGTAATCAGCGTTAGAATCGCCTGACTGGGCGTCTCCGCCGCCGGACGGAAGTTTATTTTAAACTCCAATTTTTCGCCTTTGGCGAGCGTAACGGGCAGCTGCGGCGCGTCGGACAGAGAAAATACGCCCGCGTAATTTCCTTCGTCCCATTTGAGCTCCGAAACGGTAATTTTAAGCTCGGTCGATGGAGTGTCGTTCGTCGCCGTAACCGTTATCGGCGCCGCGTTCGTTCCTACGCGAACTTTTTCGAACTCAACGCTCGGCGGGTCGATGACGATAGCGGTTTCAATCGCCTCTCCTTGCAGCTTTATCTCGCGTTTAGGAATGCTGGGGTCGCTCGATTCGACGACCGCGTAGGTTTCGTGCTTGCCCACGGCCGTCGCATTATACGACAGCGAAACTTTGAATTCGTCTTTGAACGCCAGAACGTACCCGCCTTCGGGAATAATCGGCATCGCGTCGATTTTAAAGAACCCGCTTCCGCCCTCTTTGAGCGAAACGCTTTTTACGTAAAGGCTGTCTTTCCCTTGATTGGAAAGAACGAGGTCTTTTTTCGCGGTCGTTCCGACTTTGACGGTTCCGAACGAGACCGGATCGGGCGCCGCGTCCAGCCTGGCCTTAACGCCGGTTCCGGTAAGAGAGACGGCGTACGGCAGGCCGTCTCCGCCGGTCGAATTGCTGGATATTTCAATCTTTCCTTCATAGTCGATTTCGTCCAGCGGCGCAAATACCGCGCTGAAACTGTACGGCGAGTCGGGAGTAACGTAAATAGGATTGACGAAAGCGGGATCGACCGAGAAGACGGTTCCGCCCGCCGTAATTGTTATGTTGTCGATGACGAGAGGTTTGTTAATATACGAAACGTCCGTATTCTTAATCGTAATCGTGAGCCGCGCGCTTTTGCCCAGCGGAGTCGGTCCGAATTCTACCTTCGTCGAGTTAGCCTCAATGACCGGATTTCCTTTAAGCTCGGAATAAAAACGGACGATCGCCGTCGGCGTTTCGGGGTCGTCGCTTGTTATCTCCAATTTGTCTTCGTCGGCGTCGAGGCGCGATTTGGCGTATAGAACGTTCAGCGTAAAGGCCGCGCTGGGTTGAACGACGACGTCCCGCGTCGGGGCGTCCTTAACCGAGAAGCCGCTGGTTCCGGAATGTTGGAAAGCGAAACTTTTAAGCGTAAGCGGCGCTAACCCCGAATTGGATATTGACAACGCAGCCTGAACCGTCGAGTTAATCAGCGTCGCGCCGACTGAAAATTCTGGCTGCACCGATATTCGCGGCTTGTTGGCTGCGTCGGTTTCGTCGGTTATTTCCGCTCCGTCGGTTTCGTCCGCAACTTCGAAGTCTTGATTTGCTTCGGTTTCCGCGTCCTGATCGCCGGCGGCCGGCACGCATCTATTGTTTTTACACGTATAGCCGACCGAGCAGTCGTTGGTAGTCAGGCAGTAGTCCTCGCCCTGATCTCCATTGCTGTTTTTAATATTGCCCGAATCGCCGCACGACGCCAAAAAGACCGAAACCGCCGCAAAGGCGAAAATCGCCGCAAAACTCGCCGGCGACGACGGTCTTTTAGAACAATTCAATTTGCGAGCTTTACGCATAGAGAAGCTCTCCTTTAAATAGAAGTTCTGGTTAAAATACACATATTGTATTTTAAACTATTTTTGCGCTTTTTAAAAATTAAAAAACGCATAAAACGGTTAGCTTTTTTTAACAATTCCCTCAAAGATTTATTATTGCCGGACGTTCCGGCTGGGCGTTAATAGTCGCCGCCCTGCGAATCCCGTTCGCCGCGGTCGCGCTCGGAGTTTCTTTCGTCGCGCTCCCTTTCATATTTAAAAACCTCGAACGGAGTCGGCGCGGTTTCTGGAACTTCCAGCGTTTCGAGTATTTGCTCGAGGCGCGAAAGATAAAGACTTTTTACGATGAATTTTAAATTTCGGTTCTCGCCGAAACGGTTTTTAAGCAGGCCGAGCATTTCGTTGGCTCCGACGACTATTAACGGCCTTTCGGGATATGCGGCAAGATAGGCGAAGAGCGTCTGGGAAGATTTTTCCTTCTCGAACGCCTCGTACACAGCGGCCGCAAAAGGCTTGGCTTGATTTTCTATGTTCGCCAGCGATAAATCGTTCGCGACAAGGCAATCCTTGCCGGTTTTTCCGGCGGCGTAAATGGAGCGCGAAAGAAGAAACGGGTCTTTTATCATAAGGTAAATTGTTTTCGGCGCGCTTGAGGGCGTTTCATTATCTTTTACGTTCGTCTTTGAGGTTTCTTCCGCCGAACGCTCGACGGCCGTTTTCGTTTCATCGGACATATCATCGCTCCTGTTTGTCGGATTGTTTTTTTATCAAAATAAAATTAAGAGCTTCCCCTTTGGCGGAAATCGGCTTAATCTGACGTTCCCGCTTCTCCGAAAGTTTGTCGAACGCGGCGGTTCCCACTCCGAAGCATCCCTGCGGAAGGTTGGCGTAATAAATGCCCGCCGAAAGAGCGTAAAAACCGAATTTCCCCAGATTTTTGCAGTCCGCTACGCCGTTCGCGTCGTTCACCGGCTCGCCCGCCTCGCTTAATACGTTGACCAGCAGAAGTCTTTCGCCTGGGCCGGGCGGCGGAGCCGCAACCGTTTCAATCTGCGCGCTTCCCGCCAAATTTTTAAGCGGCGGGGTTTTGTCTTTTTCGTCGCACGCCGCGCAAAATAAAACCGCCAGCGCCGCCGCGGCGAACGTCGTTAAACTTCGGCGCATCCGCTTAGCGCCTCTTCGCTTTAAACAGGCCGGACGCGGCTTCGGTGGGGCCGAAGGCGTGGTTGCAAATTCCCTGCATAGCGCAGCCTTCCGTCGAGCCGATATAATCGCTGTAACCGTCGCCGTCGTCGTCGGCCAGCTTGCATTTAACGCCGCCGGGCGTTTTTATATCGAAAGGCGCGCTGAAATGCGGATCGCCAATCTGCGAGTCCGCGCTCTCGACGGCTCGTCCCAGCTCGTATTCCGCGTATGAAGTCAACGCCGCGCACGAATATTTCATTTGGTCGATTAAAAGCCCCTGAGCCGAGGCCGTTATATCCTGCGCGAAGGCCATACAGCAAGATTCGAGCGCGGACGGGACGCAGCTTTTTCCGCCGTGAGTTTTTTGAATTAACTGCCCAAGAGCGTTAGGCGAGTCGGCCGCCGTTACGGCGTAAAGAGACGGCAGAACGACGAAGTTGAAAACGCGCTGGGTCAGCATTGAAATTCTGACGGAAAGAGACTGCGTATAGAACGACGCGAAGTCTTCCCCGCGTATTCCGCCGAAGCGGCCTAACAGCGCCCCAAGAGCGATGAACGACAGCGGAAGGTCGCGCCGGACGTTCTCATACCACAAGTAAGCCGATAAATACTGGTACTCCGAGTAATCTTCGATTATGTCGGTCGAAGGTTCTGCGATGAATTGGTAAATTCCTTCGATGGAAAAGGTCTTAAGCGCCTCCGCCGCTTCCGGCAGAATAATCGTCGTCTTGCCGGAGACGAGAGAAAGGTCCTTTACGTTGCGCTCTACAATCGCGCAGTAAACGCCGCCCGCGGCCGTAAGGGCGCCGCTTTCCTCCTTCATTAGCGAGTAGAAAGGCGGGTCCTGCGTCTGCGCGATTTGCAAATAAAAGGCGCACGGGTCTTCGGTTAAAGCCTTGTAGCTTTTTAGGTTCGGCTCCAAGTATTTTATAATCGGCGACAGGTCGAATTTCGCCGCAACGTCGTACGCGCCGTACAATTTCACTTCGTAATCGACCTCAGGCCCAAGCTCGTCGCGCTCCCGCTCCGCATCGGTTTCGTCCCCGTCCGCGCCTTCGTCGTAAACTTCGCCGTCCTCGTCTCCGTCAATCTCTTCCGCAGAATCCTCAGTTTCCGGCTCTTCGTCAATCAGCGCGTCGTCGTCGCCGTCCGACGGATATTCGGCGCTCTCTTCTTCGCCGGCGCTTTCGGGTTCTCCGTTTTCGCCGTCCGTTTCTTCGGTAATTTCCGGCGTTTCTTCCAGTTCGTCCGGCGAAAGGCATACGCCGCCCCAGCATTTGTAGCCTTCGCCGTCGTTGGCGCAGTCGTAGCGTTTGTAAGAGCGGCAGTCGGCGGCGCAGGTCATACGGTAATTAGCCTCGCATACGGTCAGGCTTGGAATGCACAGGCACGAATCCGCGTCGCCTCCGCCGGAAAGCCCTCCTCCGCAGCCCGGCGCGCACAAAACCGCGGCTAAAGCCGCAAACGCAGCTAAGACGGCGGCGCGCGTTGTATTGTTTTTATTAATGATAATTGCGCGGTTCATTTCGGCGGCGGCCTTTATTCCTTTGAAATTATAATTTCGTCTATTCCCTTGGCCGCGCTCTTCAAAGCGTCGAAGATGCATTCGGCCTCGGCGCGCGCTTTTTCATAGGCTCTTTCCGGGTCGGAATTGCGCGTTATGGGCGCGGTAACCTGTATGTGCACGCGCCCTTTGTTGGCCGTTACGGTCGAGCACGCGCTCACCAAATCGACGTTTCCGCCCAATCCGACGTAGCCGAAAACGCCGCCCGACGGCCCGCGTCTTTCTTTATCGACGACCTGTTTGAGAAAACGCAAAGCGGCGCGCTTTGGCGCGCCCGACATCGCCGCGCCGGGAACGACGCGCGATATTGCGTCGAACGCCGTTTTGTTTTTAGCCAGCTTAAACGCAACCCTGCTTTGCATCCGCAAAAAGCGTATCGTCTGCTCGGCCTCCGGCTCTTCGGCCTTTATCGAGCCCCGCGCCGCGACTTCATCCACGTCGTCAACCGCCTGACCGGCGAGCGTCTGCAGGTACATCGTCATGTCGATGTCGTTCTGCATCTCTCTTTTCATTTCGCAGCTTTCCGCCGCGTCCATCGGCCGGAAGCGCTCTCCGGCGACGTTGTAAACGCATCCGGCGCCTTTTTCGTCCATGCGCAGCAGCGCCTCTTTGGCCATTCCCATTATTTCCAAAGAGCCGAACTTCAGATAAAAGCCGTAAGGCTCCGGCCTGATGTATTTCAGCGCCCGGTACATATTCATACTTGTTAAATACAATTTTGAAAAGAAACGCAGCGACAGAACGGCGCTTTGCAAATCCCCTTTTTTTATTTTGTCCAGCGCCTTTTCGGCTGCGGCGCAGAATTCGTCTTTCTCCAAATTGGCGTGCAGCGACCATTCGGTCGCGGAGGCGATTTGCCAAAGATATTCGTCGTGCAGTTCTCCGTTGGCGTACGAGACCAGGCTCTCAACCCGTTTGGCGGCTTCCGCGTACGCCGCGTCTAGGTCGTCGCCTTCCTTAAGGCGGACGTTGTGAACTATAAAGAGTTTGCCGTAAAAGCGGTCGAGAATGAAAACGTTGTCGGCGAACATTAAAAACGCGTCGGGCTGGTCGAAATCCTCGCTTTCAGCGCCGGATTGAACGCCGTCGTCAACGCGGCAGCCCGACTCGAAGGCGAAGTATCCTACAAAGCCCGAATGAACGGCGGGCAGCTTTGGATTATCGACTTTTTTAAGTTCCGCGGCTATTGCGGCGAGCTCCGCGTCCGGATTTTCGCAATGTTTTCGTATCTCTTCGCCGTCCTTCCAGACCGTAATTTCGGCTCCGCGCCTTTTTACCGTAAACTTAGAGCCTATTCCCATCAGCGAATAGCGGCTCCACGGGTATTCCCCTTCTATCGTTTCGAGCAAAAAGGCGTTGTTGCCGTGCGGCAGCCTGCAAAAGAGGCTCAACGGAGTGGATAAGTCAGCGAATTGAACGGCGTACACCGGTATTACGTTCCCCTGTTTCGCCAGTTCCTTGAACTGTTCAAGCGAGGGAAATATTTGTCGGTTCATCAGACCTCCGTGGTCATTGGAAAAACGGGATATATAATATCTTTTTTATTATAATATGGCAAGCCGAGCCGCAACTTTTATCCAAAAGCGGGCGCATCGGGGCTGATTTGTCAAAGTTTTATCAGTTATTCGCGCCGTCTTGACCTCTACGCCGGCCTCTCTCCGCAAACGGGAAGGGGCGGCGTAAGCGCGGCGCGAGGTTATAGCGGTTCCAAAAAGTTTTGTCCCCTACTCCGCTTTCTCCCTCGATAAAACTTTATTATTTCTTCCGCTGCGGCGTCTTTATCAGGCGGGAAACGTCGTATCCCTTCAGTTTCGCCTTTTTAACGATTTCGTCGTAAACCGCGGGTTCAAGAGAAGGCTCGCGGCTCAAAATCCATAAGTAGTAATGATTGGGAGAGCCGACCAGCGCCCACTTGTATTCGTCGTCGAGTTCAAGTATCCAATAATCGCCGCGAAACGGCCAAAAAAATTGAACTTTCAGCTTCGCGTTCGAGGTTTTATCGACGACCCACGCCCTTCCGACTGCTTTTTTTTCCTCGCCGTCGAACGATTTGAGCCTGCATTTGTTTTCAACGCTAATATCGCCGTTGGGCAAAAGCCCGTATGTCGCCGTCGTATTGTAACAGTCGGCTTGATAGCTGAAAGGCAGATGCGCGACGTCGTACCACGCTCCGAGGTATTTGCTCAAATCAACTTTTTTAACGGTTTCGGGATTCGCGAGTCCGCCGGTTGTAGCGCACCCCGCAATAAAGGCGCCGAGAGCCGCGATTGCGGTAAAAATTATCGCTTTTTTCATTTTTTAAGCTCCGATTACAAATTTCTCCGCCAGACAATATAATACTTAAATTTAAAATTTTGCCAATATTTTACAAAAAAAGCCGCGTCCCGCGCAAGGGAAGCGGCTTTTGCGCGCCTTGAATTTAAAGTCTATTCGTCAGTTTGAGGCTCCAGCCGCGCCGCGTGCATACCGGCGATATATGCGAACACCATAGCCGGGCCTATAGTTCCGCCGCCGCCGCCGTAACCGGCTCCCGGACCGCCTATGCCGGCGTTGTTTCCGGCCGCGTAAAGTCTCGGAACTACTACGCCGTACGGGTTGAGAGCCTGCGCGTTAGCGTTGACCATTACGCCGCCGCACGTTCCCAAATCCGCCGGAGCCACTTCTACGCCGTAAAACGGAGCCTTCTCCAACGCGCCCAGCGTTTGACCGTATTCCAACTCGTACGCGCTGTCTCCGCGGTGAAACTCAGGGTCTTTGCCGGTATTTTTTACGTTGTCGTTGAACGAAGTTACCGTCGCTTCGAGCCCGTCTGGGTCTATGCCCAGAGCTTCGGCCAATTCTCTAATCGTCTGCGCCTGCTTGACTCCGGTGGAAGCCGTCGGCTTCAGCCCGCTGTCGGATATTTGATAAGCCGGAACGTTGCGGCACTTGACTTCGCCGAAATTTTCCCACGCGAAGAAAGTTCTCCACGCCGAATCGTAGTCCGACGCCTCGTTGGCGAAGCGCTTGCCGTAGCGGTTTACCGTAATACAGCCGGGCATTCTGCGTTGAATCATGGCGTTCAAGCCGGGACGGCTGCCAGCGTTCGTCAGCGTTTCGGCGTCCTCTTTGAAAACTGTCGCGCCCCAAACTTCGTTCATATTGCGCAAACCTACGCCGACCGCCATCGCCATTTTCACGCCGTCGCCTGTGTTCCCTTGGTGGCCTAAAGTGTATTTAGACGGCCCTCTTAAAAAATGCCGCTTCATCTCGAAGTCCCAATCGAAGCCGCCCGCGGTAAGAATTACGGCCTTATTGGCTTTGACGTTAATAACCTTATCGCCGCTTTTTACCTTTAAACCGAGTATTTCCTGAACGCCGGAATCAAGCAGCCTCGTTATTAAAGACAAGGCCGGAGAGTTAAGCATTATTTCGCCTCCTGCGGCGGCGAAACCGTTTGCAAGGCCGTCTATAAGGTCGGGGCCGAATTCGAGAAATCCCGGCAAATCCGGCTCTATCGAGCGGCCGTTCAACACGCCGCCTTCCCATTCGGGGTGATAGTCGCCCAGCATCTTCGAAACGCGCCACGTCAGCGCGGTATGCGCCGTTACGAAATCGACCATTTCCGCCCCTTTGTCCACGAACGCTTCAATAATTGACGCTTCCGATTGACCCTGCGCAAGAAGGGTTAGATATTTTATCGCGCCTTCCCGCGAGTCGGGAATGTTTTTTTCTTTCATAACCGGATTATTCGGAATCCAAATTACGCCGCCCGAAAGCTTGGTCGAACCGCCCAGTTCCTCGGATTTTTCCACCAGCAGAGTTTTCGCGCCGGAAACGGCCGCCGCAAGCGCGGCGGTAATGCCCGTTCCGCCGCCTACCGCTACGACGTCGTAAACTTTATCCCAAACTATTTTGTTCGCGTTCTCGCATTTTTTATCCGAGTCGTCGGAAGAAGAGCCGCATCCGGGAAGAACAGCCGCTCCCGCGGCAGCCAGCGCGCCCAAAGCCGCGCCCTTCTTTAAAAATTCCCTGCGACCCGCGTCTTTAACAAGCCCGCTAAAACTCTTTTCTTTTTTTTTCTCGCTCATATGCAGCTCCTATAATGCTTCGGTTGCGTTTGTCGTCGTAATTGTTTTTAATTTGCGCTTTTAACGTCTTTAACGCCGTTTATATGCGCTCCGCCCTGAATTATTTTCTTGTCTTTATCGACCGTGGTCGAGTGGCAGGAATTGCAGTCGGCGTTGACGTCGCCCGTAGGGCTTGCAAGCGCGTGGCAGGCGCCGCATTCTTTGGCCTTGCCGCTTGCGTCGCCCCAAGCGGGCGTCTTATTCGTTCCGCCGGTAAGAGTCGCCCCGTGGCAATAAACCGAAGAACAGGTTTTGTTCTCGTATTTCGGGGAAGCTCCGTCAGCGGCGGCCGTTCCGGAGAATTTTACTTCCGCTTTGCCGTCGGAGTCTATATGCCCTTCCGCGTCGGTTTTATCCGGAACGGCGTGGCAGTCGGCGCACATGCCCGCATGAGCCGCGTGCGACCCTACGCCCGCGTTTGCGGCGGAACACTCGCCGCGCAAATCCTTCGGGGGAGCGCCGTCGGCTTTATCGCCGTGGCACGAGCCGCAGCCTTCGACTGTTACGTCTATTTTGCCGTTTTTATGCAAAGCGGCTTGAACCGGATTAAAGTCCGCGTCGATTACGTCGCCGTGGCACTGAAAACATTTTTTATTCTGCGGATGACCGCCTAATACCGGCGGGGCTCCGTGGCAGCCGTCGCATCCTTTGGGAACCGGAACTATTTTCGCGCCGCAACTGTCCGTCGCCGGCTGCTCGGTCTCGGTTTCGGAATTGTCCGAATCGTTGTCCGCGCCTTCCGCCGGGGAAGACGATCCGCCGCATCCTGCGGTCGAGGCCGCAATTAGAAGCAACGCCAAAAACGAATAAGCAAAAAAACTTTTTTGAGACATGCAAATTCTCTCCCGCGTTTTTAAAGAGCCTCTCTTTATATAATAAGTTCGAAATGCGCCGAAACTTTATCGAAAGCCGCGGCGCTTGTTTTTAAATTCAATTTAGTCGGTCGAACAGAAGTCCGCGAAATCGTCTTCGGGCTGTATAACCGGCTTCATCCAATCGGTTACCGTAAGGTCGGCGATATTTGCGCCGACCAGTTTTATATTCGTCATTTCGCCGATTTTTGGAATGTTCGCAAGCATCTGAAGCTGTTTTATTTCGTTCCAGGGTATGTTGATGATTTTAGAAACCAAAACGTCAACGGCGGTCCAGTCGTCGCCCGCCAGCAGGAAATATTTTCCCGCGGCGTTGCGCTCTTTCATTTTAATCGTACGGCCGTCGTTGACCGGCGCTTTGTGCGGGCCGCTGCCTTCAAGGCAGATGGAGCCGTCAACTATGGCGTAATCAATCTTCCCTTGTTCTTTTCGCCATTTATACATATCGACGTATGATCCCGCCACGCCGGCGTCGGAAACGCCGTAGCATGTTTCGTGCGCGTAAGCCAGATGAAGCTTGCAGCGCGAAATGTTGTTTCCGTGTATTTTAATTGAAGTAACGCCGAACATGTTCTTCATCGCCGCGGTCATTTTAGCGTAAACGTGCGTTTTGATGACCGGAACCGAAATAACGGTATCGGCCTCGGCGTACGCCCTCGAAACGCTGATTCCGCCTGCCACGTTGCCGTTGGACGACGTGGAGGGAACAAGCGCCCAATCGTTCGCTTCGTTGACGCAAAGCAGCGTAATCTTCTCGTCGCCGTAAGTTTGTTTCAACGCGTCCACGGCCGTTTTCAGGTCGGTCGCTCCGTTTATATCGACGCCTTGGGAAAATTTTATCGTTTTCCAATCCCACGATTTCGTCTGCGCGCCTTCGCCGATTGTTACCTTTGCGGCTCCGGCCTTAAGGCATTGCTCCGCAATCGGAACGAGCAGCTCCGGCTTCGTAACTTCGCCGCTGTCCGGCTCGAACTTCATTCCCATCAGCTCCATGCCCAGAGCGACGAAATTCGGCTTAATGAATACCGTTTTGCCCGCAAGCGCCGTTCCGGCGATGCCGAGGCTGATTGCGGCGTTCTTTCCGGCCTCCATTATTTCGTTGGTTTCGGAGAATAGGTGAGCGTAAACGGTCGCCTCGCCTCCGGTTTCTTTGTCGGCGTCCGCATCGCCGTCGGCGTCGTCGTTCGATTTATCCCCATCGTCCGAGCAGCCAAGATTGTTTACTATTGCCGGAGTAAGAATAGCCATCGCGCCCGCGCCGGCTCCGAGTTTTAAAAAATCTCTTCTTTTTATTTCCGCCATTTTACTACCCGTCCAGTCAAGAGGTTACAGCCGACTACTTTTAAAATTATACAAGCAATTACAAAACGGGTCAAATGCGTAACTTTTTTTCAAAAAACCGTGAAAAACGTGAAAGTTACAGTTATAACAAATTGTTACGACGAGCTTCCGCATTTAAGCGTTTGAATTTTTCGCTATTAATAATTCTTTTCAATCAAATTTGAAGCATTTGAAAGGCTAATACGCAAAAAGCGCGCAACATTTACTTTTATGATAGAGGCGGACCGCAAGGCAAAATTTGTTTTTCGCAAATAAACCAGTCCCGCTGCCGGCTAGGCCGCCGTATTTTTTTTCTTTCTTATAATCAGGCGGGAAAAGATAATTGCGGCCTCGTATAACCCGGCCATGGGAATAAGAAGAGCGAGCATAGAAAAGACGTCCGGCGGAGTGAATATCGCCGCAATCGTCGCAATAATTATTATTGCAATTCCTCTTTTTTTTGCGAAAAAGTCGGGGGTGGCGATGCCTGTCATGCACGAAAGAACGATTAGCAGCGGAAGTTCAAACACCGCGCCGAAGCCTATCATTACGAGAACGATAAAGTTTATCATCTCGAAAAAATTTAGGTATAAATCGACGTGTTTTTCCGTCGTTACCGCGTAGTCGATTAAATACTCCAAAGCTCTTGGAAGAACGAAAAAATAAGCGAAAGCGGCGCCCAGCGCAAAAAATAAAACTCCGGCCGTAAACGCTCCCAAGGCGAATTTTCTTTCGTTTTTATAAAGTCCGGGAACGATGAAGTTCCATATTTGATAAAGCACGTACGGCGCGACGAACAGCAAACCGAAATAAAACGACAGATTCATGTGAAGCATGAAAACGTCCGTCGCTTTTTGCACTACGAGCTTAGCCTGATCCGGTTTTATGTTTTCCACAAGCGGAGCTTGAAAAAACCACGTAATTTTTTCGCGGAAAATCCATGCGACGGTAAAACCGACCAACGAGGCGACGGCGCAACGTTTAACGATTAACGTAAGCTGTCGCAAGTGCTCCATTATCGGCAAAGCCGGATCAAACCCTTCTCCTTTATCGTCCGTCCTGTTGGAGCTCACGCTTTTTTGCTTTCTCCTTCGGCGGACTGAGTTTTGGAGTCGATTTCGGTCTTCGGTTCGGCGCTTACGCTTTGAGCGGCCTCTTCATTCTCTTTCTTTGCGTCCTCTTTATCTTCGCCCGCGTTTTGGCTTTTGGGCGGAATAAGTATTCCGGTGTACGGGTCGCGGCGGGGCGCGTTTGGGTCTAATGTTTTTTTGATTTGAGCGGATTGAACTTCTTTTATTTCAGGCGCCGGGGCGGGCGAAACCGTAACGGGTTCCTTTTCGGCCAGAGCCGCGCTCGATTGAGCGGCTTCGACAATCGGTTTAACCGTTTCGCGAAAGTCTTTTTCGATTTGACTGCGAAGCTGCAACAACTTCATAATTCCGCGGGCGATTTCCGGTATTTTTTCGGGTCCCAGCACAATAAAAGCGATGACGACTATGAGGGCTATCTCAGAGAAGCCTATATTGTCGCACATTAAACAAGCCTGCGGCAGCCGTCGGATTTAATGGGTTTGCGAGGCGTTTCCGCCGTTCGACGGAGGTTTGGGCTCTTCTTTCTTTTCTTCTTTCTTTTCTTCCTTGCTTTCGGCCTGCGGCTTGTTCGCGTCGGTATCGTTCATGGCGCGTTTAAAATTGCGAACGCCCTCGCCTAGTTTAGCCATAACGTCAGGCAGTTTGCCGGCGCCGAAAATAATAAAGACTATAAGGAGTAAAACTACCATGTGCATCAGGCTTGGCCGCATGATAACCTCTCTAAAGCGTCAAAACTCTGCGAAATTGCAATAGTTTTTACGCAAACGCGCCCGCTTGCGTTGAATAATTATTATATCATTGCGAGCGTTCCATGTCAATTCAGAGAAGGTTTATTTTCACATTAAGGCAAAAAATACGACGCTTCGTTTTAATTTAATAATAAACGAGACGGGGCGCGCCGCCATACCAAAATTAAACCAATCTCGGCGCTTGCGGGCCGAGCCGTTTGCTTTCAAACTCTTCGTGTTTTTGAAAGAAAAAGGATTTAAATAATTATTTAAACCTCCGCGTTCTCCGCGGTTTTTTATTACAAACTGGCGGCAAGCGAGGGAAATTATCGTCGAGGCAAAGATTTTCTTTGATATGAAAACTTGCGCTATGTATAATGCGTTCCGGCAAAAGTCGTTGAAAACGAACGCGAATTCTCAAGGAGGAAAAATGAAGGCGACCCGCGAAATCGACAAGACGCTTCTGGACAACAAAACGCAATTCGACAACGAATTCTACAGGCGTTTCAAGCTGCGGACGGCGGACGCGCCGCTTGAACTGACCGACGAAATAAAAAAAGATTACCTCTTTCCAACTTTTTACGGCGACGTAACCTGCGCGATGGGCATATTTATGTGCTCGTACGAAAAGGCCGAGGCGATAATGCCGCACCCGCTCGTGAAGCCGGTGAGAATGCCCTTGGGACGCTCCATAGTGGCGTTTTCGTGCTACGAATACAAAAAAGTTTTAGGCGTGGCGCCGTACAACGAAATAGCGATGACGATACCCGTTATGGTCGATCCGGGAATTAATGTTCCGGTCGTTCCAATGGTATTGGACGCGTTTAAAAACTTCGGTTATTACGTCTTTTCAATGCCGGTTACGAGTTTAGAAAATCAAATCCGCGGCCTTAAAATATGGGGGCTGCCGAAAGTCGTTCAAAGAATCGACATTGACGAAGAAGACGGCTTCTGCGTTACGACCGCTTACGAAGAAAACGGCGACAAATACTTCGAGCTGACGGTTCCTACGCGGGGCAAAGCGGCGCTTTTCGACGTTACAAGCAACCTGTATTCCCGCAAAGGGGACGATTTTTTACAGAGCGAAACGAACTTTAAGGCCGTTTTCAACGTAAATAAACATATGGATTTGCTTTGGCGCAAAGGGAAGAAGCCCGACCGCGAATATTTAAAAATCGGCGAAACGCCCGGCGGACTGGCGCTGCGCGAACTGGAAATCGAACCGCACCCTTTCCAGTTCCGTTTCGCCAAAAACATGTCGAGCTGCTTTGACCTTCCCAACAAAGGTTTTAAAAGCGCGGTTTCTTTCAAGTAAACCCAAAGGAGAACTGCCATGACCTCGCTCTCGGATATTAAAAAATTCGCCGGTTCAATCGACGCAAACGCGCTTCTCGGACGCAAACGCCGAAGCCTGAAACATTTAAAGCTCGTCGTATTGGGCGCTGGAGTAATAGGCGGCTCCGTCGGAGCTTGGATTGCGCAGCGTTACGACGAGATTTATTTTCTCGACCTTCCGGCGATGAACGATACTCTGCGCAAAAACGGCTTGACGGTTTACCCGCAAGGGAGAAAAGATTTGGCGGAGCGCGTAAAAGTCAAAGTAATCGACGACCTCGAAGAGGCCGCAGACGCCGACGTAGTAATCTTAGGAGTTAAGAATTACAGCCTTGAGAAAGTCGCGCAGACCGTTAAAGGCAAACTCGGCGACAAGCCGATAATTCTCGCTATGCAAAACGGATTGGAAAACCAGCGCATACTGCCTAAATATTTCTCCAAGGTCGCGTACTGCGTCATCAGCTACAACGCATGGATGGACGAACCCGGAGTCATCGGCTATCAGAAGAAAGGCCCTCTGCACATCGGAACGAAGCATAACGAGCTTCAGGAAGAGCTGCGCGAGATTGCCGCGATATTCAATCTCGGACTGGAAACCGACGTAACGACGAACATCGGCGACGCTGCGCATTCAAAGCTGGTCATCAATCTTACAAACTCGCTTACGACGCTCGTCGGCATGTCGTTCAAACCAATATCCGACCGCGCGCTATTTCAAAAGCTGGCCACCAACCTTTTGTCGGAGGGAGTTAAAATAGTGAAGGCGGCCGGATATAAAGAAAGCAGGCTTGGCGGAATGCCTCCATGGATTAAAATACAGGCCGGCGCAAAACTGCCGCGGGCGCTTACCAAAGGAATGTTCGAGCGGAACATGGCGAAAATGGTTATGAGCAGCATGGCGCAGGACGTCATACAGCGAGGCGGCGGCGACTCGGAGCTTGAAACGATTAACGGCTACATCCTTAGTCTGGCGCATAAATACGGCGTGAACGCGCCTTTCAACGAAACGATTTACGCTCTTTGCAAAGAGCGTTTCGCCGAGGCGCGGTTCGAGCCGATGGACGTTAATGAAGTATGGGCGGAAGTTCAAAAAAAACTTTAGCCTAAGACTGTTTTTCAAAAGACTCTTATTACGACGATGGAGACCTCAATTGGCCGACGATAAAAAAGAAAAATGGATGAATTGGCTCGCTCTTACGACCGTTATTTTTGCGGTCTGCGCGACGCTATCCACCTTTAAAGGAGGCGGATTTTCGACCAAAACCATTCTCGCGCAATCGCAGGAATCCGACGCATGGGCGTATTTTCAATCCAAAAGCATCAAATCGTACTTATACGAAGTGCAAAAGGAAAAACTGGAGCTCGAAATTAAAGCCTTAAGCGAGAACGCCGATAAAAAACAAACGCTAATCGAGGATTACCAAAAGAAAATAAAGTCGTACGAGGAGCGCATAGCGCGTTACGACGGCGAAAAAAGCGAATTGCAAAAGAAGGCCGAAGGGCTCAAAGCCGAAAAAGTCAGCCACCAAAAACATTCGCAGGCGTTCGGCATGGCGGTTATTTTTCTGCAAATAGCCATTTTGCTCTGCTCTATTGCCGGTTTGATGAAAAAGAAACCGGTGTGGCTTCTCGGCTCGCTTATCGGCGTATGGGGAATAATAAACTTCCTTAACGGGTTCTGGCTGCTTTTCTAATCGACCGCATTTGACTCAGTGGAGATTCGCATGAAAGAATTAAAAATTTTAATAGCCGCCGCTTTCGCCGTTAGTTTGGCGCTCGCCGGATGCGGCGCGTCGCCCTCGAATAACTCCAACGGAGACGCGGACGCGGAAAACGAAACCGACTCGCAGGAGTCGCCTTACCCAAAGTGCGGAACCGGCGAATACTCCAAAAAATATCTCATCCCCGGCCCCAAGGAAGCGGGCTGGGACGAAGAGCTCGCAAAAAAAGTAAGAAAGCACGACCGCGTATTCTCAATATTCAACGCATCGGCCATGAGCGCTAATACCGAGGCGTTTGTCGATTTGAGCAAACCCGAAAACAAACAAGCGATTAAAGATTTTATTGAAAATGACGACGGGTGGGATTTCGAGAAATACAGCGGCAAAAAAGTTGAGGACGTAATTTCAGGCTGGGCAAAAACCGCGGGGCTTTACGCGGGAAACGGCATGGCCGCGGACGCGCTGCGCTACGCGACTCTGCGCGACCAAGGAGGCGACTGCGAGGAAATAAAAGTAGCGATAAAACTGCTGACCGCCGATTTGGACGCTCTGCATATCGCCTTCGCCATACCAGGAGTCAAAGGAGTTGCAGCCCGCGGATATATAAAAAAAACTCTTCCCGGCGACGCCAAAGGAATAGTAACGACGCCGCTTAAAGACCCGAACACCGGCAAACCGCTTCCCGAGGAAAAAAACAACGGGACGTGGCGAGACGACAACAGCGGCCTCTACCCCGACTATTATTGGGAAGACAGCGTAAGCCGCGACATGATGCTCGGCTGGGCCACGGCGACCGCGGTGATATGGGAAGCGATAAAAGACGATCCGGCGTTTTCCAAAGAGTTGAAAGACCGCCTTCAGGCCGACGCCAAAACGATGACCGAATCGCTTAGAACCGTTCGGGAATCGGGATACGATTTAGAATTTCCCGACGCCGACGGAAGAATAACATTTCACGGATACATCAACGAGCACAATTTCGAGCGCGAATATTTTGAAAACCTCAACAACGGCTTTTACGCCATTATGGCTTTAGGCATAGTGGCCGCTTACGCTTACGCTGCGGAAGATCAGGCGTCGAACGACTATCTCTACAATCAGCTCATTCTAGAACGAGACCTGCCCGGCATAGCCTTGAAACGCATGATTGAAGTCAACATGGGATATGTCTCCAACTTTTCCAATTACAACATGGCCATCAATTCGGTATGGCTGGCGGCGCGCTACATCAAAGACCCGTCCGCGCGCGCGACCGTCGCCGCGGCCATGGACTCGAAGATATACAACGTATCCGGCTACGGCAGGCAGCCGATTGAGATGAAGCAAAGCTACTTCGACCTCATATATCTTCTGGCTATGACCGACGCCAGCGCCTACGGAGAGCCAAAAAGCGCGCCCGACGCCGCGATACTTGCAAACGCAATAGAGACGTTCAAACTTTATCCGGAAGCCCCTCTTTTCGAGGAAAAGATTGAAAACTGCGACGAAAACGAAATAGCCGCGCTGTTGTGCGTAGCCGTTGACGGCAAAACGCAAATCAAACTTCTCGGCTATCTTGGGCGCAACGACGACCTTATCGCAGAAAAGCCCATTCCGATGGACATCAGGCCGAGAAGCAATTATTACTGGCGATCCAACCCTTACGTTCCCAACGGCGGAGGAGACGGAAGCAGGCTGCTCAGCGGAGTCGATTTGCGGGTCGCCTACTGGCTGGGGCGCTGGACGGAGGCTAAATAACGCAAAATGAGAAAATGCGTTAATTTTACAACGACTAAGTCAAATAATATTTGACATTTATCGCCGCTTGTTAGTATAGAATAGTTAATATAGTCGAACAAAAAGCGGCAGCCCGACCGATTTAGGAATTTAATGCGGTCGAGGTGGCGAAAAGGTGCAAAATGACGCTCAGAACGGCATCCGTATTCGGAAATTATAAAATACTTCATCGCATCGGAGCGGGAGGCATGACCGAAGTTTACATGGTGCGGCACCTTAACGCGCCAGCCGACAGCCCGCCCGCGGCTCTGCGCCGGATACTCCCATTTCTATCCAAAGACGCGTCGTTCATTAAAATGTTCCTTCACGAAGCGCGGATAATCAACCGGCTCGAACACAAAAATCTTATTCGCCTGCTGGACTTCGGCAAGGAAAACGAACAGTACTTTATGGTTACTGAATTCGTTTGGGGCGTAACGATTAAAGAAATAATCGAACGCTGCGTCGAAAGAAAAATTGAAGTTCCCTACGTTTTCACCGCAAAAATCATAGAAGAAATCTGCGACGGCCTCGATTACGCGCACAATCTTTACATCGACGGCCAGAAAAGCGGAATCATCCACCTCGACATCAACTCCAACAACATAATGATAGATTTCGACGGAGTGGCGAAACTGCTCGATTTCGGCATCGCTCACGCCGCGTATTTGGGCGACAGCAAGACTCTGCGCGAATTAAAGGGGACGCTCGCGTACATGAGTCCGGAGCAATGTCAGGAAATGGACGTCGACCAGCGCTCGGACGTTTTTTCTTTGGGCGTCGTGCTCTACGAGCTTGCCACTCAAACTCCCTTGTTTTCAAATCATACCAGCGAATACGAGGCGATGAAGGCGATAACCGAGGGACGCATTCCGGCGCCCAGCTCGATTAAAAAATTCCCGCGGGAACTTGAAGACATTATTCTGCTCGCGCTTAAAGTCAGCCCCAGCGAGCGGTATCAATCCGCAAAAGAGCTTAAAAACGCGCTCGGCTCGTATTTATCCGGCATAGAATTCGATCCGGAACAAGAAAATCTCAACGTCTGGCTGGCCAAACTTTTCCCCGAAAAATACGAGGCGTTCGCTCCGTTTATGCTGCCTGCGAGAAGAAGCACCGGCGAATTCGCAATGCCGTTTATTCAAGAGCCTGAGCGGCAGACAGCCAAGCCCGCAGACGACGTTCCGCCGCCGCAGTCGGCGCAGAAGAAGATCTCCGAAGTAAAACCGGTCGCGCAGCCGGAGTCTCCTCCTCCCGTATCGCAGTCGGCGCAGCGCAAAAGCTCGGAAATAAAACCCGCGGCGCAATCCGAGGTTGCGCCGCCGCAGTCGGCGCAAAAAAAGACTACGGAAAGCAAGGCGGTAAGCGCGGCAGAGGCTCCTTCCATAAGAGGCTCCCGCAAATCGACGTCCCCTCAAGAGCAGCCCGCCGAAGAGGCCGCTGCAAACGCGCCGACGCAAGAATCGCAGGCCGAAGAACGAGAGCCCGAAGAAGGGCCGAAACCGCTTGGACACGTAATTATACCCGTCTCCGCCGCCGTTATTGCGGCCGTTCTTCTCTTTGCTCTCTTCGCCGTAAAAACAAGATTTTCGGAGCCGAAGTCCGAATTTGGGAGAGTTTCAGTTTACACTTCGGTTGACGACGACCGTCTTGAAGAGCCTGTAAAGGTTCAAATCGACGACAAGTCGTATAATTTGCCGGTCGAAGGAATACTGTTAAAAGAGGGCAAACACGAAATCTACATAAACGATTCGCGTTTTTCTCAGGTGCACGAATTCTTTAACATCACCAAAGAACAGCCGCTTGACGCATTTTACTTTGAGCTGAACCCCAAAAACAGATAACGGCGTTTTTATTTAACCCGAAAAAAGCAGTACAAATAAAGAAGTTGCGATGAATCGAATGGACTGCGCGGCAGTTGGAATGGCGAGGATGCGCGGGCAAAAAGAGTTTGAAATTCGCCTATTCAGGATTTGTTTACGGCGAGTTTTAGTATAAATTTTCCCGCATGACTGATTAACGAGGCTCCGATTGTCAGCCAGTTGTTCCTTACTTTTTCAAGCATCGGAGAGACGTTTTTAAAAACGCGCAATTTGAATGCCGCCACAAGATTGAATAGAAAAGCGTTCAGGAGGCTGCTGCCCGTTCCCCGCGTCGGCCTTGTAAACGCCCCCTTTGTAGCTTTCCGGGTTATTGCCGTCGCGCCACAGCCTCGCTTTGCCCGATCCCGACTGCTTCACGCCAAACTCCACGCTCGTTCCGCGTATCGTCCCGTCCTTCTTCTTCAGGCTTAAGGCCCACTGATACAACCTAACCTCCGTCCGCCTCAGGTCGTCGTCCTTACCATTATCGTCGGAGCCGTAACAGTTGTCAACGTCCTTGACCTTACCGCCCCCGCGAACGTCCCGGTCTTTGTTCACCAGAACATAGGCGCCGATATCTTTAAACTCCGTCTCCGCGTTTACTTAAAAATAGCCTCGTTTGAATATTTTGAGCTTTCGAGTATGTTTTATAATAGACTCACCACCCGTCATTGTCGTTTATATCTGGTTCAGATCGAGGCACTCTTGGTCCGTTATACTTCATCGTCCATGTTCTTGATTTCTCAATTGCTTCATTTATTGTCTTGCGAAAATCTTCATTTTTGTCCTTTTCAAGATAGTTTTTTATAATTGCAATTGCTTTTTCCATATCTTCGCCATAATAATAATAACCTCGTAATAATTCATCAAAATAATGAGCTTCAAAATATTTTTGTTCAGGATTGTTATATTCAAAATAACATTGAATTGTAAACGGCGGTTGAAAAACGCGGCGGGGGGCGGGGCGGAATAAAAGCGCGGC
>CAYNVS010000026.1:0-44172 GCA_964400725.1 uncultured Myxococcales bacterium
TTGCGCAGTTCCTCTATTAAATTCTCGTCCGCCGCGATTTTAAAGAACGGCGGCAACTTTTTATTTGACGCGCCGCGTATAGAGTATAAACTTAATAGAGCTTGTAACCCGACGTTTACTAAACTTCGCCGCGGCGGCGGAACGGACGCAACCTTTAACGCATCGAGGTGTCTCATGTACGACGTATTGATTAAAAACGCGCAGGTTATCGACGGAACAGGAGCCGAGCCTTACGCCGCGGACGTAGCGATAGAGAAAGACCGCTTCGCCGCCATTGCGCCTAACATTGATTGCGCGAAAAGCAAGAAGACTATAGACGCCCGCGGAAAATACGTCATTCCCGGCATTATCGACATTCATTCGCACGCCGACTTATCAATCAGCCGCGACAACAACGACGAACTGCTCGCGCCGCTGCTCAAGCAGGGAATCACCACCTTCGTCGGCGGCAACTGCGGCATGGGACAAGCTCCGTTGGTTGGCCCGCGCATGGACGCCGTGCGCCTTTACGTAGAGACTTTCACCGCGCGAAAGTTCGACAACGTGCCGTGGAAGACGATGGGGCAATACTTCGATTACCTTGAGAAGAACGGCATGGCGATGAACGCCGCAATCATGGCTCCTCACAGCATTCTGCGCCTTCAGGTAATGGGAACCGACCGTCGTTTCGCGACGCCCGAAGAAAATAAAGAGATGCAGAAGATACTCGCTCAAGCGATGGAAGAGGGAGCCGCCGGCTTCTCCACCGGTTTGCAGTACTTCCCCGGAATGATGTCCGACACGGAGGAAGTGGCGAACCTCGTTAAAGTGATAAAACCTTACAACGGAACTCACGCCACGCACTTGCGCAGCTACACCGACACGCTTCCGATGGCTCTCAAAGAAGCCGCTTATATCGGGCGCAAGGCCGAGGTCAACGTTCAGGTGTCGCATATAATGTGGGTGCCGGAGCTTGGGTTAATCGGGCCGCTCGCCCGCAAGACGATGCGCTTTTTAGGCGATTACGCCGCGAAGAACGGCGCGCTGCCGCTGCCGCTCGATAAGCAGCTCGGCGGAATTATCGCCAAAGTTTACAAGGATTACGGCGTGAGCCATAAAAATTACTCGATGGACGCCATGCCGACCACCGCCGGTTTCACGCACGCTCTTGCGTTTTTCCCGCCTTGGGTGGTCGACGGCAAAGTGGAAGACGTGATTTACCGCCTGAAAGATCCCGCCTCGCGCAAGCTAATTTACCGAGATATAACCACCGGCAAAAACCGCTGGCCGCACCGCGAGGGCGCGAGCTACAACCTCAACTATCTTAAAATGCTAGGCTTCGACAGCTTTACCATTATGAGCGTTTTCACCGAGAAGAACCGCAAGTACGAAGGCAAAAAAATAACCGAAATGGCGGAAGACCGCGGCGTTCATCCGTTCGACGCGCTGTGCGACCTGCTTGTCGAAGAAGACGGCCACGTGCTTGTGTTCGGCACGCTGACCCGCGTTGACGACCCGCACATGGAAAAAAGCGTCGAGGCGGCGGTGATAGACCCGAACGTTCCGATAAGCACCGACGCGATACTGCTTGGTTTGGGCAAACCCAGCGAGCTCTTTTACGGCTGCTACCCGCACTTTTTCGAGAAATACGTAGTGAACGAGAAGAAGGTAACGTGGGGGCAGGCGGTGCGCAAGACGAGCGGTTTGGCCGCGGACGTATTCCACATGCCCGGGCGCGGCTACCTCAAGCAGGGGTATTTTGCCGACGCGGTAATCCTCGACCCGAATACAATCGGCTTTAAAGGAAACCTGCTGAACCCGGACGTTGCGCCCACAGGAATAGAGCGCGTCTTCGTAAACGGCAAGGAAATGGTAAATAACGGCGTAATGGCGAAAGGCCGCTACGGAAGGGTTGTGTCGCAGAACAGGTAAAACATAAAAGGCGGGCCGTTAAACCCGCCTTCTTTTTGCGTTTATTTTATTACGCACGACGTTCCGTTGCAAACGCCTTTAACCAAATTTACAAAATCGGTATCCAGCGCAAACGACGTATCGCCATTAATTAATTTATCATTAATGGTAAAAATCATATTTAATACGCACTGATAATTAGGCAGGTTTAAGTTTTTTATGTCTCCGGTAACGGAGCCGCAGTAGTAATCGTTGCGGCTTTGTATGCAGCCGCGCAGAGCGTCCCACGCCTCTTTCCATTCCGTCCCGAGGTTGTTCTTATAATCCTCCGAAGCGGGATCGAAAAAATTATCTATACATACCGCCGTTTCGAACCAAGCGTCCTCCCACGCGTCATTGTTGATTAGTCTTTTTTCAAGGCAGGGGCATTTATCGATAGAATCGCAATTTTTAATATTTAAGACGAGGGATTTCGATTCTGGTATGCAAGTTTTAAACAGCTTGTCAAGTACGTTGAATGTATTCGGGCAAGTAGACCTAAAATAGTTCAACTGTGCGGTAGTATCGAACGTTTTGCATTCGGGTAGGGTAGAGGTTTGAACTTCGTAGCAATTGTTGTCTATAGCAGTAAACATCGCCTCGCAGCTCCCCCATTTTGTATAGTTATACACCCCGCCGAGAGTATTATAATTGTCAATGCAAATATCATATGTCTGTTTTTTTACGCGATCCCCTTCCTCGACAGTTCCATATTTATAAAAGGCGGCGGCAGCGCAATTTGAATAATATACGCATTGTTCTTCTGCGTTAAGGTCGTAATAAAGCGGCAGCTTGCCTGTGCGTATGCAGGTCGTTTCCTGTTTGCAGTAGTCGGGCACCTCGTAAGGGCACGGCTTTTCTTCTAAATCCCATTCAAATCCGGCTTCGGCATAATAATCAAATTCATACAAAAATTCGCTTTCCTGCATCGCCGCCTCTTCGTCGCCTTCGATATTTACATGCTTTCCAGAATTTGTGCAGGCAGAAAGCGCAAATGAAGCGGCTATGGCCGCAAGCCAAAAACAAGCTTTAGAAATGATTGAATTCCGCATAACATACCTCCTTTAGTTTAGTATGACCTTGACATAAGTGTCGTAAGACCCCGAAACTATCGTCCACAATAGATTTGTTTCATTTTGATTTTGTATTACGAAATTAAGCGGTCCATACGCTCTATCGCCGGCTGAATGGCATTGCGCAGCATCTTCCCAGCATCCTTGACTTTGAGAAGAAGAACAGCAGTTCGTTGATCGCGACGCAAATATATCCGTCTTTTGACCGGTTGATTGCAGATTAAGCCAGTTAAGAGAGTAATCAGTCCTGACTAATGGATGAATGTAAATTGTCTCGTAGTTAGCCATTTTCATAAAGTAAAGATTAAAAATTTCCTCCGCTTTTGGATATATAACTAAGTCATTAAGGGTCGGCTTGTCCCATACCGTAACGTCATGCTGCACAGGTGTCGAAAAACTTCTGGTCGAAGATTTCATCATCACCTTAACCTGTGTCTGGCCCGAATTAACATTAGCAACCCATCTAAACGCGCCGGTAGAATTATAAGATAGTAAAGTTGGCCATTTATAAATCATCGGAGTGTCTTCATTACCCGAAACCGACGCAAAACCCACTTCATTGCATTTATATCCATCTTCACTACACTTAAACCCAGTTTGATAAACTCCGCCTTGGTTTCCTATTTGTACCCAAAAGTCGGTGTCTCTATCAAGAACTTCTCCTAAGGCAATATCGCATTCTCCAGTTTGTGCGTTTGTACAAAGAAAACAAGTTTGTTTGTTAATGTTGCAATATTGTAGAGGATCTGCAACGCCCATGCCGTCTACAATATAATCGCCAGATGAGTTGAAATTAACTTGGCACGTACTATTTGTCGATGTTATATTTCGAGTACCTTTTTTAGACATTCTCATTACTGGATTTATTGTTCCTTTTAGGATGTTAACTTGACTTACAGAAGGCGACCCCGTTGCCTTTAAATTAATACTGTGCCAACCAGAACCCACAGTAGTTTGAAAAAATTCCGATCTAACTCTGTTAACCGCATAAACATACGATCCTGGACTCGTGCAATCATATTGGGTCATATTCCAAAATGAAATTGTTCCTATTAGCGTGGAATCAATATATACCTGAATTCCGTCAGTGTAATTATTTGTTTGCCCTCGTACTATAATAGTAATTGGTTGTTGAGAAGATGATGAATAAAAACCTTCGCTAACCCAATTGTAATATTGATCTGTTGAAAACGAAGCTGTATAGGGTTTGGGATGATATTTTACAATTCTATTAGTTTTATAAGTTGTAACATCAATATTCTCTATTCGAGTAAATTTTGTATAAGTTACGTTGTTTCTGGTTATTTGTCCCCTTCCCCACCAATTTGTCTCAAAGAAAGCAAGCCAAGCCTGTTTAGTAGCATTCGGATAATAATAATACCAATTTAAATTTGGCGGTATTGAATAGGAACTTCCATCTATTACATTTGAAATCGAATTTAAAACACAATCTTCCTTTGTTTCGTCATCATTCATCGCTCCGCAGCCATTATCAATCTGCGCATCGGCAAGAGACCGTAATGTCTCATATCCTCCCATAGGTTCTAAATATAATTGATTAACAATATTTCCCACTGTGATGTTTAAGCGTGAAATATAACTATTTCTTGCTGTGTTGTAATTTGTAGCCCAAACAGCCAGCTCGGGGTTATAGCCAGGCGGCTCAAATGAAAATAAAAATTGATAAAATCGCCCGAAGTCGTATGCAAAGTTATTAAATCCAGCAAAAGATTTGTCTAAAAAATCATAAGAAAAGTTGTTAAAAGAGGGAAAATAGTTATCGGGATCATTAATATTCCTTGCATGATAATCAACCATATTCTGGATATAAGCGGCTTGGCCGTTTTGGTCGGGAATGAAAAACTGGTTGCGAAATTGAATCGTATGCATTAATTCATGTAATAAAAAACCTGTAAAATAGTCATCTAAGTTAGGGTTCGCAAAAATTATATTTATCGCATTCGCATTCCAAGCTGCAGGTATAGTCGCTCCATATGCAAGTTCATGGTAGATAATCAGTCTTGTAAGAGGGTAAAAATTTGGATAGGCCAAATTGGCGTCCATCGCGCCCGCATAGCTTTGTTCGTAATAATTTTTTACGAATGCACCTATAGTTCCTATATTACTATATTAATGGCTTTTGTTCTGTCGTAAACCGGTTCGCATGATTTTGACGGGTCTGTTTCTTCGCAAGGGCACCTGCGATATAAAACACGAATAGTATCTCCGTCGAAACGAAGACCGGCGTCTGTGCCGCAAAGTGAATTGCATACCCATTTGCCTGGATTTGCTTGCCAAGTCGCGCTTCCTTCGCAAACAAAATGCTCTTCCTCTGTTATCGCGTGGGCGGTTAGAGGGTATAATAAAGAAATAATAATTAAAAATTTTAACGACGTCTTTTTAAGCGGGAAAGCGGCTCGATCACGTCTCATAAGCAAATCTCCTTCCTTCGTGGCAAAATACCAAAGAAATAATACCATCTTCATCATTCATATAAATAATATAACATTAAATATTGCGTTTAATCAAATGTTTTTTCTTAAGGCATACGCAAAATTTGTAAAAACCCGCCCAAGCAGGACGCTTATAAATTAAATATAAAAGAAATTTGTCAGTGTTATTAAACTGATAAACCGTCTATATCAGCTCCGCCCAAACCGGAATAAACGGTCAATCGCTGGAGATTTAATACGTTCCACTTCTCATACGTTTGACGCCGGTTGCGCTCCCAGCAATTATCCATGCGTAGGCTCCCGCGGAAGCTTCTTTGCAATACTGATAAATTTCTATAAGCAATGGGTATGCGCTCTATAATTAGAATTGCAACTTTAAAGCTCTTGACGCGGAATATCGCGGCGGTTAAAATTCCATTAATAAACAAAACGAGGCGCTCGACAAGGACGCATAGCATGAATGGTCCGTACGCCTCATTGCGGCATAAGGAGAAACCCATGAGCAAAGTTTCGTTAGCAAAGCGCGCGCTTATATTCGCCGCGTGCGTTGTCGTCGCATTAGCCGCGACAGGATGTTCCGAAGGAGCCAATAACGACGTTCGCAACGCCACGCTCGTCCGAACCGGCGGACTCTGCACCCAAATTGCATTATACGGCGATTACGCCTATTGCGCCCATCCGAGCGGCCTTAACGTTTACAACATAAGCGACCGCGCTAAGGTCGTAACCGCGAAGGAGATTCCCGTAGTGCAATCAACTCTCGGCTTTCTGGCTCCGACGATTAAAGATAAATATCTTTACGCGTGGAACAAACCGAATTTCGAGGTCTATGATCTCTCCGACCCGGCTAATCCGACGCTTGTTTATCAGGAAGAGAAAGCTCCGATACGCGACATCGTCATATCGGGAACGTGGCTGTACGCCGGATGCGACGACGGACTCCTGTTTTACGACATTTCAAACCCGATTGCTCCCGCGCTCAAGAAAACCATGTCCCTAGGCTCGACGAGCATATGGCTTGAAGGATCGCGTTTATACGCTGAATCCGGTCGGGACGGCTTTAGAATTTACGACGTAACCAACCCGGCGGAACCGGTGCTTTTAGGCGGCTGGCCGGGCGGGGCGGGAGAGCAAAGCCTCGAGGTAGCTCCGCTAGTGGTTAAGGGCGACTACGCTTGGGGAGCCAACGATCGCGGCGTCCTTTCATTTAACGTCGCCAACATCGCCGCGTTGAAGCGAATCGACAGCAGGCCAAATCTGACTCGCCCGGTGCGCGGCTTGGCCATTCACGGGAATTTGCTTGTCGCTTCGCAGACCGAGGAGGGAAAGATGGCTACCGTTGAGTTCCTTGATATTTCGGCGGATCCGGCAAACCCGCCCAAAATACACGTCTGGGACGGAGATAAAACGACCGCGATGGGCTATAAAAACGCCACAATATTCAACGACTTTGCCGAGGATGACGGTTTCTTCTATTTAGCCGGACCGGGAGGACTGGTCATATGGAAGAAAGGAAACTAAGCGGCGGCTCAAAACTGAAAGGTTTACTTTTTTTGCGCCTTCAAGCCGCGCTCCACTTCTTCGATGGCGGCCTTTATATTCTCGTCGGTGGGCGCCTGCTGAAGCGCGAGTTTGTAGTTCATAAGGGCGCTTTTTAGATTTCCTTCGCTCTTAGCCTTATCGCCCAAATCAAAAAATTTGCGCGCGTTTGCGCTGCGGATTTTATACGCGCTCGCCTGCTGCGGAGCCTGCTTGACCATCGGCTCACGCATGCGCAGCGTTTCAAGCTCCCGTTTTTCCTGAATGCTGCGCAAGTATTTTTTGCGCCTATCTTCGTCGGAGAGCACTTGGTACGCTTCGGTCATACGCTTGAAGACGTCGTACACGCGGCGGCGCATTTCGGGCTGCGTAACCTTGCCGAAGCGGTCGGGGTGATAAACGCGCGCGAGCTTGTAATATACGGCCTTTATCTGGTTCGTCGGGTCGTCCTTCCCCACGCCGATAACTTCAAAATAATCCATGCCGTCGATTTTATCGTAAAGCTCCATTATTTTTAGAAAGCGCTCGCGTCCCATCGCTTCCAACTCGCCGACCGTAAGCGGAGGCTGCCCCAAAGCCTGCTTAAACTCAGGTTGGATGTTGGCTGGTTTATCCTTTTCGTCCAGCTTTACCGGCTTAAGGATGTCTTTGTTCAGAATAGTTATAACTTTTTCGCGCAGCGCCGGCTTGGTCGGTTCTTTCGGCCTGCCGGCATCGATAGAAGCTCCGTCTTTTTTTAAAGACAAATCGGGGACGGGCGGAGGCTCCGGTTTTTTTCTAAGCGAAACTACGTAGTCGATTTTTTCAATTAATGCCGCCGCGTGCGTCGGCCATGATACAAACGCTGCGGCCCCAAGGTTGGCCAACACCGTCGAATCTATTTGCTGCGGCCTTAAGCGCGAGCTCATAATAATTATAGGAACCCCGCCGAAGCCGAAAGACGCCGCCTGCTTGACAAAGTTGAGCTTCGCGCCGCTGTCGTTATCGATGTCGATTAATAGCGCGGCGAGCGGGCGGCTCGCTAAATTGGCCAGTTCCTGCCCGTTTCGCGCGACAATCCAATCGTAATTAGGAATTGCGGCAAGCGCCTGCGTAAAAAACGTCTGCTTAAAAACGTCGTCCTCGAATACCGCGACTTTCATTGGCATTTATCGCCCTCGCAAAAAGCTGATACTATGCTGCGTAAGCCTTTGAAATTCCGCAAACTTCGCGGTTTTTTCAATTGTTTTCAACCGATTCCGATGAGGTTTAATTTCGCCTCCCGCTTCTTGTTCGTCTTCAAATCGAGCGCCGAAACGTGGACTATTCCGTTTACGTCGATTTCAAAAGTAACCTCTATTTTGACTTCGCCTCTCGAAAGCGGCGGAAGATTGTCGATTATCAGCTCGCCGATTAGCTGGTTGTCGTCCTCCATGCCGCCGTCGCCTTGATAAACCTTTATTCGGACGAGTTTCTGAGCGTCCTGCGCGGTGGTAAATACTTTGGCCTGTTCGCTCGGAACCGGCATGTTGCGCGGTATCAACACCTCGACCCTGCCCGAAGCCGTCCCAACGCCGAGCGCCAGAGGCGTAACGTCGAGCAGTATCGCGTCGGAGCCGGGAAGCGGGCTTGACGCGGCTATAGCCGCCGGACCGGCGCCGCCGTCGTCGTTTACAACCGTCGTCCCTTCGCCTTCAATAATTGCGCCCTGAATTGCGGCGCCCAGCGCTACGACTTCCTCGGGGTTTACGCCCCAGAAAGGCGTGCGGCCAAAATAAAGTTGAACCAGGTCGCGAACGAGCGGAATGTGCGTGGTGCCGCCGACGAGAATTACGTTGTCGATTTCGCTCGCATGTAATCCGGCGCGGTTAAGAGCGTCGTCGCAAACCTTGAAAGTTTTTTCGACGAGGTCGCGGATTATGATGTTGAAGTTGTCTTTGGAAAGCGATACGTTGAGGTCAATCGCGCCCTTGGAGGTGTAGGAAAGGGACGGAATTTTTAGCACCGCGCGGTCTTCGGTCGAGAGCATCTTTTTAACTTTCTCGGCCTCGTGGCGCACGCGCAGCAACGCAATCGGGTCGTTCGACAGGTCGATATCGTAACTTTTTTTGTAGTTGCCGATTATGAGATTAACGATTTTGTTGTCGATGTCGTCGCCGCCCAAAAATGTGTCGCCCGCTGTGGAAATGACCTCGAATACCTCGTTTTTAATGTTGAGCACCGTCATATCGAACGTGCCGCCGCCGAAATCGTAAACGCAGACCTTCTGGTCGAGTTCCTGCCTGAAACCGTAAGCCAAAGCCGCCGCCGTAGGCTCGTTTATTATGCGCATGACGTTCAGTCCGGCTCTTTCACCCGCCATTTTTGTGGCGTTGCGCTGAAGCTCGTTGAAGTTTGCCGGCACGGTAATAACCGCTTTCTCGACCTCTTCGCCGAGGTACTCCTCGGCGATTTTTTTCATGTTGCGCAGTATTAGCGCGCTGATTTCAATCAGCGAATAAACCTGATCCTGCGCCTCGACCATGACCGAACTGTTCGGCCCCTTCATAACTTTAAAAGGAGCGGTTTGAATGAACTGCTGCACCTCCGGGCTGTCGAACGGTCTTCCGATGAGCCTCTTTGTGGAAAAGATTGTGTTTACCGGGTTGTAAACCATCTGCATCTTCGCCTCGTTGCCGAAGACGTGCGAGCCGTCCGGGTAGAAGCTGATGATGGAAGGCTGCACCTTGTTGCCGAATCTGTCGGCGATAACGTGCGAGCGTCCGTCCTCAACCACCGCCACGCAGCAGTTCGAGGTTCCAAGGTCGATACCGATTACGTATGCCATGTTATATTTCCAATATTTCCTTTTCTTTGTTTTTCAAAATTTCGTCCGACTTTTTGCTGTAATCGTCGATAAGCTGCTGCACTTTGTCGAGGTCTTTGTGCAGGTCGTCCTCCGGCAGGTCGCCGTCTTTTTCCAGCTTTTTAAGCGCGTCGATGATTTCGTGCCGCGCCGTTCGCATCGAAACTTTCGCCTCTTCGCACAGCTTCTTGGCGATTTTAACCAAGTCGCGGCGGCGCTCTTCGGTGAGCTGAGGAATGGGCACCTTTACCGACTTGCCGTCGGTAATGGGGTTGAGACCCAAGTCGGAGCTTTTAATCGCTTTTTCAATCGCTTGAATTTGGGATTGATCCCACGGCTGAATGACCACCAGACGCGCGTCGGGGACGTTGACGCTGGCCATCTGTCGCAGCGGCGTAATCGCGCCGTAATAATCGACTTTTATTCCGTCGAAAATCGCCGCGCTGGCCCTTCCTGTGCGGAGTTTGGAGAGCTCCGCCTTCAGTCTTTCAATCGCTTTCTCAAGCGCTCCCTCATACTCAAAAAACAACTCTTCGTCCATGCGTGCATCCTCGCGTTATGGTTAAAACTTACGTTTTGCGCGACTAATTAATGGCGCCTCGGTATAAAAAAATATAATATCTCACAATGCGCCGGCAAGTCAAGATTGATAGGATGATATTAAGAAGAATAGAAGGGTTTTCTTACCCGTTCGCGGCTTGTCGTCAGTTAAATTCCGAAGTTAAGATTGAAAATTTAAACGAAAGTTGTAATAATCCGCGTTGTTGGAAGCGCCGTTCGTTTTGCGCTTCCTCGACGCGGTTTTCTTTGGCCGCGGCTTTGTTCCTCTTCGATTTTTCAAAAGCGGGTTGTAAATGCTGCAAGCGATGTACAAGCGGGTATCGGTAAGGACTTACGAAGACAGAGAATTGGACGCGGATTTAAAAAGCCGCGCGGAAAGCGTTATTTCCCAAACGACGCGAGGTTTTTTTCATAATCTGCCTCGTTTCGCGCTGATTGAAAGACGTGAAACGGAGCGCGGCAAGCGAGTAAAACTCGGATCCTACGGATTCATCAAAGGCGCCCGCTATTACGTCGCCGGCGCGGTCGAAAAAAGCCCCAAAGCCGAAATAGACTTCGGTTACGCCCTTGAAAAAATAATTCTCGAACTTACCGACATGGGTTTGGGAACCTGCTGGCTGGGCGGAACATTCAGCCGCGGTCAGTTCGGAAAAGCGTTGGAGCTTTCAGATAACGAATTTATACCCGCCGTAGCCAGCGTAGGCTTTCCCGCGGAGCGCCGCATTTTTGAAAAATTAGTCAGATGGAACGCGAAATCGGATTCCCGCATTCCTTGGCAGAATCTTTTCTTTGAGGAAGACTTTACGAAGAGTCTGCACAAGGAACTCCCCGGCTCTTACGCGGAGGCGCTTGAAATGGTTCGCATAGCGCCGTCGGCTTCTAACAAACAGCCTTGGCGAGTCGTTCTCGATTTTCGCGGCTTCCATTTCTTTTTATTGCGGACGAAAGGGTACCGCAGACTTGTTCCCTCGGTCGATTTGCAGGCTATCGACATGGGAATCGCAATGTGCCATTTTGAGCTGGCCTGCAATCATTTGCGCCTGCCTGGCAACTGGCGGATTTCCGCTCCAAACTTCGCTCTTCCGCCGGATTGCGAATACGTCGCGAGCTGGGTTAGAGAGCGAGGAGAATGAAAGAGGACTAAATGAAGGCTGTTTCGATTCTGACGGCGTTGATTTTTGCCGCGTTTGCCGCGCTGTTTTCTATCTGCTGCTCATCATCCGGAGATACAAAGAATGACGGCGACCGGGATATTTTGGAAGAAACGGAAACAACGGAGACCGTTGAAATTGAGGCCGAGACAGATGTAGAAATTCCGGCGGATGAAGAATTCGAGCCCGAATACGAGAACGAACTCGAAGCCGAGGCCGAACATGAGCAAGAACAGACGACCGACCCGCGCTTTGAAGAGCTCGCCAAACGCTTTGAGGAGGAGATGAAGGAACTGGGCGCGCCCGGAGCGGCTTTGGCGTTAATGGAAAAAGGTAAAATTATTTTTAAGCGCGGTTTCGGAGTTAAAAGTTTAGGCGGCGACAGAGCCGTGAGCGCCGATACGCTATTCCGCATAGGCTCGGTTACAAAAATGCTTACCGCCGCGTCGCTTCTTCAACAGGTTCAGGCCGGAAAGATAGAGCTGGACAAACCCGCCGTAACTTACATTCCCGCGTATCATTACAACTACGATTCGTCGTGGGCTCCGAGCGTCAAAGTTTGGAATTTTCTGACTCACACCAGCGGTCTTAACGACTATCTCGTCGTTGACGGCCCGACCGACGACGCCTCGCTGGAGAGCTTTCTAACTGGAGAAACTTACGCCAACCGCGGTTACATGATGGCTCCGGCCGGGGTTATGTACAATTATTCGAACCCGAACTTCATGCTGGCGGGGCTTATAGCCGAAAAGGTCTGCGGAACGAGTTACCGTTTGTGCCTAAAGCGGGGAGTCTTCGATAAGCTGGGAATGACGCGCACATTTTTGCTTCCTGCGGACGCGATTAATGACGGAGACGTATCGGACGGATATTGCAATCAGTTGTGCCCCCAGATAGAAACGGTAGGGATAGACTCATACGACAACGCGTGGGCTCGTCCGGCGGGCTACGCGATTTCATCCGTTTCCGATTTGGCGGCGTTTGCGAACTTTTTAATGAAAGGCGACGAGCGGGTTTTAAACGACGAAGTCCGCGTCGGGATGATTTCCGAGCAGATAAACACGAAGGAATATCTTGACGTCGCGTCTTACGGCTACGGAATAATGGTTTATAAAGGAGTTTTTCTCGGAAGCGATTTTTATCGAACGAAAATTTTAACGCACGGAGGCGCAATCGGCGGTTATTCGGCGGAATTGTGGGCCGTTCCTTCGGCCGATTTCGTTTTCGTAACGCTCGCCAACGCCGACGGCGCGTATTTCCGTAAAAGCCTTGTTTACGCTCTCGGCGAAATTGCGGCAATGCCCGCGCCTTCCTCTCCGCCCGACGATTCCGTAAATCCGGCGGATTTCGACAAGTTTGTCGGAGAATACGAGGACAAATTCAACGTCGGGGCGATTTATATAACGAAAGAAAGCGGCGAATTGCGCGTTTCTATGCCGGACGTCGACGCCGCGCATATACCTTACGAAAAAAAGCTGGAGCCTATTTGTCCGGAAAATTTCGTTTTAACGATTCAAGGGCAGCGGCTTCAGGTTACTTTTATTAGCGACGACGCGGGAAAAGTTAAATACTTCCGGACAAGAGCGTTTGTGGGCGAAAAAAGGGAATCGGGCGCGAAGACTTTTTCGTTTTCGCCGCGTTCGTTCAAAGCTGAATTGGATAAGGCCGCGCTTTTCGAGGCTTCGACGGCTTACGCGAAGAACGCGTTTTTCTTCGGGCGTTTTCAAAAAAAATAAAAGAAAATTTACCGCCGACGCGGCAATGTATGCGGGCGCGCGAACGCTCAATAGGTCGAGAGAGTCGCTGCGAAAAAATAACGTCTTCCCGGCATAGGGTAACCTACGACGTACGACGCGGCGGAGTCGCCGAGGTCGATAGCCTCAAAGTTAAGCGCGATATACTTCGTCGGTCTAAACGTCAGCCCCGCGGAAAAAACCACCGCGCCCGCAATTTCCATCCGGTTCGCCCTGTCCGCGTAACTTTTCGACTTGTAAGTCGCAAGCGCATACAGCTCGCATAACGGAATGAAATCTATCGAGAAATCGCCGGAAAGGACGCTTTTCGGCCTGAAGGGAAGGCTGCGTCCCTTGGCCACGAAATCGTCGGACGAATCTACGGCCGTAACCCGCGCGTACGACAGCTTCAACGCCGCAATTCCTTTCGCTAAGACCATCAGAGATATTTCGTCGCCGCCTATTTTGGCCGCGCCTACATTAATTGGTTTGAAAGTCCGCTGCGAGTTTTGATAAAGCGCCGCAAGGTCGTAAGCCCACGTTAAATAGCCGCCGTACGCCGCGCCCAAAACAATCCGCTCCGACTCGAACTTCAGTTCCGCCCCAAACTCCAGCGTATAGGATGTTTCGTTTTTAAGGCCGGGGTTCCCCTCTATTCCAGCTCGCGAGCCGTAAAGCTCGCCGAAAGTCGGAACGCGGACGCGCCTGACGAACTGCCCGCGCAGGGCGAGAATTTTGTCGAAGAGGTAATAGCGAACCCCCGCGTAAGCGCCGAGCGCCGCCGCCGCTTCGTCTCTTGCGCCCGCGTCGAAGACTAGACTGAAATCGCCTCCTGCGGCTAAATCGAACCCCCAAACGCCAAGTCCCGCTTCTAGTCCGGCCATAAATTCGTTCCGGTTTAATCCGTCGTCGCGTCCGTAGCCGGACGGGGAACGGCGAGACAGTTTCGCTTCCGTTCCGCGCCAGCCTGCCAGCAGCCCGAAACGGCAATTGTCCGCCGGTCTGTACGTTAAAATCGCCCGCATCGAGCTCGATAAAAAGGCCGTTTCGCTCGTGCCGGGATAAAGAGAAACGTCCGCGTCCTCGTCGGTAAAAACTTCGCCTCCTCGAACGATTCGAATATCGAGCGTAAGCGCCAGATCCGGAGCTATACGATAGAAATCTCCTTTGGCGGAGATTATTAAACGATCGGAGAAATACTGCGCCGTCTCGGATTGCATCCGCGCAAGCCCCGGAACTCCGTTGTTTTTACTGAAATAAGCCGCGGAAAACGAGAGCTTGGAGTCGATTGAAGGAATGGGAAGCGAAAACGCCGCGAAGGCGAAGCTGCGAGTCGAGGAGTTATTAATCCGCTTGTCGTAATAATCGTCCTCCTTGTTCTGCAACGTGCCGGCGTCGTTAGTAAAGCCGTAGCCGCCGGTAGAGCCCGACCGCGAGAAAAAAAGCCGCAGCCCTCGTCCGTTGTAAGATGCGTGCGCGTTGTACGAATCGTACGAGCCGAGCTTGAAGCCCGCGCTGGCGCCTTTTTTCTTCTTCAAAATAATCTCGATCGCGCCTCCGAGCGTCGGCTCGCAGTAGGCGAGAGGGGCGCGGGACATGTAAATGTTTATCGTCTCAACCGCTTCAATCGGCGCGAGGCTTAAATCCGCTACGCCGGAGAACGGATCGTTTATGGGAACGCCGTCGATGAATACCGCCGAGTTGAGCGCGTCAAGCGCGCGCAGCGAAACGGTTGAAAGATGGAATTCGTCCGATGAATCGCGGACAAGAACGCCCGACGCGGCGGCGAGCTCCCGCGAAAGCGAGGCTCCGCCGCGCTCCGACGAGGGTTTCAGCGTCTTTACCGTTCCGGTCGGCGCGTTTTCGCCCGCGTCCTTGTCGTTTTTTTCTTTTACTTCAACCGGCGGCAGCGTTTTTACTTCGTCCTCGTCGTTATCGTCGGCGGCGGCGGAGATTGACGAAAAGAAAAAGAACGACGCGCATAGAGCAAAAAGCGCGGAGATTAAAATCGCTTCTCCGCGGTTGCGCCCCGCGCTTTTTTCGCCGCGCCTATAATTCATTAAAACGAGCTACCGGCAGTCCGCTGAAAAGTTTATCGCCCCGACAGCGTCCAGGTCGAAGCCGCACATGTCGGCGCAAGGGCTCATGTTTCCCGCGTCGTCAATGAACGCGCCGAACTCGTCGCGCAGGGCGTTTTCGCCTTTTCCCGCGTCGGTAATTTTTATGAATCGAGCTTTGGCAAGCCCTGCCGCCGCAAGGTCGAACGAGTCGCCGTACGGGTTTTTACCGGCCATTCCAACGAATTTGTCCGCCGCCTTCGCCGCGTCCGCGTCGTAACGATAAGGAAAGACGCGCCACGTTTCGCCGTCCTCGCTTGCCGATACGACTCCCGCCTCAATGTAAGGGCTGTCCGCGTATCCGTTGACGTAAAACGAATTCTCATAAACTACGAAGTCGTCGCCTTCTTTATCGACGACGCAGCCCGACGAAAATTCGAGGACGATTTCTCCTCCGTTTCCTAACGATAAAACGTCGGTCGAGCCTTTATAATCTCCTTCGAGTTTAGGGGCTCCTAAAACTACATTGGGCAGTTTGTCTTGTCCGAATCCGGCGCCGGAACCGTATTTAACGCTCGTCAAAGAGTCGGCGTAAACGTTCGTTTTCAAAGCCGGGCCGGCGGCTTCCCGTTCGGATTGGTCGTCCGGCGACTCCGCTCCGTTCTCATCGGTTTCGTTTTCGCTCAAATCTTCGTCGGTATTTCCATCTCCGCGCTCTTCGCCGGGCGCGCACGAGACGGCGCAGAAGCAATGCGCGCAGACCGCGATAAGAAAAAGCCCCCGTAAAATAAAATTGACGGAAAAACGCATCTCGCAAACCTCTCTTTCCTCGAAGAGCTTCGTTTGTAAACGCGCGGCGTAGGTTTTCCGGCTTTCGCATCATCCCGTTTCGGCGCCTTCCCATGATTTGCAATCAAAGTGGCGTAATGCCTGCGGTACGCGATTACGGCGGCGGGACCGCGTCGGACTTAAACCGACTTCCCTGTCGCTGCGCAAATTTATAAGTAAACGCGCGGCGCAAATTTGTCAAATTATTCGGAATTACGGCGCGATGAAGCTAAGCCGCGCGGCATAAAAACTTTGCGCTTGACTTAACCTCTCTATAATTTAGTATATGCAGTTACGAAACGGGAGGCGTTCATGTTTACGGGCATAATCGAGCGCGTGGGGAAAATAGAGGCGGTTAAAAGCGTTAAGGGCGGGGTTCGGTTTCTTGTGAACCGCGGCGAAGGCGATTACGCGATAGCTTTGGGCGACTCGGTCGCCGTGGACGGCGCGTGCCTAACCGCTACGGGCTTCGAACGCGACGCCTTCTTGGCCGACGCAAGCCCCGAAACTCTCAAGCTGACGACGCTGGGCTCGCTCAAGCCCGGAAGCGAAGTAAACTTGGAGCGCGCCGTTGCGCTTGGCGGGCGGCTTGGCGGGCATATCGTAAGCGGACACGTGGACGGCCTCGCGACGCTTAAAAGCAAGCAAGATCGCGGCGAATTCGTCGAATTGCGGCTTGCAATCCCAAAAGAGCTTTTAAAATACGTCGCGATCAAAGGGTCGGCGGCGATATGCGGAATAAGCCTAACGATCAACTCCGTTAAAGACGACGGAATCGTCGGCCTGACGATAATTCCGCACACCATTAACAATACGACGCTTAAAAACAAGCGCCCCGGCGACGCGCTCAACTTCGAGGTTGACGTTTTAGCGCGTTATGTCGAGCGGCTCATGTCCGCGGGCGGCGCAAACGGCCAAGACTCTGAAAAAGACAAGAAATTAATCGACCTGCTGGTCGGATGACAAGGAGCAAAGCGATGACGCCGAAGAAAAACCGGTTCAACTGCAAGGAAACGGCCAAGCTTACGCCCGTGCAAAGGGTCGAGCTGGCGATTGAAGAGATGCGCGCCGGCCGCATGGTAATAATGACCGACGACGAAGACCGCGAGAACGAGGGCGATTTGGTATTGGCGAGCGAATTCGTAACTCCAGACGCGATTACGTTTATGGCTACGCACGGCCGCGGGCTGATTTGCGCCACCATGACGAAGAAACAGGCCGAAAGGCTCGGCCTGCCGCCGATGACGCGCGATAACCAAAGCCGCTTTTCAACCGCGTTTACCGTTTCCATAGAGGCTCGCGAAGGCGTTACGACGGGCATATCGGCTCACGACCGCGCCCGCACGATACGCGTCGCGAGCCGCCCCGACGCAAAGCCTGAGGACGTAGTGAGCCCCGGCCACGTCTTCCCCATCGTCGCCCGCGACGGCGGCACGCTGGTGCGCGCGGGGCAGACTGAAGGCTCGGTCGATTTGGCGCGCCTTGCCGGGTTAAACCCTGCGGGCACTATTTGCGAGATAATGAAGGACGACGGCACGATGGCGCGCAGGCCCGATCTTGAAAAGTTCGCGGCCAAGCACGATTTGCTTATATTGAGCGTCGCGGACATAATACAATACCGCGCGGTTCGGGAGAAGCTGGTTCGGCGCAAGGCCGAAGCCGGTCTTCCGACGGTGTGGGGCGGCGAATTTAAAATCGTCGTTTTCGAGAACGACATCGACGGCAAAGAGCATCTGGCTCTGGTAAAAGGGGAATGGGGAGCCGACGAGCCGATACTCGTGCGAGTGCATTCGGAATGCTTGACCGGAGACGTTTTCGGCAGCCAGCGATGCGACTGCGGGTCGCAGCTTCACGCGGCCATGAACATGATAGACAAGGAAGGGAAGGGCGTTTTGCTTTATCTGCGTCAGGAAGGGCGCGGCATCGGCCTGACAAGCAAGATTGCGGCTTACAAGCTGCAAGAAAAAGGTTACGACACGGTCGAGGCGAATATAGCGCTGGGTTACCAGCCCGACCTTCGCACGTACGGCCTCGGCGCGCAGATGCTTCAGGAACTCGGCGTGCGAAAAATGCGTCTGCTGACGAACAACCCAAAAAAAATAATCGGTCTGCACGGATTCGGGCTTGAGATTGTCGAGCGCGTCGCAATTGAAGCTCCGGCGAACGGGTATTCTTACAAATACCTGCAAACCAAGAAGGAGAAGATGGGGCACATCTTGTCGGTGGAATGGCCCGAGACGCCGAAAGCCGATATGGAGGAGATGAAACCGAAACCGAAACCGAAACCGAAATCGAAGGCGGAGCAAAAAACGAAAGCAAAAGCCGCTCCAAAGGCCAAGCCGGTTAAAAAGACGGAAAAATAACGAGCCTAAAAGGTTCATAGTTTTTTTATTTTACTTTTAAGGAACACGCAAATGAAAAAAAGTTCAATCGCGATTTTTATAGCTCTGGCGCTTGCATGCGGCGCGGCTTTTGCCGATTCCGCAACCGTAGACGCTTCAAAATTCAAGTTTGACGCGGCGGCCAATTCGGAGGTCGAAAACGCGGACGCCGTCGCCGGAACTTGCAGCGGCAAACATAAAATCTCTCTCGTTCTTTCGCGCCAAACCTCCGACAAAGGCTCTGCCGTCTCCGCGGAGTTTAAAATCGACACTACAAATCTTTTAAACGTAACCAAAAAGCATAAAATCAACCTGCTGGCGGGCGAAAAGAAAATGCTCAACGTTCAAATGGACGTCGCGCTGATCGCAGCCGACTGCGCCAAGCCCTCGATGTCGAACTGCGTCAAGCATTACCGCGGCGTTCCCGCGCTTACGCCGGAGCAAGTAAATGATATTTTTAACAGCGAGACTCTCAAAATCGACTACGACTTCAACGGCTGCGAATTCTCGCCCGCTCCGCTGAAACAATGTTACGCGGCGTTCAAAGAGCTTAAGGCTCCGGCAAAGAAGGCCGTATGCTCTTACGTCGCGCCCGTCGTCATAGCCCCTCCCCCTCCCCCCGCGACTTGGAAAGACGGGACAGGTCTGGTTTGGAAGACCGAGCCGTCAAAGGAAATGCCGCTCTCCGACGCGCAAAGCTACTGCGAAAAGCTGGCGGACGAAGGCGGCGGATGGCGTCTTCCCACGATTGACGAACTTCGATCGCTGGTAAAAGGCTGCGACGCGACCGCATTGGCGGGAACGTGCAAAGCGTCCGATAAATGCCTAAAAAACTCCTGCGCCGACAAGACGTGCAAAGGATGCGAAGCGAAGAAAGGCTCCGCCAAGGGATGCTATCTTTCGGAGGATTACGGCGCCTCGTGCGACGCGCCGGTATGGTCGGGTTCAACCGTAAAGGACGATAAAAAGAAATCGGTTTGGAGCCTTAACTTCAGCGACGGAAGCGTATTCGCAAAAGAGCCTTCGGCCTTGCAAAAAGCCGTTTGCGTTAAAAAAGAAAATAAATAAACCGCCGCGACGAGGCCGCGCCTTTGATAGACGAACTTTTAAAAAAAAGGCTGATTATAAACATCGGCAAAGGGGGAGTGGGCAAGAGCGCGTTTTCCGCCGCCGTAGCACTTTACGCCTGCCGCAAAGGCAAAAAAGTTCTCCTTGTTCAGCTTGACGCCAAGGATAAAATATCCGAATATCTCGGCGTTCCTCAGATAACAGACAAAACAAGAGAAGTTATTCCGAACCTCTTCGCGGTCAACACCGATCCGCGCTCGGCCATGCGCGAGTACGTGCTTCTTCAAGTGAGGCTTGAAGCGATTTACAAAATGGTTTTTGAAAACCGTTTCGTTTCGCCGTTTCTTCGCGCGGTGCCCGCTTTATCCGACTTAGTGATGCTTGGCAAAGTCGAGTATCACGTCAACCAGACGAACCCCGACGGGACGCCTTATTACGACAGCGTTATAGTCGATTCGCCGCCGACCGGCCACGGAATGTTTTTTCTTTCGGTGCCCGACGTTATGGCCGCCGCGGCGGGCAGCGGACCTATTATGACTCATTGCAACCGCATTTCGCAGCTGTTGAAAGATAAAGACCGCACGGCGGTAAACATAGTAACTCTGCCTGAGGAAATGCCCGTCTCGGAGGCGATTGACGCGCACTCCTACCTTACGAAAAAGCTTGACATAACGCCATTCTGGCTCGTAATAAACCGCTTCATGCAGACGGCTTTTTTAGAAGAGGACGAAGCCGTCATCGCCTCTCTTGAATGCGGCTACAACGCATACGATCCGATGCTTGTGGCTTTAAAGGCAGCCCGCGCCGAGATAAAACGCCGTTCCACCCGTTACGGACACGTTTTAAAACTTATTCAAACCCTAGATATGCCTTATTTGGCGCTTCCCGACCTTACATGCGTACGTTTCGGCGCGCTTGAAGTCAACGAACTGTGCGAAACCCTCAAAAAGAATTGACCCGCTCCGCCGCCGGTTTTATCGCCTTGTAGGTGTAGGCCGTTCCGATAAACGTTTCTATGCTCGCTATTTCCTCCGCGTTGCCGAAGCCGCTTTCCTTTATTAATAAAGGAAGCCTGCCGTTGAAGCTCGCAGACGTATTGGCTATTCCGTCAAGCAGCCGCTCTACCACCATAGCCGCCGCCTGAACCGGACTGCGCGGTCTGCCCCAGTCCATTATGTAAAGCTCGCCGCCGGATTTGAGCCATTTGTACGAGTTTTCAAGCGTCGTACGCTTCGCGTCGTCGGTAAGATGGTGAAAGGTAAGGCTTGATACGACGCGGTCAAAGCTCTCCGGCTCGAACCGAGCGCTCTCCGCCCCGATTTGCCGCAGATTGAGAACGCAGCCGTTGCCTACCAGCTTGTTCTTCGCTATCGCGATTACGTCCGGGTCGGGATCGACTCCGACTAGGTCGAGATTTGACGCGCTCTTGCTCATCATCATAAGCAGAGTTCCAGTGCCGCATCCAAGGTCGAGGACGCGATAGCCGCTTTTAAGCCCAAGCCGGCTTATAAAGCTTTCGCGAATTTCTCGCTCGTTCAAAAAAGCCGCGAAAAGCGGATCGTAATAGCGCGTAAGAGCTTTAAAGCCCAGCGCTCGCCTCAGTTTGTTTTCGTTTTTTCCGGTCATTTCTCGCATTCTCTTTCAAAACGCGTAATCCGCTCTCTTCTCTAAAAAGAGCTTTGGTTCGGCCGTTCGCTCGAAATATTTTTTCCGCGAGCGCAATATAAACATTTTAAAAATAAAAAAAAGCCCCAAACGGGGCTTTTTACGTTTTTTTAATATTTTTCCGCCGCTTAAACGTCCTCGCCGCCCGCCTTATAACCAATAAAAGCGAATATCGCTCCGAAAACAAGCATTATAATTCCCCACCACAGCGAAGGATTCGAGCCTTCGAGAGCCGGAGCCTTTGCCGGAGGAAGGCCGGTCGCCGCATAGTAAATTCCGCAGCCGGTAATTATGACGCCGTAAATCAAAAGAACTATGCCGACCCACATCCAAATGGAAATCATTTTTTCTTTAGACATTTTAAACCTCCTTAAAGGTCAATTCATTCTACCAGAAGTAAATATTCAGCGCGATGCAAGTCGCCAGCGCTATCGCCGCCCAAAGTTCCGGCTTGCGCCACAGCGGTACGTTTGCCGCCTTGCTTACGTCGGTCAGCCCGCGAACCAGCCCTATGAGCTCGGAGTCGGGTTTGGGTTTGCTGCCCAAGCTGATAACGATGGTAAGAATGAACGTAACGCTCCATGCCCAAACGGCGCGCCACAGATTGAGAGCCATGTCGGATGCGTTGGCCGAGCCGAACGTAACCAGAGCTTCTACGCCGGCAAAGAGCTTGAACTTAATGGCCATAAACAGGAAGAACGAGGTGAGCATACCGACCAGCAGCCCCCAGAATGCCCCCGCGCTCGTCGTGCGTTTCCAGAACATACCTAACAGCATGGTGGCGAAAAGCGGCGCGTTGACCCACGTGAATATCGCCTGAATGTAGTCCATGATGGACTCGAAGGCCATTGCGGCGTAAGCGGTGAGGATTGAAAGCAGAATGCCGACGACTGTTGTAACGCGGCCTACCCAGACGAGATGCGCGTCGCTTGCGTCTTTTTTAATTATCGCCCTGTAAATGTCGTAGGTCCAAACGGTGTTGAACGCCGATACGTTTCCCGCCTGACCGGCCATAAACCCGGCCAGCAGAGCCGTAATTCCCAGACCTATAAGTCCGTGCGGATAATAGCGCGAAATGAGCATAGGCAGCGCGGAATCATACCAGATTTCGCCGTTTTTAACCATAAATGTAAGCGAGCCGTCCTTTTGCAGCTTCCACGCTATTAAGCCGGTTACCACGACGATGAACGGCAATAACATTTTAAAGAAAGCCGCGATGATGGGCGTGTTGCGAGCGGCCTGCAAATCTTTGGCGGTAAAGGCTCGCTGAACGATTAGGAAGTCGGTCGTCCAGTAGCCGAACGAAAGAACGAAGCCTAAGCCCATTACGATTCCAGCCCACGTAACGCCCATGCCGTTTTGCGTCGCGTCTGCGGCGGTGCTCCAAAGGTGGTTCATCTCGTTGGGAAGGCTGTTGAGCAGGGAGCCGAGCCCGCCTACCTCTTTAAGGCCGAGCAGCGCGATGAGGAACAGGCCGAACCAAATTAGGAAAAACTGAATGATTTCTGTCAATATAGCCGAGAGAAGTCCCGAAAGAGTGATGTAAACGGCGATAGCCGCCGCGGAAACGAATATCGCGACGTGCATATTCCAGCCCAGGACTATGTGGAAAACTACCGCCATGAGGTAAAGGTTGATGCCGCTCATCAGCACCGTCATTATGGCGAAGGCGAAGGCGTTGAGCAGGCGGTTGCGCTCGTCGAAGCGCAGCAGCAGGTAGCCGGGAATTGAATGAATTTTGCTGCTGTAATAGAAAGGCATCATGTAAAGCGCTAGGAAGAGCATCGCGGGGATGGCGCCTATCCAGTAGAAGTGCGCCACGAACATGCCGTATTTAACGGTTCCGCCCGACCAGCCTAAAATTTCGAGCGCGCCAAGGTTTGCCGAAAGGAAGGCGAGCCCGGCAATCCATGAGCTGTTGCGTCTTCCGGCCAGAAAATAATCTTCGCCGGTTTGGGTAAACCGTTTAAGGTACCAGCCGATGCCTATGATAATCGCGAAATAAAGCGCGATTACCACCCAGTCGATAAAAGACAAAACGATTTGCGGTTGATTCATGTTTTTGCCTCCTGCGTAAAATTAAACCGCTTAAAAGAGCGCGATAAATATTTGTTTCAACGCCGATATTAATGCGCGGCGCGGCTTTGCCGAACCTCACCCGCCGACCGCGATTGAAAAATCATATCACGTCAAAAAAAATGGGCAAATTTAATTATGCAAAATTTTTTCTCGGACAATTAATCAACGCCGGTCTCTCGTCGATTTATGAAATTCATCATTTCAACCCGCCCAGCGAACGCGCCATTTATGGGTTAAATGAAACCGGGAATGGGTCGGAGGCGCGCCGCGCTCTCAAAATGAAACTTACCTTTTGGTATTGACAGTTTTTGCGCGTAAGGTAAAATATCTCTCGACACAGGGTGATACAATGACGCTTTTTCTTATGCTTGAAGGAGAAAACTTATGAAGGCAAAGCTCGCCCTTAAACTGACGTTGGCATCGCTGGCGGTTTTAATCGCCGCTTCAGCGATGGCTGAAAACACCGTTATAATCGACTACAGAGTAATTTACCGCAAATCCGCGCCGGGTGTGGTATTCATCGCCGCGGTTGACGAAAAGAATCAGGGAGCCAGCGGCACCGGCTCCATCGTAACGTCCGACGGAATTATTCTAACCAACCACCACGTAATTTGGGACGACGAGAAGAACCGCCTGGCCCCGACCTTGTGGGTTTTCCTCAAGCCGCCCAAGGTTACCGGCAAAAACGCCGACGACCTCAAGCAGAGCTTCAAGGCGAAAGTCCTTTTCTACGACGAAAAAATGGATTTGGCGGCCATTCAAATGGTTAATCCGCCCGCCAACCTTACAATAATACCATTCGCAGACTCCGATGAAGTAGAGCCCGGCACGCCGTCGGCGGCAATCGGCCACCCGGAGCAGGGAGCAAGATGGACGCTTACCACCGGTCAAGTATCCGGCCAGATTAAAGACTTCAACAACGTCAAAGGAAAAGACGTCTTCCAGATGGAAACGTCCATTAACCGCGGCAACTCCGGCGGCCCTTTGCTTGACAGGCTGGGCAACATGATAGGCGTGAACACTATGATAGCGCGCGTCGGCGCCGGCGGCGTGGCGATTACTTCCGTAAACTTTGCCATTCAAGGAAACGTCGCTAAAAAGTGGCTGGAAGCCAACGGCGTTAAAATAACCTCCAAAGCCTATACCGACGACGCATCGCAGAACGTCGCGGCGGCGGGCGGACAGCAGAACACTCAAAGCAATCAACAAGCGCAAAATACTCAGCAGCCGCAAAACAATCAGCAGGCGCAGAAGTCCGAGGGCGACGGCGGAAACGCGGTTGCGATGGAAAAAATTACCGTACCCGACGAGCAAGTCGAAAGCACAAAGGTTTCCAAAAAAGATAAAATGGACGCGCCCGCGTCAGGCGACAAGTCGAAGTGCGAATGCAAATGCGACTGCGATAAAACCATGACGCAGACCGTAACGCCGCCGAAAAAAGAAGTAAAGAACAAGCCTAAAGTCGTCAGCAAGGAGCCTTCGGGCAAAACCTTTACCGACGACGATTTCGCCAAAATCGAAAAGGAAATGGAAGATATGGCGAAGGAAATGGAGAACGAATTCAAGATGAAGAAGGAAAAAATGAAAAAAACCATGGACAAAGACAAAAAAAAGAAATAAGATATATAGAATTAGGTTAACTAAGAAGGCGACATAAATTACATGGTTCATTTAGCAGTCTAACTTATTCAAAAGGAGGAAAGTGATGAGAAAAGTATCTTTAGGTTTAGTAGTTATTTTGATCGCTATGTTCGTAGCCAGCTGCGGCGAGAATGTGAACAATCAGAAGTCCTCAATGCCGGACTGGGTTTCTAAGGGAACCGGCGTTTACACCGGCGATAAAGGCAAAGTATTCCGCGGCGTAGGAAGCAGCACCAACATCCAGGATTACAGCATGGCCAGAAGCGCCGCCGAAACCAAAGCCAGAAGCGCCATCGCCCAGATTTTCAACACCTACATCGCCAAGCTGACCAAGATTTACGAGAGCAGCACGCAGTCGGGCGACAAGTCCCAGTCTGAAAGCGACTTCACCAACGTCCAGAAAGAATTCACCAAGGCCCACATGAGCGGCATCCAGATCTCCCAGATTTGGCCGGATCCGATGGCCTACATGGAACAGCCCGCCAACAAAAAAATGATCTTCGCCCTGGCGGAACTCGATCTGGGTCTCTTCAAAGATTTCGCCAATCAGTACGGCCAGATGAGCCAGCAGATGAAAGACATGGTCAAGGCCAATGCGGATAAAGCGTTCGACGATCTCGCCGCCGAAGAAAACAAATAAGCGTTTTACGCAAACTTTGTTAATGAAAAAAGGAACCCTCGCGGGTTCCTTTTTTTTACGCGCAATTCGGCTTTCATCGCACAATTCTATCGCCGGATTGGAGTCTCGCGCAAGGGGGCTCCCTTCTTGTCCGCTTTCCTTGGGCGCGCGCTCTTGACCGAAGAGGATAAGGGAGAAAAAACAAAAAAGCCTTAAAAAGATTAACAGTCCGTTTTCATTGATGAGGACAAGTCAGAACCATCGACCCATCGAATATTTAAAGCCCGCTTGCAATTGCGCTTGACAAACGCCGCCTAAGCGTTAAAAGTAAATACGCAAAAAAATGAAAGTATTTTTAAGGCGATAAATTTGCCGGAGCTATGCGAATGATACTTGAACTTAACAGCGAAAACCCGCAGCCTCGTCTGATCAAACAAATCGCCGAGGTTATGAAGAGCGGCGGACTTGCGGTTTATCCGACCGATACCACCTACGGCCTTGGCTGCGACATTAACAACAAGGCGGCGATCGAGCGCATCCTCGCGATTAAGCGCATGCCGCGCAACAAACTTCTGTCAATTATCTGCTGCGACCTGCGCGACGTAAGCCAATACGCCTACGTCAGCAACAACGCTTATAAAATCATAAAGCGGCTCGCTCCCGGGCCTTACACGTTCGTTCTTCAGGCCACAAAGCTGGTGCCCAAGATTATGCTAACCCGTCAAAAGACCATAGGCGCGCGTCTGCCGTCGAACAACATCGCTTTGGCGATAGCCAAGGAGCTTGGCCGCCCGATAATTTCAACCTCGGTGCGCCTTCCCAACAACGACGTCATTCTGACCGAGCCCTACGAGATACAGGAGCGGCTCGGACACCTTGTCGAGATAGTAGTAGATTCCGGCATAATTCTGCCGTTCCCATCTACCGTCGTCGATTTGACCCGCGACGTCCCCGAAATTTTAAGGGAAGGGAAAGGCGCCGAGGCGCTTAAATCGCTTTAAAGCGGTTTAAACTTCCTCGATTTTTTCGTCCGAAACTTTTTTAAAACGCCTGCCGCAGAACTGGCATTCCCACTCTCGCTCTTCCGCGCGCATTTTTTGTCCGCAGGCGCACACGAACCCTCTGAGTCTTGCGGGGTTGCCGAAGGCGATGGAGAAGTCGGGAACGTCTTTGGTAACGACCGAGCCGGAGCCGACGAAGGCGTAACGCCCCACCGTTACTCCGGCGATGATTGTGGCGTTGGCGCCCACCGAAGCGCCGCGCTTTACCAGCGTTCGTATCGTGTCGCTCTTGCGGTAAAAATCGGCGCGCGCAAGCGCCGCGTTTGTAAAAACCGCCGACGGTCCGACGAAGACTTCTTCCTCTACCGTAACTTCGTCGTAAATCGAAACGTTGTTCTCGATAATCGACGATTCGCCTACCGCCGCCTGACCGCCGATGAAAACGCCGTGCTTTATAACGCAGTTGCGCCCAATTCGCGCGCCCGCCTCCACTCGGCAGAAATGCCCTATCTGCGCGCCGTCGCCGATAATCGCGCCTTCGTCCGCAACGCTTGTCGCCTCGATGAAAATTCGCCTATCTTTTTCCATTTTTTGCGGCCTTTCCTTTTTTATTGCCGCCGGAATTCTCCCGCGGTTTTTCCGCGGCGGCCTTTAGGCTTGTAGGCTCTTTGGAGGCGTTAAAGCGGCGGTATATCGTCCGGCCTAGCGCGGCGAAGAATAGAGCCAGCGTCCCCAGCAGCGGAAGGTAGCCTGCGACGTCGCCGACCGTCATGTAAACCGTCCTGCCGGAAAGCAGCGGGGCGTCGTAATACGCGACGGTCTTCTCAAATAATTTTGTTTGGGAAACGACAGCGCCCGACGAGTCTATGAGCGCCGAAACGCCCGCGTTTGCAGCCCGCACTGTTGCGCGTCCGTTCTCGACCGACCGCATGGAATACATGTATAGATGCTGATAAGGCGCGCTTGAAACGCCGTACCAAGCGTCGTTTGTAATGTTGACGAGCAAATTCGCGCCGTTGTTTGCAAAGTAACGGCTGATTTCGGGGAAAATTCCTTCGTAACAAATTGTTACGCCCAGCCGCGTTTCCGGCTTGGACGCGTCGCCGGATTGAAAGCGCAGCAGTTTGCCGCGTTTCCCCGGCGTGAAATTCCCTACGGCTGAAACGATTTTTTTCACGCCGAACTTTTTAAGCGTCTCGTAATACGGTACGTACTCGCCGAACGGAACAAGGTGCGTTTTGTCGTGGCGGTCGAGGATTTCCCCATTTTTGCCGATTAAAAACGCGGAGTTGCCGAGCGTTCTCTCCGTCCGCGAGTCTTTGAAGACCGACTCGCCTCCCATTACAGTGTGCCCCTTGCTCGGAAATTCCATCCAGACGTATCGCGTTATTTCCGTCGAACGCGAATCGACCGCGTAAGGATGCGATCCTTCGGGCAGAACCGTCAAATCGACTTCGTTTTTGTTCGCCTCCGCAAACAGCTCTTTGTAACGGTTAAGAATGTACTCGCCGTTTACCTCCGGGTGGTTTTTAATGTCCTGCAAAATATTTCCCTGCAAAACGGCGGCGCGGATTTTCGGCGCGGCCTTTTCAGCTTGTTCGTTAGAGCTTATTTTGTAAAAGCCGAAGACGAAGGCGAAGAGCAAAACGCCTAAAAACGTCGCGCAATAAGCGGCGACGGTCTTTTTTTCGACGTATTCCTTTTTAATGTAAAGCCACAACAACGCAAACGCCGCGTTTACGCCGACCACGAGAACCGAAAGCCCGTAAACTCCCAGCAGCGAAGCGAACTGCAGTACGGGCGCGACGCGCGCCTGCGTATAACCCGCCTGCGACCACGGATAACCTGTGAACAGGTAGTTGCGCGAATACTCCGCCGCGCCCCAAAACAACGGGACGAAGAGGAGAAAATTCAACTTAAATTTTTCGCTCGCGTACTTGCCTATAGCTAGGTAAAAACCCCACTGCAAGGCGCAGTAAGCGACCAAAATTCCGACGATTACGACGCTAAGATAAAGCGGCGCTCCGCCGAAAACCGTAACCGCGACGTTGACCCAGTAAAAGCACGAATAAAAGTAAACGAATCCCGCGAAAAAGGCGAGAAAGAAAGTTTCGATCGCGCTTTTGGAACGGTAAAGAACGACGAACAGCGGAACAAGCGCGAAGTACGCCAAAACGCCTTGAGCCGCGCTGTCGATTATAAAGCCGCTGTACGGCTCGATTATCGGCAGACTCCACGGCTGGCTGAAACTAAAAAGAAATCCGCTCGCCGCGGCGATTGCTAATTTGACGAGACGGCTCATTTATTAATTCCGTTCCGCGCCGGTTAAAAGTTTCTCGGCTTTTATTTTTAGCGAGCGTTCTTTCGCTTTCATCTTTTTATAATCGGCGTCGTCTATGTGGTCGAAGCCCAAAAGGTGCAGAACTCCATGAACGAGCAGAGTTAAAAATTCGTCGTTCGGCGTTGCGCCCAGATTTTCGGCCTGTTCCAACAGAACCGGCTCGCATATAATCACGTCGCCCAGCGTACGCTCCACAGAAATTAACTCCTCGCCTTCCTCCATCGGAAAGGAAAGAACGTCGGTTTCCTTGTTTATACCGCGGTACTGCGCGTTTAGCCTTTTAATCGCGGCGCGCCCGACTACCGCAATAGAAAGCTCAGCGTCGGCTTTGGCCGCAAGCATTACCGCTTCTCCGGCGGCCTGTAAGAATTTTTTCGTAAAAACGCTTTTTCTTACGTCGTTTCTAACTAGAACGTTCATAGTCTTTCGCTCTCCGTTCCCGAAAGCGGGTCGGGATCGTCTTTCTCGGCGGCTTTTTCGCCGGTTTTGTTGTAATCTTCGTACGCCACAATGATTTTCTGAACCAAGTTGTGCCTAACCACGTCAACGTCGGTGAAATTGCAGAAGCGTATTTCCGGCACGGCCTTCAATATGCGGCGCGCCTCCACAAGGCCGCTTTTGTGCGGCTCTTTAATGTCTATCTGCGTAACGTCGCCGGTTACGACCGCCTTCGATTCGTTCCCCATGCGGGTCAAAAACATCTTCATCTGCTCGCCGGTTGTGTTTTGCGCCTCGTCCAAAATGATGAAGCTGGAATTGAGCGTGCGGCCTCTCATGTAGGCGAGCGGCGCGATTTCAATCACGCCCGATTCCTGCCACGCGTTCACTTTGTCGGGTTCAACCATGTCAAGCAGCGCGTCGTAAAGAGGCCGCAGATAAGGGTTCACCTTTTCCTCAAGCGTGCCGGGCAGAAAGCCCAGCCGCTCTCCGGCTTCGACGGCGGGGCGCGTCAAAACGATGCGCTGCACCCTTTTTTCAAGCAAAAAAGAAACTGCCATCGCCACGGCGAGGTATGTTTTGCCGGTTCCGGCCGGCCCTATGCCGAAGACCAAATCGCTTTCGCGAATGGCGTCCATGTAGGCTTTCTGCGCGGAGCTCTTAGGGCGGGCAAACCTCCGCGCCGCTCCGCCGCGCACGCTTGAGAGCATGAACTCGGTAAGTTTGGTCGTTCTGTCCTTGGCGATTATCCGCAAAGCCTGCGATACGTCTTTGGTTTCGAGCGGGTAGCCGGCCGCGACCAGCTGCGCTAACTGCGAAACGACGTCGAACGCCAGGGCCGCGTCCGCAGGCTCGCCGTCAACGCAAAGCTCGCCGCCGCGCGCGCCTATTTTAACGTTAAGCGTCCGCTCAATGAACTTTAAGTTTTCGTTGTTCTGCCCGTAAAGAACGCGGGCCGCCTCGTTGTCTTCAATGGAGAGCTGCCGGCTTGGATTTTGCTTCATTTAGCCGCGATCGACCTTTTCCTTTCAGTTTGCTTTGCAAGCGATGAGCCTTTTTGTTAATCATACAATAATTAGAGCCTATAATACGTTAAACAAAAATTATAGCAACAGTCAAGGATGATGAAAATGAGCAAAGAAGACGCCGGACTTAAAGAGCTCGTCGATATAACGGAGAGGCTGCGCGCGCCCGACGGCTGCCCTTGGGACCGCAAACAGACTTTGCAGACTATTAAAGATTATCTCGTCGAGGAATGCGCGGAGGCGTACGAGGCGGCGAGCCGCGAAGACTGGGACGATTTGGCCGAGGAGCTTGGCGACGTTATGTTCGAGGTCGTTTTCATGGCGCAGTTCGCCAAGGAGAAAGGGAAGTTCGACGTCAACGCGCCGCTTGCTATAGTAAAAGACAAATTAATACGCCGCCATCCGCACGTATTCGGCGACGCAAGCGTTAAGGACGCGGAGGAGGTTTTAAAAAACTGGCATAAAATAAAGGCCGAAGAGAGAAACGCAAGCGAGGCCAAACGCGAAAAATCGGAGCTTGACGGCGTGCCGCGAAGCCTTCCCGCGCTTCTTCAGGCAAACAGAATGTCCTCGCGCGCGGCGGCGCTGGGTTTCGATTGGAACGAGGCCGACGACGTTTTGACAAAAGCCGAAGAGGAAATTGCGGAGCTTCGGGAAAGTTTGAAAAATCCGGCGGACAAAAAGCGCATTGAAGAAGAGCTTGGCGATTTGCTCTTTGCGCTCGCCAACTTCGCGCGCAAGGCCGACGTTTCGGCGCAGGACGCGCTTCTTGGCGCTTGCGATAAATTCAGGCGGCGTTTCGGACGCATGGAAGCTATTGCGAGAAAATCGGGAGAAAATATTTCGTCGCTAGACATGCTCCGGCTTGAGGCGCTTTGGGACGAAGCCAAAGCCGAAGAAAAAAAGCCGAAGTAAACAGAGGCTGGTTTGAAAAAAACGCGGAGGCCGCTTAATTAATTCCGCTTTCTTCATTTGGACGCGCCGGAACTCTCCTCGGCGGGCGCACAAACGCAAAACATAGGCGGTTCCGGTATTGAAAAAAATATTTTTTACTGTATCGTATAATTAATAACTTTCTTTTTACAATGGAAGCGAAGCGATGAAAATACGTCTTTTATCTTTGGCGCTGGCCGCGGCGGCTCTCTTTGCGCCGCGCTTTGCGAGCGCGATTGCGCTCTCATACCCCGACTCTCATCCCATGACTTCCGTTCAATTGATGTTTGAGATTATTAAAACCGACGGAGAAAGTCCTGCGGAGAAAAACGTCTTCGGTCTTCGCGGAACCTACAGCGACGAGACGCGGACGCACCGCGTCGGGCTGGAATTCGCGCTCGCCTACGGCCGCGAAAACGACAGGGTTGACAGATCGTTCTTTTTCAACAGCTTGGGCGCCGATTATTTTTATACTCTTTATACCGGCGTTTTGCCAGGCGATATTGAGGTCGCGGTGCGTCCGGGCGTTTACGCCTACTTCGCGTCTCTTCAATGGGACGAATACGAAACCGACGTCGTAGCGGCGAGGCCGTCTCTCGGAGTCGATTTTTCGCTCAGCCGTTTCTATCTGAATCTTTTTCTCGGCCTTCAATACGACGCGCTTATTACGGATTCGGGAAGAGCGAGTTTCGCTCAAAAGTACGGCTGCCAAGCGGACGACGCGCCGGAACACGAATTCGAGCTTATAGCCGGAGCTACGCTGGGGTTCGGCATTTTCGGCGGTTTCTCGATCTTCGTGGAACCATCGATTAATGCCGCGTTCATCCCTTCTGCGGCCTCTCTATTTACCATAACGCCCGGAGCTTCGTTTTCATCGGAGCGCGTCATTTTGGCCGCAGGCTGGATGATTCCGATAAACGAGAACGCTAAAAAAAATAAGATGGGCGGGCTTACCATGGCCGCCGGAATCGTTTTTTAGGCCGAACCGAATGATTATGAACCCCGAAACGGAAACGCTGGCGAAACGCTTCGTCGCCGCCGCCGCAATATTCATACCTATAGCGGCGCTTGCCGCAAGCCTCTCCAACTGGGGAGAAATCGGCGTAGTTTCCGGCGGTAAAGTTATTTACTTAAACGACTCTTCGCCGCGCAAAGACGAATTGAAAGCGTTTTACGCCGCCCTGCGCGCAAAGCTCGCGCTAGACGACGCGGGAGAGCCCGCCGCGCTGGCAAGGGTGGATATTACCCGCGAAAGCGCTTTTTCCGTCAACTCGACGCTCTTTGTCGCCGCGTTCGCCCCCGACGCCGCAGATTTCAAAATCGCCTACTCGGCGGACAGAATGAACTGCGGCGATTTCGCGAAATACGCCAAAGCGGACTTTTGCGTCAACGGAGGTTTTTTCGCCGAGGAGCCGCTCGGCCTTTTAATCGCGGACGGCGAGACGCTGAATCCGCCGCATCCTTTCATGCGCGGTTTTTTTTACGTTACAAAACGCGGCGTTCCCGATATAGCCATTAAAAGCCCTCCGCCGATTGAAGAATTAAGCCACGCGCTTCAGAGCTTTCCGGCGCTGCTGCACGACGGTCTTATCGTCTTCGAGGGAAAAGCTGGAATTCAAACCAAAAGCGGACGCCAAATGTTTTCGCCGGAAGCGAAGGCGGACAGATCGGTCGTCGCGGTGGATAAAGGCGGCAAAATAGTTTTTGCAGTAACCATGGGCTCAGGGTTTACGTTTCACGAAATCGCGTCGCTGCTCGCGGGAATGGGAATAAAGGAGGCGTTCTGCCTCGACGGCGGCGCGAGCGCGCAAATGTATTTCAAGAATGGGAAAAGTTATCTCAATCTTCGCGGCGATCAGGTGCCGGCTCTAATTCACGCCAAACTGCGTCCGCGCGGGGCGGCGCCGGATAATTTTTAGCTTTAAAATATCCCGATTGTTTTGCCCGCCGGCTAAATTTAAAGGAATAATTGAGTTTAAAAGTTCCACCTTATCGACAAATCGACGCTTTTATAGCGCGCCGTTTTGCTGAACAGCGAAAGGAAGACCCCGGCGTTGTCGTAGATGTCGGAGAAGAGAAGCCGCTCGCTTACGCTTACGCCCGCCGCAAAGCCAGATTTTGCGCCGACGAACGCGCCCAGCGACATGAAGAGAATTGCGGAATTGTTCCACGAGGAACCTTCCCGCAGCGATTCTGAGCCGACAAGCGCCTTTATTTCCGGGTAAATAAAGAGAGTGTCGAGCCTGATTGAAAGGCCGCCCGCCGTTGTGAGACGCTTCTGCGATTTGCCGTCCACGTCGGCGCCCAGATAATCGATGCGCGCGGCGGCGAAGAAAACGCCGTAAAGGCGGTAAAGCGCCTCAAGCCCGAACCCGAACGCGCTCGTCTCGGCGTCGTCTTGCTTTTTGGGGTTCACCGAACCGTAAAACAACGCAAGCCCCGCGGAAAAATCGCTGTAAGTTTTTTTCTTTGTCTGAACCGAGTTCAAAGCCGCGTCCGCCTCAAAGGCTTGTTCTTCCGCCGCTCGCGCCGCCGGGGAAGCGCAAACTGCGACAAAAGCCGCAAGCGCCGTCAGGGCGATGAACCCCGCGAATGCGCCGGTTCGTCCTTTCATGCTTCTATCGGGCTAAAACAGGGAGTAAACTGCCGCGGCGCAGAACGCGCCGACTGCCGCGAACGACAAAACGACCAAAACTACTATTCCTCCTCGTTTTTCGGGCGAGAACATCGGCTTCGTCCTTTCTTTAATTCAGTCTTCGCAATACGAGGCGCAGGAGCCTTCGCTCTCCCATACCATTACGCGCGAAACCGCTACCGCGCGTCCGCCGAGGTTTAATTCGGAGATTTCTTTAGACGCTGCTGAGAATATTATTTCCGCGATGCGCTCCGCGCTTGGATCGGCGGTTTTAAAATCTTCTAAGTCGTTCAGATAAACGTGGTCAAAACGTTCGAGCGTTTTGTTTAAAACGCGTTTAAGCTCCTTGAAATCAATCAGCATGCCGGAGGCGTCAAGTTCTCTCCCTTTGGCGAACAGACGGACGCGCCAGTTGTGGCCGTGCAGATTTTCGCACTTTCCGTTGTAATGCAAAAGTCTGTGCGCCGCCGAAAAATGAGACTCCACGTAAACTTCGTACATTTTAACCGCCGTCTATACTCCTTCTCAATCGAAGTCCAAGTCGTCTTTCAAAAAGTCGTCGACTTTTTTTCTCTTTGGAAACTTCGGACGCGGACGTTATTGTGGTAACCTGCTGCTGTGCGTTCCAATCCTGGTCCGCCGACATTTGTATTCCTTGGAAGCGCAGCGCAAAATCCGCGGGGTTCGTGGCGTACTTCAAGGCGACTTCGTAGGTTACCACTTTTGAGTGAACCAGCTTGGTCAAAGCCTGATCGAACGTTTGCATTCCATAAGTTTCGCCCTCTTCGATGACCTTGGTCAAATCGCGGATTTTTTCAGGATCCATGAGAAGGTCTTTCACGTAGCCTTGGTTTACCATTATTTCCGCGGCCAAAGCGCGCCCCTTGTTGTCGGCGCGGGGCACTAGTCTTTGCGAGATGACCGCCTTTAGGGACTGCGCGAGCCTTATGCGGGCTATCGCCTGCTTGCTCTCCGGGAAGGTGCTGATTATGCGGTTTACCGTTTCGCTGGCGTCCGAGGTGTGGACGGTTGAGAAGACCATGTGGCCGGTTTCCGCCGCGGTGAGCACCGTTTCCATCGTTTCCAAATCGCGCAGCTCGCCGATGAGAATAACGTTAGGGTCTTGGCGCAGAGCCGCCTTGAGCGCTTTGGCGTAGCTCGTCGTATCGACGCCAAGCTCGCGCTGCGTAATAAGCGACTTCTTGTCCTTTTGCAGGTATTCAATCGGGTCTTCTATTGTAATTATGTGCGCGTAGCGCGATTCGGCGATGTATCCTATCATCGCGGCAAGCGTGGTCGATTTGCCGGAGCTCGTAGCGCCGGTAACGAGGACGAGACCGCGGTTGTTATCCGCGATTTCCTTGATTATAGGCGGCAGGTTTAGGCTCTCGAAGGTCGGTATGTCCTGCGAAATGGCGCGTATTGCGAGCCCGACAAAGCCGCGCTGGTAGTAAACGTTCACTCTGAAGCGCCCCTGCCCCGGCAGCGTGTAGCCAAGGTCGATTTCGCGCTCTTCCTCGAATCGCGAGTATTGACGCTCGGACATTATCGCCTTGCCTATGGCTTCAGTCTGCGCGGGAGTAAGAGCGCCCGCGCCCGCCGGAGGCATCAGCTTGCCGTTGATGCGGAAGTGGGGAGGAGCTCCGGCGTTTATGTGCAAATCGGAGGCTTTGAACTTAATGACGTGCCTCAGCAATCCGTTGAGGTACTCCAGCATTTCCTGTTTGAGCTGATCGGGACTTGCCATGTCGGTTCCTTGAAGCGTTTATATGTTTTGCTTACGCGCCGCCGCGCCCGAAGGCGCGGTACGTTTAATCTTCTATAGGAGGCAGTTCCGCGGCTCCGCCCGCGGCTGGAAGCGAGTATTTCTCGCGGACTTTCGCCTCTATTTCGGCCAACATTTCCGGAGAGTCGTCAAGCAGTTGACGGGCGTTCTCGGCTCCCTGACCCAGACGGTTTCCGGCATAGGAATACCACGCGCCGCTTTTTTCGATTACGCCGCACTCGACTCCCATGTCGATGGCGATGCCGGAGCGCGTGAACCCTTTTCCGTAAATAATGTCGAACTCGGTCTCTTTAAAGGGAGGCGCCATTTTATTTTTAACCACTTTGACGCGCACGCGGTTGCCGATTACGTCTTCGCCGCGCTTGATGCCGCCTACTCTGCGGACGTCCAGCCTCATGCTGGAATAGAATTTAAGCGCGTATCCGCCGGTGGTCGTCTCCGGGTTGCCGTACATAGCGCCGATTTTCATTCGTATCTGGTTGGTCATCATAACGCAGGTCGCGCTCTTAGCTACGACGCCGGTCAGCTTGCGCAAAGCCTGACTCATCAGCCTCGCCTGAAGACCGACGTGGGAATCTCCCATATCTCCTTCAATTTCAGCCTTAGGCGTCAGCGCCGCAACCGAGTCGATGACTATAATGTCAACCGCCGCGCTGCGAACCAGCGTTTCGCAGATTTCCAAAGCTTGTTCGCCGTAATCCGGCTGGCTTATAAGAAGGTCGTCCGTGGCGACGCCTAGGTTTTTCGCGTAAACGACGTCCAATGCGTGCTCAGCGTCGATGAACGCCGCGACTCCGCCCGCTTTCTGCGCTTCGGCTATTGCGTGAAGCGCCAGCGTGGTCTTTCCGCTTGACTCAGGGCCGAATATCTCAACGATTCTGCCTCTGGGGTAGCCGCCGACGCCTAAAGCCATGTCCAAGGGAAGCGCGCCCGTGGGAATTACCGACACTTCGGCCTTTTCCTTATCGCCCAAACGCATTACGCTTCCTTTGCCGAAACGCTTGTCGATTGCGCTTATCGCCTGCTCGACCGCCTTCGCCTTTTCGTTTGTCTGCGCGCTTTTTTCTTTTTCCGCAGCCTTTGCGCTCATTTAATCGTCCTTTCTTCCATTGTTGAGTTCCTGTTGTTTTTCCGCTTCCGTCTCCAGAGCTTTTAAAGCTCTGAACGCTATTTCTTTCTTGAACTGCCCTCGCGTTAGGCCTGGCAGATAAACCTCCTGCGCCCGCGCGCTGTCCTTGGATGCGACGCCCACGAACGCCGTTCCGACCGGACGCCCGTCCGCGCCGCCCGAAGGGCCTGCGTAACCGGTCGTGGATACGGCGAAGTCGGTTTTAGCCTTGCGCCTCAGGTTGACGGCCATTTCAATCGCGCATTTTTCGCTTACGGGGCCGTCTGTCGCCAGCGTTTCGGGAGAAACTCCCAACTGCCGTATTTTTTCTGAGTTTACGTAAACTACGCAGCCTCCGCTGAAATAAGACGAGGCGCCGGGAACGTCGGTGATTAGCGAGCAGACGAGCCCGCCGGTGCACGATTCCGCGCACGCCGCCGTTTTGCCGGAAGCGGCAAGCCGCGCTCCGATTTTTTCGGCCAATAACCTTATTTCTTCATCAGTCGCCAAGGCTCGCTCCTTCGGTCAAGTCGTCAGGCCGTACTATTTTATATAGTATGCGGGCGCAGTCAAGCGCAACTGAAGCGCCGCAGCCTGAAATCTTATATTTTCGCCGTTAAGCTAAATTCGGCAATATTCGCAACTAATTCAATGAAAGAGAGCCCCGTTGTCTGACTCGTCCCCGATTTCGCTCAATCCCGCTGGATGGCGCGTTCGTCGCCCTATTTGTTCTTTCGCTTTCTTTCCGCGCCCAACGAAAGCGAGCAAGAAAGGGCGCCCTTCGAGCGCGGAACTCTGCACTTGGGGCCGCTCTAACCAGAGGGCGTCGGCGCGAACTCGCAATTCCGCTATTCGCTCGCCGCTTAGACCGCTTTTCCTCTCGCGCTTGTCCGCCGCGGCTTTAGCAAAGGCTGGATACGCTCGGCGGGATGAAAAACCTCCGCGCGCTCCGCGGTCTGTGCGGTTTTTTATACAAATTGGGGACGAGTCAGGAATAGCTTAGTAGATTAGCCGCTAAAATTGCTTTGAGAGAAAAAAAATATTATGCTAAATAGGTTTTTAGCCTATACGACTTGAACGTCAAACTCAAGACGGAGAATTATATGCGCATAAATTCGTTGTTAAAAACGCTCGCGCTGTTGGCGGTGGCGCTTCCGGCTCTCTTCTGCGCGTCCGACAAACCGTTATCCGGAGGCGAACAATGGCGCGTTTTCTACGTCGCGCCGATACGCGGAAGCTCAAAAAGCCTGCCGACCGAGGCGCTGCGTAAAAGTTTGGCGAGCGCGGTATCGTCGCTGCTAGGCGGAGTTCTGATTATGCCGCCCTACACCGAACCCCAAAACGAAACCGAAGTTTTCGCCAAATGCGGCGCCGAAATAAATTGCAAAGAATACCAAGACATGGGCGTTACCGATATAGTCGTCGCCCTCATCGGAACCGATAGGGACGTCGTCAATCTTCACATCGACCTTATTAACAAACACGGCGAGTTCTCCTACAAAGTTAAAACGACCGCGCAATGGGAAAAACTCAAACGGTACGCGGCGTTGGGTCTTGTTTCGGCGGTGGCCGAAAGCGAGCTCGCTTCAATTGAAAAGAAAAATAAGGAAAAGGAAAATTCCGCCGGCTCAGCCGCGTTCGACGCCTTCAATCCGATTATCGAAAAATCTTCCGCATACAACATGGCGCTCAAAATTTTCTCGAACAAAGAGGTCGCGCCCAAAAAGCTGCCGGTTGCGGGCGGAAAGTACTCTATCGGCAAAGACGAACAAGGCGCCGATTATTCGCCGTATAAAATGGTCGAACTTTCCGATTTTCTAATCGACGAAACGGAAGTTACGGCGCTCAATTACAGCCTTTGCGTCATGGCCGGAGCCTGCACGGAAGCGGTTTCATACGCGAAGGATCAATATTGCACGTTCCGAATGGAAGGCGGCTCTATGCTGCCGATTAACTGCGTCGATTGGAGACAGGCGCGAGATTATTGTCAATTCGCGGGAGGAAGACTGCCGACCGAGGCGGAATGGGAAGCCGCCGCCAAAGGAACTCTCGGAAAAAGTTTCCCGTGGGGCGAAGATAAACCGACGGAGTGCGATAAAGCGGTATTTTCAACATCCAAAGGAGACGGGTGCGGGGAAAACATGCCTATGCAGACCGGAGCGCTTCATGCCGGAGCGTCGGACGTAGGCGCGCTTGATATGGCTGGCAACGTATGGGAATGGACAAGCGATTTTTACCAAAAGGACGCCTACAAATTTATAATTTCCAAAAACCCGCAAGGCCCGTCGAACGGAACGATGCGCGTAATTCGCGGAGGAAGCTGGCTGTCTAAAGATATAAACGAGCTCAAAACATATTACCGCGGCAAGCGCGACCCCAAAACTTACAGCAACGCGGTCGGATTTCGCTGCGCGTATTCCAAACCGCATTAACTAACAATCGCCCAAGCCTCGGCGCGGTATGACATAAATGTCGCTCGCAAGCGCCGGGCGTCATATTAAATTGACGATGAGGCTGGTCGTATTTTTGTTCCTCAGCCTAATTATTTAAAATCATTACGTTTATACATCGTAGCGATTTTGGCGCCTCTGTTGCTTTAATGTAAAACAGCAGCCGTTCCATCGTTCTTTCAATTTCCGCCGACTTATTTAGCGCCCGCGCAAACACGGGCGCGCGCGCCGTAACCGTGCGCGGCGCGTTTGGTTCTCTCCTTGATTCGGAGAAAACACCTCCTTCCTCTTCCAGGGCTGTGCTCCAACACAGCCCCCTTCCTTTTTTAAAGCTTTTTTCTTTGCGCTTCGCCGCTTATAAACCTGAAAAATATAACTTGAATGTTTTTCTAATTGCCTAAGAACTTGTTATAAAGTAAAATATTTATTATTGAGGGTAGTTTATGAGTTCTTACAAATTACGGAAGTTTTCTGGAGGGAAAAATGAAGTCGATTAAATCGCTGGGAGCGGCGTTTGCAATCGTAATATTGTTCGCGGCGGCGGGCGTTTACGGTTGCGGCGGAGGAGACGGGAAGGATAACGGCGACGAAGAGATTTCCGACGAGCGGCAGCCCGAGGAAGAGAGCGACGAACCCGAATTAGAGCCGGACGAAGGCGACGCGCAGGACGACTCAATCGACGAAACGATAGAAGAAGACCCGGTTGAGGTTGAACCCGAGGCGTGCGACCCTTGCGGAAACTCGGAAGGGCATTTGTTCTGCGACGGCAGCTCGCTAAAAAAGAAAACGACCAACCTGAATAACTGCTGCGAGACTCAGGTTGTAACCTTCTGCGATCTTGGCTGCGAAGACGATGGCGACGGCAAGGCAAAGTGCAAAACGCCTCAAACCGACGGCGACGGAATCGAAGACGTCGAGGAAGAAACCGAGCCCGAAGCAGAAGAGCCGGAAATGGACGAAGAAATCGAACTCGAACAAGACGTTGACGAAGAGCTTTTTGACTCCGATACGGTTTGCGAAAACGACGACGTCTGCCCAGACGGCTGGTACTGCGCGCAGAATAAAAACCGGTGCTTCCGTTTCTGCTCCGTTTCAATGGACTGCGTAGCCTTCGGAATCGGCGACGTTTGCGGAGAAGGCGGGAGATGCGTATTCATAGACGGCGACGTAGAAGACTTGGAGCCCGATACCGCGCCGAAAGGCGAAATAAGCGGAACGATAGAAATAAACGAATCTCTTTTAACGACGGGCGCATACGTAACGGCGCGCGCCTACGACGCGGTTCCTAATTCGCCAAACGCGGCGTTTACCGACGCGGTCGAACTGGTCAAAACCGGAACCGGCAAATACGCTTACAAAATTAAAGGATTGGAATACGGCGCATATTACCTTGAAGCCGCTGTTTGGAGCGGAGTCGACGCCAAGTTCAAAACCGGTTATCTTTACAATCCGATAACTCTTACCTCGGCCTCGCCTACCCAAAAAAACATTCGCATTCAACTCGACGTCGAATGCGCCGATTGCGGCAAGGTAACCGGCAAGATTTATATTAATCCCAATTTGCTCTCCGGCGGTAACGCTCCTTTTGTCGGCCTTACCGTTACGAGCGACTATTCCTACACTCCGGTTTACGCGGTCTTTGAGGCCAAAGAAGCGGACGGCGGAATTCCCTATAGAATACTCGGCCTGCCGAAGCTGCAAGGCGGGTACGTAAAATTGTACGCCGCGGTTATATCCCCCGCGGGCGACCGCATAAAGACGACGAATTACCCCAACGAAATTTTGTTCTCCGACAACCCGCCCTACTCGCTTGCATATCAGACGGATTTCTACATCGACTTCGCGAACGAAACTCTTGGAACGATAGAAGGAACCATTACCGTTCCGGCGCCTTATCTCGGCAAAAAATACGAAGTTCTGCTTTACAACGCTTACCCGTTTCCGACCCTGCCGGTTTTAAGGCAGAGCGATTTGGAAATAACCGGCGGAAATCAGATTAAATATTCATTCATCAACATCAAACAAGGATATTATTACGTTGCAGCGCGAGTATTGGACCCGCAGACCGGCGCGGAGCTTCTGAAGGATGAAAACCCGTCCAACGCGTATGCGGTTATTGAGTCTTCGACCGACAGCCGGGTTTACAAAAACGCCGATTGGACTTTATCCGACCGCGCGGGAACCGGAACGATTCATCTGACCTACGTCGTCTCCGCACGCGAAGCGGTAAAAAAGGCGCGCGCGCTGCTTTACGGCGAAACCGGCTCTCCGGGGAACGGCGCTCCTCTCTACTCAAAAAACGTTCCCGCGTCAATTATAAACGGCGTCTCGGACGTATTTGTTCCCGCGAGATTCTACGGAATAGCTCCGGGAAAATATAATATTTATATCTGCGTAGATTACAAAAACAACGGCGCGGACGCCGACAATTACTGCGTTAAAAACGCAGAGGTCGTAAATTTGCAGGCCGGATACGTCGAGTTTGCCAGCGTCGGGCACGACGCCCACCCCGGCGTTTTCGCGACTCTCTCGGTTACGCTGTATTACCCGCAGGCCTATTCAAACGTTCCTATGTTCGTTAAAATGTTCTCGACTCAGCCAAAGTACATTGCCGACAAAGCCGATTTCAACGTCCCGGTAATTTACAAGAACGGCGCCAACAATACGGCCAAGATCGTAATCCCGAATTTAAAAGGCTACTATTACGCGGTAGCGTGGGCGGACGCCGGAACGGTCGGAGACCCCTCGGACGACGTCTTCGCGCCGTACGCCAAAGAACAGCTTGGGTTCGACGCGGGAGTAGTGGAAAAAGACATGTACATCGGACTTCCCTACTCCGGTTACGGTCTTATCAGCGGCGCCGTAACGGTGGGGGCAAGAACCATCGACTCGCCCTTCCTTTTCACGGCGGAAAACCAGAGCGGGCAAAAATGGGAGCCGGTTTTAATAAGCAAGGACGCGGCAGATAAAAAATACAAATACGTTTTCAACGTTTTGCCGAACGGGCAATACAATCTGCGTTTCGTCTTGGATTTGGACGGCGACAACCAATTCTCCGGAGAAATCGAAGGAACGACGCAAACGGGGGGCGCGATTGTAATAAACTCCTCGTCCATCGGACAATCGATGTACGAAAACGTAAACATTCAGCTTACCGCCCCGACGGACGGGTTCGGCAGCTTCTCCGGCTACGCTTCCGTTTCCGCGTCCAACCTTGGAACTTCGGCGGCGTTGGCGGTCTTCACGGCGGAGCAGAACTCGACGAACTACGATTTGAACCAACTTGTTCTGCGGCGCGTCTTAGGCCCGGCCGATTACGTCGCCAACAGGCTGTATTTCGATTTTGCCGGACAAATGCCGAGCGGTTCGTATTGGCTGTACATAGTCGTCGATTCGTGCCATAACGGCTACGCCACGCTCAGCATACATGAAGGCGCATTCTCGGCCTACAACCCGGTAGTAATCGACGCGTCAAACGCCGCGGCGAAAGACGTAAAAAACCTTAACGTTACGATACCGGATCAATACTATACGTGCGCCCATTAATAAACATTTACGGAGCCGCGACGGCGACAGACGCTCGACAAAACGGAGTTTTTTGATGACAAAGAAACAACCTTGCGAAGACTGTAAATTCCGCGCGAAGTACGACGCCGACCCCAAGTCGTTATTAGGCCGTTTGTGGCGCTGGCACGCCGATTGGTGCCCTGGCTTTAAAAAATATTTGCTTTCGCTGCCGCCCGCAGAAAGAGAGCGCGTTCAAAAACGCTATAACATGAAACGAGTATGAAACCTTAATTGCGCCCGGTTTGCAGAGCGGCGCTATATACGCTCTTATGTAAGTCGGACGGGCAAGGGCAATACCGAGCTATTGCTCTTCGCCGCTCCTGTCGTCGCCCAGCTTGCGGTAAATTGTGCGGTCGCTAATTCCCAAAATATTGGCGGCTAATTTCTTGTCGTTGTCCGCGCGGCGCAGCGTTTCGTTGATGACGATGCGCTCCACTTCTTCCATCGGAGTTCCGAACGGGATTTCTATCTTGTCCGCCGCAGCCGCTTTTCCGCTTTCCTGTTTAAGATCGGGGAAATCCGACGGGGTTATAACGTCCCTGCGAGTCAGAACGACCGCGCGCTCAATCGTCTTTTCAAGCTCTCGGACGTTTCCCCGCCAAGTCTGCGCCTTAAGCAGCGCCGCGGCCTCCGGCGACAGCGACAGCGCGCCTTTGCCGTGGGTTTCGGAATACTTTTTTACGAACGCCGCGGCCAGCAGAGGAACGTCCTCCAGCCTTTCGCGAAGCGGCGGAATATTTATGACGATGACGTTAAGACGATAGTACAAGTCTTCGCGGAACGACCCTTCCTCGACCATGCGGCGCATATCTTTGTTGGTAGCGGCCACTATGCGCGCGTCAACGCGGATTTGAGCGTTGCTGCCGAGACGCTCGAACGAGCCTGACTCAAGCACGCGCAGCAGTTTAGCCTGAAGCGACGCCGACATGTCTCCGATTTCGTCGAGAAATATGGTTCCTCCGTCCGCGGCCTCGAAGCGGCCTTTGCGCTGAGACGCCGCGCCGGTAAACGCGCCTTTTTCGTAGCCGAACAGCTCGCTCTCCAAAATGGTTTCGGGAAGAGCGGCGCAGTTTACGGCTATAAACGGCCCGTCCGCTCGCGCGCTCAACCTATGGATTTCCTTTGCGAAAAGCTCTTTGCCCGTGCCGGATTCGCCCAGCAATAAAATCGTCGCGGAACTAGGCGCCGCCTGCCTTACGGTTTCCAAACAGGCGCGTACGCTTTGACTCTGCCCCAATATGGCGTGTCCTTCGGCGCGCGAGAGCCTTTCAATTTCCATCTTCAGCC
>CAYNVS010000027.1:0-42285 GCA_964400725.1 uncultured Myxococcales bacterium
GCCGCCGTCCCCGCCGTGCTTTCCTTCGTCGGTCGCGGCTCCGCCTAGACCGCCCGCTCCGCCCTGTCCGCCGCGTCCGCCGTTTTTGCCGACCCCTCCGTCTCCGCCTTTGCCGGTGATTATTTCATTGTCGCGTATCTTGGGCGAGCATCCGTAAATGAATATACCGAACGAACCGCCGCCGCCCATTCCGCCGTCTCCGCCGGAACCGCCGCAGCCCGCGCCGCCGCCGCCGCCGCCGGTGCCGCCCCAGTCCGCGCATGTCAAGCCCCACCAGCCGGAAATTGAGCCTCCGCCCGCGCCGCCGCCGCCTGAGCCGCCGTTCTCGCCCGGTTCGCCCGGCGTTCCGTTGCCGGGAATCCACGATTGATTTACGACCGCGCCCGAAGCGGCTCCGCCTCTGCCGTCGCCGCCTCTTAGGCCGGGGTTTCCGGGCATTCCGTTGCCGCCCGGTCCGCCGTAAGAAGAAGTTCCTCCCATCGCGCCTCCGCTTCCGGGTTTGCCGTTTTCGCCGGTGCAGCCGTCGCCGTTAGTTTTGCACGACCAGCCGCCGTTGCCGCCGTTGCCGCAATCGGAAGGGCCTCCGGAGCCGGGCACCGAGCGTCCGTTCTTCTGGCAGAACAGCCCGCTGTCGTCCTCGCGCGCCGCCTGTCCGTCGCCTCCGCGCGAACCGGTCGAGCCCGCCATTCCGTTGTAGGCGCCGTCCGCGCCGCTTTCTCCGTTGCCGGCCGTTATTTTGCAGTTGACGAGGTTCAGCCCGTCGGCGTTAATGGCTTTGATTACGTAGCTTGAACCCGAATCGTCGCTCGCGCTGTCGCTTTGGATGACGAAGCCGTTTAGGAATGTCGCGTCCGTCAGGTTTTTCGCTTCGACCGCGATTTCTTTCACCCCGATTAGGAACGTCAGGTTGGAAGCGCTCCGCTTGGGAGCCTTGCCGGAGAAATCGTACATGCCGTAAACCGATACGCCGTTGCGCAAAGTAACTTTTTCAAAGTAGGTTCCCTTTTCGACGTAAACCGCGCGCTTGGGAACGCTCGTCGCCGCCAGCATTATCCCTTTGGAGATTGTTTTAACCGGATGTTTGTAATCTTTTCCGTTGTTCGTGCGGTCGTCGCCGGTCGAAGCCGACACGAAAATAGCCTTGCCCATGTCGCCGTCTATGCCGTCGCAATTTTGGTCGATGAAGGGCGGCAGCAGTTCCGGCTGGTCGTTGTCCGATTGGAAGGCGCACTTGTATTCGCAGCCCGGCTCGTCGGGATCTATATCGTAATATCCCGCGGGGCAATCTACGCCTTCGCACAGAACGTCGGTTAAATCGACGTGCTCGTTGCCTATTGAATCTTCCCAGACGACTACGATTTGCGCGACGTAAGACTCTATCTTTTTTGGCTCGCACAACAGGTCGATAGTGTAGGTAAGCCCGTTGGGGCGCAGCTCGATGCGGTTTTCGTTCGTAGGCCAGTAGTTTATCGGCTGATCGGCGTAAGTCGGGTTGGTCATGCACATAAGCTCCGGCGCGCCCATGCCGCACTCGTGAGCGCAGATTCCCGGCGAGGCCGGCGCGTCCCCTTCCATCGTTACGCTTTTAATCGCAACTGTGTCGGCTCCGTCGTTGACGCACGTAAGCGTTTTAGGCTTGCAGTCGCCGCCGTTGAAATATCTCTGGCCGAAGTTTACGGGGCTTGCCGGATAACAGGTAAGCCGCGCTCCCTTGCCGGTTCCGGAAACCGGAATAATCAGCGGCTCGTCCTTGTATTTGGGGTCGTTGGTAACGAAAACCAAATCGGCGTTATCGGCGCCTTCGTTGGTCGGATAATAATAAACCGGCACAATAAGCTCGTCGCCGGGATTGAGCGTATGATTCTTTAGTTTAACCGGATCCTGCGGAAGCTGACCCGAAAAGTCGCTCGATCCGCTCAGCTCCACTTTTGAAATTACAAGCTCTGCGTCGCCTTTGTTATAGCAGGTTACGTTTTTAACGTCGTGCATGCCTATGGCTACTTCGTTGAAGTTCACATTGCGCGGCGTGCAGTAAATCGAAGGAATTACGCCCTTTCCCTTCAACGCGACGTCGAAGGGGAATTCCTTGCCCGAATCGTTATGCGTAATCCGCATCATCGCGTCGTGGTCGCCGCTTGCCTTGGGGCAAAAATGAACCACTACCGTCATATCTTCGTTCGGAGAAAGCAGCGTATTGGCCGGAGGCGCGCTTCCCATCTGATCGGTCAAGTCGAAGTTCATGTCGTTAAAAGGCGCCTTAGCGATGTTGTAAACCGTCAAAACGGCGTTCGCGCCCTCGTCGGGGATGTAGTTGGTAATTTTAAACGGAAGCGGATTGGCGCAGGAACCGACGGGAATGTCGCCGAAGTTTATAGTTCTGTCGGACGGATCGGTCCGCAAATCGACGATGCCCTTGCACTTAGAAACCATTCGCACCGATTGTTTCAGAGGATCGCCGTCGCTGTTAATCACCATCAGCGTTCCTTCCGCCGGACAAACCGCTTTAGGGGTGTATTCAACCTCGACGACGAACGGAATGCCGCCCGGTCTTGCGGTGGCGAAAGAGCCGTCGGGCACGGGGTTCAAAATTTTAAACTCGTCGGAAACGTAGTCTTCGATATAATAAAAAATATTTATGTCTTCGGTTCCGGTCGCATAAATATAAAGCTCTTTTTTCGCGCTGCCTCCCTTTAAAACCGCGCCGAAGTCCAAATAGGCCGGATCGATTTTCATTTTGCGCGGACTGTTGATTTCTTCAAATTCGGTCGCGCATTCTTCGCCGCAGTCGGTTTCGGGAATGTCGATGGACTCTCTGTCTATGTCTCCGTCGCCTTCCGCCGTTTTTCGGTCGCATTGGCCAAAAAGGCACACCAAATTGGGGCCGCAGTCGTCGTTGTTGGAGCAGGTTCCTTTTACGCAAAGATTAAATCTGCATACGTAATCCCACGCCGCGCAGTCCTGATCCGTTGAGCAGGACTCAGTTCCGGGTTTGGGTTTGTCGTTTCTAACCGAACCGCTGTCTCCGCACCCTGCCGCCATCGCGGCCGCCATTAGCGCCGCCGACAACCCTATAATTAAAGGAAACCTTTTCATGCAATCCTCCGAATCATGGTTTCCGAACTATTTATAATACAACTACTATATTTTATTATAATCTGAAAAACGACGAAACGTCAAACCTTATTAAGAAAGAATAAAAACGCTTTTATTCTTAATCTCCCGCGTATTAATTTTATCGATTATCTTTATTAAGGTGGAGGCACCAATCGGATTCGAACCGATGGTGGAGGTTTTGCAGACCTCTGCCTTACCACTTGGCTATGGTGCCTCGGATAAAAAAATGGAGCGGGAAACGGGATTTGAACCCGCGACTTCGACCTTGGCAAGGTCGCACTCTACCACTGAGTTATTCCCGCTCAGAAGAACCGTAATTTTAAAGAGCGTTTGGTTTGCCAACCACAGGGGTATATAAATATCGTAAACTCGAAAAATGTCAAGCGCGAAAAAGCGGGAAAATAAATTTTTTTACATCTCGGCCTTTCTTTGGGCGCGCAAAGAAGGGGTAAAAAGACGCGGCGGCGAACGCTTCTTCCGCGGGCATGTCGAGAGTTTGTAAAAGTAAAAAAAAGTTGCGAATTCCTTAAAAGCGAAAATTAATCAGAGGAAAAATCCGTATGACGATAAGTTTCGCTTAACGGCGGTTGCCAAAATATGATTTATATGTACAATTGGTTATCCGAATGAACGACTTTTTCGTTTAATTATGAACGGCGACGCTGCGAGGTTAGAGATGCCCGACGTTAATAAATTCGACGCCATATTTTGGACGCTCCCCTACGAGCAACAGGTGCGCGAGGCCCTTAAAACGCTCAAAACTGTGGCTATGGTCGGCCTTTCCGACGACCCGATGCGCGACAGCTACATGGTGGGAGCCTACCTAAAAAAAGCCGGGTTTAAAATCATTCCGGTCAATCCGCGGGTGCCTATGGTGCTGGGCGAAAAAGCGTACCCCGATTTGGCTAGCGCAAGAAAGGGAGCCGGAGAAATAGACATTATAGACATCTTCCGCGCGCCGGAATTCATTCCGCGCATTGTGGAAGAAGCGATAAAAATCGACGCCAAAATGATTTGGATGCAGCTCGATTTGGAAGTGGAAAGCGCGGCGGAAGCGGCCAGAGCGGCCGGAATGTTCGTGGTTATGAACCGCTGCATGAAAATCGAGCACATGAAAATAATATCCTGAAAGGAGGCTGCGAATGCCCGCCAAGAAAAAGACCGAAACGTTTTCCGCGGCCGCTCCGGCGAAAAATTCGCCTAGCGCCAAACGCCCGGTTCTAGCCGACGCAGACAAAGCGTTCCTTCTGGTAATCGACGTTCAGGAGCGGCTTTTCGCCTCGATTGAGGAAAAAGCGAAGGACACGATTGAAATCAACGTTCCGGTTCTTATTCAAGGCTGCCGCGCGCTTGGGCTGCCGGTAATCGTATCGGAGCAGTATTCCAAAGGGCTCGGGCCCACCATTCCCGTAATCAAGGAAAAGCTCGAAGGCTGCCGCTTTTACGACAAGACTTCCTTCTCCGTTACGCTGGACCCGGAATTGAACGCCGCGCTGGAAGAAATGCAGGCGGCGGGCCGCTCGCAGGCTATCGTCTGCGGAATTGAAACGCACGTATGCGTTTATCAAAGCGTTTTCTTCATGCTCGAACGCGGCTTCGACGTCTTCGTTCCGCGCGAGTGCGTCGCCTCGCGCTTCAAACACAACTGGAAGACCGGACTGGCTCTGATGGAACGCTGCGGCGCGGAAATTACAAGCATCGAAACGCTTCTGTTCAGCATGATGAGAGGAGCTAAACATCCGGCCTTCAAGCAGGTTCAATCTTTAATCAAGTAAATTCATCAGAGCTTATAAATGCCTACAAAACCAAGCAAAAATCTTGCGGCCGTTCCCAACCCCGAAAAGGCTCGCGACTACGAAATTAAAATCGAGACCGACGAATTCACCTGCCTGTGTCCGATGACCGCGCAGCCCGACTTCGCAAAAATAACGGTTATTTATACGCCCGACGAGCTTATCGTAGAGCTTAAGTCGTTCAAACTTTATTTATGGAGCTATCGCGACGAAGGAATTTTCCACGAGGCCGCTGTCAATAAAATCCTCGACGACTTAGTCGCTGCGATAGCTCCTCGGAAAATAACGGTTATAGGCGACTTCAACATCCGCGGCGGACTGCGAACCATAGTTACGGCTACGAGCGTAAAATAAAATTTTAAGCCGTCCTCAAACAAAAAAATCCCTCTTCAACCAAAGAGGGATTTTCATTTTCCGCCAAATACCGGCTTACTTCATTTTAGGCGTAACTCTTATAATGAATCCTTCGTCTATCGGCGCGACGTAAGAGAGCCTCTTATCTAATAAAACCAGTTCGGAGCTAGCGTTGAAGCTCGGGACGTCGAAGTCGAACAGCTCCGCCTTGTCAATCGTCCACGGGAAATCGACGCTGAAAGCGGTCGCCTTCGCTCCCGGGTTCGCGCCCGCAATATAAGCCTTCTTTCCTTCGGCGTCCCATTTGACTATCAAATGCGCCCTGCCGCCTTCGCCGTAATTCTTAAAATCGACTCCCAAATCGAGCTTGGGCGAAAGCAATACCGGCTTGTAAATTTCCGCGCTAGACAACGCCTTGAAAAAGCCGTTGAGAATTTTTGTATTCTCCATGTCGTTATCGAAGAACCCGAAGAAAACGAAACCGGTTCCACCCGCCGCGATCAGCGACATTATTTCTTTGCGCAGGTATTTCTTAGACGGAAAGCCGCCCGTCGCCCACGAATCGTTGGCTTTGCCCTTGCACAGCGATTCCTGTATTCCTTTGCCGAAGGAATATCCCTGTATCCACAGCCATACCACGGCTTCGGGGTCGCTTTTAGTCCGCATCGAATTCGCTAAATCCCATGCCGGAGAAAAATAAGAACGGTGATCGGGGTCGTCTATCGAGAGCCAATACTCGTATCCCTGCCCTTTATCTCCCTTTTGCCCTGCAAGCAGCCCTACAAGCCGCTCTTCGGGGTCGCTCATGTCGAAGCGGTTCTCGACGTACGTATAGTCGTCGCCGATTGACATATTAGTAGTTTTAGCGAAATTCGCGGCCTGAGTAGAAGTCAGCATCTCGCCCGTTCCGTCGCCCGTTCCTATCATGCGCCACGTCGGGTGCCACGACATATGCCCCACCTGCGAAACGGGCGGCAGATTTGGCATATTCTCGATGGAGTATTTACCTTGGCGTTTTATGAAATCCTTGAATTCGGCGGCCATTGAATCTACCTTCGCCTGACTGTATCCGCCCATATCGCTCTCGCCGAACGCGTTGTAAATAATAGGAATCACGTCCTTGGACGCGTCTCTTCCGACCTTGTAGTCGCCCGGATAAATTCCGTAAAGCTGCGGCGACGTCGCGACGAGCGTATCGGAGTATTTTCCGTAGCTCCAAACGTAGGCGAAGTTGGCTCCGCTGGCCGCCGCGGACTTGACCTTTTCGACCTGAATATCGAGGTATCCGACCATCTTATCTTCGTCGCATCCCGTAGTCGTTACTCCATCGTAAACCGGCCCCGAATGCGCGTCGAAGCCGAGCGCGAAGAACTTTTCGCCGTTTACCTTAACGTATTTTAAATCGTCAATGATTTTTATGGACTCAGGCGTAAAATAGGTATTATTGTCATTTTCATTTTGAGCGCATCCTGAGAAAACAAAAACAAGCGCCCACGCTGAAATAACGCTTGACGCTAATATGCGGCTTCTTGATTTCATCGGCTTTCTTCCTTTGAGTCGATTAACTCCATGTCTCGAACTATTTCCATCAGCGCGGCGAGAGCGCTTTCAGCCGTCTTAGCCTTGAGAACAGGCTCGCCGCATTTGTAAACAATCAGCCCGTTTTGCGCGCAGGCGATAGCGGCGTCCGCGCTTTTGGCCTCGCCGGGGCCGTTCACCTCGCACCCCATAACCGCTATCGCCATATCGACGCGGCGGGAAGAAACAAGTCTGTCAACCCGTTTGGCAAGCGCGTTCACGTCGCCCCTTTTTCGGCCGCAGCCGGGGCAGACTATAAGCCTCGCTCCTCGCCTTAATCCGAGTCCGACGAGCAGCCTTAAGGCCGCGGCGCATTCGGCGGCGACGGAGCCCGACAGGCTTACGCGCAGAGTGTCGCCGATTCCGTCGAGCAGAAGCGCGCCGAGCGCGGCGGCGGAAATTATCTCGCCGGTTCCCGCAAGTCCCGATTCGGTCAGGCCCAGATGCAGCGGCCTGTCGTAAGACGCGGAGTAAAGCCTGTTCGCAATGACCGTTTCGGCCGGGTCGCTGCTTTTAATGGAAACTTTAAAATTTGAAAAGCCTTTTTCGAGCGCGAATTCCGTCCATTTGCCCGCCTCCTCGAACAACGCTTTCGCCGCTTCCGCGCGGCTTGCGGGCTTGGCCGCCTTGCCGAAAGAAGTCCCGGCGTTGAATCCCAAACGAAGCGGTTTGCCCTCGTTCGCGGCGGCTCGGATTACTTCCGAAAGTTTAGCCTTTCCGCCCAAATTTGCCGGATTGACGCGGACGCACGCAGCCCCGTATTTTAAGGATTGCGCCGCGAGTTTGGCGTTGAAGTGAACGTCCGCGACAATCGGAATGGGAGTTTTGCCCGCAATCAACGAGAGAGCCTTTGCGTCTTCTTCGTTCGTTACGGCAACGCGGACGATTTCGCATCCGGCAGCGACCGCCGACTTAATTTGGCGTAAATTGCCCGCAACGTCGCGCGCGGGCAGCCTAGTCATGGTTTGGACGCTTACGGGCGCGCCGCCGCCGACTATAACTCCCGCCAGCGATATTTGCGCCGTACGCCTGCGTTCGCGGTCGTCTTCCATTAGGTGGATAAAACCTTTTTATTGTTCGCTTGCGTCTCCGGACTCGGAGCCGCTTTTCTTTCCTTCGCCCTGCTGATCGGAGCTTTTTTCCGTTTTCGGCCGGTAGATTATTATGGTTTCGGAGCCGGCAAAACGCTCGTTTTCGCGGGCTATAATCATTATTTTATTCACCCCTTCCTCCAGCGGAACAAGCGCGTCGAAGTTGAGAACCTTTCCGGCCTCGGTATTTTCGGCGGCGGCGTTGGCGAAGAAGTAAACTTTCGACTTGTTATTAACGATGTAAACGTCCATCGTTCTGTTGTCGTCGCTCGCCTGACCGCTTATTTTTACGGCGCTTGCGTCGGTAATCTGCTCGATTTCCTTCGAGTCCAGCGCAATCTTCGGCGCTCTGCGGAAGTAAAGCGTCGTAAGCTCGCCGGCTATTTTCGTCGCAGCGTTCTTTTCGGAAGTCTTTACTTTCGCGGGGCGGACGTCCTTATTTTTTATCCATGCGTTCGCATCGTCCTTCAAGTTGACCAGATGCCAATCGTCGCTTTGCGACAAAACCTTGAGCAAACTCTTCGCAGGTATCTTGTAGCAGGCTCCCGCGTCGTCGCCGGGGTAGGAATAAAGCTCGGCGGCGTTTATCGTTTCCAACAGACCGGTTTCCGGAGAGCTTCCTTTGGGGCGCGGGCTGGCGAGCTTAATCCGAAGTTCGTCGGTAATGTACTGATGCAGGTCGGAGTCGCCCAAAAGAAGGTCGAAGGCTATTTCCTTCGCTTTAAGAGTAGGCTTTAGCTGTATGTGAAACGAGAACGAAACGGATGCGTCCGGCGCGACTTCGTCGAACAGAACGCGTCCCGCCGAAACGAATACGTCCGGGTTCAGCTCGTGGGTGCGCAGCGTGCCGATCCCTTTGTGCGCTTTCCCTTCGCCGACGTTTTTGACGTTTAATATAACGTCGATTTCCTCTCCCGGCTGCAAACGTCCGTCGCCGTTGCCGCCTTTGAGGTCGTCGATGACGTAGGAATATACGAACCGCGGCGGAGTTATCGGCGCGATTTTTACCTTGACCGAGACTGGGAGATATGCGTTGTCGAAGCCGTCGCTTACAACGAACGTAACTATATCGGAGCGGCTGAGAGCGTCTTTTTCAATTTTAATAGGAAAGGAAAGTTTTTTTGTTTCGCCGGGCATAAGTTTGCCGATTAGCAGCTCGTACTTGTCGAAGACGCGGTCGTCGCACTTTGAAACCGCGTGCAGTCTGTAAAGCGGAGAGGTTCCGATATTTTTCGCCTCAACCGAAACGGTTTCGGTTTCGCCGGCCTTCACCGTTCCGTTCTTTCCGAACGCAATCGTAAGCTGCGGCAGTCCGCCTTTCGCGTTCTCGCCGGTCGAGTAGTCGATGTTAAGAGCCGACAACGCCTTAGCGACCTTTTCGTCTTCCGCGGCGCCTGAGGTTTGAACGTAACCGGCCAGCTTTTCGAGTCCTTTGAGGCGGTCTCCTTCCGTCGCTAGAACCTTCAGCGCGCCGAGCGCAAACTGAATGGAATAATCTTCCTGAACGTAATCTCGGCGTCCTTTGAGCTCTTCGTTCTCCTTGTCGCGCTTTTCGTCGTACAGGTATTTTACCGTGTAGCGCGGCTTGTCCGGCGCGTCCGACTTCTTGACGTTTTCGAGCGTCTTTTCCAAATCGCTTTCACGTTCGCCTTCTCCTGCAGTGTAGTAAATCAGCTCGTCCTTGCCGATGAGCGTCGGCGTCAGGCGGATGTCGGGCGTTACTCCAACGTTTTGGATGGAAATATCGCCGGGGGTTAGATACTGCGCCACCGTAAGCTTCAAAGCGCTGCCGTCCTCAAACTCGTAAAGCATCTGCACGGTTCCTTTGCCGAACGACCTGTCTCCGACGGTGATTGCGCGGTTGTTGTTTTTAAGGGCGCCCGATACGATTTCCGCCGCGCTTGCGCTGTTGCCGTCGATGAGAACCACTATTGGGTAAAGCGGCTCGGTTCCGCCGGCGTTCGCTTCGTTCTTTTCGCGCTTAATATTGTGCGCGCCAACCGTGGAAACGATAGTTCCTTCGTTTAAAAAGACGTCGGAAAATTCTATCGCTTGATCGAGAAGGCCGCCGGGGTTGCCGCGCAGGTCGAGCGTCAATCCGGCCAATCCTCCTTTGCCCGCCTTGGCGTGCAGCTCTTTAAGGTGGGCCTTCAGATCGCGGGTGGTGTTTCCTTGGAAACCGTCCACTCGCACGTAACCGTAGCGGTCTTCGAGAATTTTGGAAGTAACGGACGGAATGTTTATGGTGTCGCGGGTAATCGAATGCGCTTTCGGCGTCTTCCATCCTTTGCGCATGATTTTTATCGCGCAGGTCGTTCCTTTCGGGCCGCGCATCATTTTTACCGCCTCGTCCAGCGACATGTTCACCGTGCTTTGTCCGTTAATTTCGACGATTTTATCGCCCGCCTTTAAACCGGCTTTCCATGCGGGAGTGCCTTCGTAAGGCGTAACGATGGTGAGCGTTCCGTCCTTCATGCCTATTACTATTCCCAAGCCGCCGAAATTTCCGCGGGTGGACATTTTAAGCTCTTCGTACGACTTAGGATTCATAAGCGTCGAATGCGGATCGAGAGTCGTAAGAATGCCATTAATGGCCGCGTATTCTATGTCCTTCTTTTTAACGTCTTTGCTCCGCAGATTTTTCTGAACGAAATCCATAATTTCGCTCATTGAATACTGTATGTCGAAGATTTTCTTAATTTTTGAAACGTCGAACGTCTTGCTTTTCTGATCGACCGTAACGGTAACCAGCGTTTTGTCGACGTTGAATTTTACGAGCAGCTCTGCGGCTACTCTCTGCATCGCGTTAAGCGCTTCGGCGGTCATGTCCCGCGGGTTTATGCGCGACGGGTCGTAATAATTCGTGTTAATGTAAGAAAGGACGCGGGTAAGTATAATCAGACTCGACAGGTCGTAGTTCTTATCCTTTTCGCTCGCGCCCGAAGAGTACGCCTGATCGTTGTACTCCTCGAAGTCGCCTTCGACCATCTTGCCGCCGCTTGAGAGTCCGGCCACGATGTTGCGGAAGGGGTCGGCGTAATATTTTTTATATCCAACGTAACCCAGCGCCGCGATAGCCGAAATTAAAATAAAAACTGATAATGCAATTATAAGCGCGCGATTTTTCTTCATCAATGTCTCCTGTACGGCCGCTATCACGCGGCGCGTAAAACTGTTTCGCAAAGCGGTTAAACTCTTTCTATTCTATCAATACGTATAAATTAAATCAAAAAAAACTGGACGCAATACCGACACGTCTTAAAAAAATGGGGATACGGCGCAGCTGCGCGGAATTTTATATCATCAAATCCGAATCTTCGGCGGGCGCTTTTTCTTGCTCGCGTTCTTTGGGCGAGCAAAGAATGCGAAAAACAGTCGGGGGACCAATGCCCCCTCCCACGGAAAATAGTTGAATTTATTGCTAAATCCAGTCGGGCGACAAACGCGTCCTTAATTGAATTAACTAAAACTTGGTATGGTAGGCGAGCGATAAAAGCGGCGGCTCACCACTTTTTGCGTTTGTAAACGACGTACACCGCGGCCATCGACAACAGCGCCAGACCGAGTATTACGTAAAACGCGTTGGAGTGTTCGGCCAGCGGTATCCTTACGTTCATAGAGAAGGCGCTGACCACGAAAGTAGGAACCATTATAAGAATAGTAATAATGTTCAACGTCTTCATCAGGACGTTGAGATTGTTGCTCACGATTGAAACGCGCGCGTCCATAAGGCCGGCTAAAATGTTGGAGTAAATTTCGGCCTGCCGGTAGCACTGGTTGTTTTCAATCATCACGTCGTCCAAAAACTCCGCTTCGTCCTGCAACAAGCCGATTTTCTGCGCGTTCATCTTCATCTTTTCGATGAGGACGCCGTTGCTGTTGATGGCGTTAAGGTAGTAAACGAGGCTTTTTTCCAGAGTGAACAGATTGATGAGATACCTGTTCTCCATAGCGGAATTAATTTTCCGCTCCAACTCGTCGGAAATTGTATTGATTACCTTAAGGTGCTCAAGGAAATGGAAAATTCCTTTGTAAATAATTTTAAGCGTCAGGTCGTTAAGCGTGCCGACCTTTAAAAACATTTTGCCGTCGAACATCGGCGAGTCTTCCGGCAGGACGATTACCAGCCTGTCTTTGAAAATAAACAGGCCGCTTGAGCTGACTTTAAAAAGGAATTTATCCTCGGCGCTGAAGTTTTTCGGCCGTTTGTAAATCATAGCGACGTGTTCCGGCTCGAACTCTATACGGGAAAGCTCGTCCGGATCGAGCGCGCTGCGAAGCGTGTGCTCGTCGATTTTAAGGTCGTCCACAAGATAGCGGCGCTCTTCGTCGTCTGGCATGACGAAGACGTTAATGGGACCGTCTAAGCTCTCGGCCTCGACGATTTTACCCTCTATTATCCGGTAGTTCCTTCTCATGGCTATAATGCTTAATACAATCGGTTTCGGTTGTCAAAGCCGATTGATTATTTTTCGGTTATTTATTTTTTAAATATAAAAAAGGCCGCCGCCACGATAAGCGCAAAGCCGACGAGATAATTCCATCGGAATTCTTCTTTGAGATAAGTTACCGAGAAAACCGCGAATACTACCAGCGTTATTATCTCTTGAATTCCTTTCAGCTGCGCCGCGGTGAACGTTCCGTGGCCGATGCGGTTGGCGGGAACCTGAAAGCAGTATTCGACAAAGGCTATGCCCCAGCTTGCCAGAATCGCTATCCACAGCGGCGAACTTTTGTATTTCAGGTGTCCGTACCATGCGAACGTCATAAAGACGTTGGAAATAATCAGCAGAGCGATAGTAGCCATGATTGCCTCTCTTTCAAATCGAATCCGACGGTTTATATATAACATTAAAGCGGATTTGCAATTTATTCCTGCGGAAAATATAATTAAAAAAGAGTTTGTTATCGTTAGACGCGAAGAGGTTGTTAATGATAAGCAAAGACGAGGCGAGGGCTTTTTTTGTAAAAAAAGTTTTCAACGCGTACCCGCCGATATTGGCGTGCGGCGGTCGCATAACGAGGATTTCGAGCGATTTTTACGAAATTGACGCGGAAATACCTCTTTCATTCCGCAACCGAAACCTCGTCGGAACGCTGTTCGGCGGCGCGATGTACGCCGTGGCAGATCCTATTTACATGTTAATGCTCATACAAATACTCGGCCCCGGCTACGTAGTCTGGGACAAAAGCGCGACCATCAAATTTATTCGTCCGTGCAAAACCGGCGCGAGAATGAAATTTCGCGTAACTCCCTACGACGTTGAAACTATAAAGGCGGAGCTTGAAAAGAAAAAGAGCGTAGAGCGCGTTTTCAAGGCGGAGCTTACCGACGCCGAATGCAAAACGTGCGCGACCGTGGAGAAACTGCTTTTTGTAGCTAAAAAGGACGAAAAGAGGAAGCAGTCGATTCGCTCGATTTTTCGGTTTTTCTTCAAAGAATAATCCCGGCCGCGGAGTTTCAGAGCGGCTTGAAATCCAAATGATTTCAAGCCGCTCGAATTACCCGGCGTTTCCGATTGTTGGATTAGCGTTTATTGGCGTCGGAATAATAATCCTGAACGATGTGAATAAGCTGCTTGGCCGCCTTGCCTGCAAGCTCCGCGCCCGTTGACCCGGCAGCCTTGAAATAAAGAACAAGCGCAAACGGTCTGTCGTTTATTGAAAACGCGACGACGAAAAGACTGTCGTCGACGTCTCCTCTGCGAAGCGAGTAAACGTCGCTCTTGCCAATTAGCTCAAACTTTTGCAAATCATTTGCAAATTGTTGGTCGTCGTTAGATACGCCGATCATTGAATTGGCCGTGCCGGTTTTCGCCCCGTGAAAAATAACGCCGTTCAACGCGCTTTTGCTTCTGTCCAACGCTTTTGAAAATACTTTTCTTGCTGTGCCGTTTTTTCCGTTCAGAACGCCGCAAAGTCCCTTCTGAATTTTCGTCATTCCATCGGTTTGCAGACAATCGCGTTCAAAATATAACCCGGCGCTTTTACTTTTTTCTTTTTTTGCGCCAAAGGTCGAATCGACGGGAGGAATCCAGCGCAGAGTTTTGGCAAAGTAAGTTCCGTAAGCGTTCTTTTGGGGCTCGTCGAAGAACAAACGAAGATAGGCGTCGCCCAGCTGTAAAATCGTAAACGTCGGTTCGCAGTTCGAACTGCCGCGTAGAAAGTTGAAATAAGCCTTATCGTCTATTTTATTGTCAGCGCATTTGCTTACTCCGGAATTAGGCTCGTCGCCGTCTTCCTTCTTTTTTTCTCCGATTACGAACATCGAATTGCCCAAACCTATTAACCGAAGTCTTTTAGAAGAAGGCGAAAGAAGCGGCGCGTCCCTCATCGAGCATGCGTCGTAGTAAGAGTAATTCTTTTCAACGCAGCTTTTTTCCGTGCATAGCTTTCGGCCTATAAGCGCTTCCAAGTTTTTCCACCCCGGCGACTCCGCAAGCTCCTCCAAATTGACGCCGGTTTGGGAAATTATCGTTTTACCATTGCGCTTTACTATCAACGGGTCGCTTAATTCAAATTTATCCGGTCTGCTTACGTTTAATTTGCCGCCGCCTATTCCGTTTTTTGAAAATAATTTATCATTAAAGAGCTCTTCGCTCGCATCGTCCTTAAACAGCGATATTTTGCCGTTGTTCTCGGCGTCAACCGCGGGCAGAAGAATGCCCAACGCGCCCATAAACCAGTTTACCGACGCCTCTAAGAATCCAGCGGCGTCGTAAGGTCCCAGCTCGTTTTTTACGTACAGGTAGTTGGCGGTTTTATGGCCGAACAGAACGTCGTATTTACCTTTTGGGTTTCTCTGCTTGGTCGCAGCCGCAAAGTCTATCGGGCCGAACTCTACGGCGTTAAGAAAGTCCGGATCGGTCATGTAAAGCGCTTGAGCCAGTATCGGTTTAAAGGCGCTGCCGACGTCTTTGGGGTTGCCCCAAGGCGCGTCAACCGCGTAAAAATGAGACTCCGTCTTAGAAATATCGAGCAGCCTCATCCATTTCTCATAAATCTCCGACGTCTTCCCTTCGTCGTAGCCTTGAATTTCCGCCTCTCCGGACGGCGGCTTGTCGGCTCCGTATATTTCTTGGCGGAATTCCTCTTTGTGCGAGCGGGTTTTATAAAGCGCGCCCGGAAAGCCGGACAAGACGCTTTTTTTAGCGTTTAAAGTCTTGATTGCGTTTAGAGCGGTAAGTCCGTCTTCGTCGTCGTCCGTAAAGTACTTTCGGTGAAGCGCCGCGACGCAGTTCTTTTTGCGCTCGTTCATACGCGTAAAAATTTCTTTTTCCTTGGCTGCGAAATATTCCGCGCTCTTCTTTTGCTTCTTAGCCGTTTCCAGCTCTTTCTGCTCTTTTTTCAGGTCGTCGAGCCGGCATCCGAAGTTTTTAAGAGTCTTATTATTCTGGGTTCGCGCGTAATCGAGATCGAGAACGTAGTCGCCCCACTTTTTAAATTTGGGAAAGCGCGGCGCGAAAATCTTATCTTCGCTCTCAATATTGTAATATGCGTTGGCTAGTATTTCACCCGTATGGCCGTCAATAAGAAGAGCCTGCGCCTCTCTAGCAGGTTTCGTTTTTTCACCTTTGGAATAAACCGGCGCGTTTACCGCCGCGTAATCGAGAATGTTTTTAAAATGAAGCTCAAGTTCGGGTTGCATAGAAATTTTACATTCCCGCGTTCCATCGGTTTTCGACTCCGGGCATATCGCGTCTTCCCATTGAAGAAGGCCGCCGCCCGCCGTGCGCAGTTCTTCTTTGTGAAGCGGTTTTCTAGTTCCGCAGTACATATCTTGATATTTTTGGGCGCGCTCAAAAATTATATCGGGCGTTTTGTCGGAGTTCTCTCTGAGGAAAGCGGCGTACCAGTCGTCCAGTCCGTAACCTGTGTTGAGCGTTCCCAGCTCCGGTATGGCGTCGCCGTAAAGATAGAGGCGGTTGAGTCTGTCTTTTTTCCCGTACACCGAGTAACCGTCGGCCAAAACCCATGGAAGAGGCTCTTTCGCGCTTCCGCGCGTCCTTACCGACCATATTCTTTGTCCGCCGTTTTCATTCTCAAGCAAAAGTATCGCAAGCCCCGAAAAAACTTCTTCATACTTGCCTTCGGACGGGCCGACTTTAATCAAGTTCCACTCGGCGCCGCGGTTGGCCGAAACCCTTAAATGAATGTTAGATTTTACAAATTTGAAAATGAACAGAGATTTCGCTCCGCCTTCCCTGTGGGTTTTGCCGCCGGAAAGATATTTAATCTTAATTTTATCGTCGTCTGTTATTGAAAACTCAGCGTTGTTCTCAATGGTGAATTTTTGCGCTATATGCAGACCGGATACTGGCTTTTCGGCTTCGCTTTTCAGCTCTTTAACTGCCGCCGTCTTTCTAAGTCGGATTACTACGCTGCCGGAAACAAGCTCCGCGACGTCGTTAAGAGCCTGCCCCTGGGGTTGCGCAACAAGCCGATATTTTGGAGTCTCGGCTTCTTTAACGTCGCCGTTTTTGATAAGCGTGTACAGCTTGTTTTCAAACGAAACTCTCGTTGGGTCTTCGGCGTTTTTTAACGGCAATTTTATAGTATAAGCCAAAGCCGAGTTTGCGGAATACGTTATCGCGCAGTATTCTCCGCTCTTTTTTACGCTTCCCCAGTTTTTAACTATTATTTCGTTTTCTTCCTTGTCGTTGGAAGCGTAGCATTTTTTGTAGGCCGCGGCGCTCGCTTCGTCCATTTTTTTATGGTCTGAGTAGCCGGCGATCCATTTTGCGAACCAAAGGTTTTCCAGTTTCGATTTGTCTAGGCTCAGAGGCTCGGTTATCTTCCGCGCGTAAAGTATTTCGTCTCTTATAATCTTTGCGCTCGCAATATCAATCGAGTTCCCTTTTATCGTTTCTTTGGGCATCAACTTGCCGTCGAAATTGGATATCAAATCTTTCTCGAAAGCAAACAACGAAACGAATAGATTAGCTATTTCGCTGCCTGAACGCCACGTTTTTTCAAACTTTACCGCTCGTTCAGCGGAATGGGCGTAAGCGACGTAAAATCCGCAGGCGCACGCGCATGTAAAAGCTAAAGCAAACAGCGCAAACGACCGCCCCAACGCGGAATCTGAAAACGCGTTTCTATGCGAATACGCTTCTTCTTCTTCCTCATCCTCCTCTCCGCCGTATTCATTTCGCGCCGCCGGATAAACGATGTGAGTCGCCGCGGCGAAAATAAAAACCGCAAAGAAGCACAAAAGATCGACCTTGCTGTCGAGTCCCAGAAGAGGCAGCGGAATGCCTGTGAAAGGCAAACCTCCGGCCGTCGCTATCGGCTGATAAAACAAAATAAACAATGTCGCAAAACCGACGATGCGGAAGCGGTTGATTCTGTCCCGCGACTCCGCGCTTCCTTCATGCGCCGCGGGACGCAGCGAGTTGGGGCCGAAAAAAATTAAAATACAGAACGAAGTAAGCAGAACCGCGGCGAATACAAGCTCGGCGACGCCGCCTTCTCTGAATAATAGAAGAGAAAAATAATCGTTGTTAAGCGATTTCTTAACTCCTTTATCGTAAAAATCCGACCTAAAATATCCTTCGCCGCCAAATATCGCGTTTTTTTTCAGCTCTTTGTATTTTGCCTCTTCTTTCGGTTTTTGGTCGGGTCGAACCCCTTCTTCCGAAGAGCCGCCGTAAAGTTTGTAGTAAGCATCCACGATTTCGGCGGAAGCGCTTTCTTTCCACGGAAGAATGTTGTCGTAAAACTTTTTAAAGTTGGACAACGCCGACAAACTAGGCTCGAACAATATGGTAAAGCGCTGAGCGGAACTGGTTGTCATTATTTTGGTTTTGGCTCTGTCAATAGTAGGTATTAATACCGCGGCAAAGATTACGCAAAATATGACCGTCAGTATAATCTTTGAATTACGAAGGTCGCATTGTTTCTCCGGATGAAGCTCGCTCGAGGAAATGCGGGATAACGCGTAAAGCAGTATCGCCGCGCAAAATAAGCAGACAGTAGCGATGGATAAAAGGAATCCGTAAGCTATGGGGTTGCGTATCGGATACGCTTCCAATGAAAGCGCCGAAAAGGTCTGGAACCAGATACAAAGAGTCAAAATAATTGGAACCGCGGTAAGTAATAGGGCTAGGGCTAAGCCGGTATTGGAAGAACGCGCGTCAAGCGCCTCGCCCGCATCGCGGTAAACGGCGTAACAGCGCGCCAGCGAGGCTATAATTAGGCTTGGGACTACGTACATGTAAATCATGCCGAAATCGGCCTTGGCGTAAAATAAGTTTGATATAAGCGAGCCGAGGGAAAGCGTTTCGCTTCCGGGGTTCGGCGTTTTTATTAAAAGAAATAAACCCGCGAACAGCGCAAAGATCATTATTATTAAACGTTGCGCCGAGCCTTTGGACGACAAAACTGCATAAAACAAAGGACCGCTTGAAAGCGCCGCTATGTAATTTACCGTCATCGTCGAAGAGCCTGACAATTTAACAAGCGCGCTTGAGAATTCGGGTTTATACAACGCGATAAAGTAAACTACGAGATACCCAAGTCCGGCGATAACGCTAAACGTTGCTGCTAGAGTTTTTCGGTTTGAGACAGCCCATTTTAGAGCCTTTTTGCCGAGCGTCGCGGCGAAAAATAGAACCGCGATAAAAATCGCGGACTGCTTTAAGAAACCGAAAAACAACTCTTCGTAATTGTAAGGAATTTCGCCTTTTATGAAAAAGAAGTAAAACGCCGCGCCGAAAACCGCGGAGGCCGCGCAAAAAGAAACGGACGACCAAAAGCAAAAAGAAATCTCACTGCGGGTTTTGCGGGCGAGAAACGACTCGACGGGCGGAAGCGACGCGAGCGTAAAGCCGCTTAAGGCCGAAGCCGCCGCAAGGCACAGCACGAGGTTATCGACCGTCATGTCGCCGACGGGGATAAATTTTGAAGTGTCCCATAGAAATTTATCCGGACGCAAAAAGTCTAATCTGTGCGACCAAAGCAGCCGGTATTGAAAAAGGACGAAGAAAAAAACTGAAGCGAAAAACAGCCCGCCGAATCGAGAGGCGTATAAAAAAGCGTTCTTTTTTCGGACGTTATGCGAATAGTATAAAAAGACACAGATCGAAAAAATGAAGACGAAGAGAAACATTCCCGCGACGGCCGAGCTGCGTCTGTCAACCCCGCCGAGGTCCGGCGCGATTAGCGCCGCGTTGAATTCGAACGGATTTGCGTAAATATGACAAATCGTGTCGTGGCGAGGGTCTTTCCTCGTAACCATAAGCGCTTCGGAATAGGAATTTATCTTTTCCCAATCGTTGCATTCAAAAAGATTTTTTGGGGCGGTGATGATTACCTGCCCGTCCGCCGGAGACGGAAGTTCCGCGAAAGTTACGTTGGGAAGAATTGAATCTTCTCTGCCGCCGATTATTATAAAATCGTTCGGCTTCATTTCGACGCTGTGGAAATTCCACGCCTTGTCCGAATAGCGGCGCGGCGAGACGTTGAGAAATCCGCCTTCGAGTTTCAAAGCGTACGAGGCGATATTTGAGAGAGATATGTTTTTAGAGGAGCCTTTTTTAGGATTCTTAATTTCCGCGCACGAAAAAACATAGACGTAAGTGGGATTTTTCTTTGCGCTCTTCGCTTCAGCGCCGTCGAGCCGCGCGTAAGGCTTCCCTTCCGCGCACAATTTTCTCGCGAGTTCCTTCCGGTTGTCCATGAATTTGTCCGCCGAGTCCCATGCGGGAAATATTTCTCGCTCTGAATCGTCTTCCCACGACGCTATGATAAGGTTTTTGCGCGGAAACCGCTCCTCGTCGGGAATCGTTATTTTACGATCGTCTTCAGGGTCGGTTTGAAACGCGAACAATGACGACGCGGCGGCTATATTCTTCACGTTTTCGTAAGCCGCAGAAGGAAGTAAAATTTCGTTATCAGTAGAGAACCCGAATTTTACCGCTTGATTTTGTCTAGGACGCGGACCGTCGGGCGGCGTAAGTTGGTATTTGAAGGTTTTAAGATAAAGCCTGACTTTTGCCGAACCTCGCGCTTTTGAGCCCGACTCGTCCATCCCCTTTTTAATTTCATCCTTGGCGGTCGCGGCCTCGTAATGAGGATAGACCGCCGCCGCGAAGAAGGTCAGAATGCCGAAAAATAAGAACGCCGCGCTCGTTAAATTGCACCGGGAATCGCCCTTTTCGCGGTTTTTGTAAAGCGTAAAACAAGCCGCGCAAGCGAAAAGCGACGCGGCGCAAATAATTTGAAAAAAACTCATTTCTCAATTCCCTTGAAATAGTAAATATTATAAAATCTGTACGGCTTGAACTTTTTATCCGGGCACGTTTCTCCGTCATACGCGGGAAGTTTGTATTCTGTCCAAAGTTTCAGACGCTGCGGAATAATCGGATATTGCGGAAAGGAGTCCCCGCCCGCCAAAGTTTTAGCGACGTCTATCCGGCGTTCCAAAGATTGTTTTACCGCCCATGATTCGAGAGAAGCCGCTTTTATCTTTTCGACTGTTTCGGCTACGTTAAAAGGCTCGTCCGAGGCTAATAATTTGAGCGCGTCGGCGAAATCTTTTTTCTGACCGCTCGCTCTTAAAAAGGCGTCGAAGAAGGTTTCGTCGCCGCAAACGCTCAGTTTCATACGCTTCTGAGACCTGTCTGAGACCGCCTTATCTGCGGCTGCAAGCGCGCGCTTTTCCATCGCCAGCAGTTCCTCTTTTTGTATCGGCGGAACGTAAGGTTGGACTCGCCATATAGAATGAAGACCGGCGCAAATACAAATAAAGACTGCAAAGCCGATAGATGCAATCGTTAGACATTTCATCATTGCGCGGCTCCTTTCTTCATTGGCATTTAGGAACGGTTTCCTTGGTCAGACCTACGTTTCGAGCGAAGATTTCCATAAAACCGTCTCCGACATCCGCCTCGACGACAATGCCCAATCCGTTGACGAATTTTGCTTTGCGGGCGTCTCCGCCGGTGAATTTAATCGAGTCCTCCGGCGTTATTTCCACGTAGGCATCGTTTGGCGAGAAACCTTGGCTATTTGCGGCGCACGAGGCTCTAAGACACGCCAGCACCTCTTGATTCATCGTTCCTTCCTGCGCGTTGGCGTCCGGGTAGTTTGAACCCAATGACGACAGTGCGGCATTGCCGACGCCGACGCCACGGCACTTAAAGTCGCCGCATTCGCCGTTGTATTTTCTAGTTCCGTCGCAATCGATTCTTTCCAGTTGTCCGTTCCTGCAAATCGGAAGACCGTCTTTCTTCTTTGGGCATACGGGCTGCTCTTTATTGAAGCCGATTACTTTGTATTTCAGTTTGTTTTGCTGCGCCATGCAGTTTAGGTCAAATACTTTTTCCAAAGCGTTTTTTAGAGACGAGGCTTACGAAAAGTTTTAAAATCTCTCCGCTTTGGCTGAAAATGCACGACTGCTCAGCGCAGCGAGGGTTGGAGCGGTCGAAGCAGTAAATCGGTCCCATCGGAAAGACGCCGCATCCGGCAAGCTCGAATGCTATTCGTATTTTATTGTTCTGCGAGCCTTCGTTTACGCAGATTCTCGCTTCTTTAACTTTAATTTCGTTTTTACAAACTTCTTTCAATATATCGCTTTTAGGTCTGAGGTCTCTTCCGACGAACTCCGAAATCGCTTTGGCGAACCGGATTGACGTAAAGAGCTTATTGGCTTCATTGTAAAGATTTGCAAATTTGACCGCCGCGGCTTCTTCCCCTCCGACTAAACACATTTTGGCCTTATTTCTTTCGGTAATTATGGCGTTTAATCTGTCCCGCTCTTGCTTTTCCGAGATTAACCACGCAGCCAGCAAGCACAGCGACGCCACCATGACAGCCCCGGTTAAGGCGTAAATAAATCTATGGAGCGGGTTAAACGACCGAAGTTGAATTACGTAAAGTAATTTTTTAAAACCAAACATTTTTACCGCGCCTTTTGTTCGCCGCCGTCCCAAAACGATAAGCCGGCATTAATTATGTTGCTGCAAAGCCTTCTTCAACGCTTCTAGAGCATTCGTATTGATAGAGGTAATTTCCAATCTTATTAAAATGTTATCGCTTTGCTGGTCGCATATGATCGAGTAACATTTCTTCCCTGCAAGCTTCGTCTTATCAACCGAAAGTTTAAGTTCTTTGGCAAGCGAGGCGGCGCGCATACATCCCAGAAGCTCGCCTGTCTTATCTTTGGTTTTTATATTACCAAACTTTGAACTCGCGATATCAGGCCATACGGGCTGTTCTTGCGAGAAATTAACATCGTACCCGCCGCTTATACTGCAGACGTAACCGCCAAGTTCATCCGCCTTAATCTTCTCTTTCTTATTGCATTTTTCCGAAGTTATTTCGGTTCCTTTACCGCATTTTTCATAAGTCATTGCCGGATATTCAATAATAGCTTCTATCGACTCGCCATTGAAGCGACTTTCAATTTTGTCGAGGGCAAAATATTCTTTTAGGCTTTTAAATCCGTCTTTAATGTTCTTATTATACTTCGATTCAAGATAATGCGGAGCCTCGGCGCCCGATAGTTCTTTTGGCAGTTTGGTTATTACCGCGAATTTATTTCCCTCTATCGAATGTTCTACGACGGAACCCTTAATTGAACCCTCCACTTTGCTTTTAAAACTTTGGTAATTTTCGGCTAGCGCGGCGGCCTTTATCTCGTTCTCCTGCGGGGTTTCCTTTTCTTTCGCCTTATCTCCTGTATTTTCGCCCGTCTTCGATTCTGCGGGTTCTTGGGTCGTTTGTATTTTCTGCGCCGACGAAACTTCTTCTTTAACTTTTGGGTCTTTAAAGAAATAATTTACGATAAATGCCGCCAATATGATTACAACAAGAATTGCGCCGGCGGCATAAACGAAAAAGTTTGGGCTCTTTTTTAAATTGTTCCAGTAATTTTTTAGCTTATGCGTCTTTACGGCGGTCGTCTCTTCGTCCTGCGTTTCGTCGTCAGCGCCGCTCTGCTTAACCTCAATTTTGAGCAATCTTACGAGTTCCTTTAAAAGTTTTTCATTCTCATTTTTATTTTTAGGAGCGGTTTCGGCGTACTTTTTTACTAAACTTTTAATTGCTTCGATTTCATTTAGTAAAGCTTTCTGTCCTTCGCTGATGCGTCCGCTCTGCGCTTTCTCTTGGACCTCGTTGACTAATTTTTCCGAAACGCGCGCAGGCGCTTGAGGTGCGGCGTTTCTAAGTTTGGATTCATTTTCTTGAGCCTTGGCTTGAAGATCAAGCAATTTTTGGTATTGATTTATAATCCTTGGCAAGTCCTCGGAAATCCTCGCGGTATTATTTTCCAACAGCCGCGATAATTTTTCCAGGTCGCGCGAATTGGCGGGAATGTTAAGCAGTTTTTGATATTTTTCATTAATTGAGGAAAGGTCTGCATCAAGCCGTCTTGTTTTATTTTGCAGCTGTTCCGCCGTATTCTCCAGATCGACAAGCGCGCTTTTTATTTGCGGACGAACGATATTTAAGAATTCGCCCCCGTATTCCAAAAAGGCTTTCAAATCGGCCGTCTTCAACTCTTGGTCGTCGTATTTTCTGTTTCCGTTCATTTTAATAACCCGTCCTTCGTTTTAACGTAACCCAGCTCCCGCTTTTTTAGTTGAAGAAACTCTGCAAAACGCGGGTCGTTAATTTCGGTCGAGAGTTGGCTTTCCATAAAGGTTAGCGGAGCTGGATTTTCTATAAACTCGGCGTCTTTTTGACTGTAAAAACCGCTTGCGTACCACATTTTAAGCCAATCGTTCATCAGCGTTTCAAAATTAAAAGCGTCGCGCGTCGAAGAGTATAAATGCTTGGCGCATATAGCGATATTGAACGCGCGCCTGTAGTTTACGTCTTTGAAACGCTCAAACACGGAGCCGAAAGCTCCGTTAAAATCGTTCTTAATATCTTTTCTAAAATATTCGGCGAACCAGCTTATAAAAGTTCCCTTTTTTCTAATCTCGCCGAATTTATCCATTTTCATGCGTAAATTGTCTGCTTCGTCCTTGAAGGCTGTTTGATCGAAAGGACTGCCAAATAGAAAGTCGAACGCCGCCAGAGGCAAGTCCGTCAAATCGGGACGCGAAATGTTTAACGCCAACAGACCGGCTAAAAATCTGGCGTGGTTGCCGACCTCTTCAACCTGCGGCCTTTGTTCGACCTTAAAATAAATAGGTTTGCCGAAAGGCGGGGAAATAAAATCAGGAACAAATTTTAAAAGTTCGCCTAAATGAGCTGGAGTCCTCGGGAACAAAGAGTCGGGCAAACCGCAAACTTCGGAGCTGGCGCCCAAGAGACGCTCGGCGACTTTTGAAAGCTCTTTACGAAGCGCGTCGATTTCGTTGTTTATGAGTTCCGTGTAAGGAGCGTTTTGACTTGAGCGGATGTTGGTTAAAAAATCTTTCGGTTTTTTCGATTCGTCGAAGGCGGCGGCGTATTCCTCCGATATGGGCGAGCGCAGCATCAACTCCGCAATCTGCGATAATTTCAAATCGCCCGAACCGTCCGCGCGCGTCTCGAAGAGAACGCTCGAAGTGGTTGAAAGACGCAGGTTGCTTTCTTTGTAGTTTGCCGCCCACGCAAAACCGCGGGGATTAAATAAAACCGCGACGCATGGAGTCGAAAGATTTGTTATGTATAAAAGTATTTTCATATATTCGGACGGCGCGTCCGGCGGGTAGTATTTATACGAATCCCTTCGGTCGTTCCCTGGAACGGCTCCGGTTTGGTACCAAAACGTATTAAATGAAATGTTTGACATTAAATTCGTTCAACGCCACGCTTTGTCGCGCGTTAATCGGCGATGTTATGTTCCTGCGTGTCGCTCGCGCTGAATTTTCGCTCCGTTTCTTGGCCGGAATTCGACTGTTTATCTTTCGCATTGTTATTTAATAATTTTTCTATGGCTTTTTTATATTCCGGGTAAGGGTAATCCCCATTAAACATGCGTGCTTTGAACATTTTCATAATCATCGTTCTTAAAACGGCGTAAGTTTGTTCTTCCTTTTCTCCAGCAAAATCGCCGTCGTTGCAGCAGAAGTAAACTAGAGGATCGTCTCTTCCTTCTTTTGTTTTTTCTTTTTCGATTAAATCTTTTAACGCCTTGCTGAGTTCAATAATATTTTCGTCTGCCGATTTTTTGTTTTCAAAGATTTTATCTTTTAACTGCGAGGTGATTATATTCCAGCCCGAATCGTCTGCATTAGAAACTTGCAGAGGTACATACCCTTCATCATGGTTTACATAGTCGTAATCCCAACCTAAAATTATCTTCCCCTGACTTTGAAGAGTCTTGCAATCTTCATTATAGAAATCTAGGCTTTTTTGGGACAGCTCGCCTTCTATAAGCGAAACGCTGTAATTGCCGTCGGATTGCGTTAGCGCGATTACTATAACCATCCGTTTTTCGTTTTTGTTTTGCGGTTTGAAATCTTCTTTTAACCGTTTTGCCAAGTTTGAATAGTTTCTAACGAGGATAAATTTTTTTAAAATCGGGTAGCCGGCAAACGCGTTCCAGTCAAATTTTTTTAGAATGTTTCGAAAGTGCGAGTTTTTTATATCAAACGGAGCTACCATTGTAATTATAGCCCAAAGAATGTTGTAATCATTGAAATTGATTGACGGGTCGCGGTATTTTTGCGGCTCCCATGATACGGCTCCCGCGGTAAACAGACCAGGGCCCCGTACAACCCCTGCCTCTCCCGGAACATCGCTCTCAGCTCCTCCGCCGAGCAAATAATGCGCCGTCGCTTTTTCGCCCTTCCTGTCGTAAAGCATTATAAGGAATTTCTCTTTCGCTCCTATTCCAAAGTATAGATACAAAACAGCCGCAGTCAGTCCCAATGAAATAAAGAAAACAGGAAAATATAAATGCAGAGGGCCAAACAAATATCCTAATAGCGCAAGCGCGCCTAATAAAAGAAGAGCCCATGGCGCCCATGGCGCCAATTTCAACCAGCTGTCCTTAAACAATTTTCTTTCATCATCTCGAAAATAACATACGTAACACTTTGAGTTTTGAGTCTTCTTGACGTCAACGACTCCGAATGTTTTGGCGATAAGTTTATAAAATATCGATTTACCCGACGATTCAGACCCCGCGATTATAAAGCCTATTCGATTTTTTATGTTTTCTTCTGCATGAGGATGCCAGAAAACTGCGAGGCTTGGAAGACTGCCGCCCGTTATCAAAGGAATATCTGCGTCAATTCTTTCACATTTTTTTCCGCCATGGAACTACTCCTTTGTAATACGCAAAAAAAAGCGTCCGGTCTTTTTGTTTAAAGAACTCCATAAAATTCGCCGCGGCTCGCTGAGCTGAATAATATTCTTTAGATTTATAAATTAAGTTGGATTAAAAAATATCAAAAAGAAAATTAAAAAGCAACATCCTCTTTTAAAAATTTTCGCAAAATTTCGAATACTTGCGGTTTGCGGCTTTTTTATTTTTTTCATTATCCGCTCTTGAGGATTTCCGTTGCGTAATGCTTTAAGGACGCCGAAAAGCCGTATGATTGCGTTTGTTATTTCGGACAAAATTTTTGAGAGGCGCCGTAATTGAATTATCCGCCGAGCGGACGCTCCGCGTATGCCAAAGAGACTCGCGCTTTTTAAATTAAAAGGTCAGCGACGCGCCGATTCCTATTTCGACGATTGTTTGCGGCGCGTCAACGCCGTTTACCGCCGCCGAAGGGAGATCAAGCCGCGATAAATCGACGCCGGGAACGTCGGTTTTTGGGATTTTCAGTCCGTAGTAAAGCTCCCCGTTGCGCCCGAAATGATAATTTGCGTAGCCGCTGAGCTGTAAATACGTTAAAACCGTTACCCGCGTTTCAAGATGAGCCGTGAAGGACAAATCGCTCAGATTGCCGAAAACCGAGCCGATAAACGTCCAATCGTCGAGCCGGTACGGCGCCGCAAGCATTGCGTAAAGGCCGGCGTAATGCCTGCCTACGTAAAGCGGCTTATACTGGCCGCTCATGTACAGAAGCGGCAAAACGTCCGCGTTCGAGTAGCCGGCGTCGTTGTAAAAATATTCGCCGCCTAAAATCAGCGTATCGTCGTCGCCGTACGGAATTGAAATCTCCACGCCGCCTAAGAGCTGAGGAATCCAGTCGTCCTTGCGAGTATATGACGGAATAAGCGCGGCGATGCGTTGATTGAGCAGGTCGTAATTTATAGAGCCGTCCGAACCTATTACGCCGTTCAAGTCGATTTTCGTATAATCGGGCATGCCTTTATAAAAGACCGTTTGACTGTTGTGCGCGACGCTCGCCTCCGCTTTAAAATCGAACCAGCCGACGCCCATAGTAACGTCCGCGCCCAAATAAAGCGCGTCGTTTTTCTTCCACGCGGCCATGAAGCTGGTTTCCATCTGCCAAAACGCAAACTCAGCCCGTCCGGCGACTCCGATATTTGACGGTTTGTCGGCGTTTTCCATCGTCGTCATCGCGTAAAAATTCCAGCCGTATTTCTCGACCGGAACGTGGATTTTCAGCATGTCCAGCCCCAGCCTTGCGTCGAAGCGGGCGAGCGGGTCTTTGCGCGATTTATTGAGAAAATCGGTCGGATTCCAAAAATAACCGGAACCCCACTTTACCGGCTGGCGTCCGAAAGTAATAAATACTGCGCGTCCGACGTCGGCCTTGAGCCACAACTGGTCGAGAGAGCCGTAAAGTTTGTCTTTCGACGCGCCGAATTGGGCGGCGGCGCTTTCGTTAGCCGTAAAATCGTAATTAAGCCTGCCGCGTATAAACCCTCGCAGCCGGTCGTTCGGGCGTATGTCGGCGAACCCGTCAATTAGATTGGGGCTTGCAATCGGGTCGTCGTCCGCGTCGGTCTCTTTCTTAACGGCATAACTCATATTAAGGTAAAGCATTCCGCCGAAAGTTAAAATTTTGTCGGCGTTTCCCAGTTTGTTTACGATATGCTCGTCTGTAGTCAACTGTTGTCCGAAGCCGCCTTCGACGTCGGATTCGGCTTTTTTGTCTTTATTATTTTGTTTATTATCCGCGCCGGTTGCGGAGTTTTTCTTATCTTTAGAGTCGTCGGCAGGCTGCGACGAAGAGCCGAAAAGCTCCGATTCTATGTCGGAATCAGCCGCGTAGGCATTGAAGGAGATAATCAATATAAAGGCCGAGGCAAAGAGGCGCGAGGCAAACAGAGATGATTTATTCATATATAATTCTCCATTCGGCGGCGGGCGGACGCGGATTACCTGCTCTTGCTCTCAAGCCAAGCCTTGGTGAAAATGTTTGCGTCCAGCGGGTCGAGATCAACCTGCTGCATGACTATCGTCGTTTTCTTATCTTTTTCGACTTCGTCGAATATGCGGATTTCTTTTGGGAAATAAATGTCGGCTCCCTTGCTTTTGCTGAACATTTTTTCCCATTTGGGGTAATAAGTGGTGCGCATCAGTTTGCCCGAAAGCGCGAACTCCTGCGCCTTGAGCAGATTGCCTGTTTCTTTGTCAACCCACAATTCCATGACTTGGTATGCCACGTCCGCGCCCGCCTTGGCTTTGAGCTTTAAACGGTGGGCGGCGAATTTGCCGAGCGTAGTCTCTTCCATATAGCTGGCGTCGTAATCTTCCGACAATCTCATTTGGTCGTAGTCGCGCCGGTTGCTGCCGGTGCCGCCAATGCGCTCGCGCTCCGTGCGGCGCTCCCATTTGCCGGTGGTCGGGTCGTACATGAAAAGGTTTTTATCGAGCCGCAGATAACCTTTGCCGGCTTCCGTCTTCGGCTGAAGGAAGAGCATTGCGAGCTTCTCGTCCGCGTCGCGGCGGTAAACTACGAGCTGGTAAACGAGATCGTTTTTCCCTTTTTCTTTTTGTTCGAGGTAAACGAGCGCCTTGTAGTCGCCGCTGTTGCGCTCGCGGTTGTCGAGCTCTTTTACTAAATCGAGCGCCAGCTTATCCTTTGCGGGGTCTGCGGCGAAAGCGATGGCCGCCGCGGCAAGCAGGGCGGCGGCGAATAAAAAAAACAATATTAATAGGTTATCGCGTTTCATAAAACCTCCAACATTACAATCGGCGCGCGGGGACGAACGCCGAATTTTATTCGTTCAACCAATATGCCCAATCGCTTTTACCGGCTGCATGCGGCTCGCTTTAAAAGCGGGCCACGCCGAGGCGAGGCAAGTAATAACGGTAAATATTACAACCGAGAAAACGACCTGTCCGGCGTTCACCGACAGATTTATCGTGTCGCTCATAAGAAGCATTTTAACCGCGTCGCTGCCGACGGGTATTTGAGCGCGGTTAATGGAATAGCCTATCAGCGCGCCGACGGACGAACCGATTATAGTGGAGAAGAGGCCGAGCATGAACGATTCGAGCATGAACAGCGATAAAACGCCGCGCTTGGAAAGGCCGATTGCGCGCGCCGTTCCTATCTCGCGAGTCCGCTCCCGCACCGCAATCCACATGGCGTTCATAATGCCTATTACGATGATGGCGGTTAAAATGGTTATCAGAACGAAGGAAATCGTGCTGAAAGCGGTTAAAATCCACTGCGCGAATTTAGCCTCGTCGCTCCACGTCGTAAGATCGAGCTTCTGCCCGCGGAAGTCCTCTTCTTTAACGTCCTCGAACTTCATCCAATAAGGGTCGGGCTGGTATTCGCGCAGGTCGAAACCTTTTTCCGTCAGCGCGATTCGCAGTTTCTTCATCGCCGTTTCGGAGTTTTTAATATCCTTCAAGTAAACCATTATGGCGCCGCTGGCGTCCTCGTCCATGTCGTATAGGTCGCTCAGCGTCTTCTTAGAAACGAAGACGTTCCAGTTGCTCATAAAACCGTTGGCCTTGGTAACGGCGCAGACCGTCGCTTCGGTAAGGTTCGCCATTCCGCCCGCCGACTCCACGGTAAGCGACACCGGATCGCCGACTGTAAGCTGCATGCGCTTTGCCTGAGTTTCCGAAATCATTATTTGTTTGGGCTCGCGCAGCTTCATCGGATCGCCAAGCGCGACCGGCTTGCCGTCTTTGCGGTATTCGTTTTCCTTGGCGAGCTGAATCGTTTTAACGAAGTTCTTTTCTTCGTCGATGTCAACGCTGGATATGATGACCTGAATACTGGTAACGTTGCTTATCATTTTTCCCCAGCCGCGGCCTCTGTCTATAACGTAGTCGAGGTCGGGCGTGTTTTCCTCTACTATTTTACGCAGCTCTTTCACCCTCGTAACCATCGGTATGGCGTCGGAGCTTTTTGCCTTAAAAAAACCGGCTACGTTCACGTGTCCCGCCAGCTGCAGCGTTACGTTTTTTATCATCGTGTCGGTAAGCCCCTGAGACAGCGACATCAGCATCACCATAAGCATGGTAACAATCGCTATTGCGGCTCCTAAAAGCAAGGTGCGGCGTCTGGCCTTTACCAGATTACGGAACGCAATAAGTATATAAAGGCGCATTGTTCACTCCGATCTGCGCATCGCGTTCGCCGGAGAAATGCGGGTCGCGAGGTACGCCGGATACAGCGTGGAGAGTATTGTAACGACGATAATCGTTACGAATCCGGTTATAATATTGCCGGTTCCGAGCGTCGGGAAGAGTCTCGGCCCGGAGAAAAGGAAAGTAAGCGCGTCGCTGTTGCTTGGTATGCCGACCGATCCTAAGTAGTTCATTAAAATAACCGCCAGCAGCGTTCCTACAGCGCACGAGACTGCGCCGAGGATCAGCGTTTCTATTAGAAATAACGTTAAAATAAATCGAGGCCGCGCGCCGACCGCCCGCATTGTACCGATTTCTCCCACCCGCTCCATTGTTGCGATAATCATGGAGTTGTTGATGATTACCAGCGCTACTAGGAAAATTATAAATATCGAGACGTAGAGAACTATCCGCACGACGGTTACGAACTGACCGACCATTCCCGCGGCTTCCTGCCAGTCGATAACCTTAAGATTAAGCCCTTTAGCGTCCGCGGCCTTAATTATCGCGGCTTTCGTTTGGGACAACTTAGACGGATCGTTCAGTATTATTGCCGCGTTCAACGCAAGACCGTTGTCGACTTCTTCCTGCGCGAAGCTCGTTTCGTTGGCCGAGCGCAGTTTGCCGGCTTTTCCGCCGAGCCGCGCTTCCGCGAATTCGTCGAATTTGGCGGCTGCGGCGTCTTTCGCAGCGATAGGAGAGGCGCCGGAGCCGAACAGGTCGGCCTCTGCCTCGTCCCTATCGACGTCCTTCACTCCTACCGAACCGCGTATTTTCTCAAGCTCCTTAAGATTTTCCTCGCTCATCTGGCCGTACAGCTCTCGGAAACTGATAAGGTCTATGAAATTGTAAACGTTGGCTATTTCGGTTTCTTCGAGCCCTTCAAATGTAAAAAGGCCGTAAAGTTTGAGGTTTACGCTTTTCAAGTAACCGCTTTTAGCGTAAGAGCGGACTGTAATCGTGTCGCCGACCTTCAGAGGGTAAAGGGTTATCATCGGCGCGATCATGTCGTAAAAGAACTTATAACGCGCGCTGAAGTTTTCGTCGTTCAACGAAAGGAATTCTTTAATTAAATCCGTCAAATCGCCCTGCGCCTGCGGCGTTAGCTTTTTAATCTCGGCTTCTAATTTCTGCGCGTTTTCGGGAGAAAGTTGAAAAGTTATTTTGGAAGCCTGCTTTTTCATAATTTTAATTTTAGACGTCAAGTCGGGATCGTCGGCTATTTTCTTTCCTTTCTTTTCAACCGCCTCGCGTATTTCGTCGAAGTGGCGCGCCGTGCGGTGCTTGAGCCATTTCTCCGTCATGTATTTGCTGCCTAAAAAGCCCGGCTTTCCTTTCGGAACCATTTCGCCTTCGACTATTTTCATCCGCGGGAATTCCCGCTTGAACATGTCAAGGTCGGTTCCCATTATTCGCAAAAACAACATTTCGCTGTCTTCCTGAAGCTGCGCAATCTGCGAATCGAGGAATAAAAGCTGCGTTTCGGGATCGGTCTCGAACTTTTCCCAAAACTCAGACGATAACACTTTTTCCACTTTTTTTATATTTCCTTGCAGCTTTTCCTTATCTTTGACGACAATCATGCCGTTTTGCATTTCTTCCTTTAAGAGTTTCGCCATTTGTTTAATGGTTTCAATCTGTTTTGCCGCGTCGTCCTTTCGGCCTTCCCTGACGGATTTGCGCAGAAGTTCGATGTTCTTATCGAAATCGTTGCCGGTGTTCGCCATGCCTATGAGCGTTCCCATAGGAACGACCGCTTTTACGTTTTCCATTTTAATGAGTTCATCGCGGACGCTTTTAAAGTTTTGTATGGTTCCGTAATCGTCCGAACCGATGAAGCCGCTGCCGAACAGCGCCAGCTCGTCTTTGGCGTCTTTGCTGTAAACTTGAAGGTGTCCGGCCAGCGAGCTCGTTATGCTCTGCGTCATCGAGCGTTCTATCGAATCGAGAAGCGCCGTGCCGGTTATCGTAAGCGCGGCTCCGAAAATCATCAGGCATCCGACGATGACGCTTTTTACGCGGGTTTTTACAACCGCGCCGACCGCCAGCAGAGCGATTATTTTAAAAGAAGACCAATATCGGCTCATTTACGGCCTCCGTTTCAATTTTTGGCCATAATGCCGGTGTCGCTTGCGACGCTTCCGTCCACTAGTTTGATAATTCTGTCCGCGTGATCCATCACCTTTGGGTCGTGGGTGGAGAATATGAACGTCGTCTTGCTTTTGTGGTTAATATCGCGCATCAGGTCGATGATGTTTAGTCCGGTCTGCGAGTCGAGGTTTGCGGTCGGCTCGTCGGCGAGGACGATTTTAGGATGGGTAACAAGCGCGCGCGCAATCGCGACGCGCTGCCTCTGCCCCCCGGACAGCTCGTTCGGCTTCTGTCTTAACTGCTCCGTCAGCTCCACCCCGTCTATCATTTCCCTTACCCGCGACTCTCTTTCTTTGGGAGTCATTTTGCCTTGAAGCAGCAGCGGGAACTCGACGTTTTGAAAGACGTCGAGCACCGGAATAAGGTTGAAGGACTGGAAGATAAATCCGAGCTTGTAAAGACGCAGGCGCGTCATTTGCGAGTCGTTCATCCGTTCAATCGACTGGCCGTCAACTATCACGCCGCCCGAAGTCGGCGCGTCCATGCAGCCTATAATGTTCAGAAGCGTCGATTTGCCGCTGCCCGAAGGCCCAGCTACGACGCTGAATTCGCCGGCCCCGATGGCGAGATTTACGTCTTTTATAGCGTGAACGACAAGATTGCCGAGCGGATAGTCTTTGCACACTTTCGTCAGTTCAATTACCGAAACCATTTTTCGTAATCCTTGCGTTAAATAACTATTCGTAAATGCGACGCGAAACGAAATGTTTGAAATATAATGCACGTTTTTTGTAAATGCAACCCCCTAAAACCGCATTTAGAAAAGTTTAAGAATTCCTAACAATCGCTTTGCCTAATGGCTTGCATTAAAGCGTCTTATTTGTGATTTTGTAAGGGAACCCCTTTTTATTCAGGTCGTCTGCGCGTTCACTTCACGAGAAGATATTTTTTAGCGTAACCGTCCAATTCTTCCACGTTCTTAACGCCTTCTTTTGCGAATTGCAGCGAACCGTTTTTATCTATAATCCAAACGGCAGGGATTTCGGTAATCTTGCCGATGGGACTTACTCCCGTCGCCCTCATTTTTGCGCCCGCAACCAAAACCGTAAACGAAACCTGAAATTCCTGCGTAAACGGCGCCAGCATTTGTTTAGGCTGCATGTCCATCGACGCGGCAACGAGGTATTTTCCCTCTTCGCCCAGCTTGTCGGATAAATCGTTGAGATACGGAATCATTTCCACGAATGGAACGCAGTAAGTCGCAAAGAAAACCACAAGCCCGGCCGCGTTTGGAAATTCCGCGGCTAGCGTCGATTCGTTCCCGTCCAAGTCTTCCAGTTTAAGCGCGCTCGCAACCGGAAAGTCAATCGATTCGGTCGAGAGGTCGGACGGCGCGCCTTTATCAAGAGCGGCTTTCTCAGTAACGCACGCCGCCGCCGTTAACGCCAGAAGCATCGCTGCGGCCGCTTTCGCCGCGCGGACGGGAAGAGCCGTTTTGCTCATTTTTATTGCGCCGCTTTAACGCGGATGAAGAGGCCGCCGTAATCCTGCGTCTGCGCGCGATAACGCGTGATTATATATAAAGGATATACGTTCGGCTCTTTTATTTCTTCCGGCAGGCCGACGGGCATGTCGTCCGGCTTTTGCGCTTTGTCGGTAATTTCCGGCGCGGCCCATTCGTTTTTTACCTTCCGCCGAAACGGCAGTTCCTTGGTGCAATACCAAGCTATATCCAGCCACGTTTCGTCTATTTCAGCGGGAGTAATCTCAAGCCTGAATTCAATATCCTCTCCCGGTTTTACGCACTTCCTATCGCCTTCGGGGCATACGCCCCCTTTGGGCGCAACCTCGACCTCGAAAATCGCCGCGGCGTCTTCAAGAGACGGAGATTTGACCGGAACTATTTCGCCCAGCTTTTCGTTTTTATAGTAGGCTTCCAGCTTAACGATTTTGGGCGTCGGCGGAATCGCTACCGGCTTGGGAGGTTTGGGCGGCAGCAGGTAAACGGTTCGCAGCGCGACTCTAGTCGAGCCCGACTCCAGCAGCGACATGAAGTATGCCTGCGCCTCGGTCTCCGACATGTTTATAATTTTATCCAGCTCTATTTCCTCGCGCGTTACAAGCGCGATGAGATAAAGCTGCCCTCCGGCCGCGGGGTCGGCGTTTTTTACCTTGTCTATCGTCGGCAGCGTCGTTTTGGCCGAAGGAGCGAAACCGGCTGAAAAAAAGAAATTGACGAACGCCTCGCCCGCGAGTTCGGGGTCGCGCAGGCTTACCGAGGAGTCCGAGATAATCCAAACGTATTTTGCGCTTTTCGCTACGCTTCCGTCCTCGTTCACTGCGAGCGCGCTCAAATTTATTTCCGATCCGAATTCCGCGTAAGACTTGTCAATTTCGACGGAAAGGATGCGGAAGCGGTTTATTTTGCTGGACGGGTCGAACGTAGCGCCGCAGCCGCTAAGCCAAAAAACGGCGAGCGTAACCGCCGCCAAAGTAAATATAGCTTTTTTCATTTTGACGCTCGTTTGGTAAAAATTAAAACTCTAAATAAATCTCTTTACGATTTAATCATTTTCGGATGAAATATTCAATCGTAAATTAACGGTTTAAAGCCGAAAGAAAGGCCGGAGCCTATGAAAAGAAAAAACAGATGGGGCATACTTGGGAGCGCGTCCATTGCCGCGAAGCTTATCGCCGCGTCCGGCGCGTCGGAAGGCGCTAGGTTCGTCGCGGTCGCAAGCAGGGACGTTAAAAAGGCCGAGAGCTTCGCGGCGGCTTACGGTTTGCCGCGCTTCTACGGCTCGTACGAGGAAATGCTCGACGGCGGGGAAATCGACTTCGTTTACAATCCGTTGCCGAACCATCTGCACGCGAAGTGGACGCTGGAAGCGGTTAAGCGCGGCCTGCCGGTTTTGTGCGAAAAGCCGCTTGCGACAAGCGCGCAGGAAGCGGAACTAATGCTAAACCGCTCCCGCGAGGCGGGCGTTTACGTTGCGGAGGGGTTTATGTACCGCCACCACCCGCAGATTGACGCGCTTAAAAATTTGATTGAAAGCGGGCGGATCGGAAAGTTGTCGAGCGTCGGAGCGGTCTTCTCTTTTTACAACGACGACCCGAAAGCGAATTTTCTAAAAGCGGAGTTCGGCGGCGGCTCGCTTGCGGACGTAGGGTGCTATTGCGTAGATTTCTGCCGCTTAATTGCGGGCTGCGAACCGGTAAGAGCGGCCGCCGTTCAAACCGGCGGCGAGGTCGATTTAACGCTGGCGGGCGCGCTATTGTTTGCGAACGGAGTCGTCGGACAAATAGAATGTTCGGTTGTAAACTTCGAGCGAAGGTTCGCTCGCGTAGTCGGAACAAAGGGCTGCGCGTCGCTGTTAGACCCATGGCTCGGCGCGCGTTCGGCAATCGCGCTGGAGCTTGACGACGGAACGAGCGAGACGATTGAAATCGAATCCGCTGACCCTTACGCGCTGCAATTAAACGAGTTTATGGCCGTCTGCAACGACGACGCGCGCCCGAAATGGGATTTGAGCTTTTCCGTCGCCAACGCGGTCGCAATGGAAATGCTTAAAAAAAGCGCCGCTTTAACGGATTAACGCGCAAAAAAGTAAAAGCCCGCCGGATGATTGCGGACTTTTGCGAAAAAAACTTATAAATGCGGCGGTTTTTAAATTGGGTTCGGGTCGTATTGCGGCTTGAAAGCCGGATCTTTCACGGCCAGCTGTCCCTGTCGGCAGAGGTTCATAACTTCGCCTAAAACTCGCAAATTTTCCTGCGGGGCGTGGAAGCCCATCGAGTTCTCGCTCTCTACGAAGTCGAGCATGAATTGCGCGCGGCGCTGCAAATACAAAGCGGTCGCAAGCTCTGCATCGGTTTTCCCGGCCGTTTTAGCGGTTTTTATGTCGGCTATGAGAGCCATGAGCGCGTCCATGGCGAGGTTGCGGGCGCGGAAGTTCATGTCTTGAACGTTCTCTACGCGAGCCTTAATCTCGGCTTCGGGGAGCTTGTGGCAGGTTTGGCACGAGGCGCTTACGTTAAGCATCGGGCTTTGAACGTGGTGATCGCTGACCTTCTGCGAGCCGATGCGGACGTAAGGCATGTGGCAGTCGGCGCAGGCGACGCCCGATTTGCCGTGTATGCCCTGGCTCCACGTCTCGAACTCGGGGTGCTGCGCTTTGAGAGTCTCCGCTCCGGTCTCGGCGTGCGTCCAATCTTTGAATTTTACCTCGTCGTAATACGAGACGATTTGATCGACCTTTAACCCCTTGCTCCACGGGTAAACAAGACGTTTTTCCGCGCCTTGAAAATAGTATTCCACGTGGCACTGGCCGCAGACGTAGCTGCGCATGGTTTGACGGTCGGCCATGGTATTCGGGTCGTAATTTTCTATTCCTTCTAACTTCTTTAGCGCCTTTATTCCTTCTAGGAAGGCGGGTTTGGTAACGCGCAGCGCCATCGTCTTCGGGTCGTGGCAATCTATGCACGAAAGCGGGTTTTTAAAATGATTTTTCGCCTCGCCATAAGGCATTTTGTTGAAAGTCTCAAATCCTTTCATAATGTCGCCGCCGCCCATTTGCTTGAATTGAACGTAAGTGGATGCGTGGCAATTAATGCAGGTTCCGGGCTGCTTGGCGACGATTTGCCTCTCGGTGAAAAGCTGGTCGATAAGCATGTAAGCGTGGCCGCGGCGTTCGCGGTAATCCTTGCTGAAGGCGTATCCCGCCCACATTATTTTAAGGCGCGGGTCTTTTTCGAGTTTCGATTTCGCCACCGTCGAGCGCGGGTCGGCGTCGGTGGGGGAGTGGGGCTCCGCCTCGCTGCCGCCGTATTTGGTCTTTTTCATATCAACTGTTTTAAGATAGCGGTCGTACTGGAACGGGAAATTTTTCCCCCATATCGCTGGGTCTTCCGTCTCGTCCGTCAGCTCCACTACCCGGTAGAAGGGGTTTTTGGCCTCCTGTTTCTTCTCAAAAATATTAACGAGAAGCCCAACGGTAGCCGCTCCGGCTCCGGCCGCGACGATTACGGCCGCGGCGAAAAGCATAGTATTTTTCGTTTTGTTTTTGCCGCCGGTAAAAATGTCCGCCATTTTTTCCTCGCTTTAGTAAATAGTTACTTGCTTATGTGCATGTGCCCAACCGAATTGTGGCACCGTATGCAGTCCAAATCGCCCGACCTGCCGTGAACCGTATCAATCTGCGCGACTATCGCGGCGTGGCAATGCCTGCACGCGTCCTGCGTTATTTGGCGGTTTCTCGGGCCTATCATAATCGGCTCGTGAAAATTGCCGGCGGTGAACGCGTACGAGTGATGATAGCCGTTAAGCGCTTTCGTAAGGTATTTTCCGAAGAAGTCGTGCGGGGTATGACAGTCGTTGCACGCCGCCACTTTTTTATGCGACGATTTCGCCCAGCCGTCGAACTGCTCGTTCATAATATGGCAGTTGTTGCAGGCTTTCGGGTCGTTCGTCATGTAAGAATAACCCTTGGCGTAAATGAAAGTATAAGCGCCAAGCCCCGCGACGAGCCCCGCCATCACGGCGATAATCATCTTGAAACTGAATGGAAACATGCGACCGCCTCGCCGTCAACGCAACCGTTTTGACAGTGAATTCCGCGGGAAGAGCCGAGCGTCGCGATTCGTCCCGCGGGGAAGCTAAATTAGCCCAGAGCCGCCTTCAAGTCCTCCTGCGGAGTCGAGATTGGCGCGATTGCGAATTTTTCCACTAAGACGTTGAGAACCGCCGGTTTTATAAAAGCTGGGAGGGAAGGCCCTAATTTAATATTTTTAACGCCGAGGTGCAGCAACGTCAACAAGATTGCCACCGCCTTCTGCTCGTACCACGACAGAATCATCGACAAAGGCAAGCCGTTGACGTCCGTTCCGAAGGCTCCGGCGAGCGCGACCGCGATTTGGATAGCGGAGTAGGCGTCGTTGCACTGGCCTACGTCCAGCAGTCGGGGAATGCCTTCGATGTCGCCGAAGTCGAGCTTGTTGAAGCGGTATTTGCCGCACGCGAGAGTAAGAATTACGCAGTCCTGAGGGACGCTTTGCGCCAAATCGGTATAATAGTTGCGTCCGGATTTTGCTCCGTCGCAGCCGCCCACGAGGAAGAAATGTTTGATTTTACCAGCTTTAACGAGGTCTATCACCTTGTCCGCCACGCTCATTACGGCGTTATGGCCGAAGCCGACGAGGATATTTTTATCTTCGCAGTCCTCCGCGTAACCTTCCGCCGCTAAAGCCGCCTCTATTACCGGCTTGAAGTTGCGGTCGCCGATATGGACGACGCCCGGGAACGCGACGAGGCCGCTGGTGAAAATGCGTCCGACGTAACTTTCCTGCGGCTTCTGAATGCAGTTGGTCGTCATTAAAATGGCGCCCTTGAAGTCGTTGAATTCTTTGCGCTGATCTTGCCACGCGCCGCCGTAATTTCCCGCCAGATGCGCGTATTTTTTAAGCTTCGGGTAGCCGTGCGCCGGAAGCATCTCGCCGTGAGTGTAAACGTTGATCCCGGTTCCTTCCGTCTGCTTGAGCAGCTCTTCGAGGTCTTTAAGGTCGTGGCCGGAAACGAGTATCGCCTTTCCTTTTTTGGGCGTTACGCGGACGCTCGTCGGAACCGGATGTCCGTAAGTTCCGGTATTGGCTTTGTCGAGCAGCGCCATTACGTCGAGGTTCAGCGCGCCGACTTTTAACGCCATGCCCAGCAGCTCGTCGGCGGTATGGTCTTCCGTCAGGAACGCGAGGCATTCGGCAAACCGCGCGAAGACGGACTCGTCCGTGTTTTCCAAAACCCACGCGTGGTGAGCGTAGGCCGCGGCGCCTTTAAGCCCGTAGGCAATCAGTTCGTAAAGGCCGACGATTTCTTCGCTCTGCGTCTTAAAGCGTTCCGTTATGGCGATTTTCGCGCCTTCGACGACCATTTCGTCGATCGACATTTCGCGCTTGAAAACCGGCGGGATTTCCGATTCTGCGCCGCTTAAGGCCGACAAGGCGGCAAGCGTTTTATTTCCGTGTTTAATCAAAGCGGCGACGCGCTCCGGGTCGAAGTTGACGTTCGTAACCGTCGTGAAAAGCGCCTCTATAATATAAACGTCCGCGTCGCGGTCGCTCTTGCCCGCGAGCCTCGCTTTTACGGCGTATTTGGCCGCATGTTTTGCCTGAAAAAGCAGCAAATCTTGCAGCGAGGCCGTTTTTGCGTCTTTGCCGCATACGCCCGCCGTCGTGCATCCGGTTCCCTTAGCCGTCTGTTCGCATTGATAACAAAACATTTTAATTACTCCTTTCAAATGCGTTAGCGTTTCTTACTCGAACTTTTTTTATTTGAAGCCGCGAGCGCGAAATCGGACAGTTTCACGCCCGACAGCCTGTCCCTGACGATTTTTTCGACTTCCGAAAGAAGCGGCCGCATAACGCACGTTCCGGTTTTGCAAATTGGCGTCCCGAGTATGCAGCCTATTTCCGGCGGTTCGCCGTCGATTGCGATTATTATTTCCATCACGTTCATTTCTTCGGGACTTTTCTCAAGCGAGAAACCGCCCGCCGCGCCGCGGCTCGACCCGACGAATCCGGCCTTGACCAGCCTTTGCATCACTTTCGCCAGGTGCGACGGCGAAACGTTGAGCGTCTCGGCTATTTCCGCAACCGAGAAGTATCCTTCTTTTTGCGTCTTGCTCATGTACGCCAACGCGTGTACAGCGATGTTCGCCGCTTCGCTGATTCTCAACAAACTTTCCATGCCTACCTCGTTTTCAATAACCGCTTCTGCAAGCTAAATTCGGAATTAAGCATCTTAATACCATATTAAGTGCGCTTTGTCAAGAAAAATTTAAAATTTTTTTAAATTGAACTGTCCTCGCCCGTCCTCCCGGACTTCGCAACATATGGCTGCTACGTCGGGGCAGGTCGGGCGCCCTCTCCCACGCTATGCGCGGGCGGGGGATTTAACGCCTTCTCCCGTTATAAAATGGGAGAAGGCGGCCGCCTGCCCGTCATAGCTTTAGCGAAGGCTGGGAAAGCCGGATGAGGGCAAAAAGGGCACAGGGTAATTTTAGTCCCGAACACACCGAAACCCGACGTCGTAACTCCAATATGACGGATTGTTGGGGCCGCGGCTGAACGCCTGCAAGGCCCTTGGAAATTCATAGTCCCACGAACCGCCCCGCAGGACGCGGTATCTCTGAGAGTTGTCATACCAAGACGACGTCCACTCCCATACGTTGCCGCTCATGTCGCACAACCCGCTTACGCTGTTTCCGGCCTCCTTACTGCAAACAGGCCACGTGCTTTTTTTACCGCAGCCGCCGCCGCTTTTATCTCCTGCCCATACTGCATAGTTGCAGCTTACTGCCTCATCTCCCCACGGGTATTTCCATTTGCCGCCGTTGCTTGCCTCCGCTTCCCATTCCTCTTCCGTCGGCAGCCTGCCGCCAGCCCATTTGCAAAAGGCTTCCGCTCCATACCAGTCTACGCAGTTCATAGGGTGGTCGCCCCGGTCGCCGTACCCCCAGTTGCAATACTCGTTTTCATTCTTGTCGCGATAGTTCTCTTTCTTGCATTTACCGGCGTTTACGCAAGCTTCAAACTGCTTTACCGTTACTTCGCTTTTGCTGAACTTTAACCCGTTCAGCTTTTTAACTTTGCTTGTTACCCAAATTATCTTGGCGCTGCCTTTTACATATTTCCCGCCGCCCTCTTCAAGCTCAAACTGTAAAAGCTCTTCCTTCCCTTCCTTTATCTCTACGTCTTTTTCGTCCTCCCCTTTGTCCGTTACAACCTTTACCTTGTGCCTGCCGATGTTCACCGCGTAAGCCTTCCCCGTGTAGCCGATTTCTTTATCGTCTACAAACACTTTGCCTTCAAGCGGTTCGCCGTCTTTCGTTTTAGCTTTTACCTTCAGGTTTCCCTGCTTGGCAATTAATTTAAAATCATAGCTCTTCTTCTCGCCGCGGTTCACGCCGAATTCCTTCCCCTGCTTGTAATACAAGCTCCCGCCGACCTCTACCTTGTGCCGCCCTTCTCCTATTTCATACCCCGTTATAGGAGTATTGCCTATCGCCGCGTCGTCCAGCTTCACCTCGACTCCGCCCGGGTCGCTGGTTACGTCAAGCGTTCCAAACTTCGCCGCAAGCTTGCCTATTATAGGCTTCATGCCGCGCTTAATTGTCGCCGTTACGCTTACCCCCTCGTACTTGTCGTTCGGCGGCTTAAACTCGAACACAGCCGTGCCGCTCGCTATTTCAACCTTACAAGGCGTTTTCGCGCAAATTGTAGCCTTGTTAAATACTACCTTCGCCCCCGCAGGCTCGCTGTCGATGCTTACAACAACGTCTTCCCCGCCGCTCTCCGTCTCGGCTTTTACTATCGGCTCTTCCTTGATTTCCTTCTCCGTCGTGTCAATTTCCTTCTTTTTAGGAACTTCCTTTTTAGTAACGGGTTTCTCGTCGCCGCCGCCAAACGATGACTTCTCTCCCGCGTCGATTATGCCGCTTAACAGCCTGTTTACGGCCTGCGCCACCGCCAGCTCCCAGTTGTCCTTGCTTACCTCAACTTCCGCGCTTCCGACGACGCACCCCTTTTCAACCGACTGCATGGAAAGCGTTAAATACTTTTTCTTTCCGTCCTGCCCCGCGATAATTTTTAAATGCGTGTTCGGGCTTAAAGGCTGGCCGAGACTGCACCCTTTAAAATATTTTGAATTGCCCCACTTGGCCTGCTCTTTAATGGTCGCCTTCATCTCGTCGGCGCTCATTACAACGTCGAATTTGGCCTGCTTGCTCAACTCGCCGTTTACAAGCCGCTTTATCCTGTCAAGCTCCGCGGATTTAATTTTTATGTCGCCTTCGGTTTCCGGGTCGATAACGCCCAG